>SEGS01000124.1 GCA_004210915.1 Variovorax sp. | reverse complement strand
TGTTCGTCCGCCTGAGCCTTACAAGGGCAAGGGCATCCGTTATTCGGACGAGAAGATCGTGATCAAAGAGACCAAGAAGAAGTAAGGGGCAGCAAAATGATGTTGACCAAAAAAGCACAACGTCTGCGCCGCTCGCGCCAGACCCGCATCCGGATCGCGACCCAGGGCGTTGCACGCCTGACCGTGAACCGCACGAACCTGCACATCTATGCCACCGTCATCTCCGACGACGGCACCAAGGTGATCGCTACTGCATCGACGGCCGAAGCCGAAGTGCGCACGTCCCTGGGCGGCTCGGGCAAGGGTGGCAATGCCGCCGCGGCCACCGCCATCGGCAAGCGCATCGCTGAAAAGGCGAAGGCTGCCGGTGTCGAGAAGGTCGCCTTCGATCGCGCTGGTTTCGCTTACCACGGCCGCGTCAAGGCGCTGGCCGACGCAGCCCGCGAAGCTGGCCTGCAGTTCTAACCGGACACGAGATTCAAAATGGCAAAGATTCAAGCAAGAACGCAGAACGAAGGCCCTGAAGACGGTTTGCGCGAGAAGATGATCGCGATCAACCGTGTCACCAAGGTGGTGAAGGGTGGTCGTATCCTCGGTTTCGCCGCACTGACCGTGGTCGGCGACGGCGACGGCAAGGTCGGCATGGGCAAGGGCAAGTCGAAGGAAGTGCCGGCTGCCGTGCAGAAGGCCATGGAAGAAGCGCGCCGCAACCTGTTCCAGATCTCGATCAAAAACGGCACCTTGCACCATCGCGTGACGGGCCACCATGGCGCCGCTTCGGTCGTCATGATCCCGGCACCCAAGGGAACCGGCATCATCGCTGGCGGCCCGATGCGTGCTGTGTTCGAGGTGCTGGGCATCACCGACATCGTGGCCAAGAGCCATGGCTCGTCGAACCCCTACAACATGGTTCGCGCCACGCTGGATGGTCTGAAGAACTCGACGACCGCGTCGGCAGTCGCTGCCAAGCGCGGCCTGACGGTCGAAGAAATCTTTGCGTGAGCGGTGAGCTTTCGGAAGCAATCAAATGACGACGCAACAACAAATGCTCAAGGTCCAACTGGTTAAAAGCCCGATTGGCACCAAGGAATCGCATCGCGCGACCGTGCGTGGCCTCGGCCTGCGCAAGATCAACAGCGTGAGCGAGCTGCAGGACACGCCCGCCGTGCGCGGCATGATCAACAAGATCAGTTATCTGGTCAAAGTGCTGTAAGAGAGACGGATATGCAACTCAATGGCATCAAGCCGGCCGCCGGCGCCAAGCACGCAAAGCGTCGCGTTGGTCGCGGTATCGGTTCTGGCATCGGCAAGACCGCGGGTCGTGGCCACAAGGGTCAGAAGTCGCGCGCGGGTGGCTTCCATAAGGTCGGCTTTGAAGGCGGTCAGATGCCGCTGCAACGCCGCCTGCCGAAGCGTGGCTTCAAGTCGCATCTGCTCAAGTACAACGCGGAAGTCACACTGACGGCGCTGGACCAACTCGGTCTGGGCGAAGTCGACATCCTGGCGCTGAAGCAGGCCGGTCTCGTGGGCCAGATGATCAAGGTCGTCAAGGTCATCAAGACGGGCGAACTCACCAAGGCCGTCAAGCTGACGGGCGTGGGCGCAACCGCAGGTGCCAAGGCTGCAATCGAAGCGGCCGGCGGCAGCGTCGCCTGATTCACTGACCTCTCGACAGAAAGAAGCTCTTCGTGGCAACTAACGCGGCAACGCTCGCAAAAACAGGCAAGTTCGGCGACCTGCGTCGTCGGCTCGTGTTTTTGCTGCTCGCTCTGGTGGTCTACCGCGTCGGCGCGCACATCCCTGTTCCGGGCATCAACCCGGATCAGCTGGCGGCGCTGTTCCAGGGTCAGCAGGGCGGCATCCTGAGCCTGTTCAACATGTTCTCCGGTGGCGCGCTGTCGCGCTTCACGGTGTTCGCGTTGGGCATCATGCCGTACATCTCCGCGTCGATCATCATGCAGTTGATGACCTACGTGGTGCCGACCTTCGAGCAGATGAAAAAGGAAGGCGAGGCGGGCCGCCGCAAGATCACGCAGTACACGCGTTACGGCGCGCTTGGCCTGGCGATCTTCCAGTCGTTCAGCATTGCCGTGGCGCTCGAATCTTCGGCAGGCTTGGTGATTTCGCCTGGCTTCGGCTTCCGCATCACGGCCATGGTCAGTCTGACCGCCGGCTCGATGTTCCTGATGTGGCTCGGCGAGCAGATCACCGAGCGCGGCCTGGGCAACGGTATCTCGATCCTGATCTTCGCGGGCATTGCAGCCGGTCTGCCAGGCGCCATCGGCGGTCTGCTGGAACTGGTTCGCACCGGTGCCATGAACGTGATCGTGGCGATGGTGATCGTGGTCGTCGTTGCTGCCGTGACCTACTTCGTGGTGTTCGTCGAACGCGGCCAGCGCAAGATCCTCGTGAACTATGCGCGGCGCCAGGTCGGCAACAAGGTGTATGGCGGTCAATCGTCGCACCTGCCGCTGAAGCTGAACATGGCAGGCGTGATTCCACCGATCTTCGCGTCGTCGATCATCTTGCTGCCGGCGACGGTGGTGGGCTGGTTCAGCGCCGGCGAAGGTGGCTTTGGCTGGATCCGCGACATTGCAAGTGCATTGCGTCCGGGTGAACCGATCTACGTCATGCTCTACGCGGCTGCGATCATCTTCTTCTGCTTCTTCTATACCGCGCTGGTTTTCAACAGCCGCGAGACGGCAGACAACCTGAAGAAGAGCGGCGCGTTCATTCCGGGCATTCGTCCGGGTGACCAGACCGCGCGCTACATCGACAAGATCCTGGTTCGCCTGACGTTGGCCGGCGCGGTGTACATCACCTTCGTCTGTCTGCTGCCCGAGTTCCTGATCCTCAAGTACAACGTGCCGTTCTATTTCGGCGGCACCTCGCTCTTGATCATCGTCGTCGTGACCATGGACTTCATGGCCCAGGTGCAGAACTACATGATGTCCCAGCAGTACGAATCGCTGCTGAAGAAGGCCAACTTCAAGACGTCGTAACCGGTTAAGAGAACAAGTTTTAGGAGAATGAAATGAGAGTTTCGGCTTCGGTCAAAACCATTTGCCGCAATTGCAAGATCATCCGCCGCAAGGGTGTGGTGCGTGTGATCTGTACCGACCCGCGCCATAAGCAGCGCCAGGGTTGATCAAAGAGTATTAGAGGACGCACATGGCACGTATTGCTGGCATCAACATTCCGCCGCACAAGCACGCTGAAATCGGCCTGACCGCCATTTTCGGTATCGGTCGCACCCGCGCCCGTCAGATCTGCGAAGCGAGCGGCATCGAATATTCGAAGAAGATCAAGGATCTGACCGACGCCGATCTCGAGAAGATCCGCGA
>SEGS01000083.1 GCA_004210915.1 Variovorax sp. | reverse complement strand
GCCAGCGCGGTCTTGCCGGTTCCGGGCGCACCGTAGAAGCACAGCGTGCCGTGGCCGCGCGCCTTGATGGCCTCGACGATGCGCGGAATCTCGAAGCGCGTCTCGACGTTGAGCATGTCCAGGTCGTAAGTCGTCACGCTGCGGCGCTCGCCGCGGCCGCTGTCGAGCGTGCCGAGCGCGAGGTCGGCGTTGCGCAACTGGCGTTCGATGAGCGCTTCGACCGACGCCTCGTCGGCGTCATCGGTTCGGGCAAGCCCCGCGAAGCGCACCGCCGTGCGGATCTGCGCGGGCGTCAGGCCCTTGCGCTCTGCCAGCTTGGCGGTGAAGGCCTCGGACACGGTCACGCCTTCCAGCGTCTTTTTCACGAGCTGTTCGCGCGCGCCGGGCGGCGGCGATTTCAGTTCGAGGTGGTACGCGAAGCGACGGCGGAAAGCCGGGTCGATCTGCTCGATGCGGTTGGTGACCCACAGCGTCGGCACCGGGTTCGATTCGAGGATCTGGTTGACCCAGGCCTTGCCGCTCACACTGCCCGACATGCCGGATGCGGGCGCGGGCATCTGCTCGGCGCGCGACATGAACTGCGCGGCCTCCGTACTGATCGGCGGGAAGACGTCCTCGACTTCGTCAAAGAGCAACGCCGCCTGCGCGCTGCCCTTCAAGAACACCTGCGCGATCTGCAGCGAGCGGTAGCGGTCGCGGCCGCTCAGGGAGTTGCCGTCGCGGTCAGCGTACTCGACCTCGAAGAGTTCGAGGCCCGCCGCCTGGGCGACTACCTTGGCCAGTTCGGTCTTGCCGGTCCCGGGCGGGCCATACATCAACACATTGACGCCCGGCTCCTTCCGCGCGACGGCGGCGCGCAGCAGCGTGATCAGCATCTGCGCCTCGTCGGCGACGAAAGAGAAGTCGTCGGCCGTCAGCACGCTCTTGGCCGAGGGCCGCGTGAACACCGCCATCAGTTCGTTCTGGTCGCGGTATTCGCGCATCAGCACGGGCGGCAGCTTCTCACTGACCTTCATGAGGTCGGCCAAGTCGGTGATGTTGTGCTCGGAAATCAGGTTCTCGACCAGCCCGATGCGCTCCAGCCGCGAGCCCGCGCGCAGCGCCTCGCCCACCTCGCTCGCGCTCACGCCGGCGATGTCGGCGATGGCGGCGTAGGCCTCGGGTGCGTTGTTGACCTTGAACTCCACCAGCAACGAACGCAGGTCGCGCTGGTAGCGCGCCAGCGTGCCGTAGAGCAGCAGCGCGCGTTCGGCCTTGTTGAGTTGCAGCAAGCCCGCGAGCGCGTCGATGTTTTTCTCGACCAGCGTCGATTGCTTGCGCAGCGCGTGGGTGAGCCAGTCGCGCGTGACGGAGAGCACCGACAGCAGGTCTTTCGGCTGGTCCTTCGCGTATTCGTCGAGGTAGAAGAAGAGCGTGCCTTCTTCATACGGGCCGCGCCAGGTGCCGTGCCGCTCGAGCATGGTGCGGCCATCGAGGGCTTCGATGCCTTTCCACACCTCGTTGCCCGCACAGCGGCGACCAAGAAACTCACGCAGACGGTTCAAGACCGGGGCCGGCCACACCAGATGACGGCCGGTGAGCGAGAGCAGGCCGTTGAGGTCGCGCCGCACGTTGAACTTCGGGCCCTGCTTGGCGGCCAGCGTCAGCACGAAGTGCGAGCACATGAGCTCGAGCACCGGCGCGTCCTTGAGCCCGGGCGACGGCAGTGCCTGCCCGCGCACCGCAGCAGCCACCACATCGACACCGACTCGTTTGACCATTCGCGATCTCCAGTCCACAGGGTTCGAAGCAAACCATAGCGCAGAGTTTTGGCTTGGGGAAGACTTGGAAAGGGTAAAAACCCTATGCAGTTTCACATCCGCCGCGCGCTCCGGCTTTGCGCTATGGCTTTCTCGCCACAATGGCGCCATGGTTCACATCGACGACATACGGCGCGCCGCCGCCCGCCTTCAAGGCCAGTTGCTGGACACGCCGTGCGTCGAGTCGCGCACGCTGTCGGACATCGTGGGCGCGCAGGTGTTCCTCAAGTTCGAGAACCTGCAGTTCACCGCGTCGTTCAAGGAACGCGGCGCCTGCAACAAGCTGGTCGATCTGTCGGAGAGCGGTGTGAAAGGCGTGGTCGCGATGTCGGCCGGCAACCATGCGCAGGGCGTGGCGTACCACGCGCAGCGGCTCGGGCTGCGCGCGCTGATCGTGATGCCGCGCTTCACGCCCGGCGTGAAGATCGAACGCACGCGGGGCTTCGGCGCCGAAGTCGTGCTGCACGGCGACACGCTCGACGCCGCGCGGGAGCACGCCAACGAACTGGCGCAGCGCGAGGGGCTCGCGTTCGTGCATCCCTACGACGACGAGGCCATCATCGCGGGGCAGGGCACCGTCGCGCTCGAGATGCTGGACGCCGTGCCCGACCTGGACGTGCTGGTCGTCTCGGTTGGCGGCGGCGGGTTGATCGCGGGCATGGCGGTCGCCGCGCGCGCGCTGCGGCCCGGCATCCAGATCGTCGGCGTGCAGACCTCGCGTTTTCCGGCCATGGTCAATGCGGTGCAGGGCACGCAGCATGTGCAGGGACACAGCACCATCGCCGAGGGCATCGCGGTGGGAACGCCCGGCGTGCTGACGCGCGAGATCATCGCCAGCCACGTCGACGACCTGCTGCTGGTCGACGAAGGCGACATCGAGCAGGGCGTGCTGATGCTGCTGGAGATCGAGAAGACGCTGGTCGAGGGTGCTGGTGCGGCCGGTCTGGCGGCGCTGATCCGGCATCCGGAACGCTTCAAGGGCAAGCGCGTGGGCCTGGTGCTCTCGGGCGGCAACATCGATCCGCTGCTGCTCGCCGCCATCATCGAGCGCGGGATGGTGCGGGCCGGCCGGCTCGCCCGGGTGCGCGTCAGCGCGCGCGATGTGCCGGGCTCACTGGCCCGGATCACGGCCACCGTGGCCGAAGCGGGCGCCAACATCGATGAAGTGCACCACCAGCGCGCGTTCACAATGCTCGCGGCCCAGAACGTGGACATCGAGCTGGTGCTGCAGACGCGCGGGCGTGTGCACTTGGCCAGTGTGCTGGACGCCTTGCACGCAGCGGGCTTCGAGGCGCAGCAGCAGCACTGAGGACGCGCGCGCCCCGACCGCTCGAAACCCCCGGGGCGGCCGGCGCGGCAGCGTCGGTAAAATGGCGGCAATTTTGAGTTCCCGAGGTATCCCCATGTCCAACACCCCCACCCCCGTTGAACCCGGTCATGACGCCATCGTCGAGAAGGACGCGGTCGAGTCGATCGTGCCCCTGATGCCCATCGTGCTGCCGGTCGTCGGCGCCGTGCTGATGCTGTTGCTCGCCTCGATCGCCGTCTACATGGCCTGACAGGCTGACAGGCGCTTGCGCCTTTGTCCGCGGGCCGTGCGACCCGCGTTGACGCAAGCTCTCCGGTAGAAGAAAGCGTTTTCTCCAACGGACCTCTGTGCCTTGCCGGCACGGCGCACCGTTCGGAAAGACGATTTTCAACTTAGGAGACTTCCGATGAACGCACCCGTGATGAAGGGGCTGCCTGTCCAGGCGCCCTCGTACGTCAAGAACGCCCAACTGATCGCCTGGGTGGCCGACATGGCCGCCCTGTGCAAGCCTGCCGCCATTCACTGGTGCGACGGCAGCACCGAAGAGTACGACCGCCTGTGCCAGCAACTGGTCGACGCCGGCACCTTCCGCAAACTCAACCCCGCCAAGCGCCCGAACTCCTTTCTCGCGCAATCCGATCCGAGCGACGTCGCCCGCGTGGAGGATCGCACCTACATCTGCTCGGCCAAAGAAGAAGACGCCGGCCCGACCAACAACTGGATGGCACCGGCCGAGATGCGCGCCACGCTGCAACCCCTGTTCGACGGTTGCATGAACGGCCGCACGATGTACGTGGTTCCGTTCTCGATGGGCCCGCTGGGCTCGCCGATCGCGCACATCGGCATCGAGTTGTCCGACTCGCCGTATGTGGCGGTCAACATGAAGATCATGACGCGCATGGGCAAGGCCGTGTTCGACGTGCTGGGTGCCGATGGCGAGTTCGTGCCGTGCGTCCATACCGTCGGCGCGCCGCTGGCCGACGGCCAGAAGGACGTCGCGTGGCCATGCAACAGCACCAAGTACATCGTGCATTACCCGGAAACGCGCGAGATCTGGAGCTACGGCTCCGGCTATGGCGGCAACGCGCTGCTGGGCAAGAAGTGCTTCGCCCTGCGCATCGCCTCCACCATGGGCCGCGACCAGGGTTGGCTGGCCGAGCACATGCTGATCCTGGGCGTGACCAAGCCCGACGGCAAGAAGTACCACGTGGCGGCCGCCTTTCCCAGCGCGTGCGGCAAGACCAACTTCTCGATGCTCGTGCCGCCGGCCGGCTTCGAAGGCTGGAAGGTCACCACCATCGGCGATGACATCGCGTGGATCAAGCCGCAAGCCGACGGCTCGCTGCGCGCCATCAACCCCGAAGCGGGTTATTTCGGCGTGGCACCCGGCACCAACCTGCTCACGAACCCGAACTGCATGCGCAGCCTCGACAAGAACGTGATCTTCACCAACGTCGCGCTGACCGACGACGGCGACGTCTGGTGGGAAGGCATGGAGCAGGACGCACCGGGCAAGGCGCTGCCGGCGCATCTGATCGGCTGGCAGGGTAAGGACTGGACGCCCGCCATTGCGAAGGAAACCGGCGCCAAGGCCGCGCATCCGAACGCGCGTTTCACGGTCGCGGCGATCAACAACCCGGCGCTCGATGACGCCTGGGACGACCCCAAGGGCGTGAAGATCGATGCCTTCATCTTCGGCGGCCGGCGCTCCACGACCGTGCCGCTGGTGACGGAAGCCCGAAACTGGACCGAGGGCGTGTACATGGCCGCGACCATGGGCTCCGAGACCACGGCCGCCGCCACGGGCCAGGCCGGCGTCGTGCGTCGCGACCCGTTCGCGATGCTGCCCTTCATCGGCTACAACATGAGCGACTACTTCCAGCACTGGCTCGACCTCGGCAAGAAGCTCGAAGGCTCGGGCGCGCAGTTGCCGAAGATCTACACCACCAACTGGTTCCGCAAGGGCGCCGACGGCAAATTCGTCTGGCCCGGTTATGGCGAGAACATGCGCGTGCTCAAGTGGATGATCGACCGCATCGAAGGCCAGGCCGGCGAAGGCGTCCAGCACCTGACCGGCGTGACCCCACGTTATGCCGACCTGACCTGGACCGGTCTCGATTTCAGCGCCGAGCAGTTCGACGCGGTGACGCACATCGACAAGGCGTCGTGGCAGGCCGAACTCGAGCTTCACGATGCGTTGTTCGAGCAACTCGCTCATCACCTGCCGGCCGACCTGCCCGCCACCAAGGCCGCGATCGAAAAGCGGTTGACGACCGCCTGAAAGCGAAGGCGGCGCGACCGCCGCCGCGCATGGAAAAAGCCGCCCGAGGGCGGCTTTTTCGTGGGCTCCTCTGCGCGGGTGGTCGCGCAGACGGCGTCAAACAACTCAGTAGTAACGCGAGCTGTTCATCCGGCGCATCGCTTCGTAGAGCGTCGGCGTGCGCGTTGCACGGGCCGTCGCGACCGGCGCGGGTGCAGCCTGCACAGTGGGCTCTGCCGCAACCACGGCATCGCGTTGACGCGTCATGGCGATCTGCAGCTCCTGCATGATGCGCGGGTCGTTTTGCGCAGTGGCCAGAAAGCGGGCATCCGAGCTAGCGGCCGCACGGCGTTGCGCAAAACCTTGCCACAGCGCCGAGCCGCGCTGCACGCCGGCGCGCAGCACGTTGGCGTAGAGCGCCAGCACCGCGAAGGCAGCCGCGCACAACACAGTCCAGGCGGCGAGCAAGCGGCCTTCGTCCCAGTTAGACACCAGCTTGTCGGCGGCGACGAGGCCGGCGGCGACCATGGCGGCGATCAGCAGCAGGACGAGCGGGCGTGCGCTCTGGGGATTGCGGCGGGCGGCCTGGATCTGATCGATCAGAACCGAGGCGCGCTCGACGCCGGGGTGAACGGTGGGTTGGTCAACGTGGACGAAACTGGTCATGATGAATCCCTCCAAGGGACGAATGGCGTTTGCCGATGTCCTGATATTAGGGGTTACCCTAGTGTTTTGATACTTTATCTTTTTGATGTTTATCATTCACGCTGCTGATGGATGTCAACTTTCGCACGTTCGACCTGAACCTGCTTCGTGTCTTCGACGAAGTGATGGCGGAGCGCAACCTGACGCGCGCCGCCCGCAACCTCTCGATCACGCAGCCGGCGGTCAGCAATTCCCTGAGGCGCTTGCGCGAACTGCTGGGCGATGAACTGGTGCGCCGCGCCGGCGCTGGCGTGGAACCGACCCCGCGGGCGCTGGCCTTGTGGCCGACAGTGCGCGACGCCCTGCGCCAGCTGCAGCACACGCTGGTGCCGCATGAGTTCGATGCCGGGGTCGCCGATACCACCTTCCTGCTCGCCATGGCCGATGCCACGGCGGCCGAACTGATTCCGGGGCTGGTGCAGATCGCCGAACAGGAGGCGCGCGGCATTTCCTTGCGCGTCCTGCCGCTGACCACGCGCGACCCGCGTCGCATGCTGGAGCAGGAAGAGATCGACATGGCGATCGGCTACTTCCCGGCCGTGATCGCGAGCCTCACGGGACGTGGGCAATCGGGCGTCGGCGTGTCTTTCGAGACGCAGCGCCTCTACATGGGTCAGTACGTGTGCGTGATGCGGCGTTCGCATCCGCTGGCGGGTGCACCGCTCACGCTCGACGACTACTGCGCCGCCCGCCACCTGCTGGTGAGTTTTTCAGGCCGGCCCTACGGCTTCATCGACCAGACCCTGGCCGCCATGGGCCGCGAGCGCCGGATCGTGGTGACCGTGAACCAGTTTTTCACCGCCGGGCGCGTGGTGGCCAATACCGACCTGTTGACCGTGCTGCCGCGCCACTTCGTGAACGTGACAGGCATCGACGAGCAATTGGTCTTGCGCGACCTGCCCTTCGACCAGCCGCTGGTGCACGTGGATGCGGTCTGGCATCGTCGCGCGCAACACAGGCACGCCCACGATTGGCTGCGGACCGCACTGTTGCGCTCGGCCGGGGCGGCGTTCGCCCACTCGGTGCTGACGAAGGAAGTTCCTCGCCTGCCGGGTGGCGCTTAGCCGGAACGCTCAGCGAGCGACGTTGAGCCAGGCGGTGGCGGCAGCGCGCAGTTCCTGCGCATGGTGCGCGTCGACGCCGGCGCTGGCGTCAGCGCTTTCCATCAAGGCCGACGCAGGGCTGATGGGGGTGGTTTCGGCGGGGACACTGAAGAAACGAGCCACGTGGGCAAAAAGACTGAACATGATGTTGCGCGGCTTGTGGCAGCGCCAGGGGGTTGGTAGAAGCCCATAGATTAAGGGTAATCCCTAGTTCTCAACCGCCCTCTTTATGCATGGTCTGCATAACGGGATTCACATAGACTGGCCGGCTCATGAAGCTCCAGCTGCTGTCCGACCTGCACCTCGAGTCCCATCCGCGCTTCATCGCCGAGCCGGCGCCCGGTGCCGATCTGCTGGTGCTGGCCGGCGACATCGGCTCTTACCAAACAGGCTCTCGCCTCGCCGAGCCGGACTACGGTTTGAGCCGGTTCTCGCCCCGTCACGGCTGGCCCACCCCGGTGCTTTACGTGCCCGGCAACCACGAGTACGACAACGCCGATTTCGACGAAACGCACGAGCGCCTGCACGCGCTGTGCGACGCGCTCGACATCGTCTGGCTGGAGCGAGAGACGCGCCTGATCGACGGTGTCCGCTTTGTCGGCACCACGCTCTGGGCCGACTTCGACGCGCTCGCTGCGCCCGGCGACACCCTCGGCGAGGCGCTCAAGAAGCGCGGCAAGGCGATGCGCGCGGCCAACTTCTATCTGGAGAAGATGGCGACGGTACGGCACGGGGAAGCATTCCTTGCCGACGCGCTACGGGAGCACTCACTCACGTGCCAGGCTTGGCTGCGCCGGGCGCTGTCGGAACCCTTCGATGGCACCACGGTTGCCATCACGCACTTCGCACCCTCGTTGGCCAGCGCCGATCCGCGCTATGGCCTGTCGCCGGGTACGGCCGGTTTCTGCAATTCGCTGGACGATCTGCTGCCGCTGGCCGACGTCTGGCTGCACGGCCACCTGCACTGCGCCTTCGACTATGTGAAGGACGGCTGCCGCGTGGTGGCCAATCCGCTGGGCTATGTCAGCAAGGGCGAGCAGGAGGGATTTCGCCCCGGTCTGCTGATCGAGGTGTGACAGCGCCGGGCCGGGTCAGCGCGCGGCCAGACCGTCGAAGCAGGTGGCGAGCACCATCTCGACGATCTGCGCGTCGCTGTACTGGCCGCTGCCCTTGAGGAACTCGAGCACCGGATCGCAGGCCCGCGCGTAGAGCGTGTACAGGATCGCAATCGCCGGCAGGCGCGCGCTGAGGCTGCCGTCTTTCTGCGCGGCCACGATCCAGCCGCCGAGCGTGTCGCTGACCGTCACCAGGCGATCGATGTAGTCGCGATTGGCCATCAGCGTGGCGCGCAGCGACGAACTCTGGTGCGGGAGCGACGGCATTTCGCCGGCCAGCTGCACCTCCATCGTCCAGCGCGCGACGGCGCGCAGCTTGGCGATCGGCGAATCGGCCGCCGGAACCGCGTCCAGAAAATCGAGCGCGCGCTGCATGATGCGCACCATGGCGGCGGCCGCCAGGTCTTCCTTGCTCGGGAAGTGCTTGTAGAGGCTGGCCTTGGCGATGCCGACCGAGGCGGCAACCTCGTCCACCGTCATCGCCTCAAAACCTTTTTCGGCCAGCAGGCGATTGACGGTCGCGACGATGGCTTCCTCCCGCGCAAGCAGCATCTGCGCCTTGAAAGACGGCTTGGGCACGGCGGCGGCAACGGTGTTCATGCACGGAGTTTATTCGATCGCGTCACAAAAAAGACGCTTCGGCTGCAACGATACCCCGCAGTCTGCGCAGCACCGCACATGGGGCACGGTGCTCAGTCGCGTTGAACCCCTGCGGCGCCATCCGCCACCACGAAGCGCGCCTGCGTGCCGAACACGGCGTCGACAGGCACGCCGTGCGGCGTGCTGCGGAACTCGCAACGGGCCGCGTCCGGCGTGATATCGAGCAATGCCCAGCCGCGCTCATCGCCGCGCGCATGGAGCACGTCGGGGTTGTCGCGCCGCATCCGCGCCATGCTGCGCTGGCTGGCGCCGCGCGAGGTGACCGAGCCCCCGATGAATTCGCTGGCCAACCGGGGAGAGGCCGGATCGTTGGGCAGCAGGCGCAGATCGGCCGCGGCGTGGCGGTGCACGTCGCCGCCGAGCGAGATCACATTGCGCACATTGGCATCAGCGATCCCCTGCAGCAGGCGCCCGCGCGCGACGGGGTAGCCGTCCCAGCCGTCGGTCCAGGTCTGGTGACCTTCAGGCGTGTCGATGCCGGTGGCGCTGACCTGCGTGGCCTGGCCGAGCAGGTTCCAGCGCGCGGTCGACGCTGCCAGGCCCTGCGAAAGCCAGCGCTCCTGCGCAGCGCCCAGCATGGTGCGTGTGGGGTCGGCCAGTTCGGCGCAAGCCGTCGGGCTCTGGCCGACGTCGCGCGCGGGGTCCGGGCAGGCGTGGTGGCTGCGGTGCTGGCGCGTGTCGAGCGTCCAGAGATTCGCGAGGCGCCCCCAGTTGAACCGATCGTGGATGCGCATAGCGGCGCCCTGCGGCGGCAGCGCGAGCGGCATGTGCTCGAAGTAAGCGCGGTACGCGGCCGCACGGCGCTGCAGGAAGCGCGCGGGATCGGTGTAGGCGGGGTCGCGGTCGTCGGCATAGTCGTTGACCACCTCGTGATCGTCCAGCGTCACGATCCACGGGTGCGTTGCGTGCGCGGCCTGCAGGTCGGCGTCGCTTTTGTAGAGCGCGTGGCGTGCGCGGTACTGGGCCAGCGTGTGCGGCGTCCAGCTGCCGTGCGCGCGACCGGTCTGCGCGGTGTACGCGGGGCTGCTGCCTTCGTAGATGTAGTCGCCGACGAACAGGACCAGGTCGACGTCGCGCTGCGCGATCTCGCGGTGCGCGACGAAGAAGCCCTGCTCCCAGTGCTGGCACGACGCCAACGCGATGCGCAGCCGCCCCACGGCCGCGTCCGGCGCCGGCGCCGTCCGGGTGCGGCCGACGGCGCTGCGCGCATTGCCGCAGGTGAAGCGATACCAGTAGCTGCGACCCGGCGACAAGCCGTCGAGCGGCACGTGCACGGCGTGCGCGCGCTCGGGCAGCGCCATGACCTCGCCTGCGCGCACCGGCTGGCGCAGCGCCTCGTCGGCGTAGAGCGCGTAGCGCACCGGGCAGGCGACGCGCGCGTCGAAGCCGGGTTCGGCTACGGGATCGGGCGCGAGGCGCGTCCAAAGGACCACGCTTTCGGGCCGCGGCTGCCCGCTCGCCACGCCCAGCGTGAAGGGCGTCGTCTTCCAGCGCGGCGCAGCGGCCGCGCGCGCTTCCGAAAACGCGCCGAAAGCCCCGAGCGCGAGGCACAGGGCGGCGCGGTTCAGGTCGCGGCGGTGCAGGTTCATGGCGCGGATTGTCGACGGCCCCGGGGCCGCCCCTATCATCGGCCGGCATCGAAGGGAACGACGCGTGCTCAACGGTTTGTGGCTGGGGTTTTTCGTGGTGGCGGCGCTGGCCGCCTTCGGCCGCTGGCTGATCGGCGGCGACCCGACCGTGTTCGCGGCGCTGGTCGAGGCGCTGTTCGCCATGGCCAAGCTCTCGGTCGAAGTGATGGTGCTGATGTTCGGCACGCTCACCTTGTGGCTCGGCTTTCTGCGCATCGCGGAGGCCAGCGGCCTGGTGGCGGCGGTGGCGCGCGGGCTCGGCCCGCTGTTCGCGCGGCTGCTGCCGGGCGTGCCGGCCGGGCACCCTTCGCTCGGGCTCATCACGCTGAGTTTCGCGGCCAACACGCTGGGCCTGGACAACGCGGCCACGCCCATCGGCCTGAAGGCCATGCGCGAGCTGCAGACGCTCAATCCCGAACCGCAGAGCGCCACCGACGCGCAGATTCTCTTTCTTGTGCTCAACGCTTCGGCCCCGACGATCCTGCCGGTGACGATCTTCATGTACCGCGCGCAGCAGGGCGCGGCCGACCCGACCAGCGTTTTCCTGCC
This sequence comes from Variovorax sp., assembly GCA_004210915.1. GTDB lineage: Bacteria > Pseudomonadota > Gammaproteobacteria > Burkholderiales > Burkholderiaceae_C > Variovorax. Next base: position 12,599 of record SEGS01000083.1, on the reverse strand, counting down.
GATCCTGCTGGCCACCTGCGTCTCGACCATCGTCGGCCTGCTGCTGGTGGGCGCCGTGCAGCGTCTGAAGCTCTGGGACCGCGTGGTGCTGGCCTACCTCGTGCCGGCCGTGCTGCTGCTCGCCGGGTTCATGGCGCTGCTCGGCACACTGACGGCAGCGGCCCTGAGCGCGCTCTCGTCGCTGCTGGGCAACCTGGTGCTGTTCGGGCTGATCCTCGTCTTCCTGCTCGTTGGTGCGCTGCGGCGCGTGAAGGTGTACGAGGCCTTCATCGAAGGTGCGAAGGAAGGCTTCGACATCGCAAAAAGCCTGCTGCCTTACCTGGTCGCGATGCTGGTCGCCATCGGCGTGCTGCGCGCCTCGGGCGCCCTCGACGCGCTGCTGGCCGCGCTGCGCTGGCTCTTCTCGCACACCGGCTGGGACACGCGCTTCGTCGACGCGCTACCCACCGCCATCGTCAAGCCTTTTTCCGGGAGTGCGGCGCGCGCCCTCTTGATCGAAACCATACAGAGCCAGGGCGTCGACAGCTTCGCCGCGCGGCTGGCCGCCGTGATCCAGGGCAGCACCGAGACCACCTTCTACGTGCTGGCGGTGTACTTCGGCGCGGTCGGCATCCAGCGCGTGCGGCACGCGGTGGCGTGCTCGCTGGCGGCGGAGATGGCAGGGGTGGCTGCGGCGATCGGGATTTGCTATTGGTTCTTTGGGTGAGGTGGCAGTGATCGCCTCTTTCAACGTGTTGGCGCCAATGCCGATGCAACCCGCCGGTCCGCGTTTCGGAAATAGATCGCTGCGACTGATCGCCTTACAGCCGTGCAATGAACTGGGTGTCCGTTTGAAAGGACCTATTCAATGACCAAACCCGCCTCTTTTGTACCTGTGGTGAAAGTCTTGGCTGGCCCTTGGCATCCTGACCCCGAGGTGAGATCGTTTCTATCCTGTCCACATTCGATGAACTGGCCATCCACATCAGCACCGCGGATACGACAACCAAAGTCACCTTCCCGTGGGTCTTTGGCTTTCGGGTTCTTGACGAACTCGACCTTTGCGAGTTCTGGCCGCGGTGCTCTCAAACAAGCGGCTGGCTCTTTGAAGTCATGGACGGGGGATGGAAAACGCTGGAACTTCAGCGCGCTCATTTCGTCACCGGCCGCCTGCACGACAACATGCGCGAATTCCTGATCACCGGCATAAACACGTGCATCAGCGTGTTGAGCCAGGAAGAGCCCCGGATCGAAACGGCATCCATGCTTTTGCATCGCAAAAGCGATACAGTTGGGCCATGAAAAGCGCCACCATCCCATCCCTGCGCGTCGCGCCCGAATTTCGTGAGGAGGTCGAGCAGGTGCTTGGCCAGAACGAATCGCTCTCGCAGTTCGTCGAAGCGGCAATCCGGGCGTCGGTGCATCAGCGCAAGAGCCAGGCCGAGTTTCTCGCCCGCGGCGCGCGGTCGTTGGCGAAAGCGAAGAACAGCGGCGAATACTTCGACGCTGGCGAAGTGATGCAGCGCCTGAAGAGCAAGCTGGCAGAAGCGAAGTTGAAGCGGGCAACGCCCGGCCGATGACTTACCGCGTCCGGTTCACCCGGGAGGCGCTGGAAGATATCGAGCGCCTGTACGACTTCGTGATAGAGCGTGAGTCAGCGCGCGGCGGTGATCTGGCGATGGCCGAGCGCGCCCTCGAAGCCATTGAAAGCGGCTTGGCGGCGCTGAGTTTCTCGCCCTTCACCTGTCGCAAAGCTGGTGACGACCCTTTCATTCGCGAGCTGGTCATTCCGTTCGGCGGCAGTGGCTACGTGGCGCTGTTCGAGATTCAGAACAAGGACTCCGTGGTGATCGCTGCGGTCCGTCACCAGCGCGAAGACGACTACCACTGAGCGTGGATGCAAGAACACGGCTGACAGCACCGCCCCACCCAATCAGCCAGAATGACCCTCCGCTTTCTTCCACCTTCCCCGTGACCGCTTCCGCCCAGGCCCAGGCGCCTTCTTTCTCGACGGACGAATTCCGTGCGGCGCTCGGCATGTTCGCCACGGGCGTGACCATCGTCACAGCCCGCGCGGCCGACGGCAGCCTGGTCGGCCTGACGGCCAACTCCTTCAACTCGGTGTCGCTCGATCCGCCGCTGGTGCTGTGGAGCCTGGCGCGCGGCGCTGGCTCGATGCCGGCCCTGAGCACCGGTTCGCACTACGCAGTGAACATCCTCGCGGCCAGCCAGAAGGAACTGGCGCGGCGCTTCGCCACCAAGGACATCGACCGCTGGAGTGATGTCGCCTTCACCGAGGGGCTCGGCGGTGCGCCGGTGCTGGCGGGCGCAGCCGCGAGCTTCGAGTGCTTCAACCGCAGCCGCTACGACGAAGGCGACCACGTTATCTTCGTCGGCGAGGTGGAGCGCTGCACGCATGCGATCGGCGCCTCGCCGCTGTTGTTCCATGGCGGGCGCTTCTACACCGAACACCCGCTCTGACATGGCCTCGGTCTCGGGAACCGCGGGCTACGACGCGCACGCCGCCACGCTGGTGACGGCGTACGAGAGCATCACCTTCGAAGACGTACACCGCGATGTGATCCACCTGTTTCCCGCCGCGCCGAGCCGCGTGCTCGACGTGGGCGCCGGCACAGGGCGCGATGCGGCGGCCCTGGCGCGGCGCGGGCACCACGTGGTGGCTGTCGAGCCGACACCGGGTCTGCGCTCCGCGGGCGAGCGCCTGCACGCGGCCCTGCCCATCACATGGATCGACGACCACCTGCCCGACTTGGCGGTCTTGCGTCAGCAGCCCGAGCGCTTCGACCTCGTCTTGCTCACCGCCGTGTGGATGCATCTGGACGCTGCCGAGCGCGCGACCGCCATGGCCGCGCTGGCAGACCTGCTCGCCGAGGCGGGGCAGATCGTGATGACGCTGCGACACGGGCCGGTGCCTGAGGGGCGCCGGATGTTCGACGTGTCGGCCGATGAGACCGGTGCGCTGGCGAAGCCGCACGGCTTGATCGCCCATCATTCCGGCGCGCGCCGCGATACGCTGGGCCGTGACGACGTGCGCTGGAGCGTGCTCGCGTTGCGCCGGGCGACGGTGCCGGCTCCAGTGCCTCATGGCTGAGGCCGTGCCGCTGCTGCCACTGGCCACGCTGGCCGCCCAGGTGGGTGCCCGCCTGCGCGCGCAGGGCGAGACGGTCGCGGTGGCCGAGTCGTCGGCGGGCGGACTGGTGTCCGCCGCGCTGCTGGCGATTCCGGGCGCGTCGGCCTTCTTTCTTGGCGGCGCGGTCGTCTATTCGCGGCGCGCGGGCAAGGCGCTGATGGGGCTCACGGCCGCCGACATGGTCGGCCTGCGCGGCCGGCCACATCTGCGTGGCGGTCGCCGGCGACGCTGAACGCCACGTCGTGCGCAGCCGCACGCTGGCCACCGGCCTGTCTGATCGGCCCGTCAACATGGACCTGTTCGCGCGCCACCTGCTGACCCTGTTCAACGACGTGCTGCAGGCGCCGCGCGCACCGGACTAGGCCACACACGCTGCGGGCACGACGCTGTCAGCACGCTCCGCGATCCGCTACACCCACCGGCGCAGCAGCTTCATCATCCGGTCGAAGCGCGCGCCATACGGCGGGTACAGCAGCTTGCCGCCGCCCCACTTCGATTGCACGAGCACCGCCTTCTGGTGCGTGAAGCGCAGGAAGCCCGCCTCGCCGTGCGACGCGCCCCAGCCGCTCTCGCCCACGCCGCCGAAAGGCAGGCCTTCGTGCGCCACGTGCATCAGCGTGTCGTTCACCGTCACACCGCCGCTCACGGTGCCTTGCAGCACGGCATCGCGCTGCGCCGTGTCATCACCGAACCAGTAGAGCGCCAGCGGGCGCGGGCGCGCATTGATGAAAGCGATGGCATCGGCACTGGATTCACAGGCGATCACCGGCAGCACGGGGCCGAAGATTTCCTGCTGCATCAACGCCATGTTCGACGTGGCGCCAAGCACCAGGCGCGGCACCATCTGACGCGTGCCACTGCCCGCCGATGGCACGGCCACCGCATGCACGCGCGCCCCCTGGGCTTGCGCATCGGCCACCAGCGCATCGAGGCGCGCCGCATGGCGATCGTCCAGCAGCGCGGCGTAGTCGGGGTTGCGGTCGAAGCGCGGGAACAGGCGGTTGGCAGCGCGTGTGAAAGCTTCGACGAAAGCCCCTTCCATCGCGCGCGGCAGGAGCACGTAATCGGGCGCGATGCAGGTCTGGCCGGCGTTGAGCAGCTTGCCGTGTGCGATCTTCGCGGCCGCATCCTCCACGCGGCACGAGGCGTCGAGGATGCAGGGTGACTTGCCGCCGAGCTCGAGCGTGGTCGGCGTCAGGTTGGCCGCAGCCGCCGCGGCCACCTTCCGGCCGACGCTGGTGGAGCCGGTGAAGAACAGATGGTCGAAGGGCAGTTGCGAGAAGCGCGCGGCCAGCTCGGCATCGCCATTGACCACGCAGAACTCGTCGGCCGCGAAGTCGCGCGCCACGCACTCGGCCAGCAGCGCCGAGGTGCGCGGCGTGAGCTCGCTGGGCTTGAGCATCACGCGGTTGCCCGCCGCCAGCGCCGTGGCCGCGGGGCCCAGCGAAAGTTGCAGCGGATAGTTCCACGGGGAGATCACGCCGACAACGCCCAGCGGCTGGCGCTGCACCCAACCGCGCGCCGGCAGCAGGTAGAGCGGCGTGCGCACGCGCTGCAGGCGCGACCAGCGCGCCAGGTGGCGCAGCGCATCGGCGATCGTCGCGCGCAGCACCATCAGGTCGGCCACCTCGGTGAGTTGGGCGGAACGGTTGCCAAAGTCGGCGTTGACCGCGGCGGCCAATGCCGCGCCGTCGCGTTCGAGCAGGCGCTGCACGCGCTGCAGGCGGTCGCGGCGCATGACGAGCGGCACGTCGGTGTGCACGCGCGACGCGGCACGCTGCGCATCGAACAGCGCTTGCAGGTCGGCGTTCATGCAACGGGACGCGCGGGCGCGCCGTAGGTCGCGTCGAAGCGCGACTGCAGGTAGGCCTGCGCGGTAACCGGCGCGTGGTGCGGCGCTTCGCCGGGCGGCACGCACGAGGGGATCGCGCTCACCAGTGCATCGGGGTTCGGATCGAGGAAGAACGCGATCGAGTAGCGCTCGCGCACCGGCCGCACCACGCGGTGCGGCGTGGACACGTAAACATCGTTGGTCCAGCGCATCAGGCAATCGCCGATGTTGCAGATGAAACCGCCAGGCACGGTGGGCGCGTCGAGCCACTGGCCCTCGCGCGTGCGCACCTGCAGACCACCCACGCCGTCGGTGGCGAGCAACGTGACGTTGCCGTAGTCGGTGTGGGTGCCGGCGCCGGGTGCTTCGGCGGCGCCCGGCGCGGCATCGGGGTAGCGCAGGAGGCGCAGCGTGGCTTGGGGGCGGTCGATCTTGTCGTCGAAGAAATCCTCGGCCAGGCCGAGATCGAGTGCGAAGGCGCGGTGCAGCAGGCGACCGGCGGCGAAGGTGGCATCGAAGTACGCCTGCACGCGATCGCGCCAGCCGTCGATGGTCGGCCACACGTTGGACGGGCGCGTGGCCTGGTCGGTCCAAATCAGATTGAAGGCCTCTTTCTGGTCAGCGCCCTGCTTCTCGTCGAGCGCCTCGACGCCCATGCCGACATAGCCGCGGTTGTGGCTCAGCCGGCCATGCGCGAGCTCGACCTTCTGCGCCACGGGTTGCGCGAAGAAGGCGCGGCTGGCGGCGAACGCGTCGTCGATGCAGGCCGCTGGCACGCCGTGTCCGGTGATCGCGAAGAAGCCGATGCCGCGGCAGGCGGCGCCGATGTGGGCCGCCACGGCGCGCCGCGCGGGCGCGTCGGGGCCGCGCAGCGCGCCGATGTCGATGACGGGGATCTGCGGGTCGGTCATGGTGCGAGTGTGCCGCCCGCCGCGCCAGCGGTCGCCACCAGCGCCTCCAACTTGGCGCGCAACGCGGTGGCGCGCTCGGGCACGCGCGGCAGCGCCGCCGTCGCCATGCGCTGCGCGCGCGCTGCATCGCCCGTGTGCAGCGCGATGCGGGCGCCCAGCAGCGCATGCGCGGCATGCACCTGGCTGCCTTCGCGCGCGGCGATCAGTCCTTCGAGCTGGCTGGCGCGGCCGGCCTGCGTGAAGCCGGCGAAGAAGGCCTGCCCCTGCGCACCCCAGGCGGCCAGGAGGGCCGCGACGGTAGCCTGCGCCTCGGCCTCGGTGGCGCCGTAACGCCAGTGCGGCCCGTCGGGCGCGTCCAGCCGCATGCGGAAGGCGCAGGAAGGCTCGTCGAACGTCGCGGGATCGAAGGGGCCACCGCCTTCGGCGGGCAGGAAGTCGATGTGCGCACCGAGGTTGATATAGCAGCCAGCACCACCGGCGGCGCCCTGGACGGCCACGATGTGGTGGAAGTCACCGTCGTGGCGCCGCAGCGCGGTGCCCGAGCCCTTGAAGCCCTCGGCCCGCAGCACGGGGTAGAACCGGGCGGCCAACAATTTCAGAAAAGCGCTGCGGTCCACGGGAAGCTCCTTTCAAGAGCCGCCCAATGTAGCCGGCCGTGCGCCGCTACGATGCCGGGTGCGCTGCAACCGCTGGCGCTGCCACCCGCCCCGCGTGCCACGAATGATCCAGCGCAAGACCCATCTCGACTCCCTCGCCATCACCCTGCTCGTCGCCTGCTGCGCGTTCTGGGGGCTGCAGCAGATCCTCATCAAGACGACCGTCGTGGAAGTGCCGCCGCTGTGGCAGGCCTCGATCCGCATGACCGGCGCGGTGGTGCTGCTGTGGCTGTGGTGCGTGGCGCGCAAGGTGCCGCTGTTCGAGCGCGACGGCAGCCTGCCGGGCGGCCTGCTGGTGGGCGCGCTGTTCGCGGGCGAGTTCGTTTGCATCTACATCGGACTGCAGTACACCTCGGCTTCGCGGCTCACGGTGTTCCTCTACACCTCGCCCTTCTGGGTGGCGCTGCTGCTGCCGCGCTGGGTGCCGGCCGAGCGCCTGCGCGGTGTGCAATGGGCGGGGCTGGCCATCGCTTTCGGTGCAGTGATCGTGGCCTTCAGCGAAAGCTTCGGGCACAGCAGCTCGAGCCAGTTGCACGGTGACGCGCTCGGGCTGGCGGCAGGGATGCTGTGGGGCCTGACGACGCTGGCGCTGCGCACCACGAAGGTCGCGACCGTGCGCGCCGAGAAGGCGCTGTTCTATCAAGTCGGCGTGACGGCGGCGATCTGCCCCTTGATCTCGCTCGCGCTGGGGGAAAGCTGGCGCCTCGACTATTCCGCGCTGGCCTGGGGCTCGATCGCACTGCAGACGGTGATCGGCGCGTTCGCGAGCTATCTCACCTGGATGTGGCTGCTGCAGCACTACCCGGCCACGCAGATGTCGTCGTTCACCTTCCTCACGCCGCTGTTCGCACTGGTATTCGGCGTGGTGTTGCTGAAGGAGCCGCTGACGTTGCAGCTGGTGCTGGCGCTCACGGGCGTGGCGCTGGGCATCATGCTGGTGAACCGGCGCCGGGCGATGATCCGCGCATGAACTTCCAACCGATCCTCGAAGCCATCGTCGACGAGTTGCGCCCTCAGCTCGGAAAAGCCGGCACAGTGGCCAGCTATATCCCCGCGCTGGCGTGCATCGACCCGCGGCAACTCGGCATCGCGCTGCGCACCTGCGGGGGCGAGGAAGCGACCGCGGGCGATGCCACCACGCCGTTCTCGGTACAGAGCGTGTCCAAGCTCTTCACCCTGACGCTCGCCATGCAACGCATGGCCGAAGCGCTGTGGGAGCGCATCGGCCGCGAGCCTTCGGGCAACCCTTTCAATTCGCTGGTGCAGCTGGAAAGCGAACACGGCAAGCCGCGCAACCCCTTCATCAATGCCGGCGCCATCGCGGTGGCCGACCGGCTGGTGACGCAGGCCGGCAGCGGCGACGCGGCCAAGGCCGACATCCTCGCGCTGATGAGCAGGCTGTGCGGCGAGCCAGTGGCTTTCGACGACGAGGTGGCCGCATCGGAGGCTTCGACCGGCTTTCGCAACGTGGCGCTGGCCAACTTCATGAAGAGCTTCGGCAAGATCGACAACGACGTGGCGTCGGTGCTCGACACCTACTTCCACCAGTGCGCGCTGCGCATGAACTGCGTGCAGCTCGCGCGCGCGGCCGGCTACCTGTGCCGCGACGGCGCGCACCCGTTCGAGGGCCAGCCCGCCATCACCACCGAACGGCAGGCCCGCCGCATCAATTCGCTGATGCTGACCTGCGGTACCTACGACGCCGCGGGCGATGTCGCCTTCTCGATCGGCCTGCCCTGCAAGAGCGGCGTCGGCGGCGGCATCGTCGCCGTGGTGCCCGACCACCTCACGCTGTGCGTGTGGTCGCCCGCGCTCGATGCAGCGGGCAATTCGCTGCTCGGCATGAAGGCGCTGGAACTGTTCGTGGCGAAGACAGGGCTGTCGGTCTTCTAGTTTTGTGCAAATGCAAGAAAATTTCTTCAAATTGCATACTTGAGGGCTAAGATGCCCCGATGATCTCCCGCGACATCGCTCCGCTCGCACTTCGCCTTGCCGGGCAATACCCGGTTCTGACCTTGACCGGGCCGCGCCAGAGCGGAAAGACGACGCTTTGTCGCGCCCTGTTTCCGACCAAGCCCTACGTCACACTGGAAGACCCGGACATTCGCCGGTTTGCAGAGGAAGACCCACGCGGTTTTCTCGCCGGCTTGAGCGCAGGCGCCGTCATCGACGAAATACAGCGCGCGCCGCAGTTGCCTTCTTATCTTCAATCCATGGTCGACGCCGACGCAAGCCCCGGCCGTTTCGTGCTGACGGGCAGCCAGCAGTTCGAACTCATGTCGCAGGTCAGCCAGTCGCTCGCAGGGCGCACTGCCGTGCTTCGCCTTTTGCCGTTCACGCTGGGCGAGGTGGCGAAGATGCACCCGCTCGACACCTTGGGCCAGACCTTGCTGTCGGGCTTCTATCCCCGCATTCATGATCGCGGGCTCGACCCGTCGCAAGCGCTCGGCGACTACTTCACGACCTACGTGGAACGTGACCTGCGCCAGTTGGCCGCCGTGCACGACGTTCAGCGCTTCGAGCGCTTTGTGCGGCTGTGCGCGGGCCGGATCGGGCAGTTGGTCAACCTCGTGAGCCTGGGCAACGACGCGGGTGTGTCACACAGCACGGCACGCGCGTGGCTCGATCTTTTGCAAACCAGCTACATCGTGCACGTGCTGCCGCCTTGGTTCACCAACACGTCGAAGCGCCTCGTCAAAAGTCCGAAGCTGTTTTTCCACGATGTCGGGCTGGCCTGTTGGCTTCTCGGCCTGCGAACCGGGGAGCAGGTGATGCGCGACCCGCTGTTTGGCAGCCTGTTCGAGAACTTCGTCGTGATGGAGGCCTTGAAGTCGCGCTTCAACCGCGGTGAGGACGCAAGCATCTACTTCTACCGTGACGCCACGGGCCGCGAGATCGACCTCCTGATCCCGGAGGGTCGACAGTATCGTGCCGTCGAAATCAAGGCCGGCGCGACCGTGAACAGCGACTATTTCAGCGGCTTGAACGCGTTCGCCAGGACATATCCCGAGGCGCTGGCAGGCGGCAGCGTGCTTTTCGGCGGCAGTGAAGGTCAGTCACGCAGCGACTGGCCTGTGATCCCCTGGACGCGCCTTCAGACACCGCCTGCAGAAGCGGTTTGATCGGCAGCACCCATTTTGATTTGAACCTCGAACCTGACGCCTTTCAGATGACCGACATCCAAGACACCGACAACGACGACCTCGCCATCCAGGAACCCCGCCTCTGGCGCGACGCGCTCTGGACCGCGCAGGTCATCAAGAACGAAGACGACGACGGCTGGGCCGTGTCGATGACGCGGCGCGGCGAGGCCGAGCCCGCGCTGGTGGGCCCGTGGACCATGGGCCGCGACAAGAAAAACCCCAAGCCGCTGGACGCGCCGGCCTTCCACACGCTGGTCAAGACCGCATCGGAAGTGCTGCGCCGGCACGAACAGCAACTGCATGCGCAGCTCAACAAACAGGTGAGCGTGGGCAATGGCTCGGCGCGCATTCGCGTGGCGCTGCAGATCGTGCCCGACGAAGACAACCCCTACGCGCTGCTCACAGCGCAGGACGAGTCGGGGGCGACACTGGGCGAGGCGCGCGTGGCGCCCAACTTCAAGCTCAGCGCCACCAACGCCGAAGCGTGGATCGAAAGCGGGTACGCGGCGCGCCCGCGCTAGCCACTCGGCCCGGCCACAGCAGCGCTGCGCACTTGGCGACACAGGCGTCGAATACCCGTCGAACGGAAGCGCGCGACGCGCTCGTGTTCTGATCGCCGCATGTCACTCTTTCCCCAACTCCTCCTGTGCCTGCATTTGCTCGCTGCCGCCTACTGGGTCGGTGGCATGGCGACGATGCACTTCGCCGTGCGGCCCGCCGCGGTCGCCACCCTGCAGCCGCCGCTGCGCTTGCCGCTGCTGGCCGCGGCACTCACGCGCTTCTTCGGCGGCGTGACGGCCGCCATCGTCGTGATCTGGGCGAGCGGTCTGTCGATGGTGATGCTTGCGGGCGGCCGCATGCACTGGAGCGTGCACGCCATGCTCACGCTGGCGCTGGTGATGACCGCCGTCTATTTGCGCATCCGCCTCGCGCCCTGGCCGAAGCTGCACGCGGCCATCGCCGCGAGCGACTGGCCGCTGGCCGCGCGGCAGCTCGACCGCATCCGCCACATGGTCGCGATGAACCTCGTGATGGGCGTTGCGGTGTTCGCAGTTGCCATCGTTGGGCGCGCGTTCTGACGCGCGGCGCAACAGCGCCCAGGATCAGCAGTTGCCCTTCTTGGCCTGGCCGGGCGGGCAGTGATAGCCGCCGTGGCGGCGGTCGTCGTGACGATCATGGCGATCTTCGCGCCGGTCCCGACGGTCGTCGCGGCGCTCTTGCCGCCGCTCGGCTCGGCGCCAGTCACCCTCGCGCCAGCGCCAGCCGCCGTCGGCCTGAACCCACTGGCCGGGTGCATAGCTGTAGTCGCGTCGGGCGGTCTGCCAACGTCCGCCGGCCCAGACGTAGTCACGACCGTTCCACTGCCAGCGCCCCGGAATCCAGACCTGGCCACTGCGAACCGGCGGCGGACGCTCGAAGCGGGGTGGCGGCGGCGCCATCTGCACCACGCCAGGCACATTGATATTGACCGAAACCTGCGCGGCGGCAGGCCAGGCGGCGGCGGTCAACACCGCGGCCAGAACGAACGAATAGTTTTTCATCGGGGTATTCCCATGTGAAGTGATCAGGGCTCAGCTTGCCTGAAACGCGGCACGCCGCCTGTCAGCACTCAGGACTTTCCATGACATCCGCACCGGTGGCGCGGATTCGCTCGCCTCAAGCTGCCGCGCCAGCGATGCGGCCCGTCGGCGCAGCCCGCCGCGCACGCACGACCCATAGCAGCAGCAGGCCGGCCACCACGTAGAGCGACACCACCAGGTACATGCTGTAGACCGGGGTGCCCGTGCGCGCCGTGATGAAGCCCGTCACGCTCGGGCTCACCGCCGCACCCAGATTGCCCAGGCTGCTGATGAGCGCGATGCCCACCGCCGCGCTGGCTTTCGACAGGTACTCGGTGGTGATCGTGAAGAACAGCGGGGTGGCGGCCGAGATGCCGATGCAGGCCAGCGACAGTGCCAGCATCGTGGGCAGGAACTGGCCCTGCACGACGGTGGTGGCGTACAGCGTCGCGGCAGCCAGTGCGACGCAGCCAAAGAAATGCCAGCGGCGCTCGCGCTGCCGGTCAGAGCTTCGGCCGATGAGGATCATGCCCACCACGCCGATGGCATTGGGGATGGCGGCATAGAGGCCGATCTGCAGCATGTCGTTGACGCCCAGCGCCTTGATCAACGTGGGCAGCCAGAACACCATGGTGTAGGTCGCGCCGAGCAGCAGGAAGTACACCAGCGACAGCGCATACACCTTGGGGTCGCGCAGCAAGGCGCCCATGCCCGAATGGCTGGCGCCCTCCACCAGCTTGACCTCGTTGTCGAGGTTGTGCGCGAGGCGCTGCTTCTCGGCACTGCTCAACCAACGCGCCTGCGCTGGCGTGTCCTGCAGCCAGAAGAAGGCGACGATGCCCAGCACCGAGGCAGGCAGGCCCTGCACCAGGAACAGCCATTGCCAGCCGTGCCAGCCATTCATGCCGTCCATGAACTTCATGATGCCGCCCGACAGCGGCCCGGCCACCACACCGGCCAGCGTGGTCGCGCACATCAGCGTGGCGATAAGCTGGCCGCGCCGCGCCGACGGAAACCAGTAGGTCAGGTACAGGATCATGCCGGGGAAGAAGCCGGCCTCGAACACGCCCAGCAGGAAGCGCATGACGTAGAACTGCGTGGGCGTGCTGACAAACATCATGCCGGCGGCGACGATGCCCCAGCAGAACATGATGCGCAGCAGCGTTTTTCGCGCGCCGATCTTCTCCAGCATCATGTTGCTGGGCACTTCGAACAGGAAGTAGCCGAGGAAGAAGATGCCCGCACCGAGTCCGTAGACCGCGTCGCTGAAGGTCAGCGTCTGCTTCATCTGCAGCTGCGCGTAGCCGATGTTGATGCGGTCCAGGTACGCAATGATGTAGCAGACCAGCAGCAGCGGCACGATGCGCCA
>SEGS01000082.1 GCA_004210915.1 Variovorax sp. | reverse complement strand
TCGAGCGAGCCGTGGTGCAGCGCGATCAGCCCCGCCCACTCGGGCTTGGCCTCGAGCATCGCGAGGTACCAGATCTCGGACTGCGAGCGCGTGTTGGTGAAGACCAGCGTGGTGCCGCTGGCCGCGATCTCGTCGATGACCTGCGGCAGCATCGTGAGCCCGAGGTGCCCGCCCCACGGAAAGCGTTCGGCGCGGCCGGGGAGCAATGAGTCGACGAGCAGTTTTTTCGGCACCTGGCCCTGGACGAGCGTGCCGCCTGGCTCGCCTTCGCGGCGGCCGAGCAGCGTGTGCATGGCCTCGTCGAGATTGCCCAGCGTGGCCGACATGCCCCAGACGATCAACGCCGGGTTCCAGCGCTTGAGCCGCGCGAGCGCGAGTTGCACCTGCACGCCGCGCTTGTTGCCCAGGAGCTCGTGCCACTCGTCTACCACCACCATCTTCACCGTGCCCAGCACGTCGGCCGCGTCGGCGCGCGAGAGCAGCACCGACAGGCTCTCGGGGGTGGTGACGAGCACGGTCGGCAAGCGCGCGTTCTGCGCGCTGCGCTCGCCGCTGGTGGTGTCGCCGCTGCGCGCGCCAGCCGACCAGTGCGGCGCGAGCGCTTCGAGCGGCTGCTGCAGCGCGCGCAGGGTGTCCGCTGCCAGTGCGCGCATGGGGGTGAGCCAGAGGACGGTGAGGGGCGGCGCTATCTTTTTTGTAGCTGCTCGCGCAGGCGGGGCGGGCGCTGCAGCCTCTTTTTTCTTGAGGGTTTTGGGTGGTGCTGCGAATGCGAGCAAGGCGCCGAGCCACACGGCATAGGTCTTGCCGGCACCCGTGGTGGCGTGCAGCAGGCCGGATTCGCCGGCGGCGATGGCTTTCCAGACTTCGCGTTGGAACTTGAAGGGTTTCCAGCCGCGGGATTGGAACCACTTAGCGGCAGATGGGTTCATCGATCCACGTCGGTTCGAGCCAGCGCAACGAAGATAGTGGGTCCACTCTTGCTCAAGGCGAATAGTCGTTGTCGCTATGCTAGACGCAAGCGAAGGCCGAACAAGCTTGCGCGTGTTCATGTTGCGGAATGGAGTAATCGATGGGCAAAAGGTCTACAACCACTAAAGACGTTGCGCTGCTCCGGCAGCTTCTTCAGGACGGTCAAGTCAAGCTCGCTCCGGAGTTTCAGCGAAACGCTGTATGGCCACCGGCGGCAAAGGCCTATTTGATCGACACGATTCTTTCCGATCGCCCGATGCCATTGTTCTTTTTTCAACGTGGGAGATCAGCACAGACAGGGAAGCCCATCTACTCAGTCGTCGACGGACAGCAGCGCCTGCGATCCATCTTCGAGTTCATTGACGACCGCTTTTCTCTTTCGCAGAGCAAAGAGCCCGTATTCAAAGGCAAGAAGTTTTCCCAGCTCAGCGTCGATCTTCAAGACAAAGTACTGAACTACGACCTCAATATCGAGGAACTGAGCGGCTACAACGAAGATGAGATTCGAGACATCTTCGTGCGGATGAATAAGTATGTAGTCAAGCTCTCGCCTCAAGAGTTACGCCATGCGCGCGAGCAAGGAAAGTTTTACGACTTCATAGAAGAACTTGCGAAGCTCCCGTTCTGGCGTGATGAGGGCGTTTTCTCCAAGACTCAGTTCAACCGCATGCGCGCAGCCGAGTTTGCAGCGGAACTTGCCGTGCTTTTAATCGAAGGGCCGCAAGACAAAAAGGGTTCCCTTGATCTGTACTATGGGGAGTATCAAAAGCGATTTCCCCAATCCCAGGAAGTTAAGTCTCGGCTTATCCGTTATCTGGAATGGACGAAAGCGGCGATACCGGAACTAGCTCAATCGCGCTTTCGCAGACCGGTAGACCTGTACAGCTTGATTGCCGCGCTTGAGAGCATTACGCGAAGCGGTACGCGTTTAGCCGCTTTCGCTCCAGCGCGAGCCCAACGTGCGCTTGCTGATTTTGAGCATGATCTCTCAAGCAAAAGGCCGAGCCGTTTGGCTAGTCAATACCTAGCTGCAGCAAGGCAGCAGACCGACAATATCGGCCCTCGCACGGTTCGGCTCGAGGCACTGTCGACGGTGTTAGGAGGCTAAACGTGCCGCAAGGTTTGACGCCTGCAAAAGCACGCGCATTTCTTCAAGGCTACGACGCTTCAAGACCACAGCTTCAAGAGGCTGCTAGCCAGTTGCAGGCATACCTGACGAGTGTAGTGAGCGATGGCAACATCGCCCCCCACATGGTCTCGGTGCGAGTAAAGGAAACAGACTCCGTTCGAGGAAAGCTGCTTCGCAAGGACTACTCTGATCCTGCAAGCGAACTGACGGACATGATTGGCGCGCGGATCATCCTTTATCACGCTGCCGAGGTCGATCACGTAGCGAGTCTTCTTCGCCCGCGCCTCAAAATCCGCGAGCGAGATTCTGCCGACAAACGACTGGCTTTGGGACTGCGAGAGTTTGGATATCGCTCCTATCACCTCATTGGACAAATACCAAGGCGCCTGCAGACGCGCCAAGACCTGAAAACTGTCGGCAACTTGGTTTTCGAGATTCAAGTTCGAAGCATTCTTGAACATGTTTGGGCCGAGATCGAGCACTCTGTTGTATACAAGTCTGGCGCCGATCTACCTTCTGAATTGAAGCGAAGGTTTGCCTCCCTCGCTGCAGTTCTGGAAATGCTGGAGCACGAATTTTCCGGAGTAGCCGAGGCAACAGAAAAATTGATTGATCAGGCAAAAGACAGGCTAACGACTAGACCTCTAGTTAGGCAGATGCTGGATGCGCCAACCTTGCTGGCCATGCTCGAGATCGAGTTTCCTCATGCCCTCAGCTTCCGTGCCGCAACTCGTTCATCGTCCGCTTTTCCTCCGGCAATTGAGCAACGATTTTTGCTTGCGCTCCAGCGGATAAGGATCCGAGATTCGACCGCTTTTCTCGCGCTGATTCGGACCCGAGAGTTCGTCGCTTCAGCTAAGAGGTATGCGTCTTCCTCGGGCATATCAGTGCTTGAGGTCTCCCATCTC
This sequence comes from Variovorax sp., assembly GCA_004210915.1. Lineage (GTDB taxonomy): Bacteria > Pseudomonadota > Gammaproteobacteria > Burkholderiales > Burkholderiaceae_C > Variovorax. The sequence continues at coordinate 16,455 of SEGS01000082.1, read as the reverse complement.
GCGGTCTTGGCGATTGCTCTTGGCCTTAAGTCACCAGATGTGCTTAGGGTCTACTTCCCAGAATTTGAGGCCGACGGCGCTATGACCTCGGCGCTGCGGCCAATTCGCCGCAAGTAGCTGCTCATCAGCCATTGCCTGCGGAATGTGAAATTGAGGTCCCAAGCGCCCCAAAAGCACTTCTTGCATCCTCCGGCAACAACGCCCCCAGCGTTCCCAACGTATCCGCCTCCTCCACCGGCTTGTCCTCCCGCCACCGCAGCATGCGCGGAAAGCGCACCGCGATGCCGCTCTTGTGGCGCGTGCTCCTGGCAATGCCCTCGAAGCCGAGCTCGAACACCAGCGTCGGCTTCACGCTGCGCACGGGGCCGAAGCTTTCGATCGTGGTCTTGCGGACGATCGCGTCGACTCTTGCCATCTCGGCATCGGTGAGGCCGGAGTACGCCTTCGCGAACGGCACGAGCTTGCGGTCGGCTTGCTCGGGCGGGCCGTCCCACACGGCGAAGGTGTAGTCGCTGTAGAGGCTGGCGCGGCGGCCGTGGCCGCGCTGGGCATAGATGAGCACGGCGTCGATGCTGAGCGGGTCGATCTTCCACTTCCACCAGGTGCCGACGTCCTTGGTGCGGCCCACGCCGTAGGCCGCGCGGCGTTGCTTGAGCATCATCCCTTCGACGCCCATGGTGCGCGCGGCTTCGCGTTGGCGCGAGAGGTCGTCCCAGTTCTCGCCGGTGAGCATCGGGCTGGCGATGAGTTGCGGGTGCTGCACCTCGGTGACGAGCGCATCCATCAGCGTGCGGCGTTCTTCCTGCGGCAGCGCGCGCAGGTCGTTGCCCTGCCATTCGAGGAGGTCGTAGGCCAGCAGCACGACCGGGATGTCGCGCAGCAGCTTGGGGCCGAGCGTCTTGCGGCCGATACGGCGTTGCAGCTCGGCGAAGGGCTGGACCTTGCCTTCACCGTCAGGTGAAGTCTCGTCCTTGCGCCACACCACGATCTCGCCGTCGAGCACGGTACCGTCGGGCAGCGCCTCGCCCATGGTCGCGAGTTCGGGGAAGCGCTCGGTCACCAGTTCTTCGCCGCGCGACCACAGCCACACGGTGCCGGCGCGTTTGACGAGTTGCGCGCGGATGCCGTCCCACTTCCATTCGACGAGCCAATCGGCGGGCGGGCCGAGCAACGCATCGAAGCGCGTCACCGGTTCGTTGAAGGGGTGCGCGAGAAAGAAGGGATAGGGCTGGCCGCTGGTCTTCTGGTTCTGCTCACCGTCGCTCTCGGGCGCGATGAGGCCGGCATAGTCGGTCGGCGCCGGTTGCGCACCGATGTGCGTGTAGCCCATCAGCCGCTGAGCGACGCGCTTGGCATCGATGCCGCCGACGGCCGCGAGCGCCTGCGTGACCTGCAGCTTCGACACGCCGACGCGGAAGGCACCGGTGATGAGCTTGAAGTAGACGAGGCGCTCGTCGGGCGCGAGCTGGCGCCACTGCGCGTGCAGCGTGTCGGCGAGCGCATCGGGCGGCGTCTTGCGCAGCGGCAGCAGATGTTGCTCCACCCATGTCGCCAGCCCGAGGTCGTGCTGCTCGGTCGGCGGCGGCAATAGCAGCGCGATGGTTTCGGCCAGGTCGCCGACCGCCTCGTAGCTCTCGTCGAACAGCCATTCGGGCAATCCCGCCTCGGCCTGCGCCAGCAGGCGCAGCAGCTTGGTCGGCACCAGTTGGCGCGGCTTGCCGCCCGCGAGGAAGTAGACGGCCCAGGCCGCGTCCTCGGGCGAGGCGGCGCGCAGGTAGCGTTGCAGTGCGGCCTGCTTCGCAAGGCTGGAGGTGGTCGCATCCAGCTCGCGGTAGAGCGCGGCGAAGGCTTTCACGCGGGCGCTTCCGTCGGCGGCTCGATGACCGGCGGCGCTTCCGCGCGGTCGGCCACGTCTTCGTCGCCGTACTCGGTCTTGAAGCCCTGCGCCTCCAGCCCGTTCTCGGTGAGCCAGCGCACCAGCACCGCGACGCTGCCGTGCGTGACGAACACACGCTCCGCGCCGGTGCCTGCGATGGCCTTCTGCAGGCCCGGCCAGTCGGCGTGGTCGCTCATGACGAAGCCGCGGTCGACGCCGCGCCGGCGGCGCGTGCCGCGCAGCTGCATCCAGCCGCTGGCGAAGGCGTCCGAGTAGTTGCCGAAGCGGCGCATCCACGGCGTGCCCTGTGCCGACGGCGGCGCGAGCACCAGCGCGCGCTTGAGCATCTGCGGGTTCACTTCGGGGTCGCTCACGCGCAGCGTCGGCGGCAGCGCGACGCCGGCCGCGCGGTACACCGCGTTCAGCGGCTCGACCGCGCCGTGCACGACGATCGGCCCGATGGACGGGTCCGCGCCGTGCAGGATGCGCTGCGCCTTGCCGAAGGCGTAGCAGAGCAGCACCGACGCGCGGCCCTCGTCGGCATTGCGTTGCCACCAGGCGTTGATGTCGGCATTCAGTTGCGCCTGCGTCGGCCAGCGGTAGATCGGCAGGCCGAAGGTGGACTCGGTGATGAAGGTGTCGCAGGGCACCGGCTCGAAGGGCGCGCAGGTGCCGTCGGGCTCGGTCTTGTAGTCGCCCGATGCCACCCACACGCGGCCGCCGTGTTCGAGCCGCACCTGCGCCGAGCCGAGCACGTGGCCGGCCGGGTGGAGCGAGATGCGAACGCCGTTGTGCTCAATAGCCTCGCCGTAGGGGAGCGTCTGCAGGTTGATGTCGGCGCCCAGCCGCGTGCGCAACGTGCCCTCGCTGTCCGTCTGCGCCAGGTAGTGGCCATGGCCGATGCGGGCGTGGTCCGAATGGGCGTGGGTGATGACGGCGCGGTCGACAGGCCGCCACGGGTCGACGTAGAAGTCGCCGGCCGGGCAGTACAGGCCCTCGGGCCGCGCCACCACGAGGTCGCCCTCGCGCGAGGCGAAGCTGACGGGGGTCGACGGCACGTGCATGGACATGGGCCGTTGATCGTAGGGGCTGCACGCGCTGCGGGTGCGGGTGCGGCGGCGCGAAGCGCTGTGGGCAGCGGCCTACCGCGGGGGCGCGCGGAATTGCCGCCTAGGCTTGAACGACGGGCACGGCGGCCGGTGTGGCCTTCGGCGCCGGCTGCAGCAGACAGAACGCGCCGCCCAGCACCAGACCGCCAGCCACGTCGATCACCACATGCTGGCGCACGGCCAGCGTCGAGTAGACGATGCCCACTGCCCATGCCAGATTCAGCGCTCTGGCCCACCACGGCGCGCCGACCGCGCGCAGCTGACGCGCAAGCAGCCAGCAAGCGAATACGGAGAACGACACGTGCAGCGACGGAAAGGCGTTGCCCGCCGCGTCGGTGGTCTTGAGGAAATGCAGCGCCGGGTGCAGCTCGCCGTCGATCGCAAAGATCGGCACCGCCGTCGGCCAGAACCAGAAGATGGTGAGCGCGATGGCGCTCATCAACGCCGCATTGATGGCGAAGGCGTTGAGCTCGCGCATGTCTTTCGCAAAGGCCGGCGGCAGGGCAAGGTAGAGCCAGAGCGAGCCGTACAGCGGCAGGGCCGCCACGCGCAGTTCCAGCCAGCGGTCGAGCGGCGTGAGTGGCAGCAGCGTGGCGTGCGGCAGCGACTGCGCCATCACCGCGAAGTACAGGACAAAGAAGCCGACGGTCGCCGCCGTGTTGCCGACGAGCTTGAGCGGCCACAAGGTGCGGCAGCGCGTGCCGAGCGCGCGGTACCAGACCGCCCTTGCGGCGACCGGCGCCGGCGCTGACGGGTGAGCCGCTGCCGCCACGCGCCTCAGCCCGGCGCGACCTCGTGCCTGGCCATCAGCTCGAGCGCCTTGACCAGCGCCGAATGGTCGAGCTGGTCCCAGCCGTTGGCGGCGCACGCGCCCATGAGCTGCGCCGCGCCCGCGGTCTGCGGCAGCGACACGCCGATGGCCTTGGCACCGGCCAGCGCCAGGTTCAGATCCTTCTGATGCAGCCCGATGCGGAAGCCCGGGTTGAAGGTGCGCTTGATCATGCGTTCGCCATGCACTTCGAGGATCCGGCTCGAGGCGAACCCGCCCATCAGCGCTTGCCGGACCTTGGCCGGATCGGCGCCGGCCTTGCTCGCAAACAGCAGCGCTTCGCCGACTGCTGCGATGTTGAGCGCCACGATGATCTGGTTCGCGACCTTGGTGGTTTGCCCGTCGCCCGTGCCGCCGACGTGCGTGATGTTCTTGCCCATCAGTTCGAACAGCGGCTTCGCTTTGGCGAAAGCTTCTTCGGTGCCGCCGACCATGATGGTCAGGCTCGCGGCCTTGGCGCCGACCTCGCCGCCGGAGACCGGCGCATCGAGGTAGTCGCAACCCACGTCGTTGATCTTCTTCGCGAACGCCTTGGTTTCGATCGGCGAGATGCTGCTCATGTCGATGACGGTCTTGCCCTTCGACAGGCCTGCGGCCACGCCGTCGGCACCGAAGAGCACGGCTTCGACATCGGGCGTGTCCGGCACCATGAGGATGATCACGTCCGACTGCTGTGCAACCTCCTTCGCCGTCGCATACGCCTTCGCGCTCGTCGCGGCGATCTCCGTGTTGACCTTGCTGCGCTTCACATACGCGAGTTCGTGGCCGGCGTTGACGAGGTGCAGCGCCATTGGCGCGCCCATGATGCCGAGGCCGATGAATCCGATCTTCATGAGGATGTCCTTTTTCGTGTCAGTAGGTGGAGGAGCCGGAGGAACTGACCAGCGGCGGAGCGGGCCGCATGGTGTTCAGGATGTGTTGCGCGCCCGCGGCCATGAGCCGCGCGTCGGAACTCACGGTGACGAACTGGAAGCCCGCGGCGATGCGTGCCATCGCGCCTTGCGGATTGCCGTTGTGGATACCCGCAACCAACCCGTGCGCCTTGGCGCGCTCGAGGATGTGGTCGATGGCCTGCTGCGCTTTCGGGTCGACGTCGTCGAACACCGGCCGGCAGCCGAGCGCGAGCGACAGGTCCGACGGGCCGATATAGACCGCGTCGAGCCCCTCGACCGACATGATCGCGTCGAGGTTGTCGAGCGCCTCGGCGGTCTCGATCATCGCGAACGTGACGATGCTGTCGTTGGCGTGTGCTGCGTAGTCGGCGCCGCTGTAGAGCAGCGCGCGGATCGGGCCGAAGCTGCGCGTGCCGCGCGGTGCGTAGTGCGTGTACGCCACCAGCTGCTGCGCCTGCTCGCGCGTGCTGATCATCGGGCAGATGACCGCGGCCGCGCCCGCGTCGAGCGCTTTCATGAGCGCGCTCGGGTCGAGCCAGGGCACGCGCACCACGGGCACGGTGTCGGTGGTCGAGATGGCCTGCAGCATCGGCACCATCGCCTGGTAGTCGACCACGCCATGTTGCAGGTCGATGGTGAGCGAGTCCCAGCCCTGGTGCGCCATGGTCTCGGCCGAAAAGCTGTTGGCAATGGCGAGCCAGCCGTTGATGGCGGCACCTCCGGATTGCCACAGGGTGCGCAGGCGGTTGTCTCTCATGGCGGGCTTTCCTGGTTGTTGTTGTCGCGAGCTCAGCGATCGAGGGCCGGCCGTTTCGGATCGAACTTCCAGCCCGGCACAAGATACTGCATCGCCATCGCGTCGTCACGCGAACCGAGGCCGTGCTGCTTGTAGAGCTGGTGTGCCTTCTCGACCTCGACCATGTCGAGCTCGATGCCGAGGCCCGGCTTCTTGGGCACCTGCACGTGGCCGCCGACGATCTGCAGCGGGTCCTTCGTCAGGCGCTGGCCGTCCTGCCAGATCCAGTGCGTGTCGATGGCCGTGACCTTGCCCGGCGCGGCCGCACCGACGTGCGTGAACATCGCGAGCGACACGTCAAAGTGGTTGTTCGAATGCGAGCCCCAGGTCAGGCCCCAGTCGCGGCACGTCTGTGCGACGCGCACCGAACCGGCCATGGTCCAGAAGTGCGGGTCGGCCAGCGGGATGTCGACCGATTGCAGCGCGAGCGCGTGGCTCAGCTGGCGCCAGTCGGTGGCAATCATGTTGGTCGCGGTCGGCAGGCCCGTCGCGCGGCGGAACTCGGCCATCACCTCGCGGCCGGAGAAACCGTCTTCGGCGCCGCACGGGTCTTCGGCGTACGCGACCACGCCGCGCATGTCGCGCATCAAACGGATCGCGTCCTTCAGCAGCCAGCCGCCGTTCGGGTCGAGCGTGACGCGGGCCTTGGGAAAGCGCTCGTGCAGCGCGACGATGGCTTCGATCTCTTCGTCGGCCCGCAGCGCGCCGCCCTTGAGCTTGAAGTCGTTGAAGCCGTAGCGGGTGTAGGCCGCCTCGGCCAGCTTCACGATGGCCTCGGGCGTCATCGCTTTTTCGTGGCGCAGGCGCGACCAGTCGTTGTCGGCGTCGGGTTCGCTGGCGTAAGGGAGATCCGTCTTCTCCTTGTCGCCGACGTAGAAGAGGTAGCCGAGCATCTCCACCGACTCGCGCTCCTGACCCTCGCCGAGCAGCGCGGCAACGGGCACGTCGAGGTGCTGGCCGAGCAGGTCGAGCAAGGCCGATTCGATCGCGGTGACCGCGTGAATCGTGGTGCGCAGGTCGAAGGTCTGAAGGCCGCGGCCTCCGCTGTCGCGGTCGGCGAACTTCGTCTGCACTTCCTGCAGCAGGCGTTGCTGCGAGCCGAGTGGCTGGCCCACGATGAGTTCGCGCGCGTCTTCGAGCGTCTGGCGGATCTTTTCGCCGCCCGGCACCTCGCCGACGCCGGTGCGGCCGGCGCTGTCGGTGAGGATGAGGATGTTGCGCGTGAAGAACGGGCCATGTGCGCCGCTCAGGTTGAGCAGCATGCTGTCGCGGCCTGCAACGGGGATTACGCGCAGGTCGGTGATGGTGGGGGTGGTGTGGCTGGGCATGGGCGCGTTCCGGGGTGGCAGTGAAGTGGGCGGCAGGGCATTCGCTGGTGGCAGATTTCTGGTGGCACGCACAGCGCGGAATCTACAGATTCGCGACAAGGTAGCGCTACCAAGACGGCGCGATGATAGCGCTACCTCTGTTTCAGATCAAGCCGTGGAAAACACGGCAACTGCGCTCAGGCGCTGTCGCGCTCGACGATCGAAAAGCCGATGTCCACCACCCGCTCCGCCACCTCGCGGCCCTCGGCGCGGTCGACGATGAAGCGCGCCGCCTGCCGGCCGATGGCGTTGCCGTCGATGCGCACGGTGGTCAGGGCCGGGTGCAGATCGGCTGCGAATTCCAGGTCGCCGAAGCCCATCACGGCCAGTCGCGCGGGGATGTCGATGCCGCTGGCGCGCGCCTCGGTCATCACGCCGAGCGCGAGCAGGTCGGAACTGCAGAACACCGCATCGGTGTGCGGATGTGCGGCCATCAAGGCCGACAGCGCCTGCCGGCCGCTCCGGAGCGTGGTCGGCGCAGGCACCTCGATGACCGGCACCGCAGGCAGGCCCAGCGCCCGCGCACTGTCGTGGACGGCCTGCTGCCGCTGCTTCGAGCGCTCGTCGTCGCCGGCCACCATGGCCAGCCGCCGCCGGCCCTTGCCGTGAAGGAAACGGACCACCGCGCGCCCCACTTCCACGTGGGAGAAGCCGACCAGCATGTCGATCGGCGTGGGCGTCAAGTCCCAGGTCTCGACAACCGGGATGCCGGCCGCCAGCAGACGGCGGCGCCCCTCCGGCGAATGCATGACGCCCGTGAGCACGATGCCGTCAGGCCGGCGGCCGATGATGGTTTCGAGCAGCGCGTCTTCACGCGAATCGACGTAGCCGCTCTGCCCCAGCATGAGCTGGTAGCCCTGCTCGGCCAGCGCGCCGGTCAGCGCCTGCACGGTGTCGAGGAACACCGGGCCGGCGATGGTGGGAACCACCGCGGCGACCAGGCGGCTGCGCGCCGACGCGAGCCCACCCGCAAGCCGGTTCGGCACGTAGCCGATGCGGCTGACCGCCTCGGTGACTTTGCGCAGCACCTCGGGCGAGACCTGCGCGGGCGTGTTGAGCGCGCGCGACGCGGTGATGGGCGCCACACCGGCGAGCTTGGCCACGTCGTGCAGCGTGACGGCGCCGCTGCCGCGCCGGGCACGTCGAACGGGGGGCTCGGGGGTGGTCATGCGGCCGATTCTAGTGGCGTGATAGCGCTACCGAATCGGCGGATTGAAGTGCTCGCCCCGGCAGCGCATCAACCCGCCGCGGCCGGCCGGCCGCGCGCCGCTACTTCTTCGGCCGGGCGGCCATCGCATCCATGATGTTCATCTTCATGCCGCCGGGCATCACCATGTCGCCCGGCCTCTGGCCGGGGGCGCAGGCGCCTTTCCATTTCGCGTCTATGACCATGTCTTCGGACGGCTTGCCCTTCTGCGGCGGCTCGGTCGTCGTGTTGCTTTGCACCCGGTACTGCGTGTCGAAGTCGCCGCTGATGACCACGCGCGTGGTGACGGTGCTCGTGCTGCCCTTGCACACGCTCTGGTGCACCAGCAACTTGCCGGCCTCGTTGCGCATCTCTTCCTTGCAGAACTTGCGGTTCATCGCGGGCTGGTCGCCCATCTCCTGCATGGCCTTGTCGGTCGCAGCGTCGACGCAGTGCTGCATGACCATGCCGTCCCCGCCGAACACGCCGGCGCCCTCCTTGCCAGCGGCCTTGGGATCGGCCATGGACACGCGCATCTCCCACAGGCCGGCCTTGCGCGGCGGGAAGGTGGGGCCTGCGAGCGCAGCACCCGCAAAAACGGCCAGCAGCATCGCGGCGCTGGCCGTACGGAAGGACATCGGATGGGAGGGCATGGGCAGTTCCTTTGGGGCCCGGTTGTACCGGGCGCGGCGGAATGCCGGAATACCGCCTTCGTCCTAGGCCGGAGTGGCCAGCCCGAGCAAGCTCACCAGGCCGTCCACTTGGCCGTGCTGGCGGCCGAGGCCACGGTGCGCTCGATGAAGCGCACGCCCCGGGCGCCATCTTCCACCCGCGGGTAGTCGGCCGTGATCGGGTCGGCGGCCTGGCCCGCCAGCCGGGCGCGGATGTCCGCCATCACGCCCGCATAGACATTGGCGAAGGCTTCGAGAAAACCTTCGGGATGGCCGCTGGGCAGACGGCTCGCGCGCCGTGCCGATTCGCACAGCCAGGGCGAGCCGCGCGTGAGGATGCGCTTGGGCCCCTCGGGCGGAAAGTGCACGAGCTCGCTCGGTTGTTCCTGCCGCCAGTCGAGCGTGCCGCGCGTGCCGGAGATGCGCAGGCGCAGGTCGTTCTCGACGCCGGTGTGGATCTGCGAGGCCACCAACACGCCACGCGCGCCGCCCGCAAAGCGCAGCAGCAGGCTGCCGTCGTCGTCCAGCGTGCGACCGGGCACGAGCGCGCCCAGGTCGGCGCAGAGCGATTCGATCTCCAGCCCGGTCACGGTGGTCAGCAGGTTCTCGGCGTGCGAGCCGATGTCGCCGATGGCGCCGGCCGCACCGCTCTTCGCGGGGTCGGTGCGCCAGCCGGCCTGCTTGTTGCCCTCGGCCTCCAGGTGCGTGGCCAGCCAGCCCTGGTTGTATTCGACGACGACCTTGCGCAGGTCGCCGAGTTCACCGGCCTGCACCATGGCGCGGGCCTGCCGCACCATCGGATAGCCGGTGTAGTTGTAGGTGACGCCGAACACTGTGCCCTGCCGCTTCACGGCAGCGACCAGCGCGTCGGCCTGCGCGCTGGTGTGCACCAGCGGCTTGTCGCACACCACATGGAAGCCCGCCTCCACGAAGGCCTGCGCCACCGGGAAGTGCACATGGTTGGGCGTGACGATCGACACGAAGTCGATGCGCTCGTGCGCCGGGCGCGCCATCTCGTCGGCCAGCAGCGCCTGCCAGTCGCCATGGTTGCGGTCGTCGGCCAGGAACAGGTCGCGCCCCGAAGCACGCGCCTTCTCCGGGCTCGAAGACAACGCACCGGCGACGAGCTCCGCCTGGCCGTCGAGTGCGATCGCGTGACGGTGCACGGCGCCGATGAAGGCGTCGCGGCCGCCGCCGACCATGGCATAGCGCAGCTTGCGCGAGGGGGTGTCGGTCATCAATGCGAAGGTGGCTCGAAAGGGTCGTAGCTGCCGAAGTTCCAGACGTTGCCTTCGGGATCGCGCGCGTCGTAGGCGCGGCCCGGGTAGCCATCGTTGTCTTTCGGTTCGGTGAGGATTTCTGCGCCTGCCGCGCGCGCGATTGCGCAATGGGCGTCGGGGTCGTCGATCACGGCGCATACGCACATCGTGACGCAGCCAGCATCGCCGGCCGTCTTCCAGTTGAACTTCTCGCCCGCGCCGCCGGGGCGGTCGGAGCCGAGCATGATCATCTGGCCATTGAGCAGCAGCTGCGCGTGATGCACGACCGATGGGTTGGCCTCATCGGCGTAGACCACCTGCTTCTCGAACCCGAAGGCTTTGCAAAGAAACTCGATGGCGGCCGGCGCGTTCTTGTAGCGCAGGCAAGGAATCAGGGCGTGGTGCATGGCCATGTCAATCTCCTTTTTCAGGACCTTCCTGGCGTGAACACCGCGCGGCCGGCGCTGCCGGCCCGCGGGCTGGGCGCCCCGGCGTGCGGCATGCGCAAACCGCCGGGGTCGAGGAACAGGACGTTCAGAACGGCGAGTTCGGGAAGTAGAAGTCCTTGGCGTTTTCCTTGGTGATCAGCACCGACGGAATGATGGTCGTCGCGGGCAGCTTTTCGCCCTTCAGGCGCGCTTCGGCCGTGAGCTTGATCGCGTCGTAAATGAACTTCGGCGAGTAGCTCACGTCGGCGCCCAGGCGCTTGTCCTTGCCGTCCATGATCGACTTGACCATGCCCTTGGCGCCGGCGCCACCGAAGACGATCTTGATGTCGGTGCGCTTGGCTTGCTCGATGGCCTTGAGCACGCCCACGGCCATGTCGTCGTCGGCGGCCCAGATGGCGTCGATTTCCTTGAAGCGCGTCAGGTAGTCCTGCGTGACCTTGAAGGCATCGTCGCGGTTCCAGTTGGCGTACTTGGCGTCGAGCAGCTTCACGTCGGGGTGGTTCTTGAGCACTGCGTTGAAGGCGTCCATGCGCTCGTTGTCCAGCGTGGTCGCGATGCCGCGCAGCGCCACCACGTTGCCCTTGCCGCCCAGCTGCTTGACGATGTACTCGGCCGGGATGCGACCGAAAGCGGTGTTGTCACCGGCCACGTAGGCGTCTTGCGCGCTGGTGTCGGTCAGGCCGCGGTCGACCACGGTCACGTAGGCGCCCTTGGCCTTGACCTGCGCCACCGGCTTCGTCAGCGCGGCCGATTCGAACGGGAAGATCACGAGGGCGTTGATCTTGGTCACGGTCGTGAAGTCCTGCAGCTGGTTGGCCTGTTCCGGCGCGCCGCTGGCGGTCTTGATCGTGATCTTCAGGTCCTTGTGCTGCTTCTCCAGGTCCTTCTTGGCCTGGTTGGCCCAATAGTTGATGCCACCCATGAAGCTGTGCGTCGCGGCCGGGATCGACACGCCCAGGTTGACCTTCTCTGCGGCGAGCGCCGGCAGGCTGGCGAATGCGGCAGCCGCGACGGCGGTCAGGGCGATGCGACGGGTGAAATTTGTCATGCTGGATGTCTACCGCCGCATTCAGGTACACGCTGATGATGCTGGTGAGGTTCAGGATGTTGCTGATGACCGAGAGCAGGATCGCGCCGATCACCGTGCCGGTGATGCTGCCCGCGCCGCCCTTGAGCGCGGTGCCGCCCACGATGACGGCTGCGATGGCTTCGAGCTCCCAGAGCAGACCGGTGGTCGGCGAGGCCGAGCCCAGGCGCGGCACGTAGAGCAGCGTGGCGATGCCCACGCAGATGCCGAGCAGCATGTAGGTGAGGATCTTCACGCGGTCGACATCGACCGCGGCGTAGCGCGCCACCTGTTCGTTCGAGCCGATGGCCTGCACGTAGCGGCCGAACGCGGTGCGGTTGAGGATCACACCGCCGACCACTGCGACGATGAAGAACACCCACACCGGCACCGGGATGCCCGCGAGGCTCGCGTAGTAGACCGGCGCGTAGAGGTCCGACAGATCGTTGTCGAGCGTGAGCGCGCCGCCGTCGGCAAAGTAGGTGAGGTACGCGCGGAAGATGCCCAGTGTGCCGAGCGTCACGATGAAGGGCTCGATTCGATCACGAAGCACATGCCGACCGCGATGATGCCGATGAAGGCCGTGCGGGTGAGCACGTTCATCGCGTTGTCGACGGTGGCGAAGTCGCTGTTGAGCAGCGTGCCCGCGATGCACAGCAGGACGAGGCCCGCGATGGGGCCGATGCCGCGCAGGCGCTCGGTCCAGCGCGGGGTGGCCTCGGCGCGGTGGGTCGCCTCAGGCGGGGGTGGTGGTTGCTGTTCCGGTGGCATGAGCGATGAGCTCCTCTTCGGTCAGATGGGCTGCGTCCAGCGTGGTGACGATCCGGCCCGCGCGCATCACCGCAACGCGGTGGCACAGGCCGATCAATTCCATCAGTTCGGACGAAACAACGATCACGGCGAGCCCTTCACGGGCGAGTCGCTGGATCAGGAAATAGATGTCGCGCTTGGCGCCGACGTCGACGCCGCGCGTGGGTTCGTCGAGCACCACGACGCGCGGCTTGGGCTGCAGCACTTTGGCGAGCGCGAGTTTCTGCTGGTTGCCGCCCGAAAGCGACGAGGCGCGCACCTCGAGCGAGCCGGTGCGGATGCCGTAGTCCTTCACCGCCTCGGCCAGCGCGGCGCGCTCGGCTTCAGGCTTGAGCCACGGTTGTGCGTAGCGCTCGAGCGCCATGAGCGTGAGGTTTTCGCGCAGTCCGAAGTGCACGTGCAGGCCTTTGCCTTTGCGGTCTTCGCTCAGGTAGGTGAGGCCGTGCCGGGCCGCGTCCTGCGGGCTGCGCCAGCCCTTGCCGCCGGGCACGGTCTTGCCGAGCATGTCGACCTGGCCGCTCGCGGGGCGCAAGCCGAGCAGCCCCTCGAACAGTTCCGTGCGGCCGGCGCCGACCAGCCCGGCGAAGCCGAGGATCTCGCCCGGGCGCACGTCGAAGCTGGCGTCCTGCGCCCAGCCGGGGACCGTGAAGTGACGCACCTGCATCGCAGGCACGTCGCTGGCCACGACTGCATCACGCGGCGGGTACAGGTCGGCCAGTTCGCGGCCGACCATCAGGTTCGCCATCTGCTGGCGCGTGACATCGGCCGTAAGCGAACGCGTGACGAAGCGACCGTCGCGCATGACCACGATGTCGTCGGTCACCTGCTCGACCTCGTCCAGCTTGTGCGAGATGTAGACGATGGTCACGCCGTCGGCGCGCAACTGCGCGATTAGCTTGAAGAGGCGTTCGGTCTCGCCGGGCGTGAGCGTGGCGGTCGGCTCGTCCATGATGAGCAGCCGAGCCTTGCGCGCGATGGCCTTGGCGATCTCGACCAGCTGCTTCTCCGCCACGATCAGACGCCGCACCTTCGTGCGCGGGTCGATCTGCAGGCCGACCTGCGCCAGCGCGGCTGCGGCATCGCGCTCCATCGCGGCGTCGTCGAGCAGCCAGCCCTTCTTCTTTTCGTGCCCGAGGAAGATGTTCTGCGCCACGCTCAGGTCGTCGGCGAGGTTGAACTCCTGGTGAATCAGCACGATGCCCAGCGCCTCGGCGTCCCGCGAGTTGGTGAAGGCCTGCGCCGCGCCATTGACGCGCAAGGTGCCGCCGCTGGGCGTTTCGTAGCCCGCGAGGATCTTCATCAGCGTCGACTTGCCAGCGCCGTTCTCGCCGAGCAGGCCATAGACACGGCCCGGCGCCATCGTGAAGCTCACGCCGTGCAGCACCTGCACGGGTCCGAAGGACTTCACGACCTGGTCGAACTCGACGGACACGCTGTTGCTGGACATCTGCTCGCTCATGGTGCCACCCCGCGAACCTTCAGCGTCTCGTGCATCGCGAGCACGCCGGCGCCCACCAGCCCGGCCTGTGCGCCGAGCGGTGTGTAGTGAATCTCGAGATGCCGCGTCGACAGCGCCAACGAGCGCTGGTAGACGCTCTGCCGCACAGCGGCCAGGAACAGCGGCCCGATGCGCGTGATGCCGCCGCCGATGAAGACATGCGAGGGATTGAAGAAATTGACGACCGACGCCAGCATCTGGCCGATCAGGCTGCCCGCGCGCTGGATGATGGCGTTGGCCGCGGCATCGCCGGCGCGGCTGGCTTCACCGACATCGAGCGCTTCGAGATGCCCGCGCGTGCCGAGCCGTTCGGCCAGTGCTGCGCTGCGGCCCTGCTCGGCCGCTTCGGTTGCCAGGCGCGTGATCGCGGGGCCGGCCGCCATCGCCTCGACGCAGCCGAGGTTGCCGCAATGGCAACGCGGGCCGTCCTGGTCGACGCAGATGTGGCCCACGTCGCCGGCCGAACCCGCGGCACCGCGATAGACCTCGCCATGGCAGACGATGCCGCAGCCGATGCCGGTGCCGACCTTGATCACGAGGAAGTTCGGCAACGAGCGCTTCAGGCGCCAGAGTTCGCCGAGCGCCATCAGGTTGACGTCGTTGTCGACGAAGACCGGCGCGCTGTAGTCCTCGCGCAGGTAGTCGCGGATCGAGAAGCTGTCCCAGGCTGGCATGAGCGGTGGGTTGACCAACTGGCCGCTCGCGAAATCCACCGGGCCGGGCACGCCGATACCAATGCCGATCACGGCCTTGGCGTCGAGCTGGCACTCGGCCAGCAGGTCGCGGATCACCGCGCGCACGCGCGCCAACACCACGCCCGGCCCGGCGCGCACATCGGCGGCTTCCGCATGCTGGGCACGGACGGTCAGGTCGGGCGCGAGCACCGCAACGTCGAGGCTGGTGGCGCCGATGTCGACACCGACGATCACGCCCAGATCGGCATGAAGTTCGAGGTTCTCGGGACGGCGGCCGCCGGAGGAGCGCTGCAGGCCGGATTCGGCCAGCAAGCCTTCGTCGACGAGGCCGGCGATCAGCGCATTGGCCTTGCTCTTGGAGAAACCCAAGCGCTCCGCCATGGCATGACGTGAGCCGCCGGCCGACCAGAAGGTCGTTTCCAGCATCTGCATCTCGTCCGCAGTGAGGCCGCTCCAGCGTGGCACCGGGTTGTCTCCGTCGTTGTTGTTATCCCGGCGCGCGGCCGGCGGACGCCATCGTAGGCGCAGCGCTTCAGCCAGACAAGGCTTAACTTCGACCAAATTCAAGCCGAAGAAGACCGATGCCGAAATACAAAAGGCCACCCGAAGGTGGCCTTTGCAAAATGAAGTGCGGAGGCGCTTACTTCTTCTGGCGGTACTTGCGCAGTGCAGCAATCTGGGCGGCCATCACCGCCAGCTCAGACTGCGCCATCGCGATGTCGATGTCGCTCTTGGCGTTCTTCAAGGCTTCCTCGGCCGCAGCCTTGGCCTGGTTGGCCTTCTCGTCGTCGAGGTCCTTGCCGCGGATTGCGGTATCGGACAACACGGTGACGGCATCGGGTTGCACTTCGAGAATGCCACCGGCCACGAAGACGAACTCTTCGCTACCGTCGGCTGTCTCGATCCGCACGGCGCCGGGGCGGATGCGGGTGATCAGCGGCGTGTGACGCGGGTAGATGCCGAGCTCGCCGGCTTCGCCCGGCAGCGCCACGAAACGGGCCTCGCCGGAGAAGATCGACTCTTCGGCGCTGACCACGTCGACGCGAATGGTGTTTGCCATGTGGATTCCTTGATGAACGCCTTAGGCGATCTTCTTGGCCTTTTCGAAAGCCTCGTCGATGCCGCCCACCATGTAGAACGCTTGTTCCGGCAGGTGGTCGGCTTCGCCGTTCACGATCATCTTGAAGCCGCGGATGGTTTCGGCCAGCGGCACGTACTTGCCCGGCGCGCCCGTGAACACTTCAGCCACGTGGAAGGGCTGCGACAGGAAACGCTGGATCTTCCGGGCGCGGGCCACAGCCAGCTTGTCGTCCGGTGCCAGTTCGTCCATGCCCAGAATCGCAATGATGTCGCGCAGCTCCTTGTAGCGCTGCAGCGTGCCTTGCACGGCGCGGGCGACTTCGTAGTGCTCTTCGCCGACCACGTTCGGGTCGAGCTGGCGCGACGTCGAGTCCAGCGGGTCCACGGCCGGGTAGATACCGAGCGACGCGATGTCACGCGACAGCACCACGGTGGAGTCCAGGTGGGCGAAGGTGGTGGCAGGCGACGGGTCGGTCAAGTCATCCGCAGGAACGTACACGGCCTGGATCGAGGTGATCGAGCCGACCTTGGTCGACGTGATCCGCTCTTGCAGGCGGCCCATTTCTTCGGCCAGCGTCGGCTGGTAACCCACGGCGGAAGGCATCCGGCCCAGCAGTGCGGACACTTCCGTGCCGGCCAGCGTGTAGCGGTAGATGTTGTCCACGAAGAAGAGCACATCGCGGCCTTCGTCGCGGAACGACTCGGCGATGGTCAGGCCGGTCAGCGCCACGCGCAGACGGTTGCCCGGGGGTTCGTTCATCTGGCCGTAGACCATGGCCACTTTCGACTCTTCGAGGTTCTCGAGGTTCACGACGCCGGAGTCGGCCATCTCGTGATAGAAGTCGTTGCCTTCGCGGGTCCGCTCGCCCAC
>SEGS01000011.1 GCA_004210915.1 Variovorax sp. | reverse complement strand
CGGCACCAGCGTGACGACGGCCAGCAGCGGGTTGATCGACACCAGGATCACCGCCGTCATGGCGATCATCAGCACGTCGGTCAGGAAGTCGAGCGCGTGCAGCGAGAGGAACACGTTGATGCGGTCGGTCTCGGACCCGATGCGCGCCATCAGGTCGCCGGTGCGCTTGCCGCCGAAGTAGTCGAGCGGGAGCGTCAGCAGGTGCTCGTAGGTGGTGGTGCGCAGGTCGGCGCCGATGCGCTCGGACACCAGCGCGAGCAGGTAGGTGCGCGCCCAGCCCAGGGCCCAGCCCGCCAGCGCCGCCGCCAGCAGCGCGCCCAGGAACAGCGCGACCTTGGTGAAGGCGATCTGCTGCCCGTTCTGGAACGGGATGAGGATGTCGTCCATCAACGGGATGGTCAGGTACGGCGGCACCAGCGTCGCGGCGGTCGAGGCCAGGGTGAGCAGGAAACCGGCGAGCAGTTGCCCCCGGTAGGGCCGGGCGAAACGGCCCAGGCGCAGCAGCACCCAGGTCGAAGGCGGCGTCTGCCGCTCGGCGGCGCTGAAGTCGTCTGCATCGGGCTCGAAGGCGGCTTCGGCCGCGCCGGCCGTGCGCTGCTCGAACAGCTTGAGCATGCGCAGCGCCGCGGCCTGCCGGTCGAGCGTGTAGCGCCAGCGCCCGAGCTGTGCGCTCGCACCACTCAGCACGAGGGTGCCGACGCCGGCGTGGTCGGTCAGGTGCAGCGTCAGGCCCGGTGTGGTGAGTGACCACTCGCGCCAGCTGCCGTCGGGTTCGCAGGCCAGCAGGCGGCGGTCGGTCAGCGCCAGCAGACCGCTGGCAAAGCGAAGTTCGTCGTCGAGGTCAACCGCCAAGGTGGCCAGAACGTTTTCCGCGGCTGCAAGGCGGCTTTTCAGTGCGTTCGCAGACGCCGCCTGTGTTTCGCCCTCCCGGGTGCCGACTGGATCGTGATGTTGCATTGTGTTTCTTTGATTCCGGCCTGCCGCAGGTCGCCCGCTGGTGCCCGTCGGGCGCCGATTCTGACCGATGGCCATGGCCGCGGCTGAGGACACCGCCGTGCGCGGCCAAGCCACCTCGAACGTTTCCGCCCTCCGTTTCGACGACATCCGGCTGTTGCGCACGAACTATCTGCGCGGCCCGAACGTGTGGACTTACCGGCCCGTGCTGGAAGTCTGGCTCGATCTGGGGCGGCTCGAAGACTTCCCGTCGAACACCATCGAGGGCTTCACCGAGCGCCTGACCGGCTTGCTGCCCGCGCTGATCGAGCACCACTGCGGTGTGGGCGAGCGCGGCGGCTTCATCCAGCGCCTGACCGAAGGCACCTGGGCCGGGCATGTGATGGAGCACGTGGTCATCGAACTGCTCAACCTGGCCGGCATGCCGACCGGCTTCGGGCAAACCCGCAGCACTTCGCAGCACGGCGTCTACCGCATGGTGTTCCGCGCGCGCGACGAACAGGTCGCCCGCGCTGCGCTGGCCGAAGGCCACCGGCTGCTGATGGCCGCGATCAACAACGACCCGTTCACTGCCACTGATGTGCAACGCGCCGTGGCCGCCGTCAAAGCGAAGGTGGAGGATTGCTACCTCGGCCCGAGCACGGCCGCCATCGTCGGCGCCGCCACCGACCGCGGCATTCCGCACATGCGCCTCAACAGCGGCAACCTCGTGCAACTGGGCTACGGCGCGAGTCAGCAGCGCATCTGGACGGCAGAGACCGACTACACCAGCGCCATTGCCGAATCGATTGCCAGCGACAAGGAGCTGACCAAGTCCCTGCTCGCCAGCTGCGGCGTGCCGGTGCCCGAAGGCCAGGTGGTGGAAAGCGCCGAAGAAGCCTGGGACGCGGCCGATAGCATCGGCCTGCCGGTGGCGGTGAAGCCGTCCGACGCGAACCACGGGCGCGGCGTCTCGCTCGAGCTCACGACGCGCGAGGAAGTCATGGACGCCTTCGCCGTGGCCGAACCCGAAGGCAGCGACGTGATGGTCGAACGCTTCGTGCGCGGCTACGAACACCGCCTGCTGGTCGTGGGCGGGCAAGTGGTCGCGGCCGCACGCGGCGAGGTGATCACGGTCACCGGCGACGGGCAGTCGACCGTCGCAGCCCTCATCGACAAGCAACTGAACAGCGATCCACGGCGCGGCGCCGAGGAAGAATTTCCGCTCGACCTGATCGATCTGCCGACCGACGCGAAGCTGCAGCTCGAACTGCTGCGCCAGAAGCTCGACGGCAATTCGGTGCCCGAGGCGGGCCGCGTGGTCACGATCCAGCGCAACGGCAACCTCGGTGTCGATTGCACCGACCAGGTCCATCCTGAAGTGGCGCATGCGGCCGTGCTGGCGGCGCGCATCGTCGGCCTCGACATCGCCGGTATCGACATGGTGGCGCAGGACATCGGCCGGCCGCTCGCCGCACAGGGCGGCGCCATCGTCGAAGTCAACGCCGGCCCGGGCCTTCTGATGCATCTGAAGCCGGCCGTCGGCTCGCCGCGCCCCGTGGGCCGCGCGATCTGCGACCACCTGTTCCCCGATGCCGAAGGCGATGGCGCCGTCGGCCGCATTCCCGTGATCGGCGTCGCCGGCTCGCGAGGCACCTCGGTGCTGGCGCGGCTGGTGGCCTGGCTGGTCGGCCTGGGCGGACACCACACCGGCCTCGCCTGCCGCGATGGCCTGTTCCTCGAGCGACGCCGCGTCGATGCGCGCGACAGCGCGCACTGGGAAGCGGCACACCGGCTGCTGGTCAACCGCGCCGTGCAGGCCGTGGTGATCGAGAACGGAGCAGAAACCATCCTGCGCGACGGCCTGGCCTACGACCGCTGCGAGGTCGGCATCGTCACCGATCTTGATGGCGCCGAATCTCTGGCCGAGTTCGACATTCGCGAAAGCGACCAGATGGTCAAGGTGCTGCGCACCCAGGTCGACGTGGTGCTGGCCGAAGGCACCGCGGTGCTCAATGCCGCCGATCCGCGCGTGGCCGGGCTCGCGCCTTTGTGCGACGGTGCGGTGATCCTGTACGCGGTCGATCCGCGCGCCGAGGCGCTGCAGGCGCACCAGGCCGCCGGCGGCAAGGCGGTGCTGGTGCGGCAAGACCGCGTGGTGCTGGCGAACGGCACCAGCGAATCTTTCCTGCCCGGCCTCGGCCGCCTGACCGTCTGGCGCGCCAGCCATGCGGGCGTGGAACTCGACGGCCTGCTCGCCGCCATCGCCGCGGGCTGGGCCCTTGGCATTCCCTTGAACCTGATCGGCGCCGGCGTCGAAGCGTTCGAGGCCGACCTGCACGCAGCGCTCGCTTCGCTGCAACTGTCGCAAACCCAGCCCCTGAACGAACAACTGGCCTGAATGCCGCACGGCGCCTGAGCGCCGGCTGCCGTCAAACCCTTCCGGATCGCCCCATGAAAGTCACACGCATCCGCGCCTTGCGCGGCCCGAATCTCTGGAGCCGGCACACGGCCATCGAAGCCGTCGTCGAGTGCGAGGGCGACGAGAACGCGATCGAGCGACTGCCGGGCTTCGAGACGCGACTGCGCGCGCTGTTCCCGACCATTGGCGAGCTGCACCCGCTGGTGCTGGGGCAACCGCTGGCGCTGGCCCATGTGCTGGAGAACGCCACGGTCGCGCTGCAGGCCCAGGCCGGCTGTGCAGTGATCTTCGGCCACACCCACCCCACCGTAGAAGCCGGCATCTACCAGGTCACCGCGCAGTACAGCGAGGAATCGGTCGGGCGCCGCGCCTTCGCCTTGGCGCAAGAACTGATCGAAGCCGCGCTGGCCGACACCGCATTCGATTGCGCCGCTGCACTGGCCGAATTGCGCGACATGGACGAGTCGGAACGGCTCGGCCCGAGCACCGGCTCCATCGTCGATGCCGCAGTGGCACGCAACATTCCGTACCGCCGCCTTACCCGCGGCAGCCTTGTGCAGTTCGGCTGGGGCGCACGCCAGCGACGCATCCAGGCGGCAGAGGTGGACAGCACCAGCGGCGTGGCCGAAGCGATTGCGCAGGACAAGGAACTCACCAAGCAATTGCTCAACGCCGCCGGTGTGCCGGTGCCGCTGGGGCGCCCGGTGAAGGATGCCGATGACGCCTGGGTTGCCGCTCAGGAAATCGGTCTGCCAGTGGTGGTCAAGCCGCAGGACGGCAACCAGGGCAAGGGCGTGACGGTGAACATCGTGACGCAGGAGCAGCTGGCCGCTGCCTACGACTCGGCCGCGCACTACGGCGAAGTGATGGTCGAGAAATTCCTGCCGGGCTTCGACTTCCGGCTGCTCGTGGTCGGCGACAAACTGGTGGCCGCGGCGCGCCGCGATCCGCCGCAGGTGATCGGCGACGGCGTCTCGACCGTGCGCCAGCTGGTCGACACGGTCAATCTCGATCCGCGGCGCGGCGAAGGCCATGCCACCTCGCTCACGAAGATCCGGCTCGACGACATCGCCATCGGCCGACTCGAGTCGCTCGGGCTCACGCCCGACAGCGTGCCGGAGCGCGGACACCGCGTCGTGCTGCGCAACAACGCCAACCTCTCGACCGGCGGCAGCGCGACCGACGTGACCGACACGGTGCACCCCGAGGTGGCGGCGCGCGCCGTCGATGCGGCGCAAATGGTGGGCCTGGACATCTGCGGTGTCGACATGGTCTGCGAGAACGTGATCCGCCCGCTCGAAGAGCAGCACGGCGGCGTGGTCGAAGTCAACGCCGCGCCAGGCCTGCGCATGCACATCTCGCCCTCCTTCGGCCGCGGCCGGCCGGTCGGCGAAGCGGTGATGGACACGCTGTTCACGCACGGCGACAATGGCCGCATCCCGGTCGTCGCCGTCACCGGCACCAACGGCAAGACCACCACGGCGCGCCTGATCAATCACCTGCTCGCATCGAGCGGCCTGCGCACCGGCATGACCAACACCGATGGCGTGTGGGTCGACGGGCGGCAAACCGACAGCGGTGACTGCAGCGGCCCCAAGAGTGCGCGCAACGTGCTGATGCATCCCGATGTCGATGCGGCCGTGTTCGAAGTGGCGCGTGGCGGCGTGCTGCGCGAGGGCCTCGGCTTCGACCGCTGCCAGGTGGCGGTGGTCACCAACATCGGCAGCGGCGACCACCTGGGCCTGAACTACATCACGACGGTGGAAGACTTGGCCGTGCTCAAGCGCGTGATCGTGCGCAACGTGGCGGACGACGGCTACGCCGTGCTGAACGCGGCCGACCCCAACGTGGCCGCGATGGCCGCCAGTTGCCCCGGCAGCATCATCTTCTTCACCGCCGACCGGCAGCACCCGGTGATGGCCACGCACCGCGCGCAAGGCCGGCGCACCGTTTACATCGACGGCGATGCGCTGGTGGCCGCCGAAGGTTCGTGGCGTGAACGCATTGCGCTGCGCGATGTGCCGATCACGCGCGGCGGCAGCATCGGCTTCCAGGTCGACAACGTGATGGCTTCCGTGGCCGCGGCCTGGGCCGTCGGACTCGATTGGGACACCATCCGCAGCGGCGTCGCCAGCTTCCTGAACGACGCGGCCGGCGTGCCGGGCCGCTTCAACGTGATGGACTACCGCGGTGCCACCGTGATCGCCGACTACGGCCACAACACCGATGCGATGCGCGCTCTGGTGGCCGCGGTCGACACCATGCCGGCGAAAACGCGTTCCGTCGTGATCAGCGGCGCCGGCGACCGGCGCGATTGCGACATCCGCGACCAGACGGCGATCCTCGGCCAGGCCTTCGACGACGTGATCCTGTACCAGGACGCGGCGCAGCGCGGGCGCGCCGACGGCGAGGTGATGGCCTTGCTGCGCCAGGGCCTCCAAGGCGCCGCGCGCACGAAGTACATCGATGAAATCCGCGGCGAGTTCATCGCCATCGACACGGCGCTCGCGCGCCTGCAGCCGGGCGACCTGTCGCTGATCCTGGTCGATCAGGTCGAGGAAGCGCTCGCGCATCTGGCGCAGCGGATCGCGGCGGGCTGACGGTCGGACCCGGCACCCTGCCCGGCGTGCCGCCTTCGACACCGGCGCTGCGCGTTTCGTTGCCGGACCTGTCCGACACGGATCGGCGCGTCGCGGCTCCCGAGGCGGCGTGCGCTGTCCCACAGTGCGCGGCGCTTGCCCGCCCCACACTCCTGCATTGAAGGCACGCGACTCGACCTGCCTGTCTATAACCGGGCTTACGGCCCAAAGAGGAGCTTCCCATGACATTCCGACCCCTTCGTTCATTCTTCGCCGTGACCACGCTTGCAGCTTGCAGCGTCGTGACCCCACTCGCGATGGCGCAAGCGCCGGGCACTGCGGCGCGCATGCAAGCTGAAAAAGCGGTTTGTGACGGTGTCCAGCAAGACCGCGCCGCATGTCTGCGCGAAGCCGGCGCAGCACGGCAGGAAGCGGGTCGCAACGGACTCACGGGCGCATCGCCCGCCGGCTACGACGCGAACGCGATGGCGCGTTGCCAGCTGCAGCCTGTCGCCGAGCGCGCGGACTGCGAAGCCCGCCTGCAAGGCAGCACCACGCCGGGTGCCAGCACGTCGACCAGTGGCAGCGTGATGGGCGGTGGCGTGATCCGCGAAACCGTGACGCCGATTCCTGCGCCCGCGCGCTGATCGTCGCGTCGCTCGCGAACCGCGGCGCTCACGCACGCGCCGCTGCGTTCCTCAGCAACTCCCAGGAGCCCAAGAGATGCACAAACTCACTCATTCAACCATCGCCGTGCTGATGGCATGCGGCAGCGCAGTTGCTGCCTTCTCGGCGGCTGCGGCCGGGCCTGGGCCCCGTGGCAGCCTGTATCAGCAAGAGATCGCGGTGTGCGACCGCATCCAGCAAGACCGCGCTGCGTGCCTGCGCGAAGCCGGAGCGGCCCGCCAGGAAGCCGCCCGTGGCGGCCTGACCAGCGCGCCTGACTACCAACAGAACGCACTGGCCCGCTGCACGCGCCAGCCGCCCGCGGACCGGGCGGATTGCGAGGCGCGGGTGCTCGGTACCGGGCAAAGCGCCGTGCAAGGCAGCGTGCTGGGCGGCGGGGTGATCCGCGAGACGGTGACGCCGATCTTGATGCCGGCGCCTGCCATCCCCGCGATGCCTGCACCGCCTGCGGTTGCGCCCGCACCGGTCGTGGTGCCGGTCATGCCGTCGCCGGCGCCCGTGCCCGTTCGCTGAGGTCTGGGGCGACGGAGGCGATGGGCTCGCCATCGCCTTAGCGGCCGCCAGGTTGTCATCGAATTGTCACGAAAAACCCAAGGGCGCTGGCTATAGTCGGCGCCTTTCGTCATGCCCCCAGGAAAACCCCATGAATGCCATCAAGGTCGCGCGCAGGTTCATCGAAGCCGACCCCACGCACCCGTCTTCCAAGATCCTCGCGTCCCTGGTGCTCGCGCTCGAAGCGCAAAACAGTTTTGAACTGGTGCGGCTCTACGAGCTCGACTACAAGAATTTCCAGGTGGCGATGGACATCCTGAAAGAGTGGCGCCTGGACCGGTACTACGCGAGCAAGTCGAAGCTGTTCGACCTGTCGGTGCAGGTCAAAGAGCTGGAATCGGCCAAGGGTTAAGTTGAGCGGGCGGTGCAGGTCAGCCTTTCGATGGCTGCGCGGGCGTCCGATGGCCGTGTGATCTCCGTCCACGTGAGGTGCGCATAGCGCGGGTCGTTGCGAAGGCCGGCGAACTTGACGCGGTTTTTCTTGAAGGTCGAAAGCGACCACAGCAGCACCGAATCTCTGGAGAAGAACGCCATGCGGAGCGATTCGCGGTTGCCATGGGACAGCCGCGTGCGCGTGGTGCCACGGGTGATCGTGCGCCAGAACAAGCGCGAGAAGACGGTCCAGCGCCCATGGTTGAGCCACACGATGTGCGTGGCGCGGGGCCAGAGCACATCGCGCACCGCGCTGTAATTGCCTTCGACCACCCACCGATCGCCCGCTGTGGCCTGCTGGACCGCCGCCTCAAAGGTCGCGTGCGGCACGGGCGTCCACCCTGGGCCCCAGTAGAGCGCGTCGAGTTCGATACACGGACATTGCGCCGCCGCGGCCATTGCACTGGCAAAGGTGGACTTGCCGGCGCCGCTGGTGCCGACGACCAAAAATCGCCTGGGCGCGCGACCGGGCTGTGCGGCGCCGTCAGCGAGCACGGCCGGCCCTCCTCATTCGACCGTCACGCTCTTGGCCAGATTTCGCGGCTTGTCGACATCGGTGCCGCGCGCGCACGCCGTGTGATACGCGAGCAACTGCAGCGGCACGACATGCAGCAGCGGCGACAACGCGCCGTAGTGCTCGGGCATGCGGATCACGTGGAGTCCCTCACCGCCGACGATCTTCGTGTCGCCATCGGCCAGCACGTACAGAACGCCTCCGCGCGCGCGCACTTCCTGCAAGTTGCTCTTGAGCTTTTCGAGCAGCGCGTCGTTCGGCGCGACGGTGACCACCGGCATCTCGCTCGTGACCAGCGCCAGCGGGCCGTGCTTGAGTTCACCGGCCGCGTACGCCTCGGCGTGGATGTAGGTCACTTCCTTGAGCTTGAGCGCGCCTTCGAGCGCGATCGGATAGTGCAGGCCACGGCCGAGGAACAGCGCGTTCTCCTTGCGCGCGAAGTCTTCCGACCAGCTGATGATCTGCGGCTCCAGCGCGAGCACCGACTGCAGCGCGACGGGCAGATGACGCATCTCTTTCAGGTAGCGCGCCTCGTCGTCGTCGCTAAGGCGCCCCTTGGCCTGCGCGAGCGCGAGCGTCAGTAAAAAGAGGCCGGCCAGCTGCGTGGTGAACGCCTTGGTCGATGCGACACCGATCTCCACGCCGGCGCGAGTGATGTATGCCAACTTGCACTCGCGCACCATAGCGCTGGTGGCGACATTGCAGATGGTCAGCGTCTGCTCCATGCCCAGGCTGCGCGCGTGCTTCAGCGCGGCCAGCGTGTCGGCGGTCTCGCCGGACTGCGTGATGGTGACGACCAGCGTCTTCGCATCGGGCACCGAATCGCGGTAGCGGTATTCGCTCGCGATCTCGACCTGCGTCGGGATCTTCGCGATCCCTTCGAGCCAGTACTTCGCGGTGCAGCCGCTGTAGTAGCTCGTGCCGCAAGCCAGGATGAGCACCTTGTCGATGTCCTTGAACACGCGGTGTGCGCTGGCACCGGGCGCCCCGTCTTCGCCCACGCCATCGAACAGTTCGGGCGCGATGCCCAGCACGCCCTCGAGCGTGTCTGCAATGGCACGCGGCTGCTCGAAGATTTCCTTTTGCATGTAGTGGCGGTACGGGCCGAGCTCGGCCGCGCCGCTGTGCGCCTGCACCGTTCGCACGGTGCGGGTGACCGGCTTGTGTGCGCGGTCGACGATCCAGTACTTGCCCGGCTGCAGGTCGACCACGTCGCCCTCGTCGAGGTAGACGATCTGATCGGTCACGCCGGCCAGCGCCATCGCATCGCTCGCCAGGAAGTTCTCGCTGCCGTCTTTCCCCACGCCGACGATCAGCGGTGACCCTGCGCGCGCGCCGATCACGCGGTGCGGCTCGTCGCGGCAGATCACCGCGATGGCGTAGGCACCGTGCAGTTGCAGCACCGCGGCCTTGACCGCCTCGAACAGGTCACCGTCGTAGAGGCTGTCGATCAGATGCGCGATCACCTCGGTGTCGGTTTGGCTCTGGAAGACGTAGCCCCGGGCCTGCAGCGCCGCACGCAGCGGCTCGTGGTTTTCGATGATGCCGTTGTGTACGAGCGCCACACGGGCGGGCTTGGCGCTGTCGGCGCCCTCGCCCGCGCCGTGGCTGAAGTGCGGATGCGCGTTGTGAACCGCCGGCGCGCCGTGCGTGGCCCAGCGGGTGTGCGCGATGCCGGTGAGCCCTTCCACGTGGTCTTCGGCGACTTGCGTGAGCAGATCGGCCACACGCGAGGTGGTGCGCGCGCGCGTCAGGCCCCCTGCGTGGACCGCCACACCACAGGAGTCATAGCCGCGGTATTCGAGGCGCTGCAGGCCCTGGACGAGGACGGGAACAATGTTGCGGGTGGATGCCGCGCCGACGATGCCGCACATGGGATGGTGCCTTGCTGAGTTGCGAAAGGAGCCGATCGTAGGCAATGCCTTGGAAATGATGCTTTCGAATGTCTCACTTTTTTGGCGTTTTATTTCATCAAGCAAGCGATTTGAATTTTTCTTCCATAATCAAAGAGATTATGGAACCTCTATCGCTCGACGCTGTCGACCTGCGCCTGCTGGACGCCTTGCAGCACGACGCGTCGCAGACGAACCAGCAGCTCGCAGCCGATGCGCACATCTCGCCGCCCACGTGCTTGCGCCGCGTTCAGCGCCTCAAGGCCGCCGGCGTGATTGAACGCGAAATCGCCCTGCTCTCGCCCGACAAGCTGGCGCCGCTGCTGGGCCATGGGCTGCAGGCCGTCGTCGAGATTTCGCTCGACCGCCAGGACGCGGCGGCGCTCGACGCCTTCGAAGCGCGGGTGGCCGCCGACGACGCCGTGCAGCAGTGCTATCGCGTTTCGCCCGGCCCCGACTTCGTGCTGATCGTTGCCGTCCATGACATGCCCGACTACTTGGCGCTCGCGCAGCGCCTCTTCACCGACGATGCGAACGTGCGCAACGTGAAGGCGTTTTTCAGCGTGAAGCGGGCCAAGTTCCGGCCCGGCGTGCCGATCAGGCTTTCGGCGCCTTCTTCGGGCGCTGCCAATTCGTGAAGCTGACCTGCCGTGCGCGCGACACCGTCAGCGCGCCGGGCTCGGTGCTCTTGCTCACCGTCGAGCCGCCCCCAACGGTGCCCCCCGCGCCGATGGTGACCGGCGCGACCAGCACGCAGTTGCTGCCGACATGCACGTCGTCGCCAATGACCGTGCGGTGCTTGTTGGCGCCGTCGTAGTTGGCGGTGATGCTGCCCGCGCCGTAGTTCACCCGCTCGCCGACCGTCGCGTCGCCCAGGTAAGCCAGGTGGTTGGCCTTGGCGCCCGCGGCGAGCGTCGAGTTCTTGACCTCGACGAAGTTGCCGATGTGCACCTCGGCACCGAGCCGCGCGCCCGGCCGCAGCCGGGCGAAGGGGCCGACCAGCGCGCCTTCACCCACCGTCACGCCGGCCTTTTCGCCGTCGATGTGGGTGAAGGGATGGATCACCGCGCCCGCCTCGATGCGCGCGTTGGCGATCACGCAGTTGGCGCCGATGCGCACGCCCGCGCCCAGCGACACCGCGCCCTCGAAGACGCAGTTGACGTCGATTTCCACATCCGACTCGCAGGCCAGTGTGCCGCGCAGGTCAAAGCGCGCCGGATCGGCCAGGCGCACGCCGCGCTCCATCAGCGACTCGGCCTGGCGCCGCTGCCAGGCGCGCTCCAGCGCCGCCAGCTGGCTCGGGCTGTTGATGCCGGCCACCTGCAGCGCGTCGTCGGTGCGATGCGCCACCACAGGCACGCCGTCGACGGTCGCGAAGCCGACGATGTCGGTCAGGTAGTACTCACCCTGGGCATTGCGGTTGTCCAGCCGCGCCAGCCAGGGCTTGAGCAGGCGCGCGGGCACGGCCATCACGCCGCTGTACACCTCGCGGATCTGGCGCTGCGCCTCGCTCGCGTCCTTCTGCTCGACGATGGCCGTCACCTCGCCCTCGGTGCCTTGCGGGCCGGGCGCGCGCACGATGCGGCCGTAGCCGGTCGGGTCGTCGAAGGCGATGGTCAGCAGGGCGAGTCGTCGGCCGGCGCTGGCGGCGATCAGCGCCTGCAAGGTGTCGGCGCCGATCAGCGGCACATCGCCCGAAAGCACGAGCACGGTGCCGTCCTCGGGCAGCGCGGGCACGGCCTGCTGCACCGCATGGCCGGTGCCGAGCTGCGGCACCTGGCGCGCAAAGTGAAGCGCTGCGCCGGGCGCCATCGCGGTCAGGGCCGCTTCCACCTCGGTGGCGCCGTGGCCCGTGACGACGACGATGTTGCGCGCGCCGATGGCGGTGGCCGTACCGATCACATGGTCGAGCAATGCGCGTCCGCCCAATCGATGCAACACTTTGGGCAGACCGCTTTTCATGCGCGTGCCCTTACCGGCCGCCATGACGACCACATCCACCGGCCCTGCCTTGTTGTCCTGCCCAGGAAGCTGATTCATGCTGTGCTATTTCCGAATGCGTTGCGCCAAGATGGCGCGAATTATCGGCGTGCTGCTGCTGGGCGCCGCACTGGCCGGCTGCAGCAGCATCCGGCTGGGCTACAACAACCTGCCCACGCTGAGCTATTGGTGGCTCGACGGCTACCTGGACTTCGATGACGCCCAGGCGCCGCAGGTACGCACCGAGCTGGCCCAGTTGCTCGACTGGCACCGACAGAACGAACTGCCGAAGTTCGCCGCCTTGCTGCAGGAGGCCGAGGCGCTGGCGCCCGCCGACATCACGCCCGCCGCGGTGTGCCGTTTGAGCGATGAGGTGCGGCAGCGGCTCGTGGCGGTCGCCCGGCAAGCCGAGCCGGCCGGCGCGGCGCTGCTGACCCGCCTGGAGCCCGCACAGCTGGCGCAACTGGAACGCAAGTACGCCAAGGCCAATGCCGAGTACCGCAAGGAGTGGCTCGCACTCAGTCCCGAGCGGCGCCGCGCCAAACGCTACGACCAGTTGCTCGAGCGTTACGAGGACTTCTACGGCCGCCTCGATGGTGCCCAGCGCGAGGTGTTGCGCGCGTCGACCGAGACTTCCGCGCTCGATTGGGAGCGGCAGTTCGCGGAGCGCCAACGCCGCCAACAACGTGCGCTCCAGACCTTGCGCCGACTGCAGGAAGCCGACGCGACAGCCGCGCAGGCTGGCACAGCGATCCGCGCCTACGTGAGCGACATCGCAGCCCCGCCGCCAGGTGCCTGGCGCGACTACCAGGACGCGCTGCGCGACGAAGGTTGCCGCCAGTTGGCCACCTTGCACCGGACCACCACGCCCGCGCAGCGGGCACGTGCCGCCACGCGACTGCACAGCTACCAGACCGATGTGCTGCACCTCGCCGGCAGCGGGAGCTGATCAGGCCACCGCGGCGGCGCGCTCCCGCTTCTTGCGCACGAACCACACGGTCAACATCGCGTACTGGTAGAGGAAATTGGCCAGACAGGTCGCAATGCCGAAGCCGAGCACCGCGCGCAGGTCCGCCACTCCGAAGCGCCACAGATAGAGCATCTGGATGCCCAGCACGAACGGAATGATGTAGGTCTGCAGCGCGGTGTGGCCGCGCGCGGCAATGGTCCGGAATGCGAAGCCCGCGCTGTTGATCAACAGGGTCGCCAGGAACGCCATCCACAGCAGCGGCTGCTGCGCCGCGTACTGCTCGCCGATCAGCAGGATCCAGTACTGCGGCCAGACCAGCGAGGTCACGAAAACGATCGCCATGATCGCCAGGTACCCCGCATGCGCCTTCACCACCATCGAGGCCAGGCGCGCGCCGTCGGCCGCGCGCGCGATCGCGGGAAACAGCAAGATGGCGGCGACCCGGTCGAACACCACCAGCACCATACTGATCCGGCCCAGCGCCCCGACCTCCGCGAGCATGCTGGCGGTGCCGAACAGCGAGACGATGAACACCGTGATGACGCCCTGGAACTGGTAGAAAAGCGAGGGCAGCACCAGCGGCGCCGCGATGCGGTAGATATCGGCATCAACGCGCCTCGCCTCATCCGGCGTCATGGGCTGCGCCACCACACCATGCGTGCGGAAAGCCCGGCGGTACAGCAACAAGCTGCACAAGCCGGCGAGGGCCGTGGCCGCAAACACGCCGGCCAGGCTGAAACTGCCAATCGGCAACACGACCAGCACCGCCGCCACCAGCAGCAGGCGCAAGCCATGGCTGGTGAAAGCCACGCCGTTGAGGGTGCCGATGCGCCCCAGAATCTTCAGCACCGTGCCCGCGTAGTGCTCCTGCAGCGTGAACAGCACGACCGCCACCACCAACAGCGACGCCAGCCAGAAAGCGCTGCCCGACCAATCGTGCTGCTGCGTGCTGTAGATCCAGTAGGGCACGACGACGGCAAAGCCGATCAACAACAGCCACCAGCGCTTGCGGAACACCTGATGGCAGGCCGTGGCCACCCAGCCGACATCACCGGCCCGCTGGCCGACCACCGGGAGGCAGCAGTGCGCCAGCCCGACGTCGGTCATGCCCAACACCAGCACCACGCAAGTGGTCAGGAAGGTGTAGGCCGCGTACTGGTCCTTGGGCAGCAGGTTGACGATGATCAAGCCTGCAATGCCGGCCACGATCACACCGAAGGACTCCACGCTGCCCACCGCAAGGATGAGGCGCAATCGGCTGAAGAAAGTCATGGAAGAAACGCGAGAACTCCCGAAACGGCGGAGAAGTCCACCCGGTGCCCCGACGATACGCGAACTTTCGACTGACTCAGATCAACGGGGTCGGCCGCAGCGGTCGCTCGAAATAGTCACCCAGTTGCTCGAGCGCCCGCGGCTCAAGGATGCGCAGCCAGCCGGCGTCGAGCTTGTGCAGCCCCAGCGCCTGCAGCCGCCGCAAGGTTTTGTTGGTGTGTACCAGCGACAGGCCGAGCGCATCAGCGATGTGCTGCTGGTTGAACGGGAACTCGACCCAGCCATCGCGCACCATGCCGACGCGCTCGGCCCGCCGGTAGAGGTGCATCAGCAGCATGGCGACCCGCTCGCTCGCGTTGCGGCGGCCGGCCGTGACAAGGTTGTCATCGATCATCTTTTCCTCGCCCGCCGCCAGCCACGTGATGTCGTAGCCCAGCTTGGGCTGCGCATGGAACAAGGACCAGAGCTTCTCGCGCGGGAAGGCGCACAGCGTGACGCCCGTGACGGCTTCCACCCCGTGGGTGTGCCCGTCGGCAAACTCGTCCTGCAGCCCCACAAAATCGCCGGGCAGCAGGAAACTGAGGATCTGTCGCCGCCCGTCGCTCAGCGTCTTGAAGCGGAAGGCCCAGCCGGAGTACAGCGTGAACAGCAGAGGGCTTTTGCGGTGCTCGTCGATGATCGACTGCCCCGCCTCGAAGATGCGGGTGCCGCTGCGAAAAGCCTCGACAGCGCCCAACTCTTCGGGCGTGACAGGCAGAAAGGCCGGCAACTGGCGCAGCCCGCAGACCTCGCAGGGATGGGCGCACCGCGGCGGGGAAACGGGGCGGGGATAGTCCTCGAATTTCACGCAGTCACTATAGGGCCGGGCAGTGTGTCTTTTGACATTTCGTGCACCGCTGCCGGCTCCTACACTGCACCATCTCTTCCCGCGTTTGAATGACAGAACCCCTTCACGAGATCCTCTACTGCAGCGTGCTGGCGCCGGGCCAGCCGCCCGATGTGGTTGGCAAAATTGTTTCGTCGGCCCGCGCGCACAACGCCCGCCAGTCGATCACCGGTTTGCTGGTGTTCGACGGCATGCGTTTCTGCCAGCACTTCGAGGGACCGCAAGCGGTCGTGGCTCCGTTGATGCAGCGCATCGGGCAAGACCCACGCCATACGCTGATTCGCGTGGCGTACCAAGGCGCCATCCTGGAGCGGCGCTATCGCACCTTTGACATGGGCTTTGCTGCCACGGAGGATCCCGACGACATGGCCGGGATTCATTCGCTCGACGGCGAAGCGGCGTTACAACGCTTTCTCGCGCTGCGTCCGGGTTTCGACGTCAGCGGCTGACCGCCGCCGACGTCCGGGCAGCCATCACCTGTCAGGCGGCATCCCAGCTGTAGGTCGCGCCGTGGCCGTCCCACGGCTCCATCACGATGCGCTGGCCCGCAGCCACGGCGAGTGATTCGCCCGGCGCCAGCACCAGGTCTTCGCTGCCCCATTGCGCAGTCGCGTCGCGCGTGACCCACACACGACCCTGCCGGATTCGCAACAGGCTGTTCGTTGCGGCCTTCAAAGTCATCGCCTGGCCCGCGTCAATCTGCCACGCACCGCGGCGCACGGCCGGCGGAATGGCGGTGTCGCGGAGCGACGGAAGTGCCAGCGAGGGCAGCGAGGACGAGGTGCAGGCGGCGGTGGACATGACAGACTCCTTGGATGGTTCTCCGAAGCGGATTTGTGTGATTCGGGAATGAATGATCGGCGGGGCGGCTTTGTCAGTCCAATGAAAACGCGGTAGCCTACTGATTCCGTTTTCGCATCAATCGCCATGCAGCATTCCCAGACCCACCTGCGCTCGCGCCCGATCTCCGCCGGTCATTTGCGCGCCTTCGAAGCGGTGGCTCGGCACCTCAATTTCCGGGCCGCAGCCGACGAGATGGCGTTGACGCAGTCGGCTGTCAGTCGTCAGATCCAGTCGCTCGAAGAAGAAGTCGGCGTGCCGCTGTTCCTGCGCCACACGCGCGCGGTCGAACTCACCGGCGCGGGCGCGCAGTTGCTGCTGGCGGTGCAGCAATCACTGCCACGCATCGACGGTGCGATCCGGCAGATCCGCCAGAGTGCGGGCCGCAAGAGCGTGTCGCTCACCACCTTCGCGTCGTTCGCCTCGATGTGGCTGATCCCGCGGCTCGAGGCCTTTCAACGCGACAACCCCGAGATCGACATCCGCATCGACGCGAGCGACACCGCGGTCGACCTCGACGTGGCCGATGTCGATATCGCCCTGCGCTACGGCCCGCGCGAGACGGCGCTGCCCGGCGCGGTGCGGCTGTTCGGCGAAACGCTCACGCCGGTCGCGAGCCCCTGGCTCATCAAGAGCAATCCGCAGATCCGGAAGCCGGCTGATTTGGCGAACTTCACGCTCATCGAAGCCGGTGACGCGCATCGCACGCACCTCGAGTGGCTCACCTGGCGCCGCTGGTTCGAGGTCAACAAGGTGGAACGCGCGCAACCCAAGCGCTGGCTGTACTTCAACTACGCCTACCAAATGGTGCAGGCCGCCCTCACCGGCCAGGGCATGGTGCTGGCGCGCAGTTCACTCATCGCGGAGAGCCTGGCCAACGGCGACCTGATCGAGGTGCTGCCGCAGCACCGGCTGGACTCACCGATGGCCTACTGGCTCGTCATCGGGCCGCGCAATGCGCTGCGGCCAGAGATCAGGGCCTTCTGCGACTGGCTCGAAGCTCAGGCCGCCATCACGCGCGAGACGATCGGTGAGGTGCCGGACCCGGACACGGTCGACTACATCGACTGATTTGCTACTGAATTGTTGGCTTTCGCCCGGCTTGTGGGCGTTTGGGCATTTTTATAGGTTCGTTGTCGTTGGCGGGCCGCCCGGCACGCAGCGCATGCCGGGCTCGGGGATGCGGAGAGTTCTCTCCCTCTTTTGTCTCGCGCCCTCTCCCTCAGGGAGAGGGCAGCTGTGAGGGCCCGGATGCTTAACGATCGCTTCCAGCGTCGGCTGGCGGCAAGCCTGCGGGCGAGCGTCAGCCTGCGGCGAGCACCGCAGCCAAAGATGGATCAGGGCCGCAGCTGTTTGAGCGAAGCGAGTTCTGCGGACCCCGTCTTTGGCGAGGAGCAGCAGCGAAGTCCGAAGGACCGCAAGCGCCAGCCGCCCGCAGGCTTGCCGCTCGCCGACGCGCACCCCGAAAACCAACCCAATCACCCCACCGGCCAAACCACTCCGTTGTCATTGAGGATCGCATCCAGCGGCACGTCGTGCGCCTCGGGTTCGAGGTCTTCGAGAAAACCGTGCGTGAAGCCGAGCCCCACGGTGAACGGGCGCGGCTCGAGCGCGGCCAGCGTGCGGTCGTAAAAACCGCCGCCGTAGCCCAGCCGGTAGCCACCCGCGCTGTAACCCAAGCAAGGCACGAACAGCAGCGTCGGCACGATCAGCTCGGTGTCCTTGGGCTTGGGAATGTCGTAGGCATCGTTCTCCATCGGGCACCCCGGGTACCAGGAATGGAAGGTCAGCGTCTTGTGCTCGCGGTTGACCACGGGCAGGCCGATTCGGCGGCGGTGCGGCTCATCGAGCAGCTCGCCGTCTTCCTTCCAGCGGTGCAGTGCGGGCAGCGGATCGAACTCGCCCTTGATCGGCCAGTAAGCACCGATCACCGTGTCAGGCCGGCCCACCATCCAGATGCGCATCACGCGCTGCAGCAGGTCGGCGCGCGCCTGCCGGTCGGGCAGCGCCAGGCGCTGTTCGATCAATGCCGCGCGCAGCTGCGCTTTGAGGAAAGCTGCCGTTTCCTTGCGGCTTTCTCCTGCGTGTCCATCGTGTGCTTTGTCCATAATCCCCCGATGCAGTTCCCACGTATTCTGGCACCCGGTCGCGCCCGCCCGCGGCGCCTCGCTTCCGCCCTTCTTTCCTCGCTGTTCCTTGCCACCGTCGCGTTGGTGCAGCCTGCGCATGCACAGGGCGCCGGCGACGACGTGCTGCTGCAGATGAAGCAGGCCGCCCAACGCGGCGACAAGGCGCGGCTTGCCGCGCTGCTGCCTCAAACGCGCGGCCATGTGCTCGAGCCCTGGGCGGCGTACTGGGAGCTCAAGGCCCGCTTGCAGGAAGCCAGCCCGCAGGAGGTGCAGGATTTCCTCGGCCGCTACGCCGGCACCTATCAGGAAGACCGCCTTCGCAACGACTGGTTGCTGCTGCTCGGCCAGCGGCGCGATTGGGATGGCTTCGCTGCCATGCACCCGTCTTTCCGCATGGCCGACGACCCGCAGGTGCGCTGCTACGCCGTCCTGGCGGACGTGCTGCGCGCAGGTACCGCGACGAAAGCGCAGGCCGCCGAGGTTCGCACGCTGTGGCACGCGCAGAGGGATTCGGACGACGGCTGCCTCACGGCCGCTGATCGCCTGATTGCCGCGCGCGCGATGTCGCCCGAGGACGCCTGGATGAAGGCCCGGCTGGCCATCGAGGCGAACCGTCCGCAGGCTGCCCGCGGCGCAATCAACCTCGTGGCGCCCGACGCGCTGCCGATGTTCGACCAGCTCAACGCGAGCGCTCCGAAGTTCCTGGCGAGCGCCGTGGTGGCCGCTTCGAGGGCGCGCAAGGAAATGGTCGTGCTCGCGCTCATCAAGACTGCCAGCGCCGATCCGGAAATGGCTGCGTCGCAGCTCGAAGGCAAATGGGGCCCGATGCTCGATGCCGAGGAGCGCAACTGGCTCTGGGGCACCATCGCGCGCCGTTCCGCCAACCGCCTTTCGCCTACGGCCAATGCCTATTTCGCCAACGTGACGAAGGTGGGCGATCTGTCCGACGACATGCTCGGCTGGAAGGTTCGCGCTGCCCTGCGCATCGGCCAATGGAAGGAAGTGCGCACCGCATTCGACGCCATGAGCGAAGGCGCGCAGCAAGATCCGACCTGGATCTACTGGAACGCCCGCGCACTGATGGCGCTCGGCGGCGAACAGCGCCGTGCCGAAGCGCGCCAGATGCTCGAAGGCATCGCCGGCACCCGCGGCTTTTATGAGCTGCTGGCGCTCGAAGACCTGGGCCAGCGCGCGAACGTGCCGACTCGGCCCGAGCCGCTGACCGCCCAGGAGAAAGCCGCCGCGCGCAGCAACGGCTCGCTCGTTCGCGGGCTGTACGCGATCCAGGCCGGCCTGCGCTCCGAGGGCACGCGCGAGTGGAACTACGCGACCAACCTGCACGACAAGGGCGGCATGGACGACCGCGCCCTGCTCGCCGCGGCCGACTTCGCCTGCCAGCGCGAGGTGTGGGACCGCTGCATCAACACCAGCGAACGCACCAAGGGCGCGATCGACGCCACGCAGCGCTTCCCGATGCCGTTCCAGGAGACCGTGGTGCGCAAGAGCCGCGAGATCGGACTCGACCCCGCCTATGTCTACGGCCTGATCCGGCAAGAGAGCCGCTTCATCATGGACGCGCGCTCCAGCGTCGGCGCCTCGGGGCTGATGCAGGTGATGCCCGCCACGGCGCGCTGGACGGCCAACAAGATCGGCCTGACGGGCTTCACGCCGAACCAGATCAACGACCGCGAGACCAACATCACCATCGGCACCGCCTACCTGAAGCTGGCGCTCGACGATTTCGACGGCTCGATGCCGCTGGCCGCTGCCGCGTACAACGCGGGCCCGGGCCGGCCGCGCAGCTGGCGCAACGGGCCGGTGATGGACGCCGCGATCTGGGCCGAGAACGTGCCCTTCACCGAGACGCGCGACTACGTCAAGAAGGTGCTGGCGAACACGACCAACTACGCCGCGATCCTCACCGGCCAGCCGCAATCGCTCAAGGCACGCCTGGGCACGGTGGGCCCGCGCAGCGCAGCCGCACCCGAGCCGAACAAGGACCTGCCCTGAGCCCGCATCGCGTGCGGCCTGCGCACGCCGCGGCCGACCTGTCGCCTGATTCCTGATCCCGGGCCATGAACAAGACCCTTCACAACCTCCGGGCGCAGCTGCCGCCCTGGGCGCTCGACTGGCTGGAAGTGCTGGTGCCGATGCTGCAGGTCGCGCTGATCCTGCTCGGCGCCTGGCTGCTGTTCCGCTTCACGCGGCGACTGATCCGCCGCATCACGACCAGCTACGCGCTGCCCGGCGAAGTCGCGATGGTGTCGCGGCGCATCGCCGGTTTTCTTATCTACGGCGGCGCACTGCTCTGGAGCCTGGAGCGGCTGGGCGTTTCCGGCACGGTGTTGTGGACCGCGTTCACCGGCTTCGCGGCTGTCGGCGCGGTGGCCTTCTTTGCCGCCTGGAGCGTGCTGTCGAACATCTTCTGCGCGCTCCTGATCTTCACGACCCGGATGTTCCGGTTGCAGGACGTCATCGAAGTGCTCGAAAACGGCGAGAAGCCGGGCCTGAAGGGGCGCGTACTCGACATCAACCTCGTCTACACGACGCTGGAAGAAAGCGGCACCGCAGCCGCAGGCACGACGCTGAACATCCCGAACAGCATGTTCTTCCAGCGGACGGTGCGCCGCTGGCACGGGGTGGTGCCGTCCGTGCCGCCTTCGGTCGGCGTCTCCGTTGCCCCTGCGCCCGCGCCCGCATCCGGCGAAGATGGCCAGACACCGGCGGTCCCTGCAGCTCAGAAATCGGGCGGCGTGCCCGCTTGAGCGGGCCCCGCGATGTATAACGGCGCCAGCTCGCACAGCGGCAGCGACGCGTCGAGCGTCGGGCCCTGACTTCCCTCCTACTCCTGAACGTCGCACATGTCCTGGTGGAACGAAATTGCGCAGGTGGTCGCCGCGGAGTTCTCGGACGTGCCCGATCTGGCGCAGTTCGTCCGCATCTCCGTGCGCCTGATGCTCGCCGCAGTGCTCGGCTTCGTGCTGGGCTTCGAGCGCGAGCAGCATGGCAAGGCGGCGGGCGTGCGCACCCACATGCTGGTGGCCATCGGCTCGGCGATGTTCGTGCTGATCCCCCAACAAAGCGGCATCGAGCCGGCCGACATGAGCCGCGTGATCCAGGGCCTGGTGGCGGGCGTCGGGTTTCTGTGCGCCGGCACCATCCTCAAGCAAGGCCGTGACGAACAACAGGTGCAAGGCCTGACCACTGCGGCCGGACTGTGGATGACGGCGGCGATCGGCATGGCCTGCGGGCTCGGCCGCGAGGCCACGGCCGTGCTGAGCGCGCTGCTCGCCCTGGCCGTCATGGCGCTGATGCCGCGCTTTGTCGCGTTGCTCGAACGCGTCGTGGGCCCGCCCGCGGAAGACGACAAGGCCAAGCGCCTGATCGTTTCCGACGATCGCGCCGAAACGGCAGAGCACCAGCCGCCGCGCTGAACGCATCAATCTGCCGTCTTTTCTGCATCACTGCGGCGCGTTGACGGCGATAGCATCAAGGCCGTTCAACACGGAAATAACCATGCGCAAGCTCTACATCGGCAACAAGAATTACTCGTCATGGTCGATGCGCCCCTGGGTGCTGTTGACGGAAGCCGGCATCCCGTTCGAGGAAGTGATGGTCCGATTCGACTCCTTCGATGCCGACTCGCACTTCAAGAGCGTCATCGGCGCCCTCAACCCCGTTGCCAAAGTGCCGGTGCTGGTCGACGGCGACCTGGTGATCTGGGACACCCTGGCCATCGCCGAGTACGTGGCCGAGACCTTTCCCGAAAAGCAGCTCTGGCCCACGTCGGCGGCCGACCGCGCCCGCGCACGGAGCATCTGCGCCGAGATGCACTCGGGCTTCAGCGGCCTGCGCAGCCATTGCGGCATGAACCTCGAAGCCTCGCTGCCCGAAATCGGCGCCCGCCTGCTGCAGGAGCAACCTGCGGTGAAAAGCGACCTCGACCGCATCGTCCAGATGTGGGGCGACCTGCTCGCGCAGCACGGCGGGCCGATGCTGTTCGGCGACTTCAGCATCGCCGACGCCTACTTCGCGCCGGTCTGCACGCGCATCACGACCTACGCGCTGCCCGTGCCGGCGGCCATCGCCGACTACATCGGCCGTGTGCAAGCGCTGCGCAGCGTCAAGGCTTGGACCGAAGCCGCGCTGGCCGAGCAGGATTTCGTGCCTTTCGACGAGCCCTACCGCAGCACGCGAATCTGATCGGCGTCGACCTTGCGCACGCGCGGTAGGCCGCGCTTGCCATTGGCATCTTGACGAACGATCGCGAACATCCCGCTCTCATGAACGAGTTGCGGCCAAGAGGTCCTGCCATAGCCTTCAGGTGTCTCTCCAGGATGGCGCTGGCACATCAACGCCTGGATTTCGCGAAGAGGCACCGTGCCATCGCCTGCCGGGATGCAATCTTGCCAACACCGGGCCAAAGCCTGCACGATCGAGCTGTTGGCCAAATTCATCCTTCCTGCGGTCAGCAGTTCCGGGTTGGCTTGAAAGATCGTCGCCGCGTGCTGGGAAACGTCCAGCAGCATCTGGCCAATACTTCCCAGTTCCGCCCTGAAT
This sequence comes from Variovorax sp., assembly GCA_004210915.1. Taxonomy (GTDB): domain Bacteria; phylum Pseudomonadota; class Gammaproteobacteria; order Burkholderiales; family Burkholderiaceae_C; genus Variovorax. The sequence continues at coordinate 38,983 of SEGS01000011.1, read as the reverse complement.
GACTCAGCCTGCTCGTAGCTGGTCTTCAGATGCTCCAGGGCATCCGCGCAGCCATTGGCACTCCAAAGATTGAAGCGTTCTGACAGATGGTGGACGAGCTCATTGCGCAACGCCACTTGCTTGCGCATTGATACTTCGAGCCCAGCCCGCCGCGCTGCATCCAACGAAAGCGCCAGCCGGGTCTGAATACTCAAGGCGTGCGGTGAGAATCCCCACTCTTTGCGCTCAGTGCGAGGGGCTTGCGTCTCTTCAACTACGTCACTGAAGAAGGCAGAGACCAAGCCACCGAGGGTCATGCCGCGCAGACGCTCGGCATCGTAGGGGCGCCGCACTTCAAATGCGGAGGCTCCCTCCCCCTCGCGCCCACTGTGCACAGCCGTCATCGCGCTATCGTGCAGCAGCGCCTTAAGCAGCCGTTCGCTCTGCTGCAGGCTCAGCAGACAACGCCCCAACCATCGCTGAACTTCGCGCTGCGACGGTGCGTAGTCGGGTTCGGGTGAGGTGCCAATATCCATCCATCTATGGTAATCAGCCAAGCGCCGGCGCAACCTAAACTGCGCGCCATGCAAACCTACCTCGTCGGCGGTGCGATCCGCGACGCCCTGCTGGGCATGCCGGGCAGCGACCGCGACTGGCTCGTCGTCGGCGCCACGCCCGAAGAGATGGTGGCCCGCGGCTTCCTGCCCGTCGGGCGCGATTTCCCAGTCTTCCTGCATCCGCAGACGCGGGAGGAGCACGCACTGGCGCGCACCGAGCGCAAGAGCGCGCCCGGCTACCGCGGCTTCACCATCCACGCCGCGCCGGACGTCACGCTCGAGCAGGATCTCGCGCGGCGCGATCTGACGATCAATGCCATCGCGCTGCCTGCGGCGTTGGCGGACGTGCAACCGCTGCCTGTCGGTGCGCTGGTCGACCCTTTCCACGGCCAGCGCGACTTGCAGGCCAAGGTACTGCGCCACGTGACGGGAGCCTTCCGCGAAGACCCTGTCCGCATCCTGCGGGTGGCGCGCTTCGCGGCGCGCTTCGCCGACTTCCGCGTCGCGCCCGAAACGATGGCGCTGATGCAGGAGATGGTGGCGGCCGGCGAGGTCGACGCGCTGGTGCCCGAGCGCGTGTGGCAGGAGCTCTCGCGCGGCTTGATGGAGGCGACGCCTTCGCGCATGTTCGAAGTGCTGCGGTCTTGCGGCGCGCTGGCCGTGTTGCTGCCCGAAGTCGATCGGCTTTGGGGCGTGCCGCAGCCCGCTGCGCACCACCCGGAGGTCGACACGGGCGTACACCTCATGATGGTGCTGGACATGAGCGCGCGGCTCGACGCGCCGCTGCCGGTGCGCTTCGCGTGCCTGACGCACGACCTCGGCAAGGGGACGACTGTGGCGGAGGCGCTCCCGCGCCACATCGGACATGAGCAGCGCAGCGCCGAATTGTTAGCCCACCTGTGTGAACGCTGGCGCATCCCGGTCGATGTGCGCGAGCTGGCCGACGTCGTGGCGCGCGAACACGGCAACATCCACCGCAGCGGCGACCTCGGCGCCGCCGCGCTGGTGCGGCTGCTGGAGCGCTGCGATGCCTTTCGCCGTCCGCAGCGCTTCGGCCTGGCGCTGCTGGCGTGCGAATGCGATGCGCACGGACGGCGTGGTTTCGAGGAGCGCCCCTATCCGCCGCGGCCTCGCCTGCTGGCGGTGCTGGCCGCCGCGGCGGCGGTGGACACCGGGGCCGTGGCGCAGGCCGTGCGCGACCGGGGCGCAAGCGGCGCCGCGCTGGGCGCCGCCATCGGCGCGGCCGTCCAGCGGGCACGGACGGAGGCCGTGGCCGCGCAGCTGCCCGCCGTTGAACAGGGTGTGCCACCGCCGGTCTGAGCTACCATTGCCGCGGCGCTCCCGGAGCGCCAAGGGAGGGTAGTCAATCGAGCGCAAGCCAGCCACTTCGGCTGAGCCCATAGCGCCGCTGCCCGTGCATTCGTCTCACGTCTACGCATCGGCAGCCATGGCAGCACAAACCGCCTCGCCTTCTTCTTTCATGCCCGGGCTCGGCGCCGCAGCCCTGGAGCTCGGCGGCCTGGACGTGGCGCAGTTGTCGCAACACGCGCGCCTGGTCACCTTGCAGACCCCCGAAACCGCCAAGGTGCCGCACAACACGGTCGTGGTCGAACGCTTCACCGGGCGCGAATCCGTCAACGCCCTGTTCGACTTTCAGGTCGACGTGCTCGCCACCTCCAGCGCCTTCGACCCTTTTGCGCTGATCGGCGAAGAGCTCACGCTCCGCTTGTTGCTGGCCGACGGCCGCACCCGCGCCTGGCACGGCCAGCTGATGGCCGCCGACGCGCTGGGTGGCGATGGCGGGCTGGCGCGCTACCGCCTGCACCTGCAACCATGGCTGGCTGCGCTCGCCCTGCGCCGCGACAGCTTCGTCTACGTCAACAAGAGCGCGCAGGACATCGTGAGCGAAGTCTTCGCCGACCACCTGGGCGCCAGTTTTTGTTTCGAAGTCACGCAGACCCTGGCCGTGCGCCCGACCTGTGTGCAGTACCGCGAATCCGACTTGGCGTTCGTGCGCCGGCTGCTCGCCCAGGAAGGCCTGAGCTTTCGCTTCGACCATGAACAGGGCGAAGGCGGCGACACGGCGCCGGGCACCAGCGGCGCCCAAGGCGGCGACACGGCGCCGGGCACCAGCGGCGCCCAAGGCGTCTCGCCCTCCCGCCACAAGCTCGTCATCTTCGACACCGAAGCCACCGCACCCGATTGCGCACTCAGCCCGATCCGCTTCCACCGCGTGAGCGCCAGCGAGCAGACCGACGCCATCACGCATTGGGCTGCGCTGCGTCAGCTGACGCCCACCCGTGTCCAGCTCGGCGCGTGGGATGCCAGCACGCTGCAGGCGCCAGCGGGCCAGAGCAGCTCCGCGCTCGACCTGGGCGACATCCCCGTCATGGAATACCACGACGGCGCCGGCGCCCAGCGCTATGCCGACGGCGCCGCCGCGACCGGCGCGGCCGAACATCAGTTGCTCGCTTATGAATCGCGCATCAAGCGCTACCGCGGCGAAGGCAGCGTGCGACAACTGGCCGCGGGCCATCGCTTTGCGCTCAGCCAACACGACCGCTACGGCCAGGATGGGGACGGTCAAACCTTCACCACGCTCGCTGTGCGCCACGAAGCCGCCAACAACCTGGGCGCGCAAGTCGCCAGGGTCCTTGAAGCCGGCGACATCGAGAAGGGCAGCTATCGCAACCATTTCGAAGCACAGCCCTCGGCCGCGAAGATCGCGCCGATCTGGCGCCCGAAACCCACCGCACCCGAAGCCATGGTGGCCCTGGTCGTCGGCAGCAGCGATGACGAAGCCCCCACCGCCGTGCACACCCAGCGCGACCACCGCGTGCAGGTGCGCTTCGCCTGGCAGGCGCAACGCACCAGCGATGCAGCCTACGCCGCCGGCCAGACCCAGGGCAGCCTCGTTGCCGCCGGCCGCCATGCCAGCGCGGCCGCCTCGGTCTGGCTGCGCGTGGCCACGGCGCTGGCCGGGCCCAACTGGGGCGCGCACCACCTGCCGCGCGTCGGCAGTGAAGTGCTGATCGCCTTCATCGAAGGCGACATCGACCGCCCCGTGGTCAGCCACCAGTTGTTCAACCAGCAGGACCTGCCGCCATGGTCGGCCGGCACCGATTCGTCAGCCAACCACCCCGGTGTGCTCTCGGGCTGGCACAGCAAGGCACTCGATGGTTCGGGCTTCAATCAGTGGCTCACCGACGACGCCAGCGGCCAGGTGCGCACGCGGCTGGCCAGTTCCAACGCCGCCAGTCAGTTGAACCTGGGTCATCTGAACGCGCAGGCGCCGGAATCGACGAGCCGGGGCGCGTGGCGCGGCTCGGGCGCGGAGTTGCGCTCCGATGCCTGGGTGGTGGTGCGGGCCGGTGAAGGGTTCCTCGTTTCCACGGTGGCGCAAACGCGTGCCGGCGGCACGGTGCAGGACACAGTCGGGGTGCAGGGGCAGTTGGCCGCGGGCCTTCAGGCGGCCGAGCGACTGTCGGAAGCATCAAGCGGTGCCGAGGGTCTGGCGTTGAAGGCCAACAGCTTCATCCAGCCCTTAATCGATGACATCGACCCGCAGAAGAACGGCCATTGGCCTGAAAGTGTGAACGGACAGGAAGCGAAGTCACCGGAGGGGGACAGTCGCGAAGGCCGGCACCCGGTGGCTGCCTTTGCGCGGCCGCTGATGTTGCTCGATGCGAGCACCAGTCTGAACCTGGCGACGCCGGCGAGCACGACGCTGTACGCGGGGGAGGCCATTCACTGGACGAGCCAGCAGCAGGCGCATCTGGCGGCGGGCAAGACGGTGAGCCTGGCGGCAGCGAAATCTGCAGGCCTCTTCAGCGCCGAGGGCGGGATTCAGGTGATTGCGCAGGACGGGCCGGTCAGCATCCAGGCGCACACGGATGCGCTCGAATGGATCGCCAAGGAGGGCTTCACGGTCACCAGCAGCAATGACGAGATTCACATCCTGGCCAAGGTCAAGATCACCTTGAAAGGTGGGCAAACGAGCATCACGCTGGATGGGGCGAACGTCGTGCTGAAGATGCCGGGGTTGCTGGATGTGAAGGGGACGAGCAAGGCGTTTGTGGGGCCAAGGGGGAACCCGGCGGACTTGCCGGTGCTGCCGACAGGAGAAGTTGCGTTCGAACCGCCACCACGCGTGACGCCGCCACCCCGCAAATTCAACTTCTCCGTATAGATCGCCCAGCCATGATCATCAGCCCCCCGTTTTTGTCACAGCCGAACGTTCCTGTCTATGACGAGCAATGCGTCAGAGATGTCATGCCCGGCGGGATTGTGGGCAGCGGCGCCTTTCCGGTCAGCCAGGCGATGGCTTGGCATGGCGGCATTCACATCCACGCCACCAATGCCGATGAGCCAGTACGCGCCATTGCCGATGGGACAGTCATCTTCTCTCGTACAGCCGGCAATGCCCGCTACGACGGCCAAGACAACTCGACCGGTTGCGTCGTCATCCGTCACAAAACCGAGATCGGCGCGGATGGCACCACGCCGGTGGAAGTTGTCTTCTATTCCGTCTATCAGCATTTGCGTCGCCTCGATCCCGCCCTGCCGGCTGTCAATCAACCCGTCTACCGCAAGGACCGACTCGGTTCGGCCGGAAGCATTCATGGGCAGGTCAACCGCATCCATCTGGAAATCATTGCTGGCGATGCGGATACCTTGAAACTGGTCGGCCGGAGTCGAGGCGATCTGGGCACTGCACAGGACGGGCGCAGCACCGTGGTGTTCGGGCGCATCTATGTCCTGGTCCCCAGTGGAAGCGCGTTCTACGCGGCCCAACCGACGGGAGCGACGCTGCCAGCCGCTGCAGGGACCACGACGGAGGAACTCGTCGTGGCGCTCGACTACAACGCCGGCAATGCGACCTTCAGCACCTACAAGCCATCCGGCGGCGACCCACTTTTCACCTTGCCTGCCGAGACCGGCGCCGAGTACAGCCTCTACACCGAAGCGAACGCACGCCACGCACGCCATACCGCTGGCTCCAGTCCCAGCGGCTGGTACGAACTGCTGCGCTTCGGCCGCAACCTGGGAAGCGATCCGCTGCCGGCTGATGCGCCCCACTGGCGCAAAGCTGGCGCCCCCGGTCACCCGAACGGTGTTTGGCTTGACCTCAATGGCGCGGGAACGCGTAAGTTCAGCGACGGCGACATGCCGCATTGGGCTGGCTGGAAATTGGTCGACGACGACACCCAGGACGACAACAGCCAGTGCAATTCGGCAATGATTGACGCCATGCTGGCGCCGCCTGCACAGACAGTTCCGCAGGCTGTCAGCCCGCCCAACCTGACAAGCCCCCCGGTGCCTGCAGCCCAGTCACCCGAGACCGCCCAGACCACGCCGGAACAGAAAGCGACAAGCCGGAAACAGAACCTGTGCAAGCCCGCCGTTCAGGAAAGTCTCGCAAGAACGATTTGCAAATTTCCTACCGAGTGGGCGAAGCGCGAGGTGCGCAGTCGTTGGGAATGGACGCGCAAAAGGGGCAACCCCTACATGCCATACCCGCTGGAAGATGAAGCCGATTTCACAGAAATGGCGGACTTCGCGCAAAAGCTCTGTTTCTGGGAGGAACTGCCCGAAGAGGATCAAACCCGGCTGACGAAAAAGCACTGGCACTTTCATCCAAGGGAGTTCATTATTCACTTCAAAAAGTGCGGCTGGTTGAGTGTGAAAGAGATGGCCCAGTGTTTCCCTCGAGACCTCAAACATCTCACAGGATCCCAATTTTCTTCTCATAACTTTGGATGGACTGATGCAGAGGCGCAAAGCACAGCATGGTCAGTACATTTCAATAAATCAAATCGCAAGTACGGCCTCGATCAGCAGCAGCGTCTCGTGCATTATTTTGCACAGGTCATACCAGAAACTGGTTACATGCGACTGATGAAAGAGTCAGATAGCAAAGATGGTTCGTACCTCAAGGGCAAGGCCTACTATCCCTACTACGGTCGTGGACTGATCCAGCTGACTTGGGCAGCCAACTACCAAAAGTACGGTCAATTCAGAGCATTCCGCACGACTGAGGTCAGTCCGGCGACTTATCACGAAGCTGGTTGGAACGTAGACACGCTGCTGGTCACAAGCAACAGCAACTACAACGCGGCCAACTGCGCTGATAGCGCAGGCTGCTACATCGCAGGCTACGCCGGTATGGTGGGAAAAATGGATGCTGGCATTTCTGTTGAGGACTGCATCGCAGTGTCGCGATGCGTCAACGGGAACGTCGCTGTACAGAATATCAATGGACTGGACGGTCGCCTGCAAAGCGTGCTCGTCATCAGAGATGTCTTGCTGGACCTACCCGCAGAAGCTACCAGCGAAATCATGCGGTTCACCTGGAGGCGCAACAGCCAGCAGGAGGCTACGGGCAAGCTAAACAAGCAAGGGAAGCCGGTCAAGGCATTCATTGCGCGTCTATGGGATCTGGAAATCTCCCTAGCCAAACAGCGCCCTCGGTAACTTGCTATGAAAAATGTCTTTTTCTGGATCTTCGCCCTCGCCGCGTCCCTGCCGACCCATGCAGGCGTCAGCGTTGAATCCGGCTGTTACCAGCAGATTTCCGAGGCAGTTGGGAAGAACACCACTTTCTTCTTTTTTCAGTCCTATCGCGACGAGGAACTCTTGGAGGACGTCGGAGCCTTCGTGAGCTACAAGAACTCCAATAAGCGAATCGCATTGTTGTTCTCGGATGAAATTCAAGGAGAGGGGATGAACGAAGGCGACTATCAAAAGTTTTGGTTCGAAGTCATCAACAAGAAAGTAGCGGGTCAATATGTGGAGTACGGGAATTACAACGGCAACCCCGGCGGAAAACACATCAAGTACACGAGCTTCACGACCAATCGGGTTACGACATTCAGAATCGCCACCATTGCCAGCCCTTGTTCGGCCGTCACTCGCTGAGTCCGTCACCGAGTTTCTTCCGGCGTCGCGGTTGGCGCGTGGAGCGTGACTTCTTCTCCGTGCACTGGAGCCATTGCATGATGCTGATTGTCAGACAGCGTTCACCAGTTTTGGGATCGACTGAGTGACACGCCTTGATATCTCAATGATGGCATTGCTGTTTCAGATTGCGTTGGGTATCAGCCCGGCGTTTGGCGGCGATCTGCCTGCCGACTGCACAGCCTCTCCATTGATCTCGGTCAACGAACTTCGTCGTACCGCTTGTCGGAAATTGGAGTCGATTTCAATCGAGGTTTATTTGAGTCCCAAGCCGCCTTCCCCGTATGCAACCGAGTTCGACCAACGTGAATTGGCGATTGCCTACGGAAGAGACGAGGTCGCCGTGAAGGCTGCCGTGGGCGCGACGAAAGAAATGCGGGCAAGGATCCGCCAGTCGCGCATTCTTCAACCTCCACGGGCAGCCCAAGTTTCAGCCATTGAACTTTCGCAGAGGACTCAAAAATACGGAGCCTGGACCGTTTCGACAGAAGAAGTTCAATATGGCACCCAAGGGGGCGGGGCTGGATTCGCACTAAATTGTGCAACTGCGATCCGATCAACTCGCAAAGCAACGGTCGCCGTTTCAGAGTGTTTTCCGTTCGAGGGGAAAGATCGCTTCGTGGACGCTTTCAGTTCGATTCGCGGAGGCGCATGAATAGGTCTTCGTGATCACCACGTGCAAGTGCGCTTAGCCTGGCAGGCCCAACGCGCCAGCGCCGCGACCTCCGTCTGGCTGCACGTGGCCACCGCCCTGGCCAGCCCGAACAGGGGCGCCGACCAGCTGTCCCGCGCGGGCAGCGAAGTCCTCGGGCTCGCGCAGCAAGGCTCTTGATGGCTCCGGTTTGATGCAATGGCGCACCGGCGATGCAATGGCGCACCGGCGATGCAATGGCGCACCGGCGATGCAAGGGGCCGAGCACTCGGCGCACTGAATGTGGAAGTCTCCCTAGTAGAACAACGCTGTGGTAGAGATCCATATGAAAATGCCTTTCTCTTCATCATCGCGATACTGCTGTTTGCACCGGCCCATGCGGGCGTCAGCATCGAATCCGGCTGCTACCAGCAGACCTCACGGCCCGCAGGCCATCACGAGACCCTTGTTCTTTTTTAAGTCCTACCGTGACGACGAACGCCAAGAAGACGTGGGAGCCTTCGTGAGCTACAAGAATTCCAAGAGGCGCATCGCGTTGTTGTTCTCGGATGAAGTTCAAGCGAGGGGATCCACAGGGCGATTACCAAAAATCCTGGCTCGAAGTCATCGGCAAGAAAGTCACCGGGCAATATGTCGGGCACGGGAGTCACAACGGCAATCCCGGCGGAAAACACATCAAGTACACGAGCTTCAAGACGAACAGGGTGACGACGTTCCGAATTGCCTCCATTGACAGCCCCTGTGTGACCACCCGTCGCTGAGTTTGTCAGTTCGACCTGCCCGTGCCCAAAGCAATGCCAAAACAACTGACGGCATTGACCGACGCACCTCTGTCGTCCCGCCTGCTATGGTTTCCCCTCCATGCAGACGCCACCTCAACTAACCCCCGACGCCGCCCTCTTTCTTGATTTCGACGGCACCCTTGTCGACCTGGCCGAGACGCCCGAGGCCATCGAAGTGCCCAAGGCGCTGGTCGCCCTGCTGGGCGATCTGCACGATCTGCTGGGGGGTGCGGTGGCGGTGGTCTCCGGCCGCCAGATCGACTCGATCGATCGCTTCCTGGCCCCGTTGCGACTGCCCGCCGCGGGCGAGCACGGGGTGCAGCGGCGCGATGCCAAGGGCCACATGCAGGAGCAGCGCGCGCCCGACCTCACGGCCGTGCTCGATGCGGCGAACGAACTGGCGCGCGTGCACGAGGGCTTGCTGGTCGAGCGCAAGCACGCGGCCATTGCCTTGCACTACCGCCTTGCCCCGCAGTTGGAAGCGGTGTGCCGCGATGCGATGGAACGCGTGATTGCGGGTCAGCCGCAGTTCGAGTTGCTGCATGGAAAGTTCGTGTTCGAGGTGAAGCCCGCCGGTGTCAACAAGGGCATCGCGATCGACGCTTTCCTGGGCGAGGCGCCTTTTGCCGGCCGCGTGCCGTTCTTCGCGGGCGACGACACGACTGATGAAACCGGTTTTGCGATCGTGCAACCGCGCGGTGGCATCGCCATCAAGGTGGGCGCTGGCCCCAGTCTCGCGACGCACCGCCTCGATTCCACGCGGGCCGTGTTCGAGTGGTTGCTGCAGGCGCGCGATCTTCTGACGGGACCGGCGGCGCTCTCACCAAAGGACGCCGAAGGGTGAAGGCGCCTTCGTCCGGGCAGGTTCCGGGGCCCGCCATCGCGCGCCAGGTCGCCGGCTTCTCGCCTCCTGCGGCGCCATCCCTCGATGTCGGCATGATCGGCAACTGCGCGTACAGCGCATTGATCGATGCGCGCGGCCGCATCGTGTGGTGCTGCCTGCCGCGCTTCGACGGCGATCCGATCTTCAACGCGCTGCTGCATCCCGGCGACGGCGCGAGCGCCTGGGCCATCGAGATCGAGGATTTCGCGTCATCCAAACAATGGTACGAACCGAACACCGCCGTGTTGCGCACGCAGTTGTTCGACAGCGCCGGGCAAGGCATCGAGATCACGGACCTGGCGCCGCGCTTTCACAGCCGGTCGCGGTACTTCCGCCCGCTGTCCATTGTGCGGCGAGTCAAACCCATCGCGGGCGCGCCGCGCATTCGCGTGCTGTTGTCGCCGCGTTTCCAGTGGGGCGCCGCCGGGCCGGTCGAGATCACGCAAGGCAGCAATCACATCCGCTATGTCGGACCGGAGACCACGCTGCGCCTGAACACCGACGCGCCCATCTCGCACATCCTGGCGGAGCAGCCCTTCGTGCTGACGAGCGAGCACAACTTTCTATTCGGCGCCGACGAGACCCTGATGGACGGCATCGCCGATACCGCGCGCCGCTTCGAGCACGAAACGATCACCTACTGGCGCACGTGGAGCAAGCGGCTCGCGGTACCGTTCGAGTACCAGGACGCGGTGATCCGCGCAGCCATCACGCTGAAGCTGTCGGTGTACGAAGACACCGGTGCCATCGTCGCCGCGATGACGACCAGCATCCCGGAAGCGCCAGACAGCGAGCGCAATTGGGACTACCGCTACTGCTGGCTCCGCGATGCCTTCTTCGTGGTGCGGGCGCTCAATTCGCTCTCGGAAGTGGGAACGATGGAGAACTACCTGCGTTGGCTGAGCAACGTGGTGATCGGCTCGCACGGTGAGCACATCCAGCCCCTCTACGGCATCGGGCTTGAGGACAAGCTGCCTGAGGTGATCGTGCCCGGGCTGCCGGGTTACCGCGGCATGGGGCCGGTGCGCGTGGGCAACCAGGCGCAAGAGCATTTCCAGCACGACGTGTACGGCAACATCGTGCTGGGCGCCGCGCAATCGTTCCACGACCACCGCTTGCTCAAGCGGGGCGGGCGCGAGGAGTTTCCGCACATGGAGGCCGTCGGCGAGCAGGCCATCCGCGTCTACGGCACGCCCGACGCCGGGATGTGGGAGCTGCGCACGCGCAGCCGCATCCACACCAGTTCGGCGTTGATGAGCTGGGCCGCGTGCGACCGCATCGCCAAGATCGCCGTCGCGCTCGATCTGCCGGAACGCGCGGTGTACTGGCACGCGCATGCCGCGCGCATGCGCGAGGAGATCCTTGCGCGATCCTGGTGCGAGGAGCGGCAGGCCTTTGCCGAAAGCTTCGAGGGCCGCGAGCTCGATGCCAGCATCCTGCTCATGGCCGAGGTCGGCCTGATCGATGCGCGCGACTCGCGCTTCGTCTCCACGGTCGACGCGATGGAGAAAGCTCTTTGCGACGGCCCGTACATGCGGCGCTACGAGGCGCCCGACGACTTCGGCAAACCCGAGACCGCCTTCAACATCTGCACCTTCTGGCGCATCGACGCACTGGCCAAGATCGGCCGCCGCGCCGAGGCGCGGGCGATCTTCGACGCGATGCTCGCCGCGCGCAACCCGCTCGGCCTGCTGTCCGAAGACACGCATCCCGAGACGGGCGAGATGTGGGGCAACTTCCCGCAGACCTACTCGATGGTCGGCATCATCAATGCAGCGGTGCGGCTCTCCGCACCGTGGGATTCAGCGATATGACTTCACTCCTTACTTTTCACGAATCGCGCGTGCCTGCGACCGGGGAGCACGCAGCATGAGCCGCCTCGTTGTGGTCTCGAACCGGGTGGCCGATCCCCGCAAGGCTGCGGCCGGTGGCCTGGCCGTCGCCCTGGGCGAATCGCTGCAGCAGACCGGCGGCATGTGGTTTGGCTGGAGCGGCCACATCGTCGAGGGTGGCCCGACCGGCGAAGGCGAACTGCACAAGCACCAGGCCGGCCCGGTGACGCTCGCCACCATCGACCTGAGCCGCGAAGACCACGACAGCTATTACCTCGGCTACAGCAACGACGTGTTGTGGCCCGTTTTCCACTACCGGCTCGATCTCGCGCATTTCGACGCGGGCTTCATCGGTGGCTACCGGCGCGTCAACCAGCTCTTCGCGCGCAAGCTGCTGCCGCTCTTGAAAGAAGACGACATCATCTGGGTGCACGACTATCACCTGATCCCATTGGCGGCCGAGTTGCGCGCCATGGGCTGCAAGCAGCGCATCGGCTTCTTCCTGCACATCCCGCTGCCGCCGCAGGAAATCATGGCGGCGATTCCCCAGCATGAATGGCTCACGCGCTCGCTGTTCGCCTACGACCTGATCGGCCTGCAGAGCCAGCAGGACAAGCAGCACTTCGAGCGCTACATCCTCGGCGAGGCCAAGGGCCAAGCACTGGGCGACGACATCTACAGTGCGTACGGCCGGCAGGTGCGTTGCAGCGCCTTCCCGATCGGCATCGACGTCGAAGAGTTCCAGACGCTCGCGCAGGCCAAGGATGCGCGCGATACCTTCGACAGCATGAAGCGCGAGTACTCGCAACGTCGCCTGCTGCTGGGCATCGACCGCCTCGACTATTCCAAGGGCATCCCGCAGCGGGTGCGCAGCTTCCGCGAGCTGCTGGCCAACTACCCGGAAAACCGGCGCAGCGCGACGTTGATCCAGATCGCTTCACCCACGCGCGAGATGGTCGATGCCTACGGCGACATCCGGCGCGAGCTCGAATCGCTGTGCGGTGCCATCAACGGCGACTATGGCGAGCTCGACTGGATGCCGGTGCGCTACATCCACCGCGTGGTGGCGCGCAAGCGCGTCCCGGGCCTCTGCCGCGCGGCGGCGGTCGGCCTTGTCACGCCCTTGCGCGACGGCATGAATCTGGTTGCCAAGGAGTACATCGCCGCGCAGGACCCGGCAGACCCGGGCGTGCTGGTGCTATCGCGCTTCGCCGGCGCCGCCGAGCAGTTGAAAGAAGCCTTGCTGGTCAACCCTTACGACACGCACGGTACGGCCGAAACTGTGCAGCAGGCCCTGCAGATGCCGCTGGAAGAGCGGCGCCATCGGCATCAACGGCTGCTGGCGAACATCCGCGAGCAGGACATCCACTGGTGGCGCCGCAGCTTTCTCGACGCGCTGTCGCACACGAAGACGCAGCGCGCCTGAAGGTCAGACGCAGCGGAACAGCACGCCGGTGTCGCCGGGTGCGGCACCCTGGATTTGTGCGGTCGTACCGCGCTCCTTGCAGTACCTGGACGCTTCGTTGTGCATGGGCGCACGGAGCACATCGCCGCGGTAGCGGATGACTTCGTGGGACGCGGTCGAACAGCCGGCAAGGACACCGGCGAAAGACAGCAGACAGAGCAGTTTGGTGGAATTCATCATGGGCGAAATCTCCGAAAAGTAGCGGCCGTCAGTCGAGCAGCGCCAGCGCCGCGTGGTCGCCGACAGTGTCGCCAAGGCCTGCAGGAATCAGCTTCACGCCTTGTGTCAACGCCGGGAGCTTGCCATCGATTTCGGCCTGCAAGCGCGGGAGCAGCAGGTCTTGGTTGTGCCAGAACACGCTGCCGCCCAGGCTGATGGCTTGCAGGTCGAGCGTGATCACCAGGTTGTAGAGCATGCGGCCGACCACGCTGCACAGCGCATCGATGCGTTTGAGGGCTTTCGCGTCGCCTGCGGCCGCGGCTTCGAAAAGCTCAGCGGCCGATTGATCGAAGCGGCGTGCGATCGCGTTGCCGGCGGCCAGGCCTTCGACATCGCCCACATTGCCGCACCCGCACAGCGCCGGCGTGTCGTCGCCTGCATCGCCGTCGGTGGAAACGAAGCTGTGGCCAGCGTGTCCGGCATTGCCGTTCTTGCCGCGCAGCGCGCGCCCGTCGACACACAGGCCCACGCCCACACCGGTGCTCCAGGTCACGTAGGCGCAGTCGTCCAGCCCCTGCAGCGCGCCCCAGCGACGTTCGGCCTCGAGCGCGGCAATGGCGTCGTTCTCGACCCGGACGCGGCCGAAGCGCTCGCGCAGAGGTGCTTCGAGCAGCGCGGTCATCCAGTCGTTCGGGAGCCCGCGTGAAGGCCCGGCGATGCCGCCGCAGATATTGGGGTTCGCCAACTCGACGCAGCCGTCCTTCAGCACGAACGGGCCGGCCGAGGCGACTGCCACGCCACTCAGGCTGTCGACGCTGACGCCGGCCTCGGCACAGGCTGCATCGATCAGCGCCATGACCTGCATGGCCACGGCGTCGTTGTCACCGGTCTTGGCGGTCGGCGCCTGCTGCCGTGCGATCAGCTCACGGCTGCCGGCTTTGGCGAGGCTGACGGCCACCTTGGTACCGCCGATGTCAACGCAAGCTCTCATGGGTCAGGTGCTCCTCACACAAAGTAGTCGATCAGATCCAGCGCGCGATGAGCGCTGCGATCGCGCTCAGCAGCACGGTGCTGGCGATGGGAAGTTGCCACTCGCGGCCAAAGGCGCGGAACTCGAAATCGCCCGGCAGGCGCCCGAAGCCGAAGCGCCGCAGCCATGCGGTCAGCCCGCTCATCAGGACGAGCGCCAGCACCACCACGATCAGCCAGCGAAACATGCGGTCAGTCTAGGTCGCGAGCAGGGCCAGCGCCTGTCGGTGAAGTTCGGGTGTGGCCGCCGCGATCACGCGCCCGTCCGACGACAGGCCCAACGGCGCGCCGTGCCAGTCGGTGATCACGCCGCCAGCGGCTTCGATCAGTCCGGCCGGACCGAGGTAGTCGTAGGGCTGCAGACCGGTCTCGACCACCAGGTCGATGGTGCCGCCGGCCAGCTGTGCGTAGCCGTAGCAGTCGCCACCGAAGCGGCGCATCGCGCACTGGCGGCTCAGCCGGTCGAAGGCCTGCCAATCGGCAGCGTTGAAGATGTCGGGCGAGGTTGTGACGATTCGGGCTTGTGCGACCTGCGTGCAGGCGCTGACGCGCACCGCCTCCTCGTTGCGCCACGCGCCTTCGCCGACGCAACCGACCCAGCGCTCGCCAAGCACCGGCATGTCGACCATGCCCATCGCGACGCGCGCGCCCTCGAGCACGCCGATCAAGGTGCCCCACAAGGGCGAGCCGGTGATGAAGCTGCGCGTGCCATCGATCGGGTCGAGCACCCAGATGCGGCCGGCATCGAGCCGCTCCGGGCCGTGCTCCTCGCCGTAGATGCCGTCGGCAGGGCAACGCGCGCCAAGGATGTCGCGCATCGCCGTCTCGGCCGCACGGTCGGCCAGGGTGACCGGGCTCTCATCGGCTTTGGTGATGATGTCCAGCGGCTGGCGGAACCAGCGCAGCGAGTGCGCGGCCGCGGCGTCGGCCAGCGCCTCGGCGGTGCGGGGCAAATCGGATTGGAAAGAAGGCATGGCGAACGGGTTCAGGAAGAAATCAGGCGCTCGCCGGTGCGGGCGTAACGGGGACGCTAACACGGCGCGGCTCGCGCGCTCGCGCTATAGCGTGTGGCTGCGGTCGCCTTCGCTGAACCCCCGCGCGTCCCACGGGGCGCCAGCCACGAAGCCGATGACCTTGAACAGCTCGCCCATCTCGTGTTCGTGGATCAGCCGTGCCGCCAGCGCGCGCTCCGGCAGTGCAGCGCCTTCCATGCGGGCGGGCAGCCCACAGTTGATGAGGAAGCGCGCCTGGCTCGTGTAGCCCAGCACTTCCAGCCCCGCGTCCTGGCCTGCGAGTGCGATGCCGGTGAAATTGACGTGCGCGGTGATGTCTTTCGCCCCCACCTCGACCAGCGGATCGGCATCGGCCTGGTGCGCCTTGTGGCACATCACGGTGCCCATATGGCGCTGAGGGTGGTAGTACTCGGCCTCGGGAAAGCCGTAGTCGAGGAAGAAGGCCGCGCCCTTCGTCAGCCGGTCGGCCAATGTGGCGATGAAGGCCTCGGCGTGGCGGTGCACCTCGGTCAGGTAGTCCTGCGGACCTTCGGGTTCGACGGGTGGTCGCAGCTCGGTCGACCGGTCTTCCCAGGCCCAGCCATCGCCCTGTGCGACCACGCCGCGTTCGAACCACCGGCCGCCGATGCGCATCAGCAGCTGCACCGGCATGGCGTCGAGCACCTCGTTGCCGACGACGACGCCCTGCATCGTGTCGGGCAGCGCGCTGAGCCATTCGACCTTGTCGCCGAAGCGGTCGAGCGTCACGCGCTGGCGCGCGCGCAGGCTGCCGGACAGGTCGACGATGCGGTAGCGCTTCACGCGCGGGCCCAGCGCGTCGAGCAGCTGTGCGGCCAGCGCGCCAGAGCCGGCGCCGAACTCCCAGACCTCGGCGGTACCTGTTTCATGCAGCGCCTCGCCGATCTGCTCGGCCAAAGCCTGGCCGAACAGCGGCGTCATTTCGGGCGCCGTCACGAAGTCGCTGCCGGAAGCGGGCATCTGGCCGAACTTGCGGCTGTCGTTGGCGTAGTAGCCCAGCCCCGGCGCGTACAGGGCGAGCGCCATGAAGCGGTCGAAGGGCAGCCAGCCACCCGAGCGGGCGAGCGTGGCGTCGATAATCCGGGTCAGCGGATGGGCGCGTTCGGCGCCTGGCTCCAATTTCATGGAACGGAAATCTATCAGCATGGCAACGACGACCCCCGGCGTGCTCGTGACCGGTGGCGGGCAGCGGCTCGGCGCCACGGTCTGCGACGCGTTCGCGCGCGCGGGTTGGCGGGTCTGGTGCCAGTACCGGGCATCGCGCGAGGCGGCCGAAGCGCTGTGCGCGCGGCTCCGCGATGAAGGCCTCTCGGCGACTGCCATCGAAGCCGACATCGCCAGCGACGCGGGCCGGCAAGTGCTGATCGCGCGGATCACGGCCGAGGCGCCTCTGCACTGCATCGTCAACAACGCCTCGGCCTTCGAGCCCGACTCCGGCCTGGACTTCGAAGCGGACGCCGCTTTGAAACAGCTCGGCGTGAACCTGATCGCGCCGCTTGATTTCGCACGACTGCTTGCGCGGGAAACGCAGGACGGCGCCGATCGGTGCGCGATCCACATCCTCGACCAGAAGGTGTTCAACCTGAACCCCGACTACTTCTCGTACACGGTGTCCAAGCTCGCACTGGAGCGCGCGGTCGCCCTGCAGGCGCAGGCACTGGCGCCCGCGGTGCGCGTGTGCGGCGTCGCGCCGGGCATCCTCTTCACCAGCGGGCCGCAGGACGAAGCCAACTTCGCGCGCGCCGCCAAAGCCAACCTGCTGCGTCGGCCCATCGACCCCGCCGACGTGGCAAAGACCTGTGTCTTCCTCGCCGGCACGCCGAGCCTGACCGGCACCACCGTGTGCGTCGACAACGGCCAGCACCTCGTGCCGTCGGCGCGCGACATCATGTTCGTCGTCGACGATCTGCTCCAAGCCACCTCTTCCGCATGACCTTCGCTGCCCTCGACCCCCTTTTGCTGTCTTGCCGCCGCGTCTTCCTCAAGAACTACGAGGTGTGGATCAACATCGGCGTGCACGAGTTCGAGAAGCGCGCCGAGCAGCGCGTGATCATCAATGTCGACCTGTATGTGCCGCTGTCCGTGTCGACGCCGCAGGCCGACGAGCTGGACGAAGTGGTCGACTACGACTTCATCCGCCGCACCGTCGCCGCGCGCCTGTCGAAGGGGCACATTCACCTGCAGGAAACGCTGTGCGACGACATCCTGACGCAGGTGCTGGCGCATCCCAAGGTGCAGGCCGCGCGTGTGTCGACCGCCAAACCTGATGTGTATCCCGACTGCGAAGCTGTCGGAGTCGAAGTTTTCCGGAGCAAATGAGATGAGTGCTGTGTGGATCGACGAGGTGCCTGAGGCGGCACCCAACACGATGAAGATCGAGCGCGAAACGCACAAGCTCGAAAAGCGTCTGTGCCGCGAAGTCGGCCGCGCGATCGTGGACTACAACATGATCGAAGAGGGCGACAAGGTCATGGTGTGCGTGTCGGGCGGCAAGGACAGCTACGCGATGCTGGACATCCTGCTCAAACTGAAAGCTCGCGCGCCGATCCATTTCGATCTCATCGCCGTCAACCTCGACCAGAAGCAGCCCGGCTTCCCGGAAGAAGTGCTGCCCAAGTACCTGAGCGAACTCGGCGTGGCCTTTCACATCGAGAATCAGGACACCTACAGCATCGTCAAGCGCGTGATCCCCGAGGGCAAGACCACTTGCGGCCTGTGCTCGCGCCTGCGCCGCGGCATCCTGTACCGCGTGGCGGACGAGTTGGGCGCGACCAAAGTCGCGCTGGGCCACCACCGCGACGACATGCTGCAGACCTTCTTCCTCAACATGTTCTTTGCCGGCAAGCTGAAAAGCATGCCGCCCAAGCTGGTGAGCGATGACGGCAGGCACATCGTGATCCGCCCGCTGGCCTATGTCGCCGAGAAGGACCTGGTCCGCTGGGCCCAGCACCGCGAATTTCCGATCATTCCGTGCACGCTCTGCGGCAGCCAGGAGAACCTGCAGCGCAAGCAGGTCGCCGAGATGCTGCGCGAGTGGGAGAAGAAGCACCCGGGGCGCATCGAGAACATGTTCACGTCGTTACAGAACGTGGTGCCTTCTCACCTGCTCGACGGAACGCGGCACGACTTCAAGGGTCTGAAGGCGACTGGCGTGGCGAGCGACGAGGGCGACAAGGCCTTCGATCCGCCCGAACTTCCGCCGGTTGCTTCGGCGCCGTCTGCCCTGCGCATCGTGCAACTCTGACCGGCGCCGCTTTCATCGGCGTTCCACGGAGACCGGCATGACCCGCGCAATCGTTTCCCTTTTCTTCGCAGCACTTCTGGGCGGCTGTGCCAGCACTTGGGTGGTCGACAGCGAGGTGCAGAGTTTTTCGCGCATCACCGCCGCGCCCGCCAACGCCACTTACCGCTTTGAGCGCTTGCCCTCGCAACAGGCCAGCGAAGCCTCGCAACAGGCGCTGGAAGGCATGGCCGCGGCGGCGCTGGGCAAGGTCGGGCTGCGCCGCGATGAGCGCAATCCGCGCTATAGCGCCCAGATCGGCGCCCGTGTGAGCGCCGAGCCCTCGCCGTGGGCCGACCCCTGGCTCTACGGGCCGCGGGCGCCGGGCTACTACGGTTACGGCGGCTGGGGCTACGGGGGTTGGGGCTACGGCGGCTGGTATGGCCCCTTGTACCCGCAGCCATCGAACCCCTGGTACGCGCGCGAAGTCAGCATCGTGCTGCGCGAATTGCCTTCGAACCAGGTGGTGTACGAAACCCGCGCCCGCCACAGCGGCCCGTACAACCTCAGCGCCCACGTGCTGCCCGTGATGTTCGATGCCGCAATGCAGGGCTTCCCGAACCCGCCGGCCGGCGAGCGCCGCGTCGACCTGCCATTGGCGCCGCAGCCGGCCACTGGCCGAACGCCCTGACGATGGACGTCACCCGACTGATCGCCGTCCGCCACGGCGAAACCGCCTGGAACGTGGACACCCGCATTCAGGGTCAGCTCGACATTCCGCTCAACGACACCGGTCTCTGGCAGGCGCAACGCGCGGGCGCCGCGCTGGCCGATGAGCCGATTGCAGCCGTCTACGCCAGCGACCTGTCACGCGCCTGGCAAACCGCGCAGGAGATCGCCCGCCCGCACGGCGCCGAGGTGATCGCAGAGCTGGGCCTGCGCGAGCGCGGCTTCGGCAGCTTCGAGGGTCGCACCTTCGCCGCCATCGACGCCGAGACGCCCGAGGATGCGCGTCGCTGGCGCACCCGCGACCCGGAATTCGCGCCGGCCGGCGGCGAATCGCTGCTGGTCTTTCGCGATCGCGTGACCGGTACGGTTGCGCGACTGGCCGCCCGCCACCCCGGCGAGCTGATCGTGCTGGTGGCCCACGGTGGCGTGATGGACGTGCTCTACCGCGCCGCCACCCGACAGGAACTGCAGGCGCCGCGCACTTGGCAGCTCGGCAATGCGGCCATCAACCGCTTGCTGTGGACCCCCGAAGGACTGGCGCTGGTGGGCTGGGGGGACGTCGGGCACCTCAGCAGCGACTCCCGGGACGAGACCACCACCTGAGCCTCATTGCCGGGCGGCGCGTCGTGGTCGACAGGGCCGCGTCAATCGTAAAACGCACGCGCAAAAAGGTTACTTTGAAGCGTTTAGTATTCAATACTTACAGAAACAAGCGCACAATTGCGCATCTCCTGATTTTTTGAAGGTCGGTGTCAAGCCTTCAATCGAAACCAATTGCGTTTTGATCCATCGACCGTAACGACATATGTCTTTCCGTTTGCTTTCGGCAGATAGGCACGGAGTGGGCGCTTGGCAGAAGATCGACAACTCCGGAAACGAACGCTTTTTGCTTAAATTCGCAAGACGTCGGTGAGGACGAGGGAGAGAACCGCGACGCAGGGCGCCATTGGCCTCTGCATGGAGAAAGGCAGAGCCATGAATCAATCGCCAGAGTCGAACCCGCCCGCCACGGCGACGGGCGCGCCTTGCGCGTCGGACGAGTGTGCCCTGCCACCGGATCGGGAAAGCTGGCTTGCTTGTCTGGCCAGCACGCCCGCACTGCTTGAACTTCCGCTGTCGGTGCCACGCAGCATCGAGGCCGCTACGGTCATCACAGCGCCGCTCACGTTTTCGCTGGACATCACCACAACGCGCCGACTGCTTTCCTTTGCGGAAGCGCAGGGCTGTTGCCTGTCGACGCTGGCACTCGCTGCGTGGACCATCGTGCTGGCACGACTGGCTGACCAGGACGAGTTCTTGCTGGCGTTCCACGCCGGTCTCGCCGGGGAGGATGCGGTGCTGCCGCTTCACGCCGACCTGCGAGGCGATCCCTCACTGAAAACGCTGCTTTCGCGACTGCACGCCACGCAGGGCCGCGCGGTGGCGCACGCTGACCTCACGCTCGGCCAGCTCATCGACCTGCACCATCCGCCTGGCGTGTCGGGTCTGGCGCCGCTGGCGCAAGCCGCCTGGCGTTTCGGGGCTCTGAGCCCGCTGAACGGTGATGCGCCTTTCGATCTCTCGCTGGCGATGGCTGTCCGCACGGATGGCGGGCTCGACGGCGTGTTGCAACCCAGCGGCCTCGTCGATCACGCTGCCGCCGACCGGTGGGCTGGCTATGTCCAGGCCCTGCTCCGGGCACTCCCCGACCATGCACAGAGCCCTGTCCACGGCATCCCGATGGTGAGCGCTGCCGAGCAAGCGCTGTTGGAGAGCTTCAATGCCACTGCGAGCCCGCTGCCCGACGACCTGTTGGTCCATCAGCTCGTCGAGACCCAGGCCGCGCGCACGCCCGATGCGGAAGCCGTCCGCTTCGGGCGGCAGACGCTGCGCTACCGCGACCTCGACCAGCGGGCAGATCAATTCGCGCGGTCGCTTCGTGCGCGCGGGGTCGGGGCCGACGTGCCGGTTGCCCTCTACCTCGAGCGCAGTCTGGAGATGGTCATCGCCCTGCTGGCGGTGCTGAAGGCGGGCGGCGCCTATGTGCCACTCGATCCCAGCCACCCTCCGGATCGCACCGCCACCATTCTGGAGAGCGCACGCCCGCAGGTGATCATTTCCACCGCCGCCCTCCAGGCCGCGCTGCCAGCGGGCGATGCCACGGTGTTGCTGCTCGATGCCGCACCAGGCGACGACGCGGCGGGCTTTCCGCTCGCCCAGCCAACCGCCGGTGCCAAGCCGTCGAGTCTCGCCTACGTGATTTACACCTCAGGCTCCACGGGCAAACCGAAGGGGGTGGCCATGCCGCACCGCGGTCTGGTCAATCTGCTGCAATGGCAAGGCGAGCACCCGAAAGTCGCCAAGCCGCAGCGCACGCTGCAGTTCGCGGCCCTGGGCTTCGACGTGGCGTTTCAGGAGATCTTCGCGACGCTGAGCGCTGGCGGGACACTGGTGCTGATCGATGAAGGTGTGCGGCGTGATCCGGAAGCATTGCTCGCCGTGATGCAGGAGCAGGCGGTAGAGCGCCTTTTCCTGCCCTTCATTGCCTTGCAGAACCTGGCCGAGTATGCGGTTGCAGCCGACGCAGTCCTGCCTGATTTGCAGGACGTGATGACCGCTGGCGAGCAATTGCATGCCAGCCCCGCGGTCCGCGCCTTCTTTGCGCGACATCCGGGCTGCCGCCTCCACAACCAGTACGGGCCGACTGAGAGCCATGTCGTCACGGCCCTGCAACTGCCCGCCAATCCGCAGACGTGGGCAGCATTGCCTTCCATCGGACGCCCGATCGCGAACTGTCGCATTCACGTGCTGGGTCGTGACGGTCAGCCCGCCCCGCTCGGGGTTGCCGGAGAAATCCACATTGGCGGCGCCGGGGTGGCCCGCGGCTACCTGCACCAGCCCGGGCTCACGGCAGAGCGATTCATTCCCGATCCGTTCGTTGCAGACCCGGCGGCGCGCCTCTACAAAACCGGTGACATCGGACGGTGGCGCGCCGATGGCGAGATCGACTACATCGGCCGCAACGACCACCAGGTGAAGGTGCGAGGGTTTCGCGTGGAACTCGGCGAGATCGAGAGCGTGCTGCTGGCCCACCCCGCCGTGCGCGAAGCCGCGGTGCTCGCGCGGCAGGACGGCGGAAGCGACGCGCGGCTGGTCGCCTACCTCACGAAACAACCTGGCAGCGCCGCAGCGGCGGACGACTTCCGCGGCCACCTCCAGGCCCGCTTGCCGGCCTACATGGTGCCGAGCCGGTTCGTCGTCCTCGACGTGCTGCCGCGCTCGCCGAACGGCAAGATCGACCGGCGGGCACTGCCCGAGCCGCTGGCGCAGCGCCCCGAGATGGCCGAGCCGTACGAGGAAGGGCGCACCGACACCGAGCGGCTTGTGTGCGCCGCCTTCGCTCGCGTGCTGGGCATCGACCACGCGGGTCGCGCCGACAATTTCTTCGACCTGGGCGGCGACTCGCTGCGGGTGCTCAAGGTGCTGGCCGACCTGCAGGGCGGAAGCGCGCGCCGCCTCTCGACCAACCTGTTCTTCCAGAACCCGACGCCGCAGGCGATCGCGCGCGAACTCGAGGGCGCCGCGACGCCCGGGCCAGCCCCCTCACGTGACGGCGCGGCCCAGGGCGAGATGCAGGAACCGATCGCCATCGTCGGCATGGCCGGGCGTTTCCCCGGGGCTGACGATGTCGAAGCGTTCTGGGCCAACCTGATCGCCGGGCAGGACACGATCCGTTTTTTCGACGACGACGCGATCGATGCGGGCGTGAGCGCTGCCCTGCGCGCCGACCCTGCCTATGTGCGCGCGCGCGGCGTGCTCGACAACGTGGATCAGTTCGACGCGGCTTTCTTCGGCATCAACCCCAGGGAAGCCACGCTGATGGACCCGCAGCAACGGCTGTTCCTGGAGATTTGCTGGGAGTGCATGGAGCGCGCCGGCTATGCGCCCGACCAGCAGGAGCGGCCGGTCGGCGTCTATGGCGGGATGCACAACGCAACCTACTTCCAGCACCAGGTGATGGCGCGCGCGGACCTGATCGAGACCGTGGGCGACTTCGCCGTGATGCTCGGTAACGAGAAAGACTACCTGGCCACCCGCGTCGCGAACCGTCTCAATCTGACCGGTCCCGCGATCAGCCTGAACACGGCCTGCTCCACCTCGCTGGTAGCGATGGCGCAGGCGTTTCACGCGCTGCGCTCGGGCCAGTGCGACATGGCCCTGGCCGGCGGCGTGGCCATCCACTGCCCGCCGAACAGCGGCTACCTTTACCAGGAAGGCGCGATGTATTCGCCCGACGGGCACACGCGCACTTTCGACGCCGACGCCCAGGGCACCGTCTTCAGCGATGGCGCCGCGGTCGTGATGCTCAAGCGCCTGAGCGATGCAGAAGCCGACGGCGACACGGTCTATGCCGTGCTGCGCGGCGTGGGCATCAACAACGACGGCGCGTACAAGGCCAGTTTCACGGCGCCCAGCATCAACGGTCAGGCTGCGGTGGTGTCGATGGCGCTGGCGTCGGCCGGCGTCGATGCGCGCAGCATTTCGTACGTCGAGGCGCACGGCACCGCCACGCCGATGGGCGACCCGGTCGAGGTGGCGGCATTGACGCGCGCCTATGCGCGCGACACCGCCGATCACGGCTTCTGTGCCATCGGATCGGTCAAGAGCAACGTCGGCCACACCCTGATGGCTGCCGGCGCGACTGGCGTGATCAAGACCGCGCTCGCGTTGCACACCGGACAGCTACCCGCCTCACTGCATTTCAGCGCGGCCAACCCCTCCATCGATTTCGCCAACACGCCGTTCACGGTCAATGCCCGGCTCTCGGCGTGGCCGCGCGCCCCCAGTGCACCGCGCCGCGCGGGCGTCAGCTCCTTCGGCGTGGGCGGCACCAACGCCCACGTCATCCTGGAAGAGGCGCCGCTCGCCGCCGCCTCCGAACCCGTGGCGGGGCCCCAACTGCTCACACTGTCGGCCCGCACGCCGACTGCGTTGGCGCGCATGGCGACGCAGCTGGCCGACCACCTCGCAGCCGAACCGGCGCTCAACCTGGGCGATGTGGCGCACACGCTGCGCGTGGGTCGCAAGGCGTTTGCGCACCGCCTGGCATGGGTGGCCGACGGCACGGCCGAGGCCGTCGAGCTGCTGCGCGATGCCGCCACGCCCTGGAAGGTGACCGGCGTGATCTCTCCCCGCGCGCACGACCTGGTACTGCTGTTCCCCGGACAGGGCGCGCAGTACACCGGCATGGGCCGCACGCTCTACGTGCACGACGACGTTTTCCGCGCCGCGCTGGACGCGTGTTTCGACGCGTTCGCCGACGTGCTGCCCTTCGACCTGCGCGAGCGCATGTTCTCCGACGATGCCGACGCGCTGACGCCCACAGCGGTAACTCAGCCGGCCACCTTCGCGCTCGAGTACGCCCTTGCGCGACGCGTGCTGGCCTTCGGCCTGCACCCTGCCGCAATGATCGGCCACAGCATCGGCGAGTTCGCCGCGGCCGTGATCGCACAGGTCATGTCGCTGGGCGACGCGGCGCGCCTGGTCGCGCAACGCGGCGCGCTGATGCAGGCACTTCCCGCCGGGCACATGCTGTCGGTCCGCCTGCCGGCTGACCAGCTGGTGAGCCGGCTGGTCGACGGCGTGGCGCTGGCCGGGGACAACGGCCCGAGCGCCTGCGTCGCGGCTGGCCCGGTCGAAGCCATCGCGCACCTGCAGGCGCGGCTTGAGGCAGAAGGCATCGCCACCCGCCTGCTGCAAACCTCGCACGCTTTCCACTCGGCCATGATGGACGCGGCCGTTGCACCTTTCGAGGCGCTGGTGCGCACCGTGTCGCTGCAAGCGCCGCAACACGCCATCGTCTCCACCCGAACCGGGCGCGTGCTGACGGCGGCCGAAGCCACCGACCCGGCTTACTGGTCGGCCCATTTGCGCGACACGGTCCGCTTCTCGCCGGCTGTGCAAGACGCGCTGAGCCGCCTGGCGCAGCCCCTCTTCATCGAGCTGGGCCCGCGCAACACCCTCAGCATGCTGGTGCGACAGCACGCAACGCGCGAACGACCGGCGGCGCCATCCGTGGCGGTGTTCGGCGCCGCGCCGGCCGACGAGCTCGTCACCCTGCGGCTCGCGCTCGGGCGGCTCTGGACGCTCGGTGTGTCGCCCGACCTGCACCAGCTCGACACACGGAGCCGAAAGGCCCGCGTGCGGCTGCCCACCTACCCCTTCGAGCGGCAGCGCCACTGGGTCGACAGCGTCGTGGCTGTGCCGCCCTCCGCCGTGGCATCCCTCGCCGCCCCTCCTCTTAAAGATCCGACTCCGGAGCCGACCATGACCACCGCATTGCCAACCTCCCGCCGCCCTGCGCTGCACGCCAAGGTGCGCGAGCTGTTCGAAGACATCTCCGGCACACCCATGGCCGACGCCGATGGCGCCACGCCGTTCATCGACCAAGGCCTCGATTCGCTCGTGCTGACCCAGGCCGCGCTGCAGGTGAAGAAGCATTTCAAGATCAACATCAGCTTTCGACAGTTGATGGAGAGCTGTCGCAGCTTCGATCTGCTGGTCGATCACCTCGACGGCGTGCTGCCAGCGGACGCCGTGGCGCAGCCGGCGCCCGTCGCGGTCGCGCCCGTGGCGACCGCTATTGCGACACCCGGTGCGCAGGCGGCCCAGCTGCCCGCACTTGCGACGCTGGCCACGGCCACCGCAACGTCCGCCGACGCGCCGTTGATCCAGCAAGTGATTGCGCAGCAGATGCAGTTGATGCAGCAGCAACTCGCCCTGCTCGCCGGCGCTGGCGCCACTACAGCAACGGGCCACAGCGCGCCGGTCGCCATTGCTGCGCCCGCACCGGCGTCGGCGCTCGCCGTGCCCGCGCCCGCCGAGGCCGCACCCGACAAGGGCGGCGTGAGCTACGACGTGAAGAAGGCCTTCGGCGCCATCGCGCGCATCCACACCACACCCAGCCGCGAGCTCAGCGCGCGGCAGCAGGCTCGGCTCGATGCGTTCGTGCGCCGCTATGTCGCACGCAGCCAGAAGAGCAAGGCGTTCACCGCGGCGCATCGCCCGCACATGGCCGACCCGCGCGTGGTCAACGGCTTCCGGCCCGCGACCAAGGAAATCACCTACCAGCTGGTGGTCGAACGCTCCAAGGGCTCGCGCGTCTGGGACATCGACGGCAACGAATACGTCGACACCCTCAACGGTTTCGGCATGAACATGTTCGGCTGGCAGCCGGACTTCATCAACGACGCGGTGCGCCGCCAGCTGGACATCGGCTACGAAATCGGCCCGCAGCATCCGTTGGCCGGTGAGGTGACGCAGCGCATCTGCGAGCTCACCGGCTTCGATCGCGCGGCGTTGTGCAACACCGGCTCCGAAGCCGTGATGGCCGCGATCCGCATCGCGCGCACGCACACCGGCCGCAGCACCATCGTGCTGTTCGCGGGCTCCTACCACGGCACCTTCGACGAAGTGCTGGTGCGCGCCGGCCGCGGCGCACGCGGCATTCCCGCCACGCCGGGCGTGATGAGCGGCATGTTCGGCGACGTGCGCGTGCTCGACTACGGCACGGCCGAATCGCTGGAGTTCATCCGCGAGAACGCCGACGAACTCGCCGCGGTACTGATCGAGCCTGTGCAGAGCCGCCGGCCCGACTTCCAGCCGAAGGAATTCCTGCAGCAGGTGCGCGCCATCACCGCGCAAAGCGGCACCTGCATGATCTTCGACGAGGTGATCACCGGCTTCCGCTCGCACCCGGGCGGCGCGCAGGCGCTGTTCGGCATCCGCGGCGACCTGGCGACCTACGGCAAGGTGATCGGCGGCGGCATGCCGATCGGCGCGATCGCGGGCAAGCGCGAATACATGGATGCGCTCGATGGCGGTGCCTGGGACTACGGCGACGATTCGATCCCCACCGTGGGCGTGACCTACTTCGCAGGCACCTTCGTGCGCCATCCGCTGGCCCTGGCCGCGGCCAAGGCCTCGCTCGACCACCTCAAGGCCGCCGGGCAGGCGCTGCAAACGCAGCTCAACCTGCACACCGCCGCGATGGCCGACGAACTGACGGCCTTCTGCCGCGAGGTCGGCGCGCCGCTGGAGATCCGCTACTTCGCCTCGCTGTGGCGCGTCAGCTGGCTGGAAGACCATCCGCTGCAGGACCTGCTGTTCGCCATGATGCGCAGCCGCGGCGTGCACATCCTGGACAACTTCCCGTGCTTCATGACGACCGCGCACACGCGCGACGACATCGCGACCATCAAATCGGCGTTCAAGGAGTCGATCGCCGAGATGCAGGAGGCCGAGTTCCTGCCCGGCAGCGCGCCGTCGAGCCGCGCCTTCGATGCGACGCAGCCGCCCGTTCCCAACGCCCGCCTGGGCCGCGACCGAGACGGCCAGCCCGCCTGGTTCGTGCCCGATCCGGCCAGCCCCGGCAAGTACCGCAAGGTCGATGCATGAATGCTTTCCCCGACACCGCAAACACCCCGCATTCGACCTCGATGAACGACGCGGACGCGCAAGATTTCGACCCCTTCGCGCTGGGCGCGATCGCCCGCGTGGTGCCCACTACCGAGGCGCAGCGCGAGGTGTGGCTGGCCCACCAACTCGGGCGCGAGGCCGCGCTGTCGTACAACGAATCGGTCGACCTGCGGCTCGATGGCGCGCTCGATACCGCCGCCCTGACTGCGGCCTTCAATGCCCTGCTGGCGCGGCATGACGCGCTGCGCAGCACTTTTTCGGCCGACGGTACGCAGTTGCTGGTGGCCGAGCCGTCCGAGGTGGCGCTGCCGCTGCACGACCTGAGCGAACTCGATGAGGGAGCACGTGCCCGCACCATGGCGCATGCGCACGCCGAGGCGGTGGAAACGCCTTTCGACCTGGAACAGGGCCCACTGCTGCGCGCCACGCTCTACCGCCATGCACCGGCGCATCACGTGCTGCTGATGACCGCGCACCATGCCGTCTGCGACGGCTGGTCCTGGGGCGTGATCGCCGAGGACCTGGGTCGGCTCTATGCCGAGCAGATCGGCGAGGGGCCCGCACTCGATGCCGCCCCCAGCTACGGCGCCTACGCCGACTGGGAACGCGCCGAAGCGGCGACGCCGCAGGCCCAGGCGCAACTCGCCTACTGGCTCGGCCGCTATCCGGGCCACACCACGCCGACGCTCGACCTGCCGCTGGACCGCCCGCGCGCCGCCCGCCGCCGCTTCGAGGCCCGCCGCACCGACATGCTGCTGCCCGCGACGCTCGTCGAGGCCGCGCGCCGCACCGGCGCCGCCACAGGCGCGAGCCTGTTCGCGACGCTGTTCACCGTCTTCGCAGCGCTGATGCAACGGCTGTCGCAGCAGGACGATCTGGTCATTGGCGTGCCCGCTGCGGGCCAGGCCGCGAGCGACATGCCGCGGCTGGTCGGCCATTGCGTCAACCTGCTGCCGATCCGCGTCGCGCTCGATGCGGCTTCGCCATTCGACACGGTGCTCCAGCAGGTCGGCAGCACCCTGCTCGACGCCTTCGACCACCAGACGCTGACCTACGGCACGCTGCTCAAGAAGCTGCCGGTGGCGCGGGATCCGAGCCGCCCGTCGCTGGTGAGCGTGATGTTCAACCTCGACCGCGCGACGGCCGCGCAGGACACCAGCTTTCCCGACGTGCGCAGCACGCTCACGGGCAACCCGCGCCACTTCGACAACTTCGAGCTCTTCCTCAATGCCGTCCCGGTGGCCGAGGGCCTGATGCTCGAGCTGCAATACAACACGGCCCTGTTCGACGAGTCCACCGTGCGCCGCTGGCTCGCGCTGTACCGCGAGGCACTCGCCGCGGTGGCGCGCGCACCGTCGATGCCGGTGGCCGACGCCATCGGCGTGGGCGCCGAAGACAGCGTGTTGCTCGACGGCTTCAACGCCACGGCCGCACCGTTCGACGCCGACGTGCGCATCGACACGCTGATCACGCGCCAGGCCGCCGCGACGCCCGACGCGGTCGCGGTCCGCGCCGGCGACGCGACGCTGAGTTACCGCGACCTCGACCAGCGCGCCAACGCGCTGGCCATCGCGCTGCAAAGTCGTGGCATCGGCATGGGCGATCTGGTGGGCCTGTGCTGCGCGCGCAACGAACACATGCTGGTCGCGCTGCTCGGCATCCTGAAGTCTGGTGCGGGCTACGTACCGCTCGACCCGTCCTTCCCGCGCGAGCGGCTCGATTTCATGATCGCCGACGCGGCCGTGCGCGTTGCCGTCACCGACGCGGTGACCGACGACAGCGGACCGCTGCAGGCGCTCGATCGCGTCCGTGCCGATCTGCAGGCGCCGAGCGCCGAAACGCCGCGCGCCATCGGCACTGCCGGCGACGTGGCCTACCTCATCTACACCTCCGGCTCGACCGGCCGGCCGAAGGGCGTGCGCGTGCCGCACCGCACGGTCGTGAACCTGCTGACCGGCTTGCGCACCGTGCCCGGCATCGACGCCCAGCGCCGCGTGCTGGCCGTCACCACGCTGTCCTTCGACATTGCAGTCAGCGAAGTCATCCTGCCGCTCACCGTGGGCGCGCGCATCGTGGTGGCCGACAAGCTGCAGGCGCTGCAAGGCGACCGGCTGCGCGAACTGATCGAAACCGAAGAAGTCGACTTCGTCGACGCGACCCCATCGACCTGGCGCATCCTGCTCGACGCAGGCTGGCCTGGCCGGCGCGACTTGCTGGCCATCTGCACCGGCGAGCCACTGCCCGCCGACCTCGCACGGCAGCTGCTGCCGATGGTCGGCGAGCTCTGGAACGGCTACGGCCCGACCGAGACCACCGTGTGGTCGAGCTTCCACCGCGTGCTGCAGGCCGATGGCGTGATCCCCATCGGCCGGCCGGTGATCAACACGCAGTTCCACGTGCTCGACAGCCAGATGCGGCCGCTGCCCGTGGGCGTGACGGGCGAGCTCTACATCGGCGGTGCCGGCGTCACGCTCGGCTATCTGAACCGGCCCGAGCTGACCGACGAACGTTTCGTGCCGGCGCCAGGCCGTCAGGATGGCACCCGCTGGTACCGCACTGGCGACCTCGGCCGATGGCGCGCCGACGGCGTCCTCGAGTGCCTGGGCCGCGCCGACCACCAGGTCAAGGTGCGCGGTTATCGCATCGAGCTGGGCGAGATCGAGGCTCACCTCGTCAACCACCCGCAGGTCGAACGCGCACTGGTCGTGACGCGAGAGGACCAGCCGGGCAACGTCCGCATCGTCGCCTACGTCATTTCAAGAGGCTCGGCCGCTGCGCCGGCAGACCTGAAACGGCACCTGGGCGCCTTTCTGCCCGACTACATGCTGCCCCAGCATTTCGTGTTGCTCGACGCTTTTCCGCTGCTGCCCAACGGCAAGGTCGATCGCATGGCCTTGCCGGCGCCGCGCCTCGTCACGCTGGCGGAGAGGCCACCCCCCGCCAGCACCGAGTTCGAGCGAGAGATCGCCGCGGCGATGCAGGACGTCTTGAGCCTGGGCGGGATGGACATGAATGACGACTTCTTCGCGCTCGGCGGCCATTCGTTGCTGGCGGCGCGGCTGACCATGAAGCTCAGCCGCCAGCTGGGCGTGAAGGTGCCGATGTCCACTTTGTTCGAGGCACCCACGCCTGCAAGGATGGCCGCTGCGCTGGAACGACTTCTCGCATCCGGCCGCTCGGTGGTTGCCGCAGAGACCGTGGAGTGCCTTCCTGGTCGCATCACCGCCCCGCTCACACCCATCCAGGAATGGATGCGCTTCATGGAAGACTTGCATCCGGGTCGTTCGGACTTCAATGCACCGTCCGCGCACCGCTTTACCGGACCACTCGACACGGTGTTGTTCCGGCAAGCCCTGCAGGAGATCGTGCGCCGCCAATCGGCGCTGCGCACATGCATCCGCACCGATCCGGCCACCGGGGCCGCCGTACAGCACGTCACTGCAGACATCGAGGTGCAGATGCCCGTGATCGATCTGAGTGCACTGCCTGTCATCCAGCGGGAGGCGGAGCTGGGTCGGCACCTTCAAGCCCTTGCCAACGCCACCTTCGACGTGCAGACGGCACCGCTCTTTCGCTTCACTCTGCTGCGGATGGGAGCGCAGGACCACGCCTTCATCTTTGTCCCGCACCACCTGATCTGGGACGGGTGGTCTTTCGACTTGTTCCAGAACGAGCTCTCCACCATCTACCGGGCGTTGGTCGAAGGCCGTGCGCACGGCCTTCCGGCGCTTGGCTTTACCTACGGCGACTATGCGGCCTGGTACGTACAGTGGCTCCAACAGCCCGAGGCGCTGCGGCAGATTACCCACTGGAAGCAGCGCTTCGGGGCGACGCCCCCGGCCGCCGCGCTGCCGACCGACCGGGAGCGGCCCGCTGCCGGCATGACCGGCGGTGGTGCAACGCTCTGGATACAAATCGACGCCCACTTGACGGAGCGATTGCGCGAAGTGGCGCGCATGCACGACGTGACGCTCAACATGCTCACGCTGTCGGTCTACGCGTTGCTGCTGGCCGATCTCAGCCCGCGCGACATGCTCGTCGTGGCGACACCGGTTCGTGCCCGGGAAGTGGCCGAGGCCGAATCGGTGATGGGTTTCTTCAACAACATGTTGCCCATCCCCCTGCAACTGAATCGCTCACTGTCGCTCGAGCAGTTCACCGCGTATGTCAAGGGTGAGCTGATGGCCTTCATGGACTACCAGATGGTGCCGTTCGCGCGATTGCTCGAGGAGCCCGAATTCGCCGATCGCTTCCACGATGCAGGCTTGTATCAGGCACTGTTCTCGTTCCAGGATGCGCGCGCCAGGCCGACCGACATCGGGGGGCTCGGCCACCGTCAACTGGCCGTTCGCCAGAATGGCGCCGCAGACGACCTGTCGCTGTGGTTGATGGACAAGCACACCGGAATCGAAGGCGTCTTTACCTACAACACCGATCTCTACCTGGCGGCCACCGGTGAGGCGATCCGCGACCGTTACGTCGAGCTTCTGGCCAGAGTGGCCGCCTCTCCGCGAACTGCGCTGTCCGAACTCTTGGCCGAAGGCGGGTCACGAAGTGCCGCACAGCTGATGCAGTTGAAGCGCCACGAACCGACACCCGCACCGCCTCGCACGACGCCGCCCGCCACCAAGCCAGTCGACGTGGCCGGTTCGTCGTCGAGCGTCCCGGCCCTGAGCCTCCTCATGCCCGAACAGGCCGAGCTTGCGCAGGTCTGGGCCGGTGTGCTGCAGATCGACGTCAACGACATTCGTGCCAGCGACAACTTCTTCGACCTCGGCGGCGACTCGCTGTTGGCCATGCGCGTGCTTCGGCAGGCTGAACAGGTCATGGGCTTCAAGGTGGAAGCGCGCCGCTATGTGTTCGAGAGCCTGGCGCAGCTGGCTTCATCGGAGGCCGCACGCCCGGCAACGGCAACGGCGGCAAACGTCAGCAATGCGCCGACCGGTCCAGGCGAAGCGCCACGCACCGGTTTGCTCGGACGCATGTTTGGTTGGGGCCGCAAGGGATGAGAAAAACATCGCGATGACCTTGCATCGACTCATCGGGACCGGCCCGGCATCGTGCGCACTCTGGCAGATCGATCTCGATCGGCCGGTGGCTGCTGCGATGGTCGCCACGTTGTCGCCGGACGAACGCGCGCGAGCCGACCGTTTCGCGTTTGCGCACGACCGTGACCGCTACATCGCCGCGCATGTGGCGCTCCGGCAAATCCTGGGCGAGCAACTTGGCGTGGACGGCGGCGCACTTGGTTTCGCGGCCGGCCCGTTCGGCAAGCCCGCTTTGGTCGGCTTGGGCGCTGAGCTGCATTTCAATCTCAGCCACAGCGCAGGCATCGCACTGGTGGCCCTCTCGACAGCCGGCGAGATCGGCGTCGATGTCGAGGTGCCACGCCGTTTGCATGACGCAGAGGCGCTGGCAGGCGCGCACTTCACCGAGCGGGAGGCGGAGGCGCTGACCGCTCTGCCGGCCATGGAACGTGCGGCCGCTTTTCGCGTGTGCTGGACGCGCAAGGAAGCGTGCCTGAAGGCGCTGGGTGCCGGGTTTCAGCTCGACGCCGGCAGCTTCGAGGTCGGCCTTGCGCCGGTCGCGCAGCCGGTGTGCATCGCGACCGCAGGCGGGCCAGCGCGTCTGATGCTTCACTCTTTCGCGGTGGGTGCGGGCGCAGTGGGCGCGGTGGCGCTGCGGCTGCCGGCGCAAGCGCGTGCAACGCACCCGTCTCCCGAAGTGGGCGCAGAAGCGAAGGCCTTTGCACAAGCAAGAGAAGCAAGAGAGGGGCTCGCTGCATGATCCCGCTCCTGTTCGGCCCCGAGGCACGACGGCTGTTCGGCCTGTACCACCCGCCCGAAGGCGCCTCACTCCCCGCGGCCCCCGCCATCCTGTTGTGCGCTCCCTTCGGCCACGAAGCGATCCGCACGCACCGCTTCTACCGCCTGCTGGCCCAGCGCCTGGCGCGGCAGGGGCACGCGGTGCTGCGCTTCGATGTCTACGGCACCGGCGATTCGCCGGGGGATGACGAAGACCTTGATCTCGACGGCTGGCGCGGTGACATCGTCGAAGCGCATCGCGAGTTGCTGCGCCGGTCCGGCGCCGTGCAGGCCGTGTGGTTCGGTGCCCGACTCGGCGCCACCCTGGCGCTGCAGGCGGCCGCCACAGCCACGCCGATGGCCCGCAAGCTCGTGCTGTGGGAGCCGGTGCTCGACGGTGCCGCGTATCTGGCGGGCCTGCGCCAGCGGCATGTCGAGGAGATCGAGCTGAGCCACGTCATCCCGGACGCCGCATGGCGTCGCGACCTTGCGCAGGACCCGGAAGCGTTCACGAACGAAAGCATGGGTTTTGCCCTGACGACGACCCTGCGTCAGCAGATCCGAGTGCTGGCGCCCGCCGTCTTGCAAGCGCCACCCGGTGTCGATCTCACGGTCATCGGCGCGCCCGAAGACACCGCCATGGCGACATGGACCGCGCACCTGACCTCGCTCCACCGCGCCGCGCGCTGGACCCCGCTGCGCCACTCACTCCACTGGACCAGCAATCCGTTCCCCAACAATGAAATGGTGCCCGCCGACGCATTGCGTTGTGTGGTGGCTGAAATCCATGAAGCAAGCGACTGAGACCCCTGCCCTCTTCGGCCCGGAGCGCACGCTGTTCGGCATGTTCACGCCGGCCAGCGGCACGACCATGCCCGGTGTCGGCTGCCTGGTGCTGAACACGGGGGTCAACCACCGCGTCGGCCCGCACCGCATCAACGTCAAGACGGCCCGGCGGCTTGCGGCCGCCGGCATCCCGACGCTGCGCTTCGACCTTTCCGGCATCGGCGACAGCGTGGCCGCCCGCAGCGCGCTCGAATTCCGCGCGCAGGCGGTGGCCGATATGAAGGCGGCGCTCGACCATCTCG
Source organism: Variovorax sp. (assembly GCA_004210915.1). GTDB lineage: Bacteria > Pseudomonadota > Gammaproteobacteria > Burkholderiales > Burkholderiaceae_C > Variovorax. Next base: position 4,359 of record SEGS01000011.1, on the reverse strand, counting down.
AGCAGGCCCACGGCCTGCGCCGCTTCCTGGTCTTCGGCATCTGCTCGGGCGCCGAGAACGGGCTGGCGTTGGCGCTGGCGGATCCCCGCGTGGTGGGCCTGCTGACCTTCGACGGCGCCATGTTCCTCACACCCGGCACGCGCCTGGAGCGCAAGCTGCGCCGCGCGGCGGCTTTTCCCTTGAACGCCGCCGTGCGCGCCAGCTACCCCTGGTGGAAAGACCTCACGCTCTGGGGTGCGGGCGACGCCGCGGCCCGCGCCCGCTCGTTGGCGCGCCTGCGTGCGCCCTTGTCGCCGCGCCCGCCGTCGGATGACGACATTTTTGCGGCGAATGCGCCCCAAAGTTCGGCAGCCGATCACGAGGCCAAGCTACAGGCGCTGCTGGCACGTGGCGTGGCGCTGTCGATGATGTTTTCCGCCACGTACAACGCCACAGACCGGCAGCGCGACATGCTGGGCGCGCTGCGCCATTCGTCGGTGTTCGAGCGCGCCGAGTACCGTTTCTGGCCCGACGTGGACCACACCGGCACCACACTGGCAATGCAGACCAAGCTGCTGGGAGCCGTCGAAGAATGGGCCGTGCGCGTCGCGCAGAAGGTGGCCTTGCCGGCCCCGCGGCGCGCCGAAGCCGTGCCGCCGCCGACACGCGAAAAAGAGCTGCATCCGGCGTGACTTCCGGAGTGCTGCCCGCGCATGGGCACGGCCGCCGCCGCCGTGGCCACGCACCCGGCCCGTTAGAATCGCGCCTCCCACAGCCTCTGGATATACCCCATGAACCGCTGCGAACAAGGCGTCTCTTTCCGCCACCTGATCGCGCTCTGCACCCTGGTCGCGGGCGCTGCAACTCTCTTCGCTTCCGATGCCCGCGCACAGGCGGTGCCGGTGCCGCAAACGCAGAACGAAGCCGCCGCAGGCGGCCGCAACTTCCCCGTCGGCACGTTGCGCGGCAAGCTCGTCGTCACCAACGCACCGGACATCCAGCTCGACGGCCAGGCCGACCGGCTGTCGCCTGGCGCCCGCATCCGCAGCCCGCAGCACATGCTCGTCATGCCGGCGGCCATCACCGGCCAGAACCTGCTGGTCAACTACACCCGCGATGCCGCGGGCCTGGTGCGCGAGGTCTGGATCCTCACGCCCGACGAGGCCCGCGCCAAGCGCGCCTCGGTCGAGAAGCCGCTGCTGAACTTCTGGCCCTTCGTGGCCAACAGCGGACCGCGCGACCTCAGCAACACGCCGTACGACCAGCTGCCCAAGTACGGCGACCAGCCCCGCTGAGGGCGCGGCGAAGCCCCCGGCGGGCGGCATCGCATTGTTCTTGAACTCCCGGACGGAGCCCCGCTGCCCGTCCCGCCTGCGGCCGTTGTTGTCCCGAACGTGCCAATGCAGGCACCCCTCACAGGTGACCCCATGCGCAAAAAAGTCTTCATCAAAACCTTCGGCTGCCAGATGAACGAGTACGACTCGGACAAGATGGCCGACGTGCTGAATGCCGCGCAGGGCTACGAGCCGACGCAGGACGTCGAAGAAGCCGACCTCATCCTGTTCAACACCTGCTCGGTGCGCGAGAAGGCGCAGGAAAAGGTGTTCAGCGACCTCGGCCGCGTGAAGCACCTGAAGGCCAAGGGCGTGAAGATCGGCGTCGGCGGCTGCGTCGCCAGCCAGGAAGGCGACGCGATCATCGCGCGCGCACCCTACGTCGACATCGTGTTCGGTCCGCAGACGCTGCACCGCCTGCCCGAGATGCTGAACGAGCGCGAGCGCCTGAACCGCCCGCAGGTCGACATCAGCTTCCCCGAGATCGAGAAGTTTGACCACCTGCCGCCCGCGCGCGTCGAGGGTTCGACCGCCTTCGTCTCGATCATGGAGGGCTGCTCCAAGTACTGCAGCTACTGCGTGGTGCCCTATACCCGCGGCGAGGAAGTGAATCGGCCGCTGGACGACGTTCTGGTCGAGATCGCGGGCCTCGCCGACCAGGGCGTGCGCGAGGTCACGCTGCTGGGCCAGAACGTGAACGCGTACCGCGGCACGATGGGCGGCACCAGCGAGATTGCCGACTTTGCGTTGCTGATCGAGTACGTGGCCGAGATCCCCGGCATCGAACGCATCCGCTACACGACAAGCCATCCGAACGAATTCACGCCGCGCCTGATCGAGGCCTACGCCAAGGTGCCGCAACTGGTGAGCCACCTGCACCTGCCGGTGCAGCACGGCAGCGACCGCATCCTGATGGCGATGAAGCGCGGCTACACCGCCATGGAATACAAAAGCACGGTGCGCAAGCTGCGCGCGATCCGGCCCGAACTGGCGCTCTCCAGCGACTTCATCGTCGGCTTCCCCGGCGAGACCGATGCCGACTTCGACAAGATGATGAAGCTCATCGACGACTGCCAGTTCGACAACAGCTTCAGCTTCATCTTCAGCCCACGCCCCGGCACGCCCGCCGCCGCCTTGCACGACGACACGCCGCATGCCGTGAAGCTGGCGCGCCTGCAGACGCTGCAGCGCGTGATCGACGGTAACGTGCGCCGCTTTGGCGACGCGCTGGTCGGCAGCACCCAGCGCGTGCTGGTCGAGGGCGCGTCGCGCAAGGATGCGAGCGAGCTGATGGGCCGCACCGCCTGCAACCGCGTTGTCAACTTCGACGGCGATGCCCGCCTGATCGGCCAGATGGCCGACCTGCGCATCACGCGATCGCTGGCCTACACGCTGCGCGGCGAGGTGCTGACACGCGAATCGTCGCCAGCCACGGCGGCCGCTGCTGGGTCTTCGGCCCTCGTCGCCTGATGGCAGCGCTGCCGTCAACGCGCGGCTCGTTCCAGAAGCTGCTGCTGTTCGCGTTCCTGTTGATCACGGCCTTGCTGGTGGGCGTAGCGCTGCGCTCGGTGTTCCAGTACGACGAGCTGATGACGCAAAGCCGCGACGCTGCCGCGCGCGCCCTGCGCCTTTCGGGCGCCTCCCAGTCGCTGGCCGAACGCAGTGCGGCAATGGAACGCGCCGGCCGCCAATCGCTGGTCCTCAATGATTCGGTGCTGCGCCGGCGCTTCGACGACGCCGCGCGCGACGCGGAACAGGTGGTGCAACGCATGGGGGACAACGGCGTCGCGGCGGCCGGCCTCGACATGTGGCGTGCCCAGCTGGGCGTGATTCGCAGCCTGATGGTCGGCAGCGGTGACACCGCCTTGCAGCGAGAGACGACGATGGCGGTCCAGTTCCGCGACCTCGATGCGCTGAACACGAATCTGGCGCAGCAGGCGCAGTTCATGATCGAAACGCAGAACGAGGCGCTGGCACAGCGCATCGAGAACGCCCGCAAGCGCCTGATGCGGCAGGTGATCGCGGCCAGCGCACTCGCGGTCTCGATGGCGCTGGCCTTCGGTGTGTGGTTGGCGCGCCCCTTCAAGCGGCTGGAACGCGCCATCATCGGCCTGGGCGAAAACCGGCTCGACGAGCCGATCGACATCCGCGGGCCGGCCGACGTGCGCCGGGTCTCCCAACAGCTAGAGTGGCTGCGCTTGCGGCTGACCGAACTGGATGCCGACAAGGCACGCTTCCTGCGTCATGTGTCGCATGAACTCAAGACGCCGTTGGCCGCCCTGCGTGAAGGCGTGTCGCTGCTCGAGGACGGCGTGACCGGTCCGCTCACCGCTGCTCAGCGCGAGGTTGCCCAGATCCTGCAGCAGAACACGGTAGCGCTGCAGGGGCAGATCGAGGCCTTGCTGCGCTTCAACGCCGCCGCTTTCGAGGCGCGAGAACTGCGGCGCCAGCGCACGGCGCTGCTCCCGCTGATCGAGGAACAGATCGAATCGCAGCGCCTGCAGTGGCAGGCACAGGGCCTGACCGTTCGCGCAGAAGGCGAGCCGATCACGGTCACGGTCGATCCGGCCAAGCTCGGCACGGCGTTGGCGAACCTGCTGTCGAACGCGATCCGCTTTTCCGCGCGCGGCGGGACGATCACACTGACGGTTTCCGGGACGCCCGAGACGGCCTGTATCGACGTCAACGACGCGGGCCCCGGCATTGCCGAGGGCGACCGGGACCGCATCTTCGAGCCTTTCTTTCGCGGTGAGCGGCAACCGGAACACACTGTCAAGGGCACGGGGATCGGCCTGTCGATCGTGCAGGAGTACATTGCAGCGCACGGGGGGCGCATCACGCTGTTGCCCCACGGCCCCGGCGCGCGCTTCCGCGTCGAGCTGCCACGCACCGCCTGACCCCTTGCCCTCGCCCTTCACAGACTTCGACTTCGCGCTTCCGCTTTTGCTACCCGAGCCATGCCCTTTCCGTTGACCTACCGCCTCGCCGGTGCAACCGCCCTGTCGCTTTTGCTGGGCGCTTGCGCCACCACGGTGACGCCGCCGCC
>SEGS01000010.1 GCA_004210915.1 Variovorax sp. | reverse complement strand
CCCTTTTCCATCACGCGGCGCATGAACAGGTCGGGAATCCAGTTGGCCGTGTTCATGTCGTGCGTGCGGCGGCGGTCGTCGCCGGTGTTCTTGCGCAGTTCCAGGAACTCCTCGATGTCGAGGTGCCAGGTTTCCAGGTACGTGCAGACCGCACCCTTGCGCTTGCCGCCCTGGTTCACGGCCACGGCCGTGTCGTTGACGACCTTCAGGAACGGCACGACGCCCTGCGATTCGCCGTTCGTGCCCTTGATGTGCGAGCCGAGCGCGCGCACGCGGGTCCAGTCGTTGCCGAGGCCCCCGGCGAATTTCGACAGCAGCGCGTTTTCCTTGATCGATTCGTAGATGCCGTCCAAGTCGTCGGGCACGGTCGTCAGGTAGCAGCTCGACAGCTGCGAGCGCAGCGTGCCGGCGTTGAACAGCGTCGGGGTCGACGACATGAAGTCGAAGCTCGACAGCACTTCGTAGAACTCGATGGCGCGGGCTTCGCGGTCGACTTCATTGAGCGAGAGGCCCATTGCCACGCGCATGAAGAAAGCCTGCGGCAGCTCGATGCGGGTCTTGCGAACGTGCAGGAAGTAGCGGTCGTACAGCGTCTGCAGGCCGAGGTAGTCGAACTGGTTGTCGCGCTCGGCCTTCAGGGCAGCGCCCAGGCGCGGCAGGTCGAACTGCAGCAGCTTCTCGTCGAGCAGTTCGTTGTCGACGCCCTTCTTGATGAACTGCGGGAAGTAGTCGGTGTAGGCCTGCGCGCGCTCGACGGGCATCACTTCGCGACCGATGATCTCCTTGAAGATCGTGTGCAGCAGCAGGCGCGCGGTGGCGAAGGTGTAGTCCGGGTCTTTTTCGATCAGCGTGCGGGCCGCGAGGATCGAGGCCTTGTAGACCTCGTCGAGCGGCACGCCGTCGTACAAGTTGCGCATCGTCTCGGCCTGGATCGGCGCGGCGGTGATGCTGTCGCCCAGACCTTCGCAGGCGGACTCGATCAGTCCCTTGAGCTCGTTCACGTCGAGTGCGACGCGTTCGCCGCGGTCGAGCACGTGCAGCAGCGGCGCAGCCGGTGCCTCCTGGGCGCCCTGGCGCGCGCGCTCCTGGTTGCGGCGGTCGCGGTACAGCACGTAGGCGCGCGCGATTTCATGGTGGCCGCCACGCATCAGGCCGAGTTCGACCTGGTCCTGAACGTCTTCGATGTGGAAGGTGCCGCCACCCGGACGCGAGCGCACCATCGCGCGCACCACCGCTTGGGTCAACCCATCGACCGTTTCACGCACGCTGGCCGATGCCGCGCCCTGCGTGCCATGCACCGCCAGGAAGGCTTTCATCATCGCGATGGCGATCTTGCTCGGCTCGAAGGGCACCACTGCGCCGTTGCGGCGGATGATCTGGTAGTGCGCCAGTGCATTGCCCGCGGGCGAGCCGGCGGTGTCGCGCTGCGGCTGCGGCGTTGTGGCAACGGCACGCGGGGTCGAAGGGGTGTTCAGGGCTGTTTGCATTCGGTCCTCGGTTGGGAATTCTTGTTGGGCGCCGGGGCACTTTCGGGCATTTCCGGGCGGTCGAGCGGGCAAGTCTGCCAGGCAGCGCACACTATATCTGGGGTGTGGGAGGGGAGCAACCCACTATATGTAGTGTCTGGCGTGCGTTTTGCCAACTAGTGCCAGCGGTGCTGGCGCGTCGTTCGTCGGTGATGCCGCTTCTGCGTTGCGATCACGATGCATCAGCCAGCAGGCATGCGCCTTTCCGGCCGATTCGGGACCGCAGGGCGCATGGTTATTGGCCATGGCGCCGGCGCCGTGGCGGCGATGCTGCGGTGCGGCGACGCGATCACAGCGTGCCGCGCGATTGAAAAAATTAGCGCTGTGCAGTCGGGGGCGGAAAGCGGGCCGCCTCCCACCCCAATTCGTTGCGAAGGCGGGCCCAGTCGAAGCCGGGTCCCGGGTCTTCCTTTCGGCCCGGTGCAATGTGCTCGTGACCGGCGACGAAGGCGATCGGATACTGCTGCGCCAGGTGGGGGCAGAGATCGGCCAGCGTGGCGTACTGCGCGTCTTCGAACAGCAAGCCTTCGAGCCCTTCGAGTTCGATCCCGATCGAATCGTCGTTGCAGTTGTCGCGGCCGCGCCAGGACGACGCACCCGCATGCCAGGCGCGCGCGTCGCAGCTCACGAACTGCCAGAGCGCCCCGTCGCGGCGAACGTAAAAATGTGCCGACACCTCGATGCCGCGGATCGTCTGGAAGTACGGGTGCGCTTCCCAGTCGAGCTGATTGGTGAAAAGCTGTTGCACCGCGTCGCCGCCGTATTCACCGGGCGGCAGGCTGATCGAATGGAGCACGACCAGATCGATCTGCGCGCCGACGGGTCGCGGGCCGAAGTTCGGCGAGGGCAGGGCCCGGGCCGGGCGGTACCACCCATCGTGCCAGAGGGCAGACGGATCGCCCGCCTCACTCATCGTTGTTAGCGCCCGCACTGTCGTCGCCGTGGGGCGTGCTGATGCCCAGGCGCGCGATCCGGTAGCGGATCTGGCGCAGGCTCAGGCCCAGCCGCGCCGCGGCGGCCGTGCGGTTGAAGCCGCTCTCGTGCAGGGCGCGCACGAGGATTTCGCGCTCCTGCTGGTCGAGATAGGTCTGCAGGTCGGCCGGCACGCCGGGAGGCGCAGCCGGCACAACTGGTGCAACGGGCGCGGTGTGCGCAGGCGAGCCGGCTTCCGGCAGCGGCATGGTTCGGCCGGGCGTGTCGTCGTTCGATGGCGCCGGAGCGCCCGCGCTGTTGCCGCCCTGTCCGCCCTGCGCGCCCATCAAATCCAGATGCAACTCATCGCCATCGTTCAGCGCGACAGCGCGGTGCAGCAGGTTCTCGAGTTCCCGCACATTGCCTTGCAGCGGATGGTTCGCCAGGCCGCGGATGACCTCGGGCGAGAGCGTGGGCACGGGCATGCCGGCGTCGTGTGCGATGCGGGCGAGCAGCGCCGCGCACAGGGCCGGCAGGTCCCCGCGGCGATCGCGCAGCGCCGGGATGGCGATCTCGATCACGTTCAGGCGGTAGAACAAATCTTGCCGGAAGCGCGCCGCCTGCACTTCGGCGTGCAGGTCCTTGTGCGTCGCACTGACGATGCGCACGTCGACCGCGTCTTCCTGCGTCGAGCCGATCGGTCGCACGCTGCGCTCCTGGATGGCGCGCAGCAACTTGGATTGCATCGCCAGCGGCAGGTCGCCAATTTCGTCGAGGAACAGCGTGCCGCCGCGCGCGGCCTGGAAGTAGCCGTCGCGGTCGGCAGCCGAGCCGGTGTACGAGCCCTTGCGCGCGCCGAAGAACTCGGCCTCGAGCAGGTTCTCGGGAATGGCGCCGCAGTTCACTGCGACGAACGGGCCTTCGCTGCGCTGGCTGCAGGCATGCACCGCGCGCGCCACCAGCTCCTTGCCGGTGCCGGACTCGCCCCGCACCAGCACGGGCGCCATGCCGCGCGCGACTTTCGCGATGCGCGACTTGACCAGGCGCATCGGCTCGGATTCGCCCACCAGCCGGTCGAGCGCGCTGGCGCCCTGGACCGCTGGCGCAGGCGCGGCGGGCGCTGGTTCGGCAGCGCCTTTCGCCGGGTTGGCCGGGCGAAAGGCGGCCGGCGTTTCCTGCGGCTGCAGCTGCACCGCGGAAGCCACGACCGCGCGGAATTGCTTGAGGTCGACCGGCTTGGTCAGGTAGTCGAAGGCGCCGGCCTTGAGGGCCTCTACCGCGTTCTCGGCGGAGCCATAGGCCGTCATCACGATGCAGCGCTCGCTGCGCTGCTGCTGCTGTACGCGCTGCAGGATCTCCATGCCCAGCCCGTCGGGCAGGCGCATGTCGGTGATTACGGCGTCGAAGCTCGCGGCTTCCAGGTGCTGCCAGGCTTCGGCCACGCTGCCCGCCGCCTCGACCTTGTAGCCTTCGCGCAGCAGCGTCAGCTCGTAGAGCGTGCGCAGGTCGGGCTCGTCGTCGATGACGAGGATGTGCGCGGGGCGCGCGGCGGTGGATGGGAGGGTGCTCACGTCGCTATTGTCTGTGGGTGTCTTTAGAGGGCGAGCCGGGTTTCGGCCGGCGCGAAGCTGACGAAGAACTCGTTGCCCTCGGGGCCGGCGGCCGAGAGTGCCCGCCGCTCGTAGCCGATGGTGGCGCCATGGCGCTCGCAGAGCTCTCGGCACAGGAACAGGCCCAGGCCGCTGGACCGGCTCTCGGACGAAAAGAAGGGCTCGAACAGGTGGCGCTGCACCGCGGGCTCCAACGGCGCGCCGTCGCTCCAGACCTGCAGGTGCGCCTTGCCTTGCGCGTCGATCGAGGTGCTGACCTGGATCGAGCCGTCGCGCTCGCCCGCATAGCGCGCCGCGTTGTCCAGCAGGTTCACCAGGATGCGCCGCAGGTGCTCGGACTCGAAGCGCACGTCGCGCCCGCCCGTGGCCAGCATCAGCAGCACGCCCTGGCGCTGTGTCTGCCGCACCCATTCCTCGGTCATTTCGCGCACCGCCGGGTCGAGCGCGACCTGTTCGCCGAGCGGCAGCACCCGCTGTTGCCGCGCCCGCGCCACGTCGAGCACGTCGTCGACGATGCGGGCCAGGCGCTGCGCGTTGTGCTGAACCATGGTGGTCAGCTTGCGATGCGCGGGATCGAGCAGGTCCTCGTTGAGAAGCGCGCTGGCCTGCGTGATAGCGGCCAGCGGGTTGCGGATCTCGTGCGCGACCGCCGCCGACATGCGGCCCATCGCGGCCAGCTTCTCGGTGCGGATGCGCGCCTCGAGCTCGCGCAGGTCCTGCAGGAACATCACGCACAAGCTGTCGGCATGCCCATCAGCGGCCGGCGTGAGTCGCGTGCGCACCCGCACTTCGCGCGGCGCGCCCTGGGCCTGGGCCACGGGCACTTCCTTCGACTGCGCGGTGCGGCGGGAAAAGGTGTTCTTGGCGATCAGGCCCAGCGGCTGCCACGCGGGATGGGCGTCGAGCGCGAACGGCAAGGCCATCGCTGCCAGACCTTGTCCCAGGATGGCGTCGGCCGCCGGGTTGGCCGCATGGACGCGGCCCTGCGCGTCGATGACCAGCACGCCTTCGCTCAGCGTCTCGATCACCAGGTCGTTCACCTGTGCGTGCATCTGCGCGCTGCTGCGGTTGCGTTGCGCGGTGGCTTCCTCCCGCGCCAGGCGGCGTGCCAGTTCGTGGGCGAGCAACGCGACCACGAACAGGCCGGTGCCTGTGAGCGCGGCCTGCACGAAGCGCGGCGACGGATCGCCGGCATGCTGCAGCGCCTGCCATCCGGCGTCGGCCAGCAGCAGCAGCGTGACCGCCGCCGTGGTGCCCAGGCCCACGGCGACCGTGCCCAGCACGGCGCCCATCAGCACCGGCAGCGCAAACAGGGGTGTGTAGTTGATGCTGCCCAACTGCATCGTCTGCAGCGCGGTGAAAGTGGCCAGGTCGATGCCGATGGTGGCGATCCAGGAACGGCCGAACACGCCGATGGGTGGCTGGAAAGGGGCATAGCGGCTCCCGAGCAGCGTGACGGCCAGGTAGCCGGCGCACATCGCGACGGCAAAGGGTTGCAGCGGTTGGCCCAGCAGGAAAGTCACCGCCTGCAACAGGAGCAGAACCACGGCCACGAAGCAGCGCGCGCCCATGAAGCCACGCCACAGACGCAGCAGCGCCGAGCTGCCCCCGCTGCGATGGTCGAGGGCGCCCCAGTCGGTCGCCGGTTCACCGCGCGACCAGAGCAGGGGCGTCATGTCGGAGTGGCCCGCGGGGGTCAACGGGCGGCTGCTTGCCGGTGGGCGGCGCTGCAGTAGACCCCGCTGCGGTCGGTGATGGCGTCGGCCAGTGGGAGGTGCAGGCCGCAATGGACGCAGCGCGCCATCTCGCTGGGCGCGGTCACCTTCGGCGGCGCCTGGGTGCGGGCGGCTGCGGCGCGCTCGCGCATGTCGTCGCGCCGGCCCTTGCGCCAGAGCCACAGGGCCACGAACACGACCGCCAGGACCAGCAGGTACTTCATGCGTTGGCGCGCGCGAGCACGACCTCGAACACGAAACGCGATCCCACGTAGGCGAGCAGCAGCAGGGCCGCGCCGGAATACAGCACACGTCGGGCGGTGCGCCCGCGCCATCCGAAGCGCGCGCGCCCGACCAGCAGCACGGCGAAGGCGATCCAGGCGAGCACGGAGAACACCGTCTTGTGGTCCCACTTCCAGCCGCGCACGGCGTCGCCGTACAGCGCTTCGCTGAACAGCACGCCCGCCAGCAGCGTGGCCGACAGCAGCACGAAGCCGGCCGTCACGAAGCGGAAGGTGAGGCGTTCCAGCGTGAGCAGCGGCAGCCCGGTGGACGCGCCGGTGGCCAGGCGCATCTGCTTCTCGGCCCGCGTCATCAGCCAGGCGTGGACGACGGCGGTGCCGAACAGCCCGTACGAGGCGAGGGCGAGCGCCACATGCAGCGGCAACCACGGCGAACTGCCGACATGCAGCGGCGTGCCCTGGAAGACCGCCGCCAGCAGGGCGGCACCCGCACCCAGCCAGGCAAGCACGCGCCGCACCTTCAACTCCGGGTAGAGCCGGCTTTCGATGGCATAAACGGTCAGCACCAGCCATGCCGTGACGGACAGCGCCGGCGCGAAGCCGAACAGCTTCAGCGAAACCAGGCCCCAGGCCAGCGCAATCCCGTGCAGCAACCAGGCCAGGGCCAGCAGGGTCTGGATGGCGGAGCGGCTCCAGCGCGGAGCGGCGATGGCCGTCGCCGCATAGGCCGCGGCAGTGGCGATGCCCAGCGCCACGCCGAGTGGAGAGGGGATCGCTAAAATCATCGGCGCAGTGTAATGGCTCGCCTCCGCGCTTCGCGCGCCAAACCTTCCCCACTTTCCATCGTTCCGCGCACGCGGGCAACAAGGCAATTCCTTCATGGCGACCGCCCTCACAGAAAAGTTCTCCCGCCTCGTCAAGACGATGAGCGGGCAGGCCCGCATCACCGAAGCCAACGTGCAGGACATGCTGCGCGAAGTGCGCATGGCGCTGCTCGAGGCCGACGTGGCGCTGCCGGTGGTGCGCGACTTCGTGGCGCGCGTCAAGGAGAAGGCGCTGGGTCAGGAAGTGCTGGGCTCGCTCAAGCCCGGGCAGGCGCTGGTGGGCATCGTCAACCGCGAACTGACCGCGACCATCGGTGCCGGCATCTCCGACATCAATCTGGTGGCCCAGCCGCCGGCCATCATCCTCATGGCCGGCCTGCAGGGTGCCGGCAAGACCACCACCACGGCCAAGCTGGCCAAGCACCTGATCGAGAAGCGCAAGAAGAAGGTGCTGACCGTCTCGGGCGACGTGTACCGCCCGGCCGCCATCGAACAGCTCAAGACGGTGACGAAGCAGGCCGGCGCCGAGTGGTTCCCGAGCACGCCCGACCAGAAGCCGCTCGACATCGCCGCCGCCGCGCTGGATTACGCGAAGAAGCACCACTTCGACGTGCTGCTGGTCGACACGGCCGGCCGCCTCGCGATCGACGAAGTGCTGATGACCGAAATCAAGCAGCTGCACGCCGCGCTGAACCCGATCGAAACGCTGTTCGTGGTCGACGCCATGCAGGGCCAGGACGCGATCAACACCGCCAAGGCCTTCAAGGACGCGTTGCCGCTGACCGGCATCATCCTGACCAAGACCGACGGCGATTCGCGCGGCGGTGCGGCGCTGTCGGTGCGGCAGATCACCGGCGTGCCGATTAAATTCGCCGGCACCAGCGAGAAGATCGACGGCCTCGAAGTGTTCGATGCCGAGCGCCATGCGGGCCGCATCCTCGGCATGGGCGACATCGTCGCGCTGGTCGAGCAGGTTACGGCCGGCGTCGACGTGGCCGCGGCGCAAAAGCTCGCGGCCAAGGTCAAGAGCGGCGCCGGTTTCGACCTGAACGACTTCCTTGGCCAGCTGCAGCAGATGAAGCAGATGGGCGGGCTCTCGAGCATCATGGACAAGCTGCCGCAGCAGATGGCGGCCAAGACCACCGAAGCCGACATGACCCGCGCCGAGCGCGACATCCGCCGCAAGGAAGGGATCATCCAGAGCATGACGCCGCTGGAGCGCCGCAAGCCCGAATTACTCAAGGCCACGCGCAAGCGACGCATCGCCGCTGGCGCCGGCGTGCAGGTGCAGGAAGTCAACCGCCTGCTCAACGAATTCGAGCAGATGCAGACCATGATGAAGAAGATGAAGGGCGGCGGCCTGATGAAGATGATGAAGAAGATGGGCGGCATGAAGGGGATGCCCGGCATGCCAGGTATGGGCGGCGGAGGCGGACCCAAGCTGCCGTTCTGAGCCTCGCGCGCTTCTTGCATCCACCTGACGGACGGTCTCCGTCCACCTCCCGACCCCTGCGCCGCGCGATCGCGTCGCTCTGTTCACCCAACGAAAGCTGCCGATGACCACTCCCATTCCCGCAACGCTCATCCCCGGCGACGGCATCGGACCCGAGATCGTCGACGCCACGCTGGCCGCGCTCGATGCGCTGAAGGCGCCCTTCGAATGGGACCGCCAGATCGCCGGCCTCGGCGGCGTGACGGCGGCGGGCGACCCGCTGCCCGCGGCCACGCTCGACTCCATTCGCCGGACCCGGCTGGCGCTCAAAGGCCCGCTGGAGACGCCCTCGGGCGGCGGCTATCGCTCGTCGAACGTTCGGCTGCGTGAAGAATTCCAGCTCTACGCCAACCTGCGCCCGGCGCGCACCATCATTCCGGGCGGCCGCTTCGACAAGGTCGACCTCATGGTCGTGCGCGAGAACCTCGAAGGCCTCTACATCGGCCACGAGCACTACGTGCGCATCGACGGCGACCCGCACGCCGTGGGCATGGCGACCGGCATCAACACGCGGCAGGGCTGCAAGCGCATCCTCGAATACGCGTTCGAGACGGCCATCGCCACCGGGCGCAAGAAGGTCACGCTGGTGCACAAGGCCAACATCATGAAGGTTCTCACGGGGCTGTTCCTTGAGACGGGCCTCGCGATGTACGAGGAAAAATACAAGGGGAAATTCGAGCTCGACACCATCATCGTGGACGCCTGCGCGATGAAGCTGGTGCTCAACCCCTGGCAGTTCGACATGCTGGTGACCACCAACCTGTTCGGCGACATCCTTTCCGACCTCGTGGCCGGCCTGGTCGGCGGCCTGGGCATGGCGCCGGGCGCCAACATCGGCACCGATGCGGCGATCTTCGAGGCGGTGCATGGCTCGGCGCCCGACATCGCGGGCAAGGGCATCGCGAACCCGATCGCGATCATGCTGGCCGCCGCGCTCATGCTCGACCACGTCAAGCACCAGGACAAGGCCACGCGCCTGCGCACCGCGATCGACGAGACGCTGAACATCGACAAGGTGCGCACCGGCGACCTCGGCGGCACGGCCAACACGGCGGCCTTCACGAAGGCGCTGGTCAGCCGCATCCACGGCGGCGCCTGACGCGCGATGGCCGCCTCCTTGCCCGCGCTGTCGCTGCTGGAGGCGCGCGTGCTCGGCGTGCTTGCCGAGAAGCAGCGCACCGTGCCCGACAGCTACCCGCTCACTTTGAATGCCGTCGTCTCGGGCTGCAACCAGAAGACCAGCCGCCATCCGGTGCTGGAAGTGAGTGATGCCGAGGCGCAGGCTGCGCTCGACAGCCTGAAGGGCTACAGCCTGGTGAGCGAGTCGAGCGGCGGCCGCGCCTTCCGCTACGCGCACAACGCCGACCGCGTGCTGCAGATCCCGTCGCAGTCGGTAATCCTGCTCACCGTGCTGATGCTGCGCGGCCCGCAGACCGCGGGCGAGTTGCGCATCGCCTGCGACCGCATGCACAACTTCGCCGACATCTCGTCGGTTGAGGGTTTTCTCAACGAGCTGGCCGAGCGGCCGGCCGGCGCGCTGGTGGTCAAGCTCGCGCGCCTGCCCGGTGCGCGCGAGAGCCGCTGGGCGCATCTGCTGAGCGGCGCGCCCGCGGAAGAAGCCGCCCGACCGGATACGGACGTTGCGCCTGGCGCCGATGTGTCGCTGGGCGAGGTTGCCGCGCTCAAGACCAACGTGGCGCGGCTCGAAGCCGAGCTCGGCGAGCTGCGTGCGCAGATTGCGCGCGTCTATTCAGAACTGGGGATCAGCGCATGACGACAACGACCGCAACGACCACCACCGGAACGATCACCGGCCACGGCGACAGCCCGGCGCTGGCCACCTGGCACGGCCTGGTCCAGTCGCGCAACATGCGCGGCCTCGACGCGCTGCTGGCCGACGACGTGGTGTTCCACTCGCCGGTCGTGCACACGCCGCAGGTCGGCAAGGCCGTGACGGCGCAGTACCTGCGCGCTGCCTTCCAGGTCTTCTTCAACGACAGCTTCCGCTACGTGCGCGAGACCGTCGCCGCGGATCACGCGGTGCTGGAATTCCAGGTCGACATTGATGGCATCGCGGTCAATGGCATCGACATCATCAGCTGGAACGACGCGGGCCTCGTCACCGAGTTCAAGGTCATGGTGCGACCCTTGAAAGCCATCCAGCTCATTCACCAACGGATGATGGCGATGCTGCAGGCGAGCCAGTAGGCGCCGCGGATTCACCGGGCGCGGCGGCGCTCCATCCGAAGAAGCGCAGCACCTCGTCTTTCTGCCGCAGCGTGTCGGCGCGGCCCCGCGCCATCAGCTCCCGCGTGAAGCCACGCTCGAACAGCAGGTAGCTGGCCAGCGCCGATGCCTTGGCGTCGCTGCCCGCCGCAGTGGTCTGCTGGCCGCCGAGCAGCCGCTGCACCACGCGGGGCAGCTCGCGCACATGGCGCGCGGCGATGCCGTCGATGCGTTCGGACGGCGAGATCACCAGCAGTTCCACCGGCCGCAGCTGCGTCAGGTGCCGCGCCGCGTCCGGGATCAGCGCCAGCGTCTGGTTGACGCGATGCACCCGCTCGACATCGACGGCCAGCGCGTCCAGAAAGATGCTCGAGAGCGCATGGCCCGCGATCTGCGCCAGCGTCGGGTAGCCGGTCAGCGCGTTCGGGCCGGGTTCGGCCGGCGGCTCGTGCATGCGGCCCGCGCCGATCACCAGCACGCGCTCGGCACCCAGGTGGATGGCCGCGGAAATCGGCGCCGACTGGCGCATCGAGCCGTCGCCAAAGTAGCCGGTGCGCCCGCCCACCTCGATGCCCGTGGCGGGGAAGACGAAAGGAATGGCCGAAGAAGCGAGCAGGTGCTGGTGCGTGATGCGCCCCGCCACGGCGATGCGCTGCGAGCGCACCCAGGGCGCCATCGGCGCGGCCGCTTCATAGAAGGTGTGGTGGGCGCCCGCGCTGTAGCTGGAGGCCGTCACGGCCAGCGCATGCAGATGGCCGTCGGCCATCAACTGCGGCAGCCGGTCGAGCGGCACCAGCCGCTGCAGCAGGTCGGCCAGCGGGCGGTTGTCGAGCAGCGCGCGGGGCTGCTGCCGGCGCCACCGGGCCAGCAGCTGCGCCAGCCCGAGGAGCATGCGCCAGCGACCCGGCGCGTCCAGCTGCGCCAGTGCATCGGACCGGTAGACCTGCTCGGCGCGAAAGCTTCGCCACACCTCGGCGATGCGGCGTACCGCGCCGTCGAAGTCATCGGCGCCGGAGGCCAGCGCGGCGGCGTTGATGGCGCCGGCCGAGGTGCCGGTGATGACGGGAAATGGATTGCCCGTGCCCTGGGCGCCGGCCCGACGCCGCAGCTTGGCAATGGCTTGCAACACGCCGACCTGGTAGGCCGCGCGGGCACCGCCGCCGGTCAGAAGGAGTCCGGTGGCGCGACCGGCGGGATTCACGAGCGCCGCGGTGTCGAGGGAATCGGCGGTCGATGGGGCGGGATCGGCAGAGGACATAGGCAGCGCACTAGACTACCCGCCACTCAGGAGTTTGATCAATGGCAGTTACCCAAGAGGCCCTGTCGGCCGCGCTCGCGGGCGTGACCGACCCCAACACCGGCAAGCCGCTCGTCGGCCCGAAGTCGCTCAAGAACATGCAAATCGCCGACGGCGATGTGTCCTTCGAGCTCGTGCTGGGCTATCCCGCAAAGAGCCAGCACGCCGCTCTGCGCAAGGCATTGGTCGCCGCGGCCAAGTCGGTGGCGGGCGTGGACAACGTGTCGGTCAACATCACGACGCAGATCGCCAGCCACGCCGTGCAGCGCGGTGTGCAGCTGATGCCGAACGTGAAGAACATCGTGGCCGTCGCCTCGGGCAAGGGCGGCGTGGGCAAGAGCACCACCGCGGCCAATCTGGCGCTGGCGCTCGCGGCCGAGGGCGCCGCGGTTGGCCTGCTCGACGCCGACATCTACGGCCCGAGCCAGCCCATGATGCTGGGCATCGACCGGCGCCCTGAAAGCGAAGACGGCAAGACCATGGAGCCGCTCGAAAACCACGGCGTGCAGGTGATGTCGATCGGCTTTCTGGTCGACCAGGACGAGGCCATGATCTGGCGCGGCCCGATGGCCGTGCAGGCGCTCGAGCAGCTCTTGCGCCAGACCAACTGGAAGGACCTTGACTACCTGATCGTCGACATGCCGCCCGGCACCGGCGACATCCAGCTCACGCTCAGCCAGCGCGTGCCGATGACCGGCGCCGTGATCGTGACGACGCCGCAGGACATTGCGCTGCTCGACGCCAAGAAGGGCATCAAGATGTTCGAGAAGGTCGGCGTGCCGATCCTCGGCATCGTCGAGAACATGGCGGTGCATGTGTGCTCGAACTGCGGCCACGTCGAGCACATCTTCGGCGCCGAAGGCGGCAAGAAGATGGCGGCGCAATACAACATGGATTACCTGGGCGCGCTGCCGCTGGACATCAACATCCGCCTGCAGGCCGACAGCGGCAAGCCGACCGTGGTGGCCGACCCCGACGGCGAGGTGGCCGGGATCTACAAGTCGGTCGCGCGCCAGGTGGCGGTGGGCATCGCCGAGAAGGCGAAGGACTTTTCGTCCAAGTTCCCGACCATCACGGTCAGCAAGAACACCTGAACGCGTTGGCACGCCGCCGGAAGGCGATGTGCTTGGTGCCCGTCAGCCGGCGGTGCGCTTGCGCGCTGCAGGCTTGCGCTTCTTGGCGGTCTTTCGGGATGTTTCAAACGCCTTCGCGTCGGGCGCGCCCTTGGCCCCCGGCTTGCGCATCTTCTCGCCGCTGCCGGCGGCGATGCGCTTGCGTTTGGCCTGAATGTTGGCGTAGAGACCGCGCTTGCTTTTTCGTCGGGCTGTCATGGTGTGTCTTAAAGTTCAAGTCCGTATGGGCCGAAGCTAGCCTCGCGCGCACTGCTTCGCTGTAGGCCCGCGCGCAATCTGTGGCGCCGGTGGATGGTTAGCATCCCTCTATGCCCGCCGCCGCCCGCAGAAGAAGAATCGCCATCGCGCTTCTGTTCATCACGCCCCTGCTGTGGGCCGTGAATTACCTGGTGGCGCGCAGTGCCCCCGGCCACATCGAGCCGCATCTGCTGGCCCTGTTGCGCTGGCTGGTCGCCGGCATCCTGTTCGCTGTCCCCTCCTGGCAAGAGCTTCGGCCGCACCGCCGGCAGATCCTCGCCGAGTGGCCGCGGTACCTCGTGCTGGGTGCGCTGGGCATGTGGATCTGCGGCGCCTGGGTCTACATCGGCGGCCGGACGACCTCGGCCGTCAACATCGCGCTGATCTACGCGCTGTCGCCCATCCTCATCGCCGTGTTGGCGGCGGTGTGGCTCAAGGAGCACTTCAACCGGTGGCAGGCGCTCGGGCTGGCGTTGGCATTGGGCGGTGTCGTCCATGTGATCCTGCATGGACGATGGGCCTCGCTGGCCGGCGTCACGCTGGTGATTGGCGATGCATGGGTGCTGGCCGCCACCCTGTCGTGGACGCTGTACTCCGTGCTGCTGCGGCGCTGGAACAGCCCGCTCTCTGCCCGCGCGCGGCTGGCGGTGATCAGCGCAGCCGGTGTGCTGGTGCTGGTGCCCTTCGCCGCGTGGGAAGCCGTGCACACCGTGGGCCCCGTGCTGACGCTGCCGGGCATCGGGCTCGCGCTGGTGGCGGCCGTGGTGCCGGGCTTTGGCGCTTATCTGGCGTACTCGGTCATGCAGCGCGAACTCGGCGCGGCGCGCGTCGGCGTCGTGACCTACCTCGGGCCGCTGTATGCGGCGGGCCTGGCCTGGCTCGCGCTCAACGAGCCGCTGCACGGCTTCCACGCGGTCGGCATCGTGCTGGTGATGGGCGGCATCTACCTGGTCAACCGAAGCGCGCGATAGGCCGGCGCGCCGGCATCGTCAGATTCCCGGGCTGCGCTCGAGCGCCTGGATCGCGTCGGCCACCGCGTCGATGCCGGCGTCGCTCAGATCCGTGGTCACCACGGTCTCGCGTGCGGGCCAGGCGCGAAAGTGCTTCGCCTGCGAGCGCTGGTAGTGCGGGTCGTAGTGCAGCGTCATCAGCTCTTCGAAGAGCCTTGGCAGGTTGCCCGCCAGCGCCCAGGCCTGCCAGCGCTGCACGGTTTCCTTGCCCTGCAGCTCCTTGAGCCGGCCGAGCAAGTCGGCCAGCGCGGCACGGTCGTCGCCCAGGTAGGCGTAGTCGCGCAGCAGATAGTCCAGCCGCGCCGCTGGCGTGGCCTGCACTTCGATGCAGCGCGCGTCGCGCATCTGGCCGATCAGCGGCAACGGTACCGACAGGCGTCCGATGCGCGCGCTCTCGCCTTCGACGTACAGCGGGCGCGTCAGGTCGAGCGTCTCGAAGACGGTGGCGATGCGCGTCTCGAACTGCTTCTGAGAGGGCTGCGGCACGCCCGGCCAGGTGCCCAGCAGCGAGCCCTTGTGGCTGGCCGCGAATTCGAGGTCGAGCACCTGCTCGCCGCGCGCGGCCAGCGCGTGCAGCACGCGCGTTTTGGCACTGCCGGTGGCGCCGCAGACCACGCGCAGGGCCAACTGCGGGCAAAGCGCTTCGATCTGCTGCAGCACGTGATGCCGAAATGCCTTGTAGCCGCCGGCCAGCTGCTGCGCGTCCCAGCCCACCAGGCGAAGCCAGGTCACCATCGATCCGCTGCGCATGCCGCCGCGCCAGCAGTACACGAGCGGTCTCCATTTAATGGGGCGGTCGGCCAGCGGCCCCTGCAGGTGGCGCGCGATGTTGGCCGCCACCATGGCGCCGCCGACGCGCCGCGCTTCGAAGGCGCCCGTCTGTTTGTAGAGGGTACCGACGATGCGGCGCTCCTCGTCGTCGAGCACCGGGCAGTTGATGGCGCCGGGAATGTGGTCGAGCGCGAACTCGGCCGGCGAACGCGTGTCGATGATCGCGTCGAACGCGTGGCGGTCGTTCACGCGCGTGGGCCGGTGGCGCGGGTTGTCGTCATGCATAAGCGGGTCCCAGGCCGCGGCGCAGGCGCGCGCTCGCGAAGTCGACGATGGCCACCAGCACGAACATGGCGATCAGCACGGTCATCGCCTGCTGCTGCTGGAAGATCGACAGGTGGAAATAAAGCAGTTGGCCGAGCCCGCCGCCGCCGACGAACCCGAGCACGGCGGCCATGCGGATGTTCATCTCCCAACGGTACAGCGTGTAGGCCACCCACTGCGGCAGGACAAGCGCCAGACTTGCGTAGCTGAACGCCGAGACCGCGCCGGCGCCCTGCAGCCGCAGCGCCGCTTCGGGTTCGCGGGGCGCATTCTCCAGGCTTTCGGCAAAGAGCCGGCCGAGCACGCCGGTGGTGTGCAGCGCCAGCGCCAGCGCGCCCGCGAACGGGCCAATGCCGGCCGCCAGCACCATCAGCGCGGCCCATACCAGTTCGGGCACGCTGCGCAAAAAGTTGAGCACGAAGCGCGCCGCCTGGCGTGCCCATCCGCCTGCCCGCCCCGAGGCCGGCAGCGCCAGCACCGCGCCCGCCGCCGCGGCCAGCAAAGTGCCGAGCGCCGACACGGCCAGCGTCTGCAACGCGCCCCAAGCGGTCTTGGCCAAAAATGCCGGTGAGACGTCGGGCGGAAAGAACTCGGCGATGAACTTCGCCATGAAGCCCAGGGATTCGGCCGTGAAAAGCGCCCGGTAGTCGATGGCCAGGTAGGCGAAGCTCGCGACCACGGCGGCCAGCACGCCGGCCATCACGACGCGGCAGCGCAGGCAGATTGGCGGCGCCTGCACGCCGTTCATGCCAGGAGCTTTCGCAGCGCGTTGCTCAGCGCATCGGCCAGCAGGACCAGCGCGAGGAACACCAGCAGGATGCTGCTCGCCTCGCCGCCGTTGAGCATCTTCATCGACTGGTCCATCAGCTGGCCCAGCCCGCCCGCACCGACAAAACCCATCACGACGGAAGCGCGCACCGCGCATTCCCAGCGGTACACGGTGTAGGAGGTGAGTTCCTGCGCGCAGTTCGGCAACAGCCCGTACAGCAGCGCGGCGAAGCGTCCGCTCCCCGCTTCGAGCAGCGCGCGCGCAGGGCGCGTGTCGGTCGATTCGAGCACCTCGGCGTACACCTTGCCGAGCATGCCGCCGTAGGTGATGGCGAGCGCCAGCACGCCCGCCGCCGGGCCGAGGCCGAGTGCGCGCACGAAGAGCAACGCCCACACGATCTCGGGAATGGCGCGCAGCACCATCAGCAGCGAACGGCCGGCCTGCCGGACCACGCCCGCGCGCCTGCGGCCGGGCCCGGGGCCGATGCGCGACACCGACAGCGCGCGCGTGGTGACGAAAGCCAGCGGCGCTCCGATGAGGAATGCCAGCGCCGTGCCGGCCGTGGCCATCGCCAGGGTTTCAAGCGTGGCCTTGCCGAGCATCGCAAGGAACGCCGCGTCGGTGGCCGGCGGCCAAAAGCCGGCCAGGAAACCGCCGATGACCGCGAGGTTGCCCGAGCTGACCAGCGCCCAGGGCTTGAACTCCGACAGCTGCAGCATCGGCCAGGCGACGACCAGCGCAGCGAGCGTCCACGCGAGCCGCGTGCGCGCTTGCGGGTCGCGCAGCGGCACCGGCGCGTGCGTGGGCTTTAGTGCGGCGTTCGCGGCGCGCGCGGTCATGGGCAGTCCGGTCGGCGGAACGGCGCAGCGCCTTCGACGGGCAGCGATGCGGGCAACGCGTCGTGGCCGCCCTGAATCGGCAGGCCGCCTTCGCTCGCGTACAGCGCGGCCAGCATCGCCTCGCTCACGTCGCCGACCGCGGCATCGAACATCACCTGGCCGTTGCGCAGCCCGACGATGCGCGGAAACCAGCGCAGCGCGAGGTCGACCGCATGCAGCGATGCGACGAAGGTGGCGCCGGTGCCTTCACTTTGCGCGACCAGCTCGCGCAGCGCCGCATCGGCCAGCGTCGGGTCGAGCGCCGACACCGGCTCGTCGGCCAGCAGCAGCGCCGGCCGCTGGTACAGCGTGCGCGCAATGCCCACGCGCTGCAGTTGGCCGCCAGAGAGCCGGTCGCAGCGGTCGAACAGGCGGTCTTCGAGCGACAGGCGCGCCAGCACCGCGTGTGCGCCCGCGATGTCGGCGGGCCGCAGCAGCGAGCCGAGCGCGCGCGCCGTCGACCATTCACCGAGTCGCCCTGCCAGCACCGCGGTGACCACGCGCAGGCGCGGCGCGATCGGCGGCGCCTGGTGGATGGTGCCGATGCGGGCGCGCAGCCTGCGCAGCGGCGCTGCCGCCAGTTGCCACGGCGATTCGCCGAGCGTTTGCACCTGGCCTTCGGCGGGTTTGAGCGCCGCGCCGAGCACCCGCAGCAGCGTGGTCTTGCCCGCGCCCGAAGGCCCGATCACCGCGATGCGCTCGCCAGCATGGGCCGACAGCGCCACGCCTTGCAGCGCGCGCTGCCCGTTGGGGTGAACGACGCCGACGGAAGCGAGCGAGAAGCTCACAAGCCGACCGGTGATGGGCTCACTTGATCAGCCCGGCCGACTTGCCCGCGGCCTCGATGCCGTCGTAGTTCGACGACTTCGTCGGCACGAACTTGCTCGCGCGCTGCAGCGCCATGAGGTCCTTGTGCGCCGGGTTCGCCGGGTCGAGCTTGAGGAAGGCATCGGTCAGCTTCTTCTGCAGCGCCGGGTCCATGCCGGGGCGCACGGTCCAGTTGTAGTCGTAGTAGGTCGGTGTGGTCGCGAGCACGCGCACCTTGGCGGCGTTCGGGTTCTTCGATTCCACCAGCTTGTCCCACACCGAGGCGTTGAGCACGCCGGCTTCGGCGCGCGAGGCGGCCACGAAGGCCACGGTGGCGTCGTGCGCGCCCGAGAAAGCGACCGTCTTGAAGTCCTTCTCGGGGTTGATGCCGGCCTGCATCAAAAAGTAGCGCGGCATCAGGCTGCCCGAGGTGGACGAGGGCGCGCCGAAGGCGAAGGTCTTGCCCTTCAGGTCTGCCAGCGTCTTCGCACTGCTGTCGGTCGGCACGATGAACTTGCTGGTGAAGACCTCGTCTTCGGCCCGCTGCACGATCGGCACCGCGCCGCCGTTGGTGCGGATGCGCGCCTGCACGAAGGTGAAGCCGCCGAGCCATGCCAGGTCGATCTTGTTGGTGGCCAGGCCTTCGACCACCGCGGCGTAGTCGGTCACGGGCGTGAACTGCACATCCAGGCCCGTCTCCTTCTTGAGGTAGTCGCCCAGCGGCGTGGGGGAGGTGTCCTGCTTTGATAATGCACGCCATGAAACCAACGCTGATGAATCCGCTGGCCCCGATGCGCCTCACGAGCTTTTCTCATGGCGGCGGCTGCGGCTGCAAGATTGCGCCCGGCGTGCTGTCGCAGATTTTAAAGAGCGGCGGCAGCGGCCTCATTCCGAAGGAGTTGATGGTCGGCATCGAGACCGCCGACGACGCGGCCGTGTACCGCCTGAACGACGAACAGGCGCTCATCGCGACCACCGACTTTTTCATGCCGATCGTCGACGACCCCTACGAGTTCGGCCGCATTGCCGCGACCAACGCGATCAGCGACGTCTACGCGATGGGCGGCAAGCCCATCATGGCGCTCGCGCTGGTCGCGATGCCGGTGAACCAGCTGCCCGTCGACGTCATCGGCGACATCGTGCGCGGCGGGCAAGACGTGTGCCGCGCCGCCGGCATCCCCATCGCGGGCGGCCACACCATCGATTCGGTCGAGCCGATCTACGGCCTCGTCGTCATGGGCCTGGTGCACCCCGACCGCGTGCGCCGCAACGCCGGCGCACGGGCGGGCGACGTGCTCGTGCTCGGCAAGCCCCTCGGCGTCGGCGTGCTCTCGGCCGCGCTCAAGAAGGAGCAACTCAGCGAGGCCGGCTACCGGCAACTCATCGAGACGACGACGAAGCTCAACACCCCCGGCATCGCACTGGCCGCACTCGACGGCGTGCACGCGCTCACCGACGTCACCGGCTTCGGCCTGGCCGGCCACGCCCTCGAACTCGCGCGCGGCGCCGGCCTCGCGGCCGTGATCGAGTGGTCGAAGGTGCCGCTGCTGGACGGCGTGGAAGCGATGGTGGCCGAAGGCTTCGTCACCGGCGCTTCAGGGCGCAACTGGCAGGGCTATGGAGCAGAGATCGAACTGGCGCAGGGATTGCCGGCTGCGGCGCAGAGCTTGTTGAGTGATCCGCAGACTTCGGGGGGGCTGTTGGTGAGTTGTGCGGCGGAGGCGGTGGATGCGGTGCTGCGGGTGTTTGGGGGCGAGGGGTTTGAAAGCGCGGCAGTGGTGGGGCGGGTGGAAGCCGGCGCGCCTCGCGTCAGAGTCGGCGCCTGATCGGCGATGCTGGCTTCAGTCTGGCTGCGGCGTTCAGTCACGAAATTGCTGGATTGAACAGACAATCTTGCAACCGACACAACTTCACTTGCCCCGCTTTGGCTGTGGCGGCAAAAATGATCCGACTGCGGAATTGCGCTTTGATGTCAATGACTACGGCGCCTTGCCCAGCCTTACCTTCGGCCATCTTCCATGGTGCCATCCAAAACGCGGGCGCCTCGCTTGGCGCGAAATCGAAGGTCTTGCTCTGCGGCATCTTTGATAGCGCCTTTATCAGGTAATCGGTAGCCCCCGGTTCCCATCAAGGCGTCTTATGACTCAACTCCATTGCGCTGCATCCCCTCGCGGTACGCAACGGTGATCTGCCGGCTCATGTGTTCCGCGATATGCCTTATTTCCTCCCCGAGGGAGGCAACCTTGTCGGGGTGATACTGGGTAATCTTCTGGCGATAAGCCAGCTTGATTTCGGTGATCGAAGCGCCCGAGCTGATGCCGAGCACTTGGTACCAAGGCTGCGCCGCACCGCCTGCTGGCGGTGCGTGAGGCGCCGAAGACGCACCCGCTTTTCGCTGCTTCGCACGCGCGAGTTCTGGGTTCTCCTCAGGGTCGTTCTTGATGGAACGAAGCACCGCCCCAATGGCCCAATAGCCAATCAGAAGACCGACCACGATGGCCCCGATTTCGCCGGGCAAGAGATTCATTGGATCACTTCCGTCGTGGGCGCGAGTCGCTCGCGTTGCTTGATCATGGCTAGGCTCTGCGGCGTTCCCTCTTCGCCGAGCTCGATCCACTCGTCCAGCCGCGAACGACATTGACGCCTCATCTTTTCCATCTCTTCCGTGGAAAGCAGGAGCGCAGCTGTAGCAATAAGATTCGCGGAAGGTTCGGTTGCCGCACAGAGCTTGCGCACAATGTTCAGGCCGAATGGCGGGCACGCGACACACTGCACTGCGATAGTCACGAAGACTGCATTTGAAACGCCGAAGGCTTCGAGGTTGCGGTGGATGTGCCAAACGGCTGCCAGCGAGCCTGCGTAAAAGACGACCAGGCCAGCCGCGGCAACCTCGAGTCCCACCCTGGTTAGTAGGCCGAGTGGCAGCAGCAGGAAGAGAGCGACGGCCATTGCAAGGATGCACCAGCGCAACCATACGAAGTGCACGTCATCGTCAAGCGATGCATTGAATTGGGCATCGGGCATGCCTTCGGTCGTTGCGGACCAGCGCAGCTTGTAAAGGCGCAGATGGGGCGCGAGCGGACTGGGCACGTAGGGCTCTCGCCCGGCAATCCTGTAGTTCTGGGCACCAAAGCCGGCACGCCAACCGCCTGCTTCGCTTCCTTGTGCCTGGACCAGTACGCCCTCATCGACCGCCAGCATAAGGACCGAGTCATACAAATAGAGGCCAACGATAGCCAGGACCAGAATGAGTTCTTCTCCAAGCACGCTAGATCGCAAGTTGGTTGCTCACGCTTTGGAGCGCTTGCCGAACATCTTCGCCATGCCCATTACAAGGGCAATCACGGCCGCCGCGACGAACTTCCAGCCGGCGAGCAGGCCGCCCAGGAGCACCTTCCAGAAGCCAGACTTCGCTGCGACCGCAGCCGCGCCGCCGACGACAAGTGCCCCCAGCCCGTAGGCGGCGACGCGATCCCCCTCGCGGAACTCCGAGTACTTTTCGCCAGCGTTGAAATTGAAGGTCGCAAGCGTCATCTTGAAACTCTTCACGTCAGCTTCAAGGTTGGCGGGATCGGAGACAAGCGTGGCACTTTCGTGCCCATTGCGACCGAGCAGGCGCACGGTGTAATTCACGATCGGGTCGTCCGAGCTTGACGTGTGCAGCTTAGTGCCCCATTCCAGGCGATGCGTCTCCTTGTCGTAGTGCGGCGCCACGAACCAGCCATCGACATACATAAGCGGAAGGCCTCGCTTCTGGCGCTCCTGGTTGCTGAGCTCTTGGTTTTTTTTCATTTGCTCCATCAGCGCGACAGCATCAATTTTCTCGTCGTCCTTGACGTACCCCTCTTCTACGAAGCTGAAAGCCGCGAACCAGTTTTCCCCAACAACGATGTTCGAATCAGCGCTCGGCAGGTTGCCAAGGAGTTCTAGAAACTTCGAACTGTCGGCGTATGCCAGCATGGCGCCATCTGCAGGGATCTGGATCGCTGCTTTGCCGCTGAGACTGCCTGCGCCAGGCCCACGCTGCCAAGCGAGGGTACGGATCTGGCTCTGGATTTCTTCTTCAGAAGGCGCCGCCAGGGCAGAGAAAGCCGCGAGTGTTAGGGAGATCGCAAGGACGGCCCGGCTGACAAATGGGATGCGTTTGAGATTTTTCATGTTGGACGTTTTGAACGCGCGACATCCTCGCGCAAGGCTTGGGTGGATTTTGGGGGAGCATCGCCAGCTGGAACTAGGTTCACACATGCGACGGGCGCAAGAACGTGTCATTTACGGCACATTGTTGGAAGATCCTCAAGGGAGGGCCCGCCGACCTCATGATGAAGTTGGCGAGCAACCCCGTGTATCAACGCGGCGGCCAAATCGATGTGCCGCATGCTGGCGCAAGAATCGCATTGAAGCGCTCGCGATGGGCGCTTTGGCCGGGGCCATGCGGCGGAAATCCCGTCCATGCGCAGCGACGGCCACCAATCTCCATTCCTGCAGCGCCGCGGTGAGCCCGCCGCACGCCGTGCGCCACCCATCGCGCCATTTGATAATGCCCTCATGAACCACACGCCGATGAACCCGACGGCCGCGCGCGCCTTTGCCGTCGCCATGCATGGCGCGCAGCGTTACGGCGATCACCCTTACGTGCATCACCTCGACGCCGTCGTCGCGGTGCTCGAGCCCTTCGGCGCGGAGGCGCAGACCGTCGGTTATCTGCACGAAGTGGTGGAAGACACCGACGCCACGGTCGACGACGTGCGGCAGCGCTTCGGCGATCTGGCAGCTGCCTGCGTCGCGTTGCTCAGCGACGCGCCCGGTGCCACGCGCAAGGAGCGCAAGGCCAAGACTTACGCGAAGCTCGCCCTCGTGTCGGGCCCCGAAGAACTGGCGCTGCTCGTGAAGGTGGCCGACCGGCTGTCGAACGTGCGCTCGTGCGTGGCCGATGGCTTGGGCGACCTGTGGGAGACGTACCGCGGTGAGCAGCAGGCGTTCAAGTCCGCGGCGTTTCGCGCGGGGCAGTGCGACGCGCTGTGGGCGGAACTCGACGCGCTGCTCGACGAGGCGCGTCGCCCGGCCGAGGATGACGACCTGACGATTCCCTCGCTGCAGCAGCGTACGGTGCGCGTGCTCGGCGAGCCCGACGCGCCGCCCGAGGGGCGTCTGCGCACCGACACGATGGCGGCCGAGGTGCCGGTGTCGCTGGTCTTCAACGGCATCGCGCACGCGGTGATGATGGCGACGCCGCAGGACCTGGAAGCCTTCGCGCTCGGCTTTGCATTGAGCGAGGGCATCCTCGACGATGCGCGTGAATGCTTCGACATCGAGGCGCGCACCTTGCGCGCGGCGCAGGCCGGTCTGCCGGCGGGCGTGGACGCGACCGAGGTCGCGCTGACCATTTCGACGCGCAGCTTCGAGCGGCTCAAGGGCCGGCGCCGCAACCTGTCGGGCCGCACCGGCTGCGGCGTTTGCGGCGTCGAGAGCTTCGCGGGGCTCGACCTCGATACGCCGCCGGTGCCGGCCCGCGACTGGATCGACCAGGTCGACCTCGCCACGGTGCTGCGTGCTTTCGACGCACTGCCCGCGCGCCAGTTGCTCAACGCCGAAGCCGGCGCGATCCACGCGGCCGGTTGGGCCCGGCTCGACGGCACGCTGACCGAGGTTTTCGAAGACGTCGGCCGCCACAACGCGCTCGACAAGCTGATCGGCGCGCTGGCGCGCGCGGGGCGCCTGGGCGAGCCCGGCTTCGTGGTGCTGACCAGCCGCGGCAGCCACGAGCTGGTGCGCAAGTGCGCGCGCATGGGCATTGCCGCGCTGGCCACGATCTCGGCCCCGACGGCGATGGGCGTGCGCATGGCCGAACTGGCCGGCGTGCGCTTCTGGGGCTTGTGCCGTGCGCCGCGCGCGGTGCTGTATGCCGACGGCTCGTTGTAAAGAAATAGCTGCTTACGTGCGAGGGATGGGCGCTGCAGCCCGGTCTCATGCGCTGTTGGCCGCGGCTGCCAATCGGCCGCGCAGGTCAGCAATTTCTCTTTCCAACGTACCCAGTCGCTCGCGCAACGGCCGCACCGCGTCGGTCACCTCTTCTTCCGTGAAGCGCGGCGTGATGTGTTGCGGGCAATTCCAGTCAAAGGCCTCCAGCCGGACGCGGAAGATGCGTTCCAGCTTCGCCTTGTAGCCCGGCACGGTGACGAGTTCGGTGAGTGCGGCGTCAGCATCGAGCGCCACCTGCTCGACGCGTGCATAGATCTTCAGCCGGGCCCGACCCGCGTAATCCATCAGGAACAGGCAAGCACGATCTTCCGTTGCCAGGTTGCCTGTGCTGATGTACTGCCGATTGCCGCGGTAGTCGGCAAAGGCCAGCGTCCGGTCGTCGAGCATCTTGAGAAAGCCGCGTGGCCCGCCGCGGTGTTGAACATAGGGCCAGCCCGTTTCCGACACCGTTGCCATGTAGAAGCTGTCGCGCTGTGCGATGAACGCCGCTTCGTTCCCGGTGAATCGGTCGAATTCGCGGTGCCCCTTGAAGTCGGGCCACAGGTGGTCGGCGCCCATGGCGGCTTGTGCCGCCTGAACGCTTGGCGTCAATGCGATGTTCATGAAACCGTAGGACATGAAGGCCTCCAATCGAAGAAGCCCTGATGATTGATCCTTCCAGCGAATTGGATAATCCCCTGAGATCGATTAACTCTCTACCGGAAACTGGAAGGATGACCATGGACCGTTTGGAGGCCATGTCGATGTTGGTGTCGGTCACCGAAACGGGGAGTCTGTCGGCCGCGGCGCGGGCGCTTCGCGTTCCGTTGGCCACGCTGAGCCGCAAGATTTCCGACCTGGAGGCGCAATTGGGAGCGCGCCTGCTGATTCGCACGACGCGCAAGCTCACCCTGACCGATTCGGGCGCAAGCTATGTGACCTCAGCCCGCCGCATCCTCGAACAGGTGGACGAGGCGGAGCGTGCCGCCGCTGGCGAATTCACGGTGCCCAAAGGCGAACTGGTCATCTCGGCGCCAGTCATGTTCGGCCGCCTGCATCTGCTTCCTGTCGTCGCGGAGTTCCTCGCGGCGTATCCCGAGATCAATGTCCGCCTCGCGCTGGCTGACCGCAATGTGAATCTGGTCGATGACCATGTGGACATGGCGGTGCGGATCGGCAAGCTGGCTGACAGTTCGATGGTCGCCACGTCCGTCGGCGTGATGCGTTGGGTGGCCTGTGCCAGTCCGGCCTTGCTTTCCGCCGCAGGCACGCCGCAAGAACCCATGGATCTGCTTGGTTTGCCTTGCGTGGGCGTGCACAGCGCGCCACTGCCTTCAGCTTCGTGGCGCTTCCGGCATCCGCAGTCGGGCGCGGTCCTCGACGTGAATGTGCGCCTTCGCCTGGCGGTCACGACCACGGAGGCAGCGGCAGAAGCCGCGAGCCTGTCGGTGGGCGTCACGCGCCTTTTGCATTACCAGGTCGCCGAGGCGATCGGGCGGGGCAAGCTTCAACTCCTTCTGGAGCCGTACGAGCCCGAACCTGTGCCTGTCAGCTTGCTGCACGTCTCGCGTGGTCAGATGCCGTTGAAGATGCGCCGATTCCTTGATTTTGCGGCGCCGCGCCTGAGGCACGCCATCGCGGCCGGTGACCCCGGTCTGCTATCGAAAAAATAGCCGAAACGCAGGCAGAACGGGCGCGGGAGGCATTTTTTGCGTGAGCCTTCAGGCGATAGAGATTGTCCCCGTCGGCCGGCCATGGCACCCGCATCGGCTATCGTGCGGCGCATGTCGACCGCCGAACTGCCCGATTCCCCAGCCGATTCCCCTGCCGACACCTGGCCCGCGCTCGATGTGGCCGTGGTCATGCGGCGCGAGCGCGTGCATGGTCCGACCAGCCATTGGCAGCCCTGGCGCTGGACGCTCGACAGCGTCGTGCGCGACGAGCCCGGCTTCGGCGATGCGCCGCGCCTGCTGCGTGCCGATGAAGAGGCCGAGCGCTGGCTGCACCCGGGCTTCAAGGTCGAGTTGTACCGCGACGATGCCGAGGGCTACCACCTCAACGCCACCACCATCGCGCCCTGCTGGTTCGTGATGTGGCGGATGGAAGAAGAGGCCGGGCTGGCCGACATGCCGCTGGCCCGCCCGATGGTCGTGAGCCTCAGCTACAACGAAGCCGGCCGCTGGCTCGACGCGCAGGAGTTCGTCGAGCAGGTGGCGGCGCCGCCCGAGGTGATCGACTGGATGCGCGGCTTCGTCGAAGCGACCTACGTGATCGAACCCAAGCGGCGCAAGCGCCCGGAAAGCTTCCGCCCGCTGGTCGACCGCTTCGGCAATGCGGCGAGCGTGAGCACTGAAAAGAAGCGCGGCCGGGGCGCAGGCGATGTCTGAAGGATTTTTCGACCGCTGGTCGCGGCGCAAGCAGGCCGCGCGCGTCGAGCCGCCGGCGTCGCCAGCAGAACCCGATGCGCTCCCTCCCCCGCTGGGGGAGGGCAGGGGTGGGGGCGATGCGCCTGTGGTTGTAGTCCAGGCCGCAAGCCCCCATCCCGACCTTCCCCCAGCGGGGGAAGGAGCCAACGCAGCGGCCGGGGATGGTTCGCAGCCACCGCCGCCCACCTTGGCCGACACCGCCTCGCTCACCATCGATTCCGACTTCAAGCCCTTTCTCGCGCGCAACGTCGCGCCCGAGGTCAAGAACGCCGCATTCAAGAAACTGTTCGCCGATCCGCACTTCAACGTGATGGACCGGCTCGACATCTACATCGACGACTACTCGATCCCCTCGCCGCTGCCCGAGAGCGTGCTGCGCCAGATGGCGAGCGCCAAGTTCCTTAACCTGTTCGACGACGAAGAGGACGCGGAGAAGGCGGCGGCTGAAGGGTTGAAGGAAAGCCCGCACGAATCCGCAGCACCGGACGTGGCACAGTCCGGGGCTCCCGGGGAACTTCCCAGCCCGCCCGTTGCCAACTTGCAGCAACCGGCCAGCCAAGATACCGATGACCACCACGCTGATCTGCGACTGCAACCAGACCATGCCCCTCGATCCGAAAGCGATCGGGAAGGCGCTGGCTGACGACCAAAAAGAACTCCCACTCCACAGCACGCTGTGCCGCCGCGAAGCGCCGGCATTCCAGCGCGCGGTGCGCTCCGGCGACGACGTGGTCGTGGCCTGCACGCAGGAGCGGCGGCTGTTCACCGAACTGGCCGCCGAGACCGAAGGCGCCACTTCGCCGATCCGCTTCGTCAATATCCGCGAGACCGGCGGCTGGAGCCGCGACGCGAAGAGCGCGATGCCGAAGATCGCCGCGCTGCTGGCCGCAGCCGGCTTGCCGGAGCCCGAGCCGGTCGCGACGGTCACATACCGCAGCGCCGGCCGGGTCCTGATCGTCGGTCCGCTCGACGCGGCCGAGCAGGCCGCCGCGCTGCTGGGCGATTCGCTGGACGTCAGCATCTTCTCGACCGGGCCGGGCGCCAGGGGCGGCGCGCAGGAACGCCGCTGGCCTGTGATGGCGGGCGGCACGCCGGTGCTCTCGGGCTGGCTCGGCGCCTTCACGCTGCGCTGGACGCGCGACAACCCGATCGACCTCGACCTGTGCACGCGCTGCAACGCCTGCGTCGCGGCCAGCCCGGAAGGCGCGGTCGGGTTGGACTACCAGGTGGACCGCGCGAAGGTCCGCTCGCAGCGCGCCATCGAGCAGGCCTGCAGCGTGGCCGGCGCCATCGACTTCGCGCGCGCGCCGCAAGCGCTCGATGCGAGCTTCGACCTGGTGCTCGACCTGAACGCCGCGCCGCTGATCGACTGGCACGCGCCGCCGCAAGGCTACTTCCATGTCGCGGGTGGTCTGGCGCAGGCCGAGGGCCTGCAGACGGTGTT
This sequence comes from Variovorax sp., assembly GCA_004210915.1. Lineage (GTDB taxonomy): Bacteria > Pseudomonadota > Gammaproteobacteria > Burkholderiales > Burkholderiaceae_C > Variovorax. The sequence continues at coordinate 70,473 of SEGS01000010.1, read as the reverse complement.
GCGCCTGCGCGAGATGGTCGGCGAGTTCGAGAAGCCGAAGTTCTTCGACTACAAGCAGAAGCTCTGCGCGCACAGCCGCAACGAGGTGGTGGGCTGCAATGCCTGCGTCGAGGTCTGCTCGGCCCATGCCATCACCAGCGAACCGGCGCGTCAGCGCATCGTCGTCAACCCGAATCTCTGCGTGGGCTGCGGCGCCTGCACCACCGTCTGCCCGACCGGCGCGCTCGGCTACACCTACCCGCGCGCGCCCGAGCAGGGCCGCAAGTGGCGCACGCTGCTGTCGACCTACGCGGCCGCGGGCGGGCGCGACGCGACGCTCCTGCTGCACGGCGAGGAGGCCGGCCAGGCGCTGATCGAACAACTCGGCCGCGCTGCACAACTCGGCCGCGCGCAGGGTGTGCCGGCGAACGTGATGCCGGTGGCGCTGATGCATGTGGCCAGCACCGGCATCGACCTGTGGCTGGGCGCCATCGCCTTCGGCGCGAAGCAGGTCGTGGTGCTGACGACGGGTGAAGAAGCGCCGCAGTACCTCGATGCGCTGCAGCGGCAGATGGACGTGGCTGAAGCGCTGCTGCGCGGCCTTGGCTACGCGGGCACGCACTTCCAGCTGATTCGCGCGAGCGAGCCCGCCACGCTCGACACGGCGCTGGGCGCTTTGCGCGGCACGCAGCAGCGCGTGCCCGCGACGGTGGCGCGCTTTGCGGTCAGCGCCGAGAAGCGCAGCACGCTCGAGATGACGCTCGACCACCTGATGGAGCAGGCGCCCGCGCTCACGACCCCCGATGCCGCGCTGGCGATCCCGCTTCCCGCGGCATCGCCCTTCGGCGGCATCACGGTCAACAAGGACACCTGCACGCTGTGCCTGGCGTGCGTCAGCGCCTGCCCGTCGAGCGCGCTGCTCGACAACCAGAACGCCCCGCAACTGCGCTTCATCGAAAAGAACTGCGTGCAGTGCGGCCTGTGCGCGACGACGTGCCCCGAAGACGCCATCGCGCTGGTCTCGCGCTTGCTCGCCTCGCCCGAACGCAAACAGCATGTGGTGCTCAACGAGGCCAAGCCCTGGGCCTGCATCCGTTGCAGCAAGCCCTTCGGCACGCAGAAAGCGATCGAGGCCATGCTCGGCAAGCTGGCCGGCCATGCGATGTTCCAGGGCGAGGCGCTCGAGCGTTTGAAGATGTGCAGCGACTGCCGGGTCATCGACCTGTACAGCGCGCAGAACGAAATGAAGATCACCCAGCTATGAGAGAGTCGCCACCGATTTCCACCGCCCTCGACGAAGAGGTGGCCCGCGCCGAGCTTTACGGCCTGCTGGCCCGGCTCTGGTACGCCGCGCCCGATGCCGGGTTGCTCGACGCCTTCAGCGTCGCCCCGACCGAAGCGCCGGCCGCTGGCGCCTTCCTTGAAGAGCCGTGGCGGCAACTGGTCGGCGTGGCGCGCGAGACCACGCTGGCCGCCGCCGCCGCCGAGTACGACGCGCTCTTCGGCGGCATGGGCAAGCCCGAGATCTACCTGTTCGGCTCGCACTACCTGAGCGGCTTTCTCAACGACAAGCCGGTCGCGCAACTGCGCACCGACCTGGCAAAGCTGGGGCTGGCGCGCGACGAATCCGTCTCCGAAACCGAGGACCACGTCGCCTGCCTGTTCGAGGTGATGCGCTACCTGATCGCGGGGGACGACGTCGAAGTGGCCAATCTCACGCAGCAGCAGCGCTTCTTCGCCGCGCACTTGCAGACCTGGCTGCCGACGATGTGCGACGCCGTCGCGGTGCATCCCAAGGCCCGCTTCTACGCGGCGCTGGCCGCTTTCACTGCCGCATTTGCGCAGGTCGAGGCACAGGGCTTCGACATGCTGGACTGAAACTGCGGGGCATTGTCTCGAGGCCATCTACGGGTCTCGACTAGTATCCAAACGTATGTAAATCAGTTCATATCTGGTTTTCGCCCAGCCACTCCTGGAGTTGATATGCAGGACAGCCAATCCGCCGGACCCATGCCGGCGTCCCGCCGCCGCTTTTTTGCCGGTGCTGCCGCCGTCGGCGCCGCAGCCACTGCCGTCGCGGTGTTGCCCAAGATCGTCGATGCGCCGTCCGCCGTGGCCGCCGCACCCGCGCTGAAACCGCCGCCGGAAAAGGGCGGCGGGTACTCGCTGAGCGAGCACGTCAAGCACTACTACCGAACCACTTCGGCCTGAGGACGGGACCCCCATGTTGTTGACCCGCAAAAGCACGGGCGCTGTGCGCGATCGCGCGAGCACCGAATCGTCTCCTTTCGTTCACAGCCTGCGCCGCGGCCTGTCGAATGCCCTGCCGACCATGGACCGACGCAGCTTCCTGCGCCGCTCGGGCCTGGGTGTCGGCGTCGGGCTCGCCGCCGGGCAGCTGACGCTCATGCGCAAGGCTGGCGCGGCCGATAACCGGCCGACCGCCATCGGCGCCGGCAAGGTGGAAGTCAAGCGCACGATCTGTTCGCACTGCTCGGTGGGCTGCGCCTCCGATGCCATCGTCGAGAACGGCGTGTGGGTGCGGCAGGAGCCGGTGTTCGATTCCCCGATCAACCTCGGCGCGCATTGCGCCAAGGGCGCCGCGCTGCGCGAGCACGGCCACGGCGAGTACCGCCTGCGCTACCCGATGAAGCTGGTCAACGGCAAGTACGAGCGCATCAGCTGGGACACGGCGCTCGACGAGATCACCGCCAAGCTCAAGGACCTGCGCCAAGCCAGCGGCCCCGACTCGGTCTACTGGATCGGCTCGAGCAAGCACAGCAACGAGCAGGCGTACCTGATGCGCAAGTTCGTGAGCTTCTTCGGCTCCAACAACTGCGACCACCAGGCGCGCATCTGCCACTCGACCACGGTCGCCGGCGTTGCGAACACATGGGGCTACGGCGCCATGACGAATTCGTACAACGACATGCGCAATTCGAAGGTGGCGCTGTACATCGGTTCGAACGCTGCCGAAGCCCATCCGGTGAGCATGCTGCACATGCTGCATGCCAAGGAAAACGGCTGCAAGATGATCGTGGTCGACCCCCGCTTCACGCGGACCGCGGCCAAGGCTGACGAGTACGTGCGCATCCGCTCGGGCTCTGACATCCCCTTCCTCTTCGGCGTGCTATTCCACATCTTCAAGAACGGCTGGGAAGACAAGCGCTACATCAACGACCGCGTTTTCGGCATGGAAAAGGTGCGCGAAGACGTGTTGGCCAAGTGGACACCGGACAAGGTCGAAGAGGCTTGCGGCGTGAAAGAGGCGCAGGTGCTCAAGGTCGCGACCTGGCTCAACGAAAACCGCCCCGGCACCATCGTCTGGTGCATGGGCCAGACGCAGCACACCATCGGCAACGCGATGGTGCGGGCGTCGTGCATCCTGCAACTGGCCCTCGGCAATGTCGGCAAGTCGGGCGGTGGCACCAACATCTTCCGCGGCCACGACAACGTGCAGGGCGCAACCGACGTGGGTCCGAACCCCGATTCGCTGCCCGGCTACTACGGCTTGGCCGAAGGCTCCTGGAAGCACTTCGCTGCCACCTGGGGCGTGGACTTCGAGTGGATCAAGAAGCAGTTCTCGTCGCCCGCGATGATGAGCAAGCCGGGCATCACGGTGTCGCGCTGGATCGACGGCGTGCTCGAGAAGAATGAGTTGATCGACCAGGATTCGAACCTGCGCGGCGTCTTCTACTGGGGCCATGCACCCAACTCGCAGACGCGCGGTCTGGAGATGAAGCGGGCGATGGACAAGCTCGATTTGCTGGTGGTGGTCGATCCGTATCCGTCGGCCACGGCCGCGATGGCCGCGATGCCGGGCCGCGCTGAAGACCAGAACCCGAACCGCGCGGTCTACCTTCTGCCGGCCTGCACGCAGTTCGAGACCAGCGGTTCGTGCACCGCATCGAACCGCTCGCTGCAATGGCGCGAGAAGGTGATCGAGCCGTTGTGGGAGAGCCGCAGCGACCACATGATCATGCAGCAGTTCGCCGACCGGCTGGGCTTCGGCAAGGAACTCTCCAAGAACTACAAGATGCAGAAGGTCAAGGGCATGGACGAGCCCGTGCCCGACGACATCCTGCGCGAGATGAACCGTTGCGTCTGGACCATCGGGTACACCGGCCAGAGCCCCGAGCGGCTGCAGGCGCACATGCGCAACATGGGCGCGTTCGACGTCAAGACGCTCAAGGCCAAGGGTTCGGTCAAGGACAAGGTCAACGGTTATGACCTGGCGGGCGACTACTTCGGCCTGCCGTGGCCGTGCTGGGGCACGCCGGAATTCAAGCACCCGGGCTCGCCCAATCTCTACGACACCTCCAAGCATGTGATGGACGGCGGCGGCAATTTCCGCGCGAACTTCGGCGTGGAACGCGATGGCCAGAACCTGCTGGCCGAAGACGGCTCGCATTCGGTCGGGGCCGACATCACCACCGGCTACCCCGAGCTCGATCACTTGCTCCTCAAGAAGCTGGGCTGGTGGGACGAGCTCACCGACGCCGAAAAGCCGAAGGCCGAAGGCAAGAACTGGAAGACCGACAGCTCGGGCGGGATGATCCGCGTGTTCATGAAGAACCACGGCTGCCATCCGTTCGGCAACGCAAAGGCGCGCGCGCTGGTGTGGAACTTCCCGGATGCGATTCCGCAGCATCGCGAGCCCCTCTATGGCACGCGCCCCGACCTGATGGCCAAGTACCCGACGCACGACGACAAGATGGCCTTCTGGCGTCTGCCCACGCTCTACAAGAGCGTGCAGCAGAAGAACATCGCGGACAAGGTCGCGGAGAAATTCCCGCTGATCATGACCTCGGGCCGGCTCGTCGAGTACGAAGGTGGCGGCGAAGAAACCCGCTCGAACCCCTGGCTGGCCGAGCTGCAGCAGGAGATGTTCATCGAGATCAACCCCAAGGTGGCGGCCGAGAAGGGCATCGTCAATGGCGGGCGCGCATGGGTGCACACGCCCACGGGCGCCAAGCTCAACGTGCAGGCGCTGGTCACCGAGCGCGTGGGGCCGGACACGGTGTTCATGCCCTTCCACTTCTCGGGTCACTGGCAGGGCCAGGACATGCTGGCCTACTACCCGGCCGGTGCGCACCCGGTGGTGCGTGGCGAAGCGATCAACACATCGACCACCTACGGCTACGACAGCGTGACGATGATGCAGGAAACCAAGACGACGATCTGCAACGTCGAGAAAGCCTAAGGAGACACGATGGCACGCATGAAATTTGTCTGTGATTCCGAACGCTGCATCGAATGCAACGGCTGCGTCACCGCCTGCAAGAACGAGAACGAAGTGCCGTGGGGCGTGAACCGCCGCCGCGTGGTCACGCTGAACGATGGCGTCCCGGGCGAGAAGTCGATCTCGGTCGCCTGCATGCACTGCTCCGATGCGCCCTGCATGGCCGTGTGCCCGGTCCAGTGCTTCTATCGCACCGAAGAGGGCGTGGTGCTGCACGACAAGGACGTCTGCATCGGCTGCGGCTACTGCTCCTACGCCTGCCCGTTCGGCGCGCCGCAGTTTCCGTCGCAAGGCACGTTCGGCGTGCGCGGCAAGATGGACAAGTGCACCTTCTGCGCCGGCGGTCCTGAAGCCAGCGGCTCCGAAGCCGAGTTCGAAAAATACGGCCGCAATCGCCTGGCCGAAGGCAAGCTGCCGGCCTGCGCCGAGATGTGCTCGACCAAGGCGCTCCTGGCTGGCGACGGCGATGTCGTCGCCGACATCTTCCGCACCCGCGTGGTAGCGCGCGGCAAGGGCGCTGAAGTCTGGGGCTGGGGCACCGCCTACGGTTCGCAGCAAGCCGGCGCGCCTGCGCCAGGTACGAAGTGAGGCAGCCATGAAGCGCGCCACCTTCATCCTTCTGGCCGCGGTCGCTGTGCTGGCCGCCTGTACCGAAAAGCCGCAGACCAATGCCCAGGGCGTGAAGTACGACACGGCCCCGTGGAGCGGCACGGGGACGCAACCCGATACCGGCACGGTGTTCACCGCACCGGGCTGGAAGGTGGGCGACAAGATGGCGTGGCAACAGCAGCTGAAGGTCCGGGCCCAGAGCGGGCAGAACGAATACAACAGAGACAAGTGACCGGAGGCCGCATGCGCAAAGCACTCCATCTTTTGCTCTGTTCCGTGCTGTGGGTCGCTGGTTCGGCCGTGGCGCAAGACGCCGCTGCGCCGGTGACAGCGCCAGCAAGCGCGCCGGCACCGGCTGCGGCAGCAGTTGCGGCACCGGCATCCACGGGCGGCATCCAGAGCCAGAACATCTTCGATGTGAAGCCTGAGGCCAGCGCCGACCCGAACTACCTGAACCAGACCAACGGCGAGCGCGCCAAGGTGCAGCCCGGCAACAACGCGCCGATGTGGCGCCAGGTCGGGCAGGGTGTCACGGGCTACAGCAGCCTTCCGAAAAGCCAGGCGCCCGAGGCAGGGAACCTGATCCAGCCTTTCGTCCAGTACCCCGGTTCCAGCTACACCAATGCAGGCGAAGCCTGGCGGCAGGTGCGCAACAACTGGATCATTCCCTACGGCGCCGCATTGCTGTTCGTCACGCTGCTGGCGCTGGCGATCTTCTATTTCGCGCGCGGTCCCATCGGCCTGCACGGCGCCGAAACCGGTCGCAAGATCGAGCGCTTCACGCCCTTCGAGCGTGCCACGCACTGGTCGAACGCTATCGCCTTCGTGACGCTGGCGATCTCCGGCATCGTCATGGCGTTCGGGCAGTTCTTCCTGCGACCGATCCTCGGCGGCCAGCTCTTCGGATGGCTCACCTACGCGCTCAAGAACGTGCACAACTTCGTGGGCCCGCTGTTCGTGGTGACGACGCTGTTCATGATCTTCACCTTCATCCGGAGCAACTGGCCCAACGCCGGCGACCTGAAGTGGCTGATGCGCGCAGGCGGCCTGTTCGGCGGCAAGGAAGTGCCATCGCACCGCTTCAATGCCGGCGAGAAAGCCGTCTTCTGGGGCGGCGTGCTGTTTCTCGGCAGCATCGTGATCGGCTCCGGCCTCTTCCTCGACAAATTGCTGCCCGGCTTCGTCTACACGCGCGGCGAAATGCAGGTCGCCCACATGATCCATGGGGTGGCGACCTTGTTCATGATGGCCATGATCATGGGCCACATCTACATCGGCACGCTGGGCATGAAGGGCGCGTACAAGGCGATGCGCACCGGTTATGTCGACGAGACCTGGGCCAAAGAGCACCACGAGTACTGGTACGACGACATCGTCGCCGGCAAGATTCCTGCGCAGCGCACGCCTGACCCCACGACCGCGCCGGTGCGACCGGTCACGGCTGAAGGAGCCCCTACATGAAGAAGCCCCTGTTCACCCTGGCGGCCCTGGCGCTGAGCCTGGCCGCTTCCAGCGCGCTGGCCAAGTTGCCCGCGCCATCCCCCGAAGCCAAGGCGAAGGCTGCCGAGACTGCAGCGCGCACCGCGTGGAGTGGCAAGGTCGACGCCTACCAGTTGTGCAAGTCGCAGGATGCCGTGGCGGCCAAGTACCGCAGCAGTGCGGCGGCCGCCGGCAAGACGGTTCCCGCTGCGCTGCCCACGCCCGCTTGCACGGATCCCGGCGCTTTCGTCTACGCGCCGGCCGAGCCCGCGAAGCCCATCGAGGCCGCAGGCGCCCACTCGCCGGCCGCGACGGCTGTCGCTCCGCCGAACACGAACCAGCCGGCGGCCACGACGAACCCGACCACGAAGCCCTGATCACTCCGGGCGGCGGCACCCGGTCGCCGTTCAAGAGAAGGAAGGCTGCTGACCGGGGACCGATTGGTCTCCGGGCCCAAGGGCAGGCCTCGTCTTAACCCCTGAAACCGGGCGCACTCTGCGGGTCGGCTATCTTCGACGCCATGACTGCATCCCTTCGCCTTGGCTGGCGCACGCTCTGGCGCGATCTGCGCGCCGGTGAACTTCGCCTCCTCATCCTCGCCGTGCTGCTCGCGGTGGCCGCGCTCACCGCCGTCGGTTTCTTCGCGGACCGGCTCAAAGGTGGGCTGCAACGCGATGCGCGCCAGTTGCTCGGTGGCGATGCGGTGATCCGCAGTGACAACCCGACGCCGCCCGTGTTTGCCGAGAAGGCGCGCGAGCTGGGCCTGGACGCCACGGGCAACTATGGCTTTCCGACGATGGCGCGGGCCCGCGACGAGCAGGGTGGCGCCAGCAAGCTGGTCTCGCTGAAAGCCGTGGCCGCGGGCTACCCGTTGCGCGGCAGCCTGCAGACGGCCACCGCCAACGACATGCCGGGCCAGACCACGCGTGACATCCCCGCACCGGGCGAGGTCTGGGTCGATGGTGCCTTGCTCGAGTCGCTCGAACTCAAGGTGGGCGACCCGCTGCTGCTCGGCGACGCTGAACTGCGTATCGCGCGGGTCATCGTGCTGGAGCCCGACCGCGGCGGCGGCTTCATGAGCTTTTCCCCGCGCGTGATGCTCAACGAGCGCGATGTCGTGCGCACGGCGCTGGTTCAGCCGGCCAGCCGGGTGAGCTACCGGTTCGCGGTGGCGGGCGAGCCGCGCGCGGTCAAGGCGTTCACCGACTGGGCCGACAAGGTGCTGCAGCAGCCCGACATGCGCGGGGCGCGGCTGGAGTCCTTCGAGAGCGGTCGTCCCGAGATGCGGCAGACGCTCGACCGCGCCGAGAAATTCCTCAACCTCGTCGCCTTGCTGGCCGCCTTGCTGAGCGCAGTGGCGGTGGCGCTGGCGGCGCGCGGCTTTGCGGCCAGCCACCTCGACGACTGCGCGATGCTGCGCGTGCTCGGGCAGAGCCAACGGACCATCGCGGTGGCCTATGCCTTCGAGTTCGCGGTGATCGGGCTGGTCGCCAGCGGCCTGGGCGTGGCCATCGGCTACGCGGTGCACTACGTCTTCGTGCTGTTGCTCGCGGGCCTGGTGGAAACGGCCTTGCCTGCCGCCACGCTGTGGCCCGTGGCCTTCGGCTTGGGCATGGGCCTGACCCTGTTGTTCGCGTTCGGCCTGCCGCCCGTGCTGCAGCTGGCGAAGGTGCCGCCGCTGCGCGTGATTCGTCGCGATGTCGGTGGGCTCAAGCCGGCCTCGGTCGCGGTGCTCGGCATTGGCGTCGCCGGCTTCGCCACGCTGCTGATTGCGGCCAGCAGCGATCTGAAGCTGGGGCTGATCGCGGTCGGCGGATTTGCCGGCGCGGTGCTGGTGTTCGCCGCGTTGAGCTGGGTCGCCGTGAAGGTGCTGCGCCGCAGCGTCAACGAAACGACCGCGCCGCGCTGGCTGGTGCTGGCGACGCGCCAGATCTCGGCGCGGCCCGTGTATGCCGTGGTGCAGGTGAGCGCACTCGCGGTCGGCCTGCTCGCGCTGATCCTGCTGGTGCTGCTGCGCACCGACCTGGTTTCCAGCTGGCGCAAGGCCACACCGCCCGATGCGCCGAACCGCTTCGTCATCAACGTGATGCCCGACCAGAGCGAGGCGTTTCAGAAATCCCTGCGCGATGCCGGCGTCGGCAAGTTCGATTGGTACCCGATGATCCGCGGCCGCCTGGTGGCCATCAACGACAAGCCGGTCACGCCCGACGACTACACCGACGACCGCGCCAAGCGGCTAGTCGACCGCGAGTTCAACCTCAGCAACAGCGCCGAGGCGCCGCCGCACAACGAGGTGACTCGCGGCGCCTGGAAACCCAACGCACCGGGCGAACTCAGCGTCGAAGATGGAGTGGCCGAGACGCTGGGTCTGAAGCTGGGCGACACCCTGCGCTTCGACATCGGCGGTATCACGAGCGATGCGCGCATCACCTCGCTGCGCAAGGTCGACTGGGGCTCGCTGCACGCCAACTTCTTCGTGATGTACACGGTGGCGCAACTGGCCGACGTGCCCGTCACGTACATGGGCGCCTTCCGTGCGCCGGACACGAAGGGCTTCGACAACGCGCTGGTGCGCACCTACCCGAACGTGACCAACGTGGACATGAGCGCGACCATCGGCCAGGTGCAACGCGTGCTCGATCAGGTGATCCGCGCGGTCGAGTTCCTGTTCGGCTTCACGCTCGCTGCCGGCATGGTGGTGCTGTTCGCCGCCGTCACGGCCACACGCGAGGAGCGCGCGCGCGAGTTCGCGGTGATGCGTGCGGTTGGCGCGCGTGCCAGTCTGCTGCGGCAGGTCCAGCGCGCCGAGCTGATCGGTGTCGGTTTGCTGGCCGGCTTCCTTGCGAGCATCGTCGCCTCGGCCATCGGCTGGGGCCTGGCGCGCTACGTGTTCGATTTCACCTGGACGGCCTCGCCGCTGGTGCTGGTCGGCGGCGCGCTGGCCGGTGCGGCGTTGGCGCTGGCCGCCGGCTGGTGGGGCCTGCGCGAGGTGCTGCGACGACCGGTGGTCGACACACTGCGGCGCGCGGCGCAATAAGGCCGCAGGTCCTGCGATGTTTCGGTGGCGCTCGGCGCGCTGCCGGCTCAGCCCGCGTCGGCCGCATCCGCCGCGACGCGGAACCCGATGTTGCTGGCGGCGCTGAAGGTGGCGCCGGAGCTGCGGGCCGCGACACGGTAGCGATTGCAGTAGCTGTCGTGGCAAAGGAAGGAGCCGCCCCGCAGGGTGCGCTCGTGACCGTTGCCCTGGCCCCAAGGGTTTGCGGCCTGCGTGTCGCGGTGGTAATGCGCGCTGAAGACATCGGCACACCACTCCCAGACATTGCCGCACGGCTGGTACAGGCCGTAGCCATTGGGCGACAGCGCTTGGGCCGGCATCGGGCCCGGCCGCCAGTCGTCTTCCGGTTCGTCCGGAAAACGCCCTCGCCAGATGTTGCAACGCGGCGCGAGAAGCGAGTCCGGCTCGTCGCCCCACGCATAGCGCTTGCCTTCGAGTCCACCGCGCGCCGCGTATTCCCATTCGGCCTCCGTCGGAAGCCGGACGCCGGCCCATGCGCAGTACGCCTGCGCATCGTTCCAGGACACCTGCACCGCCGGCAGGTCGCCCCGCGCGCGTGTCCGGGACCCCGGGCCTTCCGGGCGCTGCCAGCACGCATCCTCGACGATTCGCCACCAGGGCAGTCCCGCTGGCGCGGGTGATGACTCCCGCAGGTCCGCTGGCAACTGCAGATGAAAGACGAAGGCGTGGCCGACACGCTCGGCCTCCGTGATGTATTGGGTGGCCCGGACGAACGCTGCAAACGCCTCGTTGGTGACCACCGTCGCCGCGATCCGGAACGGACGGAGCGTGACGCTTCGGCTGGGCCCTTCGCCATCGGCGGCGAATCCTTCGGTGCTGTCGGTCCCCATCGTGAAGGTGCCACCGGCCAGCGCAACGAGATCCGGAACCGGCGCCGTGCGCGATGCAACGGTCGGGATCTCGGCAACGCGCGCGGGCGCCGGCCCTTCGGAAGCCCGTGGCGTGCAGCATGCCTTGCGGGAAGTCGCGCCAGGAACGGCCTGCATCGTGCTCACGCCTTGCGCGCGTCCTCCACGATCTCTTCTTCCCAGAATGCCGGCGGCGTCTTCTGATCCTTCATCAACTGCAGGATCTTTTCGCGCGGGATCACGCCGCAGCGGCGCGCCCAGGCTTCGTATTGCGTCTGCATCGCTTGCACGCGTTCGGGGTGCTGCGCGGCGAGGTTGTGCAGTTCCGTCCGATCCGCGTCCATGTCGTACAGCTCCCAGTCGAGCGGATAGTTGCGCACCAGCTTCCACTTTCCGTGGCGCACGGCCGCATTGCCTTCGTGCTCCCAGAACATCGGCGGGCGTTCGGGCGTGTCGGCCTCGAAGGCCGGCCGCAGCGAGTGACCTTCGAGCGCGTCGACCGCGTGGCCCTCGAACTGTGCGGGGTAGGGCGTGGCGGTCACGTCAAGGATGGTCGCCATGATGTCGGGCAGGTAACCGGGCACGTGCCGCACCTCGCCGCGCTGGGGAATGCCCCGGGGCCAATGCATGATCAGCGGCGTCGAGATGCCGCCTTCGTGCGTCCAGTGCTTGTACAGGCGGAAGGGCGCGTTCGAGAGATTGGCCCACGCCTTGCCATAGCTCTGGTACGTGTTCTCCGGCCCGGGCATGCGCTCGGGGTTGTTGCCGAAGTGGACCGGTTCACCCTTGCGGGTCTGCGCCTTCGCGATGCGCAGCTTGTGGACCAGCTCATCGACGGTCACGTTCTCGGGGATGTCTTCCGCACACGCGCCGTTGTCGGCCAGGAAGATGACCAGCGTGTTCTCGAGCTGGCCGGTGTCCTCCAGGGCCTGGAGGATGCGCCCGATGCCCTGGTCCATGCGGTCGATCTGCGCGGCATACACCTCCATGCAGCGCAGCAGCCAGGCCTTGTGCTCGGCATCGGTCCATGGCGGCTGGGTCGGGTCGCGGTCGGTGATCTTCCAGATGTCGCGCAGCAGGCCTTCGTCGACCAGCCGCTTGAGCCGCGCCGCGCGCAGTTCGTCCCATCCCGCATCGAAGCGGCCCTTGTACCGGGCGATGTCTTCCTCATGCGCATGCAGGGGCCAGTGCGGCGCGGTGTAGGCCACGTACTGGAAGAAGGGCTTGTCGCCATGGTCGGCCGCATGCTGGCGAATGAAGCCCGCGGCCTCGTCGCTGATGGCGTCCGTGTAGAACCAGTTCTCGTCCGCCGACGCTTCGTGCTCCGCGTTGGCGTTGCCGCGCGTCAGGGTGTTGGGGTCATAAAAGCTTCCGGCGCCGATGATGGTGCCGAAGAATTCATCGAAGCCCCGTTGCATCGGCCAGGCATCGGTGGGCTCGGTCAGGTTGCCCGCGACGTGCCATTTGCCGCTCATGTACGCCCGGTAGCCGCTCGACTTGAGCGCTTCCGGAATCGTGACGCAGCGATGGTTGAGGTTGCCCGCATAGCCCTCGGGGCCGAAGTCGTAGGTCAGGACGCCGATGCCGGTCTGGTGCGGATGCAGGCCGGTGAGCAGCGACGCGCGCGACGGGCTGCAACGCGCCGTGTTGTAGAACTGCGAGAAGCGCAAACCGGCGCCGGCCAGTCGATCGAGGTTCGGCGTCTGCACTTCGCCGCCGTAGCAGCCGATGTCGGAGTAACCCATGTCGTCGTTGAGGATCAGGACGATGTTGGGTTTCTTGGGGGAGGTGGTCATAGTCTTTGTCCGCTGGCGCGGTCGAACAGGTGGGCGGCTTCAGGAGAAAAGGACAGGTGCACTGGCTGGCCTTCGGCGAGCGCCACGCTGGCCGGATCGCACTTGAGCTTGACCCGGTGCGTGCCGACCGTGAGGTTGACGATCAGTGCATCGCCGAGGTCTTCGACGAACTCCACGCGGGCAGCGATGCCCTGCGCGGCGATGCGCAGGTCGCCCGGCCGCACGCCGAGCGTGACCTCGCGCTCTCCGGTCGGGGCCGCGGCCACCGGCACCGCCGCGCCCTCGATCCGGACCACGCCGCCCTGCAGGTGCGCTGGCAGCAGGTTCATCGGCGGCGTGCCGATGAAGCCGGCCACGGCCACGGTGGCCGGCCGCATGAAGATGTCCTTGGGCGTGCCGATCTGCACCATCCGGCCCTCCATGAACACCGCCACCCGGTCGGCAATGGTCATGGCCTCTTCCTGGTCGTGCGTCACGTACACGGCCGTCACGCCGAGCGAGCGTTGCAGGCGGCGCAGTTCGGCACGGGTCTCGATGCGCAGCTTGGCATCGAGGTTCGACAGCGGTTCGTCCAGCAGGAACAGGCGCGGCTTGCGGACGATGGCGCGCGCCAGCGCCACGCGCTGCTGCTGGCCGCCCGACAGCTGGCCGGGTCGGCGGTCCATCAGGTGACCGATGTTGACTTTGGCTGCGGCATCCTTCGCCGCGGTATCGATCTCGGACCTGGCGACGCCGACCATCTTGAGCGGGAAGGCGATGTTTTCGGCGACGGTCATGTGCGGATAGAGCGCGTAGCTCTGAAACACCATGGCCACGTCACGCTCGCCTGGCTGCTGATGGGTCACGTCGGCATCGTCGAGCCAGACACGGCCCTCGTCGATCTCTTCGAGCCCCGCCAGAATGCGCAGCGTGGTGGTCTTGCCCGAGCCCGATGGCCCCAGCAGCGCAAAGAACTCTCCCGGCGCGATGGACAGGTCCATGCCGTGCAGCGCAGTGAAGCTTCCGTGCTTCTTGACCACGCCCTCCATCCGAACCCTGCCGTACTGGCTCATCGACGTCCTCCCCCTTTGACGGCGCCCACGGTGAGCCCCTTGACGATATGGCGCTGTGCGAACAGGCCGATCAGAATCACCGGCGCCATCGCCAGCATGGCGCCCGCAGCCAGCTTGGCCCACTGCGTTTGCTCGAGTGAAATGAAGTTGTACATGGCGACGGTCACGGGCCGCACCTTGTTGCCGCCCAGAACCACGGCGAAGAGGAACTCGTTCCACGCGTTGAGGAACACGAAGATGGTCGTGACGGCCATGCCGCCGCGCACCTGCGGAAGGATCACGTACCAGAGCGTCCGCAGGCGCCCGGCGCGATCGAGCAGGGCGGCTTCCTCCATCTCGAACGGGATGTCCTCGAAGTACGACACCATGAGCCAAACCGCGAAAGGCAGCGAGAACGTGAGGTAGATGGCCGTGAGACCGCTGTAGCTGTCCAGGCCGCCGACCTTCTGCAGCACCAGGTAGAACGGAATGATCAGCCCGACCGGCGGCAGCATCTGCGTGGCGAGCACATAGAAGCCCGAGGCGCGCTTGCCGGGATAGCGCAGCCGCGCCAGCGCATAGGCCGCCGGGACCGCGAACAGCATCGTGAGGAAGGTGGTCCAACCCGAGACCACGAGGCTCGACCAGATGTTCGGCAGGATCGACGACCCGCCGGAAATCACCTCGCGGTAGTTGTCGAGCGTCGGCGTGAAGAACACCTTCGGCGGGTAGGCGAGCACGTCGCGTTCGGACTTGAACGATGTGAGAAGCCCCCACAGCACCGGAAAGGCCCAGACGGTGAGCAGCGCCAGTGCGACCAGCCAGAGTGCGCCCCGGCGCAGGGTTTGACGGTGCGAGTTCATCCCTTGGCCTTTCGCAGTCGGAACATCAGGTACGAAATGGCCAGCGTGATGCCCAGCAGAACCATGGCCAGCGAGGACCCGTAGCCGATGTTGAGCTCGGTGAAGGACGTGCGGTAGGCGTAGAGGTTGAGGATTTCCGTCGATGAACCCGGGCCGCCGCCGGTGGCCGCGAAGATCGCCGCGAAGGCGGACAGCGCGGTCATCATGCGCATGATGACCACCATCACGATCGCGGGCCGGATCAGCGGCAGCGTGATGTACCAGAAGCGCTGCCAGGCGCCCGCGCGATCCAGGCGCGCGGCTTCGTAGATGTCGCCGGGCAAGGTCGAGAGCGTGGCCAGCAGCACCAGGAACGCAAAGGGTGTCCATTGCCAGGTGTGGATCGCGATGACGGAGATGAGCGCCAGCTGCGGATCGCCCAGCCAGTTGTGGCTGCCGAGGCCCAGGGCCCGCGTGACGACATCGACCAGACCAACATCGGGCGCCAGCACCAGCGTGCGCCAGAACAGGCCCACGACCACCGGCGCGAGCACGATCGGCAGGATCGCACCGACGCGCAGCAGGCCCTGCCCCTTCGGGATCTGCAGGACCAGGAGCGCAAGCGACAGCCCGATGATCACCTGCAGCACCACGGTGCTGAGCGTGTAGACCGCCGTGAGCCAGAGCGAATTCCAGAACCGGGGATCGCTGCCCATCTTGGTGTAGTTGTCCAGGCCCGCGAAGCCCGACATCCACGGCATGCCGAGATCGATGCGCTGCAGGCTGTTCCACGCCAGGTAGACCAGCGGCACCGTGGTCACGAGCAGCAGGACCGCCAGCGCGGGTGCCAGCAAGGCGAGCGCGAAACGACGCTCCTGCGCGGCGAGCGTGCGCGCTGCGCGCTGCGGTGCGGCGGAAACAGCCACCATCGCCTCAGCCCTTCATGAACTGCGCAATGCGGTTCTGCGCTTCGTCCAGCGCTTCCTTGGACTTTTTCTGTCCCACGAGGGCCGACTGGATGCTGGTGGCCATGGTCTCGCCGATGGCAGGCCACTGCGGCACGCGCGGGCGCCAATCAACATTCGTGTCCTGCTCCAGCGATGCCAGGGCGGCGCCGATGAAGTTGTCGCCCGCGCCCTTCATCGCGTCGGCGAATTCCGGCGAGCGCCAGAGCGAGGTGCGGTTGATGCCGGAGCGCTTGGCGGGACCTGCGAACTTCCAGGACGTGCGCGCCTGTGTCTCTGCCGAGGTGGCCCAGCTGATGAACAGCCAGGTGGCTTTCTTGGCCTTGTCCGACAGCGCGGCGTTGATCGGGAAGCCCCAGTTCCAGATCGATGTGGCGCACTGGCCGTTCGGGCCCTTCGGCCAGCGCGCAAAACCGACCTTGCCCACGACCTTCGATTTCTCCGGATTCATGAGCACCGCAGCCGAGGAGTGCGCGTCGATGTAGCAGCCGAGCGTGCCCTGCGAGAAGGCGTCGGCGATGTCCGGCCAGTTCCAGTTGCGCATGGCCGGCGGGGCGTACTGCGACAGCGTGTTCACGTACCAGTCGAGTGCCCGCACCGCTTCGGGGGTGTTGACGCGCAGGTCCTTGCCCGTGAACCATTTCCCGCCGAAGCCGCTCAGCAGCGAGGGGTAGATGTACATGTTCTGGCCGGCACCGGCGAAGCCCCGCAGCGCCAGGCCGTGCATGCGGTTGGCCGGGTCGGTCAGGGCCTTGGCATTCGCCACCAGTTCATCGAGCGTCGTTGCCGGCTTGAGGCCCTTGGCGTCGTACAGGTCCTTGCGATAGACCTGCACCGTCACCTCGCCGTCGTAAGGAATGCCGTAGGGCTTGCCATCGATCGAGTCGGCGTCGCGCCAGGCTTTCAGGATGTCGTCGTACTTGAACCACGCCGGATCGGTGAGGCTCGCGTCGTTGAGGTACTTGTCCAGCGGATCGACCCACTTGTTCGCCACGTAGAGCGGGTAGTACATCGGGTCCGCGGCGTGCGTGGCGTAGGTGCCGGTGCGCGAAGACAGGTCGAGCGTCGCTTTTTGACGGATCTGCCCGGGCGGTACTTTTTCGACGCGCACCTTGATGCCCGTGAGCGCTTCGAACTGGGGAATCAGGGCGCCCAGGTTGTCAAAGTAACTGGCCGGGATCACGGCCACGGAGATCGTCTCGCCTTCGACCTGGCGCCAGTTGATCTTGGCGCTCCGGTAGGGCGCCAGATCCGCATCCTGCGCATGGGCGGATGGGAGCAGCCAGGGTGAAGCAGCGGCTGCAGCGCCAAGGGCTGCAGCTTGCTTCAAGACCGAGCGACGGCCGGCGGACGACAGGGGTGGGGCGGCAGGGCGTGAGCGCAAGATGGTCTCCTGGTGGCGCCGTGCACGACGGCATGTAATCGATTGCATGAGGAATTTATCAGCACTTGGGCGCGTTATCTACCGGTGGAAGTTAGTGTTTTCCCCATCCATATGCTTATGAGTGCAATCGATTACAGCGCGATGCTGAACCTAGAATTGCGGCCATGAACGACGCCGAACTGATCGCGACTCCGGAGGCCCGGCCCCGCTCGGGCGCCAAGGACGTGGCGCAACTCGCAGGCGTCTCGACGGCCACGGTGTCCCGCGCGCTCAACACGCCGGACCAGGTCGACCCGGTCACACGCGAGCGGGTGCTTCAAGCCGTCGCCAAGCTGCGCTACATGCCGCACGGTGCGGCACGGTCGTTGCGCAGCCAACGCAGCAAGATGATCGGCGCCGTGGTGCCTTCGTTCGACTACGCGCTCTACGCACGGACCACGAGCGCCTTGCAGCAGCGCCTGGACCAGCGGGGTTACGCACTGGTGCTGGCCGAGCATCACTACGACCTGGCGTCGGAACTCCGCGTCGCGGGCCAACTGACGCAGCACGGCGTCGATGCGTTCGTTTTCGTCGGGCTGGATCACCACGCCGGCCTGTTTTCGCTGCTGGAAGACTACGGCCGGCCCTATGTGCTGACATGGGGCGTGGACCCGCTCGGCCGGCATCCGAGCATCGGCTTCGACAACGAAGCCGCCACCCGCGAGATCACGCGCCACCTGATCGGGCTCGGGCACCGCCGCTTCGGCTTGCTGAGCGCGCCGGTCGAAGGCAACGACCGGGCCCGCGCCCGCGGTGCCGGTGTGCGTGCTGCGCTGGCCGAGGCCGGTCTTGCGCTGGACGAAGCCTGCGCGCAGTACGCGCCGATCGCGCTGCAATCGGCTGCGGAGGCCATGTCCCGGATGCTGGCCTTGCCCGATCCGCCGACCGCGGTCGTCGCCACCAACGACGTGTTCGCCGTCGGCGCCATGGTGGCCTGCCGCAACGCCGGCCTGCGCATCCCCGAAGACATTTCGATCACGGGCGTTGACAACACCGACCTGGGCGCAACGCAGACGCCCGGCCTCACCAGCATCCGCACGCCCATCGTCGAGATCGGCGACGCGGCCGCGGCGCAACTCATCGCGCGCCTGGAGGGGCGCCCGCACGAGAATTTCCAGTCTTTTCCGATCGAGGTGGTGCACCGCGGCAGCACGGCGCCGCCGCGGCGCTGAGCGCTGCCGGGCGGCGCAGCGACAATGCCGCCCATGCAAATTCAGGAAAAGCCGCAGTTCGCGACGCCCTTTGAATGGATCGGCGGCGAAGACAAGGTTCGCGCGCTGGTCGACCGCTTCTACGACCTGATGGAGCTCGAGCCCGCCTACGCCGTGCTGCGCGCGGTGCACGGCAACACGCTCGAGAACGCGCGCCAGCGCCTGTTTTGGTTCCTGTGCGGCTGGCTCGGCGGGCCGCAGTACTACACCGACCGCTTCGGCCACCCGATGCTGCGTGCGCGGCATCTGCCGCAAGCCATCGGCGGCCACAGCATCGGCATCAAGGAGCGCGACCAGTGGCTGGCCTGCATGGACCAGGCAATGGGCGAAACCGGCGTGGACGAGGCGCTGCGCGCGCGTCTGAGAGATTCCTTTTTCCAGACCGCCGACTGGATGCGCAACCGTGGCGAATGAGCCGCATCTTCTGAACACCAAGACCATGAATTCGATCGTCATCATCGGCGGCGGCCACGCAGCCGCCCAACTTTGCGCAGGCCTGGTGGAAGCCGGGCAGGGCGCGCGCGTCCACCTCGTGTGCGAGGAGCCTTGCGAGCCGTACCACCGGCCGCCCTTGTCCAAGGCCTTTCTCAAAAACCCCGACGAGGCAATGCAGCCGCACAAGGCGGCCGACTGGTACCGCGAGGCCGGCATCACGCTGCACCTGGGCGATGCCGCGACCGCGATCGATCGCGCGGCGCGCACGGTCACGCTGCGCTCCGGTACGGTGTTGCCTTACGAGCGCCTGGTGCTGGCCACCGGCACCCGCGTGCGCCGGCTGGCCGGGCTGCCCGACGGGCTCGACAACGTCGCGATGCTGCGTGCCGTCGACCAGGCCCGGGACCTGCGCGTGCGCCTGGCGGCTGCAGAAGACGTCACAGTGCTCGGCGGTGGCTTCATCGGGCTGGAGGTCGCGGCCACGGCGAAGGCGATGGGCAAGACGGTGCGCGTCATCGAGGTCGCACCGCGCCTGATGGGGCGTGCGGTGTCGCCCGAGCTGTCGGCGCATGTGCTGGCCACGCACCGCGCGGCCGGGATCGAGGTGGTGCTGGACGCCGTCGTCGATGGCTTCGCGATCGACGGCACGCGCCTTGCCGAGCTCAACATCAACGGCAAGCGGCAGCCGGTCGACCTGCTGCTGCTCTGCATCGGCGCGGTGCCCGAGACCGCGCTGGCCAAGGCCGCGGGCTTGGACTGCGCCGACGGCATCGTGGTCGACGCGCACATGCAGACCAGCGACCCCGCGATCCTCGCGGTCGGCGATTGCACGCGCTTTCCCGACCGGCGCGCCGCGCGCCCGCTGCGCCTCGAGTCAGTGCAGAACGCGAACGACCAAGCGCGCACGGCGGTGGCCACGCTCACCGATGCCGCGAAGCCGCATGACGTGCTTCCGTGGTTCTGGTCGGAACAGGGCGCGATGCGCCTGCAGATGGCCGGCCTGGTCCCCGCCGAAAGCACGCCTGGGCATGTCACGGTGCGTCGCGCTGCGCCCGGAGCGAATCCGAATGCCTTCTCGCTGTTCCACTATGTCGACAACCAACTCGTGGCGGCCGAATCGGCCAACGCGCCGGTCGATCACATGATGAGCCGCAAGTTGCTGGAGTCGGGGCGCAGTCCCGATGCGGCCGTGGTGGCGGATGCGTCGGTGCCGTTGAAGAACCACCTGGCGTAGGCCGCCAACGCCGCGCGCGCCCAGGCTGCTTCGCGCCGCCAGTGCCATCTTCCGATTTGCCCGACCCACACGACATGTCCATCCAGATCAAGAGCCTCGTTTGTCCGCAGTGCGGTTCGACCGGATCGAGCCGCGTCACCGGCACGCCCAACCTCTACGCCTGCAAAAACTGCCAGGCCGAGTTCGTGCTCAGCGACAACAACGCGCCCAAGAGCGTGCATGTGGTGCACAGCATGGCGCACGACCAGTTCGAAAAGCTGCGCAAGTTCAAGGTCGCGATGGCGGTGGGCGCCGGGATGTTCCTGCTGCTGTTGCTGACGCCCTTCCTGATCGACATGTTCAAGAAAGCGGGGCCGCCGCCCGAACGACCGGGCCGGCTCGAGGCGTCCACACTCTATGTGCCCGAAGGCGGCAAGACCGGTTTCGTGCGCGTGCTCGAGACCGGCGACCAAAACAGCGACCGCTACCGCATCGTCATCACCGACCTGGACTCAGGCAAGAACCTGGCCGAGCCGCAGACCATCGACTTCCAGCGCAACACCGGTTCGAGGCGGCCGAAGATCGAGCACTTTTCGGACGGAAGCGTGTACCTCCTCCTGAACGAACAGCGACTGATGCGCCTGGAGCCGGCGGGGCCGCGCTTCGTCGACATGAACGAGGCGCTGATCAGCCGCTACCCGCAGCAACTCGGTGTGGGCGTGGCCAAGATCGAGATCACCGCTCACCTCTACCCCGACATGCTCAGGGTGACCACCAACAGCGGCGAGAGCTACGACCTGTACTGGCTCACCGGCGAAATCCTGCGCGGAGGCGAGCGCTACGACGATCTGCGCAAGCGCCCCTATGACAGCTACGTTGCCACGGAAAAGCGCCTGGATGTCGTCCGGCTGCGGTCCGATCGCAACCGGGGCGCGACCCACCAAGCAGGCGAACTGCTGGTGACCTATCAGCAAAAAGTCCGGCCGGGCCAGTACCCGAATCGGCCTCACCTGTGGCTGTTCGATGCCGATAACTCGGGGCTGCGGTCCATGCCCGACAAGTACATCCCGGTGACACCGGAATGGATGGTCGAAGTCCGGCAGTTGAAGGAGCAGGGCATCAGCGACGTGACCGTGCTGCCACCGGGGCAGAAGCGCTTCAACGCGGACATCCTGGCCGAAAACGCCACGCGCGTTCTGCTCGCCTACAACGCGACGCCCGTGACGGAGCAGGGGCGCATCCTGCAACTGATCGACAAGCAGACCGACGCGGTGGTGTGGAGCCGCACGGTGGACCAATTGCCGCAGATCACGCGCAACGGCAGCTACGTGAGCGCCGATCCGCTGCCGACAGGCTTCTACCTGACGTCGGACAGCTCCACGCCGTCCCTGCTGATCGACAACAACGGCAACATCGCGCACGACTTCCGGCCAGCCAAGGCGCGGGATTGAATAGCTATGGAAGCGATGGCTGCATGCGCGGGGGGTCCGAACATGCAGTCCCGTTTCGCTTGAGTATTTGAGCTAACGCCCGACCGGCGCCAGCAGCACGACCAGCGCCCCCGCGCCCCCTTCAGCGGGTTTGGCCTGCACGAACGCCAGCACCTCGTTCTTCTGGATCAGCCAGCGCTGCGCCTTGGTCTTGAGCACCGGTTGCTTGCCCGGTGATCCCAGCCCCTTGCCGTGCACCACGCGCACGCAGCGCACACCGGCCTTGTGAGCCGTGCGGATGAAGGCGCCGAGCGCCTCGCGCGCTTCGTCGCTGCGCAGGCCGTGCAGATCGAGCTGGCGCTGGATCGACCATTCGCCTGCGCGCAGCTTGCGCGTCACGTCGGTGCCGATGCCGGGGCGGCGAAAGCTCATCGCGTCGTCGACGTCGAGCAGCGTGGTCACGTCGAACTCGTCGCTGATCGATTCGCGCAGCACGCGCTGCTCGTCGAGCTGGTGCTGATACGGAATAGGGGCGGGCGGCTCGGGTGAAAGGACCACGGCGGCCTGGCGTTTGAGCGGCTCGGTGGCGCCGATGGCGCGCGCGAAAAGGTCTTTTTCGGCGGCGCGCTTTTTCTCTGCAGCGGCGCGGGCAGCGGCTTCGGCGGCCTCGCGGGCGCGGGTGTCGGCCAATGTTTTCTGCACGGTCTTCAAGTCAGCGAGCGATCTGAGGCCGGGGGCTTTTTTCGGCGGCACGGCCATCAGATCAACCCCTTCTCGGCCATCGACAGCGTCTGTCCCGCGGCGACGATCACATGGTCGAGCACGCGCACGTCGACCAGCGCCAGCGCGGCCTTGAGCGTCTGCGTGAGCGACTCGTCGGCGCGCGAAGGCTCGACACCGCCGCTCGGGTGGTTGTGCGCGAGCACCACGGCGGCCGCGTGGTGGTGCAGCGCGCGAATGACGACTTCTCGCGGATACACGCTGGTCTGCGTGAGCGTTCCGCGGAACAGTTCCTCGAGCGCGATGAGTCGGTGCTGCGCGTCGAGGAAGAGGGCGGCGAACACCTCGTGCGGGCGCGAGGCGATGTGCAACTGCAGGTACTGCTTGACCGCATCGGGCGAGTCGAACACCGCGCGCTCCTTCAACCGCTCGGCCATCGCGCGGCGCGCGAGTTCGAGCACGGCTGTGAGCTCGGCGCGCTTGGCGGTGCCGCCCAGGCCTTTGATCTTCTTCAGGTCGTCCAGTCCGGTGTTGAGAAGGCCCGCGATGCCGCCGAAGGTGTCGAGCAGCTCCTGCGACATCTGCAGCACGTTGCGGCCCGCGGTGCCGGTGCGCAGCAGCAGCGCGAGCAGTTCTGCATCGCCGAGCGCCCCGGCGCCGCGCGCGATGAGCTTTTCGCGCGGACGGGCGTCGGCGGGGAGGTCCTTGAAGGCCATGAAGAGGAGGTGCGACCCTGAATGGGCGGGGAAAACCGAGGGAGAGCCCCGCTCCTTAAAATGGCGGTCAGTTTATCGGGACACCCATTTTGTCTTTGCCCACCTCCGCCGCGGTCGTCGTGCCCGGCTCCTTCCTCACCCTGCACTACCGGCTCGCCGGTCCGGCGGGCGACATCATCAACACCTTCGCCGACAAGCCCGCGACGCTGTCGCTCGGTACCGGCGAGCTCTCTCCCGCGATGGAGCAGCGCCTGATCGGCCTCGAAGAAGGCACGCACACGACCTTCGAGTTGCCCGCCGGCGAAGCATTCGGCGACCGGAATGCCGAGATGCAGCAGTGGGTCGCGAAGACCCTGCTCGCGAAGCTGGGCGACCCCGAGGAGAAGTACGCGGTGGGCGACGTGGTGCAGTTCCCCACGCCCGACGGCACCGGCAGCTACGCCGGTGCGGTGACCGAGTCGAACGAGAGCGCGGTGCGCTTCGACTTCAACCATCCGCTCGCGGGCCAGCCCGTGACCTTCGAAGTTCAACTCATCGGTGTGCTGTGAGCGACCCGGCCATCAAGACGCTCGATGAAATCATCCTCGCGGAACCGCGCGGGTTCTGCGCCGGCGTCGACCGGGCGATCGAGATCGTCGAGCGTGCCATCGCCAAGTTCGGCGCGCCGATCTACGTGCGCCACGAGATCGTGCACAACACCTACGTGGTGAACGAGCTCAAGGCCAAGGGCGCGATCTTCATCGAAGAGCTGTCCGACGTGCCGCCCGGCGCCACGCTGGTCTTCAGTGCGCACGGCGTGAGCAAGGCCGTACAACAGGAGGCGCGCGACCGCGGCTTCGACATCTTCGACGCAACCTGCCCGCTGGTGACCAAGGTGCATGTCGAGGTCGCCAAGCTCGCGAAAGAAGGCTACGAATTCATCATGATCGGCCACAAGGGGCACCCCGAGGTCGAGGGCACGATGGGACAACTCTCGAGCGGCATCCACCTGGTCGAAGACGTCGAAGACGTGGCCAGGGTGCAGCCGGCGCAGGTCGAGAAGCTCGCAGTCGTCACGCAAACCACGCTGAGCGTGGACGATGCCGCCGAGATCTCGGCCGCCGTGCGTGCGCGCTTCCCGCTGGTGCGCGAGCCCAAGCAGCAGGACATCTGCTACGCCACACAGAACCGGCAGGACGCCGTGAAGATCATGAGCCCGCAGGTCGACCTCGTCATCGTGGTCGGCAGTCCGACCAGTTCCAACAGCAACCGCCTGCGCGAGCTCGCGCAGCGGCTGGGCACCGAAAGCTACATGGTCGATTCGGCCGCCGAGCTCCGGGCCGAATGGTTCGAGGGCAAGAGCCGCATCGGCCTCACCGCGGGCGCGTCGGCGCCCGAGGTGCTGGTGCGCGAGGTGATCGACCGCATCCGCGCGCTCGGCGCTGTGTCGGTGCGCAAGATGGACGGCATTGAAGAGACCATCAAGTTCCCGCTGCCCAAGGGGCTGAAGCTGGACGACATCGCGCCGCCGGGGCACATCTCGTGAGTGCATCGAGCGTGGGCGCCACATTCGACTGGCGTGCCGAGATCGAAGGCGCCGCCCACAGGATGGACGAGCGCGCCGGGCGCTTTCTGCTGGAGACGCCTTTATGGAAGGTGCCGGCTGAAGCGCTGGGCTTGAATCTGGCCGAGGGCGTGAAGGTCTGGCTCAAACTCGAGCACTTGCAGACGAGCGGCAGCTTCAAGGCGCGCGGGATGATGAACCGGCTGCTCGCTCATGACATCCCGGCCAGCGGGGTGGTCGTCGCGTCGGGTGGCAACGCCGGCATCGCCACGGCCACCGCCGCGCGCGCGCTCGGCGTGCGCTGCGAAGTCTTCCTGCCGGGCGTGTCCCCCGAAGCCAAGCGCGCCAAATTGCGCGCGCTGGGCGCCGAAGTGGTGGTCGTCGGCGAGGCGTACGCGGATGCGCTCGCCGCCTGCCTGGCGCGTCAGTTAGAGACCGGCGCGCTACTGACGCATGCCTACGACCAGCCCGAAGTCGTGGCGGGCGCCGGTACCCTGGGCCGCGAAATAGAAGCGCAGGGCGGACTGCCGGATTCGGTGCTGGTGAGCGTCGGCGGTGGCGGCTTGATCGGTGGCCTGGCCGCCTGGTTCGAGCAGCGCAGTCGCGTGGTGGCACTCGAGCCCGAGCGCGCGCCGACCTTGTTCCGTGCGCGCGAAGCGGGCGCGCCGGTCGACGTGGAAGTGGGTGGAGTGGCGGCCGATTCGCTGGGCGCCAAGCGCATCGGCGCGCTCGCCTGGGACATCACGCAGCAGCACGTGCGCGACGCGCTGCTGCTGCCCGACGTCGCCATCCGAGCGGCCCAACTGTGGCTCTGGAAAGAACTCAAGCTGGCCGTCGAACCCGCGGCGGCCTTGCCGCTGGCCGCGTTGCAGACGGGTGCCTATGTGCCCCGGGTCGGCGAGAAAGTCTGTTTGATCGTCTGTGGCGCTAACGTCGATCCTTCGACATTAAGCTGATCGTGGAGCACCGCGGAACCGGCTTCGCCGGGCCGCTGGTGCTGCCCCCGGTAGGGGGCGGGAGTCGCGACACGCAGTGCGCAGCGACCTGGGGGCGAGCCCAGTCCTGCCTAAAATCGGCGGATGCTCGATATCACCCTGTTACGCAAGGACCTGGCCTCGGCCGTGGCGCGCCTTGAAACACGCAAGAAGAACCAGACCTTCCTCGACGTCGAGGCTTTCAGCGCGCTCGAAGCCGAACGCAAAGTGCTGCAAACCCGCACCGAGGAACTGCAAGCACGTCGCAACACGCTGAACAAGCAGATCGGCCCGCTCAAAGCCCAGGGCGAATCCGCTGCAGCGCAAGTGCAGGCGCTGATGACCGAGGTCAACGCTCTGAAGGCGGAGCAGGAATCGCAGGCCGCACGTCTCGAGGCCATCCAGCCGGAAATTCAGACCCTGCTGCTCGCTGTCCCCAACCTGCCGCATGCCAGCGTGCCGCTGGGCGAGGACGAAAGCGGCAACGTCGAGGTGCGTCGCTGGGCGCCGCAAGGAGGCGCTGGCGCGGCTGCCACGCCGCTCGGTTTCGAGGCCAGGGATCATGTCGACCTCGGCGCACCGCTCGGCCTCGATTTCGAGATGGGCGCCAAGCTCTCGGGCGCGCGCTTTTCCGTGATGAAGGGCCCGATCGCGCGCCTCCACCGCGCCCTCGCGCAGTTCATGATCGACACGCAGACCGAGCAGCACGGCTACACCGAGTGCTACGTGCCGTACATCGTCAATGCCGCGTCGCTCAGCGGTACGGGCCAGTTGCCCAAGTTCGAAGGCGACCTGTTCGCGGCAAAGAAGGGCGGCCAGGACGGCGAGCCGGCGCCCGATCATTCGGCGCTCTACCTGATTCCGACCAGCGAGGTGCCACTGACGAATTTCGTGCGCGATGAAGTGGTGGCCGAGTCGGCACTCCCGATCAAACTGACGGCGCACACGCCGTGCTTCCGCTCTGAAGCGGGCAGCGCTGGCCGCGACACGCGCGGCATGATCCGCCAGCATCAGTTCGACAAGGTCGAGATGGTGCAGATCACGCACCCCGAGCAAAGCTATGAAGCGCTCGAAGCGATGACCGGCCATGCCGAAGCCGTGCTGCAAGCGCTGGAGCTGCCGTACCGTGTGGTGCTCTTGTGCACCGGTGACATGGGTTTCGGCTCGACCAAGACCTACGACCTCGAAGTCTGGCTGCCGGCGCAAGGCACCTACCGTGAAATCAGTTCGGTATCGAATTGCGAGGCCTTCCAGGCGCGCCGGCTGCAGGCCCGCTTCAAGAACGCCCAGG
This sequence comes from Variovorax sp., assembly GCA_004210915.1. GTDB lineage: Bacteria > Pseudomonadota > Gammaproteobacteria > Burkholderiales > Burkholderiaceae_C > Variovorax. The sequence goes on along the minus strand of SEGS01000010.1, from coordinate 43,650 downwards.
GCAAGAACGAGCTGGTGCACACACTCAACGGGTCGGGGCTGGCGGTGGGCCGCGCGCTGGTCGCGGTGCTGGAGAACCACCAGAATGCCGACGGCTCCATCACGGTGCCGAAGGCGCTTCGCCCCTACCTGCGCGGAATGGAATTGCTGCGCGGCTGATCCATGGCGGGCTTCGAAACTGCGATTTTCTGCTGCTAGAATCAGAGGCTCGACAGCGACCGGAGAGGTGGCAGAGTGGTCGAATGTACCTGACTCGAAATCAGGCGTACGGAAACGTACCGAGGGTTCGAATCCCTCCCTCTCCTCCAGAAATGGCCCCTTACGGGGCTATTTTTTTTGCCTGTCCGTGTCCCGGTTTTAAATGTCGAACGAAGGTTAAAAAGTAAGCATAATGGCTTAGTGAACACCGAACGCGACAACTTCTACGACTGGTCGAAAGACAAGCCCGACACCGGCTATGCGGCGTTCGAGTCGACCCGCCAACCCCTTGAACCACTGCCCAAGTCCATTCCCTGGAAGGGGATCATCCTGACGATCGTCCTGGGCGTGGCCTTCGGTGTCCTCCTCAAGTACCTTTCGGCCCACTGAGCGCGTGGGTGCGCGGTCAGCCCGTACAAACGCACGGCTGCTGTAGAGGTCAACGCCGCTAAGATCGACGACTTTTCGGAGGCGCCCACCAGCGGCCCTCTTTTTCCTTGGCCCCAACGACAGAGGACAGAGCGCCATGATTGGCAATTCGTCGTTTGCAGGACTCGGGAACTCGTCGTTCGCCAGTTTGACGCCCGCGCCGGCCTCCGCCGACGAAGCCGAACCGTGGGTCCGCGGCGAACTGATCCGCAGCCTGATGCGGGCCGCCCGTGGGTCCTACCTGCTCGCCGCGCTTCTGATGCCGGCCATGGTCGGGCTCAGCTGGGGACACGTGCCCGCCTGGCAACTGATTTGCTGGCTTGCGCTGGGACTCGGTGCCACCGGATGGCGCATCTGGGGCGAAAGAGTTTATGCCTTGCGCTATGCGGACAAGGATTCCGTCGCGCAAGAACAATTCATCGAGCGCTACAGCATTCTGTGGGCAGGCAGTGCCTTCGTCTGGGGCGTGTCCATCCTGATCTTTTTCGAGCGCGCACCCCTGGTCAACCAGTTCATGAGCTGGCTGATCGTGGCCGGCGTGGCGACCTTCCCGCTCAACGGCCTGTCGTTGCACCCGCCCTTGCTCCTGCGCTATGTCAACACCCTGTTCATCGCGATGGTGGCGGCGGTGATTTTTCGCGTGATCGAACTTGATTTCGAACGACCGCATTTCCACTACGGCTTCCTGCTGCTGCCAATGCTGCACTGGTTCCTGTTGCTGCGTGCGGGTCGCCGCATCCACGAGACTGCGCGCAACAGCTTCGAGCTGCTGTTTCATAACCACATCCTGATCAACTCCCTGACGCAGCAGCGGCAGGCAGCGGTGTCGGCCGTGGCCATGAAGAACCGCTTTCTCGCCAGCGCTGCGCATGACATGCGGCAGCCGGTGCTGGCGCTCTCGCTCTACGCCGACTGGCTGCGCAACGAGCCGGAACTGGTGCAGGAAATCGCGCCGAAGATCGTCCGCGCGACCCACGCGGTCAACGCGCTGTTCGATTCCCTGTTCGACCTGGCGCGCATCGATTCGGGGCAGGTACGGCTGCACATCGAGCGGGTTGAGGTCGGCCAACTGCTGCACGATCTGGAACTTCAGTACCGGCCGGTTGCGGAAGCCAAGGGCCTGAAGTTCAGCGTGCACGTGGCGTCCGGCACGGTGCTGACCGATCCCATCCGGGTGCGCCGCATGCTGGGCAACTTGCTGGCCAACGCCATCAAGTACACGGCCGAAGGCGGCATCCTGCTGGCATCACGCCAGACCCGCAACGGCTTGCGCGTCGAGGTCTGGGACACCGGTATCGGAATTGCGCGCGAACACCTGCGCGACGTCTTCCTGGAGTTCTACAAGGTGGCCGACCACTCCGGCACGTCGGACGGCTTCGGCTTGGGCCTGGCCATCGTCGCGCGCCTGTCGCATGCGCTCGGCCACCCGGTCAGTGTGCGGTCGAAGCTGGGGCGCGGCAGTGTGTTCCGGGTTGCGCTGCACGACGCCGACGAGTCGCAGGCGCAGACCCGGATCTCCGGCGCGGTCGGCTAGCGCGCCCAGCCGTGCGCGCGGGCCGGGCCGGGACTAGCTCGAACTCGAGGAGAGCAGCCCGTTGGTGCGGGCGTGGTGCAGCGCCTGGGTCCGGCTTTTCACACCCAGCCGGCGGAACAGGCGCCAGAGGTGCACTTTCACCGTGTGCTCGCTGATCTCCAGATCGGTCGCGATATCGCGGTTGCTCATGCCCTTGTCGAGCATCGCGATCAACTGCGTCTGGCGCTTCGACAACTTGCCCGTGGCGGCGGCGACCGGCTCCTCGGATTCCGAGTCGGCCATCAGCAGGCCGCGCAGTGCCGCGGTCAGCTCTGCCGAGCCGGCCGATTTCTCGATGTAGGTATCGGCGCCCGCCTCGATGCAGGCCTCTTCCATGTCCGACGCCGGCGACGCCGAGTAGACCGCGATCGGCACATCCGGATAGATCTGCTTGACCGCGATCACGCCGGAGCAGCCGGTGGTGTCGGGCAACTTCAGGTCGAGGCAGAACAGCTGCGGCGCACCGTGCTGCTTGACGGCAGCGGCCAATTTGTCGAGCCGCTCCAGTTCGATGATGTTCTCTGCCGGCTTCAGCCGCCGCAGCACCATCACGATGGCGTCGCGCATCAGGGGGTGGTCGTCGATAACGTAGATGCTCATGATTTTACTTTGTACTGTTCGATGCGCCGACAGTCGTTCGATTTTTATCGTCGGCGCGAAATCATCCCCTGGATCACCCTATCCGGCGACGCTGGCCGCATGGGCCAAGGCCGCCAGTGCATCCTCCACGGCCTGCACGTCCTCATTGTGGAGGGGTTCGAGTTGCGCGGCCAGTGCCTTCACGGCCGCACCGCCCTGTTGCTGGAGCGCGGCGATGGCCGCGCCGGCTTCCTGCGGCGCGACAAAGCCCCGGCTTTGCAGCAGCAGGGCGCCATCGGCCGCCAGCAGCTTGAAGTAGAAGCGGCCGTCTTCGCGCTCGCGGTATTGCTTGAACGTGGGGAGCGCCACCTTGGCGGCCTTGCCGCTCGCAGCGCTGGCGGGCGCACTCAGTGGGCGCAAGCCGACGGCCTGCCGCAAGCGCCCGATGAACGGGACGGATTGCGCACGTGCCTTGTCCGCGCCGGCCAGCAGGATCTTCTCGATCCGGGCCGGATCGTTGATCAGTGCCTCGTAGTGCGCGCGCATCGGCGCGACTTCGCGGTCGATGCGCTCGAAAAGCATCTGCTTCGCATCGCCCCAGGCAATGCCCTCGGCGTAGGCTTTGCGAAGCGCGGTGGTTTCGTCAGTGTCCGCGAACGCCTGGTAGATCTGGAACAGCGCCGAGCCTTCGGTGTCCTTGGGTTCGCCGGGCGCGCGCGAATCGGTCACGATGCCCGCGATGAGTTTTTGCAAGGGAGCGCGCGGCGTGAACAGCGGGATCGTGTTGTCGTAGCTCTTGCTCATCTTCCGGCCATCGAGGCCGGGCAAGGTGGCGACGGCCTCGTCAATCTCGGCTTCAGGCAGCGTGAAGTGCTCGCCATACAGGTGGTTGAAGCGTTGCGCCATGTCGCGTGCCATCTCGATGTGCTGGACCTGGTCGCGTCCCACCGGCACCTTGTGCGCGTTGAACATCAGGATGTCGGCGCCCATCAGCACCGGGTACATGAAGAGGCCGGCCGTCACGTCGGCGTCGGGGTCTTCGCCGCGGGCCGCGTTCTTGTCAACCTGTGCCTTGTAGGCATGCGCGCGGTTCAGCACGCCCTTGCCAGTCACGCAGGTGAGGAGCCACGTCAGTTCCGGAATCTCTGGAATATCGGACTGGCGGTAGAAGGTGACGCGCTCCGGGTCCAACCCGCAGGCCAGCCATGTCGCTGCGATCTCGAGCGTCGAGCGCTGGATGCGCGCCGGCTCGCCGACCTTGATCAGCGCGTGGTAGTCGGCCAGGAAGTAGAAGCTCTGCACGTCGGCGCGTTGGCTGAAGCGCACCGATGGCCGCACCGAGCCCACGTAGTTGCCCAGGTGCGGCGTGCCGGTGGTGGTGATGCCGGTGAGAAAGCGCGTTGGCGCTGAAGAGGTCGATGACATGGGGAACTCGGGGGGTCAGCGCAGCAAGGCGGTCAGGGGCGTGATCAGGAGGTTGATGGCGTCGTAGCCGAAGCCCATGAGTGGCCGGAGCCAGTAGGTGCTCACGATGCCCAGGAGCACCAGGCCCATCACGATGAAGAAGCCGAAGGGCTCGATGCGCGCAAGGAAGTCCTGCGCCGCACCGCGTGGCAATACGCCGGCGAGCACACGGCCGCCGTCCAGTGGCGGCAGCGGGAACAGGTTGAAGGCCCACATCACGAGGTTGACCAGTACACCGCCCTGCGCCATCTTGATGAAAAAGGTTTCATCCACGCCGCTGGCGACCAGCCCGACCAGCAACAGCGCCCACAGGATGGCCATGATGAAGTTGGAGGCCGGCCCGGCGAGTGCCACCCAGATCATGTCGCGCTTGGGGTTGCGCAAACGCCCGAAGTTGACCGGCACCGGCTTGGCATAGCCGAAAAGGAACGCGCCGGAGGTGGCGAAAAACAGCAACAGCGGCATCAGGATGGTGCCAATGGGATCGATGTGTTTCACCGGATTGAGCGTGACCCGTCCCATCACGTAGGCCGTGTTGTCGCCCAGATAACGCGCCACGTAACCGTGGGCTGCCTCATGCACCGTGATCGCGAAGATCACCGGCAAGGCGTAGATGAGGATGGTTTGAATGACGTTGGAGATGTCCACCCGTCGATTGTCTCAGACGACCCGGCGCGTCAGAGTCCCAGCAGCGCCAGCGAACCGCGGCCTTGCCGCACGATGAGTGGTTCGTCGCCGTCGCCCATCGGCGTCAGGTCGACCACGGTGGTCGGCTCCGACGCGCAGGCGCCTGCGTCGATGACGGCGCCGATCTGTTTTTCGAAACGCTCGCGGATGTTTTGGGCATCGTTCAGCGCCTCGGTTTCGCCCGGCGCAATCAGCGTGGTCGCCAGCAGCGGTGCGCCATGCAGGGTGAGCAGCTCGCACAGCACCTTGTGGTCGGGCACGCGCAGGCCGATGGTCTTGCGCTGGGGGTGGCTCACGCGCCGCGGCACTTCCTTGGTGGCTTCAAGCAGGAAGGTGTAGGGCCCCGGCGTGGCGGCCTTGAGCAGCCGGTACTGCCGGTTGTCGACGCGTGCGTAGTTCGCCAGCTCGCTCAGGTCCCTGCAGAGCAGCGTCAGGTGATGCTTGTCGTCGACCTGCCGGATGCGGCGCAGTTTGTCGACCGCGTCCTTGTCGTCCAGATGGCAGGCCAGCGCGTAGCTCGAATCGGTGGGCACGGCAACGACCTCGCCGCGCGCGAGCAGCGCCACCGCCTGTTTGAGCAAGCGCTGCTGCGGGTTTTCGGGATGGACTTCGAAATACTGGGCCATGCGTATGTTCCTTCAGGATTCGGCGGGTTCGATGGGGACGCGGCGCTCGCGCACGGTGAGCCATGCGCCCGCCGCGCCGCAGACGGCGATGAGTGCCATGCCGATGAGCGAGAAGCGGTCGGGCACATGCGAGAACATGAGCCAGCCGCCGACCATCGCGAAGGCGATCTGGGCGTAAATGTAGGGCGTGAGCGTCGAGGCCGGCGCCCGCTGGTAAGCGAGGATCAGCAGGAAGTGGCCCACCGTGCCCATGAAGCCGATCAGGCACAGCAGCGCCCACCAATGCCACGACGGCAACGCGGTCCACACGAAGGGCAGCGCCAGCGCCGAGAGCAGCGCGCCCACCCAGCCCGTGTAGAAGTGCATGGTGAGCGGGTCCTCGGTCCGTGCGAGCTTGCTGGTCAGCACCTGGAACCACGCGTTGGTGAGCACCAGGCAGAGCGGCAGCACGATCGCCCAACTGAAGGCTGCACCGCCGGGTCGCAGGATCACCAGCGTGCCGATGAAGCCGCCGGCCACCAGCGACCAGCGCAACGGCGACACCTGCTCCTTGAGTGTCGTGGCCGCGAGCAGCGTGACCACCAGCGGCGCGATCAGCAGGATCGAGGTGAACTCTGCAAGCGGCATGTAGCGAAGGCTCAGAAAGGCCAGGACGGTGGAGGCCAGCAGCAACGCGCCGCGCAGCAAGTGGTAACGCGGATGCCGCGTCTGCAACAAGCGCGTGCCATGCAGGGGCAGCAGCACCGCCGTCGTCGCCACGGCCTGAAAGGCATAGCGGAACCACACCGCCATCAGGATCGGCACGCTGGCCGTCGAGAACTTGCTGGCCGTGTCGAGCGTCGCGAAGCAGGCCGTGGCCAGCAGCACGAGGCCGATGCCGGCCAGGATGCGTTCCGATTCACGATCGCGCGTGGCCTTGGCGGCCGCGCGTGCGTTCGCGAGCGCAGCAGACGTGTCGTCGGCACCGGGGCGCACGCTCTCGGTCACTGAATGCGATGGTCGAGCAGGTCCCACACCGGCGTCAACGCGCCGGGCAGCGGTGGCAACTTGCCGAGATCGCAGCGGCTCTCTTCCGGGCTGTGGAAGTCGCTGCCACGCGAGGCGGCGAAGCCGAACTCCAGCGCCTTGTCGGCGTACTCGACGTACTCGGCCGGCGTGTGGCTGCCGGTGACGACCTCGATCGCCTTGCCGCCGTGCGACTGGAATTCGACAAAGAGCGCGTACTCCTCGTTCGCGGTGAACTTGTAGCGCCCGGGGTGCGCGATCACCGCCACACCCTGGGCCGCGGTGATCCACTGCACGGCGTCCTTCAGGCTGGCCCAGCGGTGCGGCACATAGCCGGGCTTGCCTTCGGTCAGGTACTTGCGAAAGACCTCGTAGGTGTCCTTGCAGGCACCGCTCTCCACGAGGAAGCGCGCGAAATGCGTTCGCGAAATCAACTCCGGGTTGCCGACGAAGCGCAACGCGCCTTCGTAGGCGCCATGGATGCCGACCCTGGCCAGCCCTTCGGCCATCTCCTGTGCACGCTTGCCACGGCCGCCGCGCGTGTCGTACAGGCCTTGCGCCATCGCGGCGTCATCGGGGTCGAAGCCCAGCCCCACGATGTGCACGGTTTCATTGGCGAAGGTGACGGAAATCTCGGTGCCCGTGAGGTAGCGCATGCCGTTCGCGCGCGCCGCCGCGGCCGCGCGGTGCTGGCCGCCAATCTCGTCGTGGTCGGTCAGGGCCCAGAGCTCGACGCCATTGGCGGCCGCGCGTTGGGCCAGTGCTTCGGGCGTCAGCGTGCCGTCGGAGACCACGGAGTGGCAATGCAGGTCGGCGTTGAGGATGGCGGTCACGCCGTCATTCTATTTCTTGGCGTGCGATGACGCGCGCAGCGAGGCGCAGCGCGACAGGCCTTCAGCGCTTCTTGCGCCGGAACGCGAGCCACGCGGCCACGGCCGTGAAGCTCGCAACGATGGCCACCACGATCCAGAACCCGTGCGCGTGGTCCGCGAGCGGAATGCCGCCGACGTTCATGCCGAACAGGCCTGCCAGGATGTTGATCGGCAGCGCCAGCACCGTCACCACCGTCAGCACGAACAGGCTGCGGTTGTTGTCCTCGTTCACGTTGGCCGCGATCTCTTCCTGCAGCAGCTTGATGCGCTCCTGCAGCGCCTGCATGTCGCGCAATACGACCGAGAACTCCTCGCTGGCGCCGCGCAGCGCCAGCGCGTCGTGCTCTGCCATCCAGCCCGGCGGACTTTGCAGCAGCCGGAAGAGGGCGGCCGGCTCGGGCGCCAGCAGACGCTGCAGCCGCACGAGCAATCGGCGCAACTCACCGAGCCGCGCGCGCTTGTGGTCGAGCCGACCGGTCAGCAACTCGTCCTCGATGCCGTCGATGCGCGCGGTGGCGTCGCGCACGATGGCCACCAGCACGTCGGCCTGCGTGCGCAGCAAATGTTCGAGCAATTCCGTGCTCGAGCGCGGCGCATCGCCCGCCCGCACGGCCGTGCGCAAGGCGTCGACCGATCGCAGCGGCTTGGTGCGCGCCGTGACCACCAGCCGCGGGCCGACGTTGATCCACAGCGTCGATATGTCCGACGGCTCGAAGCGGAAGTCGAAATGCAGATCGTTGATGACCGCCACCAGCGCGTCGTCGGCGCGCTCGATGCGCGTTGAATGCAGGCCGTCGCGCAAGGCCTCGTAGAAGGTGTCCGAAAGCGCCGCGTGGCGCAGCAACCAGCGCTCGGCCTGTGTGTGACTCAGGTTGAAGTGCAGCCACAGGTAAGCGCCGGATCCGGCGGCGGTGCGCAGGTCGTCGTCCAGCCACGCAGCCGCTGCGACCGAATCGAGTGCGCACGCCGGCTCCGCCGCGGCAGCGTCGAAAAGATAGCCGCAGATCAGGCCGGCTTCATCGCCACCGTAGGCGCCGGCAAGGAGTTCGGGTGCAAGAGGCAAGCCGGCGATGGTGGCGCGCGCACATGACAACGGCGTGACGACCGTCACACAGCCGTCATGTCGCGGCGGCAGCATCGTCGCCATGACATTCACGACCTCCTCGCTCCCCGCCCAGGACGACCTGATGCAGCGCATCGCCCGCGACCTGATGGACAGCTACGACGAAGAGATCGAGCTGGAGATCGAAGACCGGATCATCGATGGCGAACACGGCACATCGCCTGTCGCGACCGACAAGGCCGCGCGTCAGGCCTACTTCACCGAGCTGTTCCGGCTGCAGGGTGAACTCGTCAAGCTGCAGGACTGGGTGCAGCACAGCAAGCAGAAGGTCGTCATCCTGTTCGAGGGCCGCGATGCCGCGGGCAAGGGCGGTGTCATCAAGCGCATCACGCAGCGGCTGAATCCGCGCGTGGCCCGCGTGGCCGCGCTGCCAGCACCGAACGACCGCGAGCGCACCCAGTGGTACTTTCAGCGCTATGTGGCGCATTTGCCAGCGGCCGGTGAGATGGTGCTGTTTGACCGCAGCTGGTACAACCGCGCCGGCGTCGAGCGCGTGATGGGCTTTTGCACCGACGACGAGTACGAAGAGTTCTTCCGTACCGTGCCTGACTTCGAGCGGATGCTGGTGCGCTCGGGCATCACGCTCATCAAATACTGGTTCTCGATCACCGACGACGAGCAGCACATGCGCTTTCTCGGTCGCATCCACGATCCGCTCAAGCAGTGGAAGCTGAGCCCCATGGACCTGGAGAGCCGCCGCCGCTGGGAGGAATACACCCGCGCGAAAGAAGTGATGCTCGAACGCACGCACATTCCCGAAGCGCCGTGGTGGGTGGTGCAGGCGGTCGACAAGAAGAAGGCGCGGCTCAACTGCATCGCGCACCTGCTCGACCAACTGCCCTATCACGAGGTGCCGCATGCGCCGGTGGCGCTGCCGGCGCGCGAACGTCATCCCGAATACCTGCGGCAACCGGTGCCGGCCGACATGGTGGTGCCCGAGCGTTACTGACGGAGGCCCGACGGCTGGCCGCCGCGGGGCACAAAGCGGCATTCGGTCGTGAAATCTTGTCGTTTCGACGACCTTGGCCGACGCGCTGGCATGGCTTTCGCGTTCAGACTGCCCCGATGGCCCGACGTTCCTCCTCTTCCGCGCTGACGCGTGCTTACCAGCGCAACCTGAAGGCGCTGACCCGGGCCACGCTGAAGAACACCCGGCGGATGGCAGGCCAGGTGACCCAGCAGGTCAGCCGCGCCGTGGCGCAGCAGCGCAAGCCGCCCCCGGGCGCGGGCGACTGGCTCACCGGCATGGCAATCGGCGCGGGCGGCACGCGCGGCTACCACCTCTACCGGCCGGCCGGCCTCACGCGTGCACCGGGCGAGACACTGCCGCTCCTCGTGATGCTGCACGGATGCGGGCAGACCGGTCGCGACTTCGCGTCCAGCACGCGCATGAATCGCATCGCAACCCGCGAACGCTTTCTCGTCCTCTACCCCGAACAGGACCGCTTGCACCATGCCCAGGGCTGCTGGAACTGGTACGAGACGCGTTCGGGCAAGGCCGACCGTGAGGCGGCCACGCTGATCGTGGCGATCGACCAAGTGATCCGCCTGTACGGCGTCGACCGGGAGCGCGTGGCCGTCGTGGGCCTGTCCGCGGGCGCTGGCATGGCGGCCTTGCTCGCAACGCGCTATCCGCTGCATTTCAAGGCGGCCGCCATGCACTCGGGCGTCGCGCCCGGTGCGGCGCAATCGACCGCCGGCGCGCTGAGCGCGATGCGCGGCAGCCGCGTGCCGGCAATGCCCGCCACCGCCGTGGGGAAGGCGCTCGGCGCTGCGGCCGTCGGTGCGACGTTGCCGCCGATGCTGGTGCTGCACGGCGACGCCGACACCGTGGTGGCGCCGAGCAACGCGGTCAGCGCGGCCAAGGTGTGGGCCGCCGCCACCGGCGCAAGGCCTGGCCCCGAGCGCACGCTGCAGCGTGGCCAGCGCCACCCGATGCGCGTGACCGACTTCAAGCGCGCGGGCCAGACCTGCGTCACGCTGTGCCAGATCGCCGGGCTGGGCCACGCGTGGAGCGGCGGCCTGGCCAGCCTGCCCTTCAGCGATGCCACGGGGCCGGACGCATCGAAGCTGGTCTGGGCCTTCGTGGCACGTCAATTCGAGAGAGCGCCGGCCAAGGCGCCTTGAGCCTCCTCCATCCTGTACGCCACCCGGCGTATTTCTCCGCGCATCCCTTCTCCGGACACTGCATCCATCGTCAGCAACGTGCTGGCGACCGATTCAAACAACCACCGGAGAAGGATGCTCATGCAACGTCGTTTCACACTCAAGGCGATCACCGCCTCCGTCGCGCTGGCCGCCCTCGGCGCAGCGCCCGCATTCGCTGCCGACACCATCAAGGTCGGCGTGCTGCACTCGCTCTCGGGCACCATGGCCATTTCCGAAACCGTGTTGAAAGACACGGTGCTGATGGCGATCGACGAGATCAACGCCAAGGGCGGCGTGATGGGCAAGAAGCTCGAGCCCGTGATCGTCGACCCGGCCTCCAACTGGCCGCTGTTCGCCGAGAAGACCAAGCAGTTGCTGGGCCAGGACAAGGTCTCGGTGATCTTCGGCTGCTGGACCTCGGTGTCGCGCAAGTCGGTGCTGCCGGTGGTCGAGGAAATGAATGGCCTCCTGTTCTACCCCGTGCAGTACGAGGGTGAAGAGCTGTCGAAGAACGTCTTCTACACGGGCGCCGCACCCAACCAGCAGGCCATTCCGGCGGTCGATTACCTGATGAGCAAGGAAGGTGGCGCCGCCAAGCGCTGGGTGCTGCTGGGCACCGACTACGTTTACCCGCGCACCACCAACAAGATCCTGCGCGCCTACCTCAAGAGCAAGGGCGTGAAAGACTCGGACATCGACGAGAAGTACACGCCTTTCGGGCACAGCGACTACCAGACCATCGTCGCCGACGTCAAGAAGTTCTCGGCCGGTGGCAAGACCGCCGTGGTGTCGACCATCAACGGCGACTCCAACGTGCCCTTCTACAAGGAACTGGGCAACGCGGGCCTCAAGGCCAAAGACGTGCCGGTCGTCGCCTTCTCGGTCGGTGAAGAAGAGCTGCGTGGCGTGGACACCAAGCCGCTGGTGGGCCACCTGGCCGCATGGAATTACTTCATGTCGATCAAGAACCCGACCAACACCGAGTTCATCAAGAAGTGGGGCGACTACGCCAAGGCCAAGAACATCGCCGGTCACAAGGACAAGCCGCTGACCAACGACCCGATGGAAGCCACCTACATCGGCATCAACATGTGGAAGCAGGCGGTCGAGAAGGCCAAGTCGACCGACACCGACAAGGTGATCGCCGCCATGGCCGGCCAGACCTTCAAGGCGCCATCGGGCATCGTCTCGAAGATGGACGAGAAGAACCACCACCTGCACAAGAGCGTGTTCATCAGCGAGATCAAGGCCGACGGCCAGTTCAACGTGGTGTGGAAGACCAAGGAACCGGTCAAGGCCAAGCCCTGGAGCCCGTACATCGAAGGCAACGACAAGAAGCCGGATCAGCCTGCCGGCAAGTCGATGTGAATTAGCTCGCCCCCAGGTCGCCCGGCACTTCGTGTCCGGGCGCCCACCCCCTACCGGGGGCAACACCAGCGGCCCGGCGGAGCCGGTTCCGCGGTGTTTCTGGAATCAGATCCCGGACCCTCGCGTCTCCCCATTCCTATGCGCCTCATCCATTTCTGCTTTGCGGCGCTTTTGCTGCTGGTGGCCCTTCCGGGTCACGCGCTCACTGCCGAAGAAGCCAAAGCCATCGCTTCCGGCGATACCGAAGAGCGCATCGTCGCGCTCGACAAGGCGGTGCTCACGGCGGACGACAAGACAGCGGCCTTCATCCAGGCGATGGCGGACGACGCCGTCCGCTACACCGAAGACAAGGTCTTCCTGATCAAGGACGACAAGGGCTACGACCCGGTCACCGGCGCTGAAGCGGCTGTGCCGGACGACGCCGAGGATGTCGTCAACAACAACCTGATGCGCGGCGCCCTCGACGCCGCGCAGGCCGTGCTGGCGCTCACCAGTGCCGACGAGAAGGTGCGCGCGGAGGCGGCGCAGAACCTGCTGAAGGAGCCGAGCGAATCGCGCTTGCCCGCGGTCGAGAAGGCGCTGGCGGCTGAAAGTAACCCCGCCATCAAGGCCCGGCTCGAACTCGTGCGCGCGGCCTCGATGCTGAGCAGCGCCGATCCGGCCAAGCGCATCGCCGCGGCCAAGGCGCTGGCCGTGAGCAAGAGCCCCGATACCAAGCTGCTGCTCAACCAGCGGCTGGCCGATGAGACGGATGCGAGCGTCAAGGCGGTCATCGTCGCGTCGATCGCCAGCATCGATGGCGCGCTCGTCTGGGGCGACCGCATCAACGCCGTCTTCAGCGGCATCAGCCTCGGCTCGGTGCTGCTGCTCGCCGCGCTGGGCCTGGCCATCACCTACGGGCTGATGGGCGTGATCAACATGGCGCACGGCGAGCTGATGATGATCGGCGCCTACGCGACCTACGTGATGCAGGGCGTCTTCCAGCGCTACCTGCCCGAGGTGGCCTTCGGCTGGTACCTGATCGCTGCGATCCCGGTCGCGTTTCTCGCGTCGGCGCTGGTCGGCGCGGTGCTCGAGCGTGGCGTGATCCGCTTCCTCTACGGCCGGCCGCTCGAAACGCTGCTGGCCACCTGGGGCATCAGCCTGATGCTGCAGCAACTGGTGCGCACGCTCTTCGGCGCGCAGAACGTCGGCGTCGAGAACCCGGGCTGGATGAGCGGGGGCTTCACGATGCTCAGCAACGTCACGCTGCCCTGGAACCGCATCTTTATCATCGTGTTCGCGGTGCTCGTGCTGCTGGCGATGGGCTGGCTGATCGGCAGGACGCGCCTCGGCCTGTTCGTGCGCGGCGTCACGCAGAACCGGCCGATCGCCTCGTGCATGGGCGTGAACACGGCGCGCATCGACACCTACGCCTTCGCGCTGGGCTCGGGCATCGCGGGGCTCGCGGGCTGCGCGCTGAGCCAGATCGGCAACGTCGGCCCCGACCTCGGCCAGAGCTACATCGTCGACAGCTTCATGGTGGTCGTGATGGGCGGCGTCGGCCAGCTGGCAGGCACCGTGTACGCGGCGCTGGGCCTGGGCATCCTCAACAAGTTCATCGAAGGCTGGGCCGGCGCGGTGCTGGCCAAGATCGCGGTGCTGGTCTTCATCATCATCTTCATCCAGAAGCGGCCCCAGGGCATCTTCGCGATCAAGGGCCGGAGCGCAGAAGCATGAGCCGCAACGTCGTACTTCCCACCAAGGGTCCGCTGCTCAGCGGCAAGGGCTGGACCACCTTTTTCGTCGCGCTGATCGTGGTCTGCGCGGTGGCGCCGGTGCTCAACATCGTGGTGCCGGCCGGCAGCCCGCTGCACATGAGCGACTACGCCGTCGCGCTGGTCGGCAAGATCATGTGCTACGCGATCTGCGCGCTGGCGATGGACCTGATCTGGGGCTACACCGGCATCCTGTCGCTCGGCCACGGCCTGTTCTTCGCGCTCGGCGGCTACATGATGGGCATGTACCTGATGCGCCAGATCGGCACCGACGGCAACTACAAGAGCGAGCTGCCCGACTTCATGGTCTTCCTCGACTGGAAAGAGTTGCCCTGGCACTGGACCTTCAGCGGCAGCTTCGCGATGACGCTGCTGCTGATCGTCGCGGTGCCCGGCCTCATCGCCTTCGTGTTCGGCTTCTTCGCCTTCCGCTCGCGCATCAAGGGTGTGTACTTCTCGATCATCACGCAGGCCCTGACCTTCGCGGCGATGTTGCTGTTCTTCCGCAACGAGACGGGTTTCGGCGGCAACAACGGCTTCACCGACTTCAAGCGCATCCTGGGCATTCCGATCGCCACGCAGGAGATGCGCATGACGCTCTTCGCGCTCACGGGCCTCACGCTGCTGGGCTTCTTCCTGTTCAGCAAGTGGCTCATTGCCAGCAAGTTCGGCCGCGTGCTGCAGGCCATCCGCGATGCCGAAACACGTGTCATGTTCTCGGGCTACAACCCGCTCCCGTACAAGCTCACGATCTGGGTCATCTCGGCCATCATGTGCGGCGTGGCCGGCGCGTTGTACGTGCCGCAGGTCGGCATCATCAACCCGGGCGAGATGAGCGCAGCCAACTCCATCGAGATCGCGATCTGGGCCGCGGTCGGTGGCCGCGCCACATTGATCGGACCGATCATCGGCGCCTTCATCGTCAACGGCGCCAAGAGCTGGCTGACGGTCGCCTACCCCGAGTACTGGCTGTACTTCCTCGGTGCGCTCTTCATCGCCGTGACGCTGTTCCTGCCCAACGGCATCGTGGGGCTGGTGCGCAAGTGGATGTCGAAGGACAAGGCGCCGAGCGCCGGCCGCCTCGAAGCGCAGCGTGCGCTGGCGGCGTCGGAAGGCGTGGAGCCGAGCGCGCTGGCGCCCTTGGCCACCGAAACGAAGGGAGCCCGCGCATGACGCCCGACCTGATGGAGCAGGGCGCCCAGCGCATCGCGCGCGTCAAGGACATCGCGCCGGGACAGAACACCGAGTCCGGTGGCCGAGAGGCCGGCTACGGCCGCCTCGCGACGCCCGGCGAAGTCGATGTGACGCACGGCCGCATCCTGTATCTGGAAGACGTGAGCGTGAGCTTCGACGGCTTCAAGGCGATCAACAAGTTGAGCCTGGACATCGCGCCCGGGGAACTGCGCTGCATCATCGGCCCGAACGGCGCCGGCAAGACCACGATGATGGACATCATCACCGGCAAGACGCGCCCCGACGAAGGCACGGTGTTCTTCGGCAGCACCATCGACCTCTTGCGACACAAGGAAGCCGAGATCGCGCAGTTGGGCATCGGCCGCAAGTTCCAAAAGCCGACGGTTTTTGAGCATCTCACCGTGTTCGAGAACCTCGAACTGGCGCTCAAGACCGACAAGGGTGTGAAGCGCTCGATACTGTTCAAGCTCGATTCGGCCCAGAGCGACCGGCTGGCCGAGATCCTCGAGACCATTCACCTGGCCGACAGCGTGAGCCGCATGGCCGGCAACCTGAGCCACGGCCAGAAGCAGTGGCTCGAGATCGGCATGCTGCTGATGCAGGACCCGAAGCTGCTGCTGCTCGATGAGCCCGTCGCCGGCATGACCGACGAGGAGACGGCGCGTACCGCGGAGCTGTTCTTGACGCTCAAGGGCAAGCATTCGCTGATGGTGGTGGAGCACGACATGAGCTTCATCCGCACCATCTCGGAAATTGTCACGGTGCTGTGCGACGGCTCGGTGCTGGCGCAAGGCACGCTGGACGAGGTGCAGGCGGACGAGCGGGTGATCGAGGTTTACCTTGGGCGCTGAGTTCGCTGTTGTGCGGGTGCGGTGCGTCGTCGGCGGACGGTATGCCTGCGGGCGGCTGGCGCCTGCGGTCCTTCGGACTTCGCTGCTGCTCCTTCCCAAAGACGGGGTCCGCAGAACTCGCTTCGCTCAAACAGCTGCGGCCCTGATCCGTCTTTGGCTGCGGTGCTCGCCGCAGGCTGACGCTCGCCCGCAGGCATACCGCCCGCCGACGCGGGACGTTGCGCTTGATCGAAGAGGACACCGCCCTTTGCGCAGCCACGAGCCCGGCATGTGCTGCGTGCGCTGCCAGCCCTCTGCGCCGCCGAAGCGCGCAGCGCAGTCGGGCGCGCGTGCCGAAGGACACGCGCTTCGTCATCTGACTCGTCGCAGCTGTCTGAGCGAAGTGAGCGTAGCGAACGCAGCGAGTTCTGCGACGGCCCGACTGCGCGAGCACTGCAGGGGAGCCGCGAAGCGGCCGGCGCAGTGGGCTGGCGGCGCACGCAGCGCATGCTGGGCGGCCCATCCATCGCCAAAGATCTGACCCGAGACCCAAGCCATGCTCACAGTCAAAAACATCCACCAGTACTACGGCGGCTCGCACATCCTGCGGGACGTCAGCTTCACCGCCTCGCTCGGCAAAGTCACCGTGCTGCTCGGCCGCAACGGCGTCGGCAAGACGACGCTGCTCAAGAGCTTGATGGGCCTGGTGCCCATCAAG
The DNA here is from genome assembly GCA_004210915.1 of Variovorax sp. Classification (GTDB taxonomy): domain Bacteria; phylum Pseudomonadota; class Gammaproteobacteria; order Burkholderiales; family Burkholderiaceae_C; genus Variovorax. The sequence goes on along the minus strand of SEGS01000010.1, from coordinate 27,080 downwards.
AGCGGCAGCATCGAATTCGACGGCCAGCCGATCCACAGGAAGACGCCTTACGAGCGCGCCCGCGCCGGCATGGGTTTCGTGCCGCAAGGGCGCGAGATCTTCGCGCGGCTCACCGTTGAAGAGAACCTGCGCATGGGGCTCGCGTACAAGCGCGGCAGCACGCCGACTCCGGCCGAGCTGTTCGAGCTGTTCCCGATCCTCAAGCAGTTCATGAATCGGCGTGGTGGCGACCTGTCGGGCGGCCAGCAACAGCAGCTCGCGATCGCGCGGGCGCTCGCGCCCGGGCCGAAGTTGCTGATCCTCGACGAGCCGACCGAGGGCATCCAGCCATCGATCATCAAGGACATCGGCCGCGTCATCCGCATGCTGGCCGACCGGGGCGACATGGCCATCGTGCTGTGCGAGCAGTACTACGACTTCGCTGAGGAACTGGCCGACGAATACCTGGTGATGGAGCGCGGCGAAGTCATCGCGCGCGGGCAAGGCAAGGACATGGAAGCGCAGGGTGTCCGGCAGCTCGTCGCCATCTGAGAGCGACGGGCGTTAGGGGTTAACCCTAAAATCGCCGGTTGCCCGCAGCGCCGGGCGTCCCTCCTGGAGCCTGGTCTTGAACCTTCCCACCGCGGCGGCCGACAGCGGCCATGCTGTGCCTTCCCCCACGCCGTCCGTCAATTTCGTTCGCGCCATGCTCGCGCTCGGCGTCGGCGGCTTCGCCATCGGCACGGGCGAATTCGTGATCATGGGCCTGCTGCCCGAAGTCGCGCAGGACCTGGCCGTCAGCATCCCGACCGCAGGCCACGTGATCAGCGCATACGCGCTGGGCGTGGTCATCGGCGCGCCGGTGCTGGCGGTGCTGGCCGCCAGCTGGCATCGCCGCGCCTTGCTGGTGGCCCTGATGGCGGTGTTCGCGGCCGGCAATTTCGCCAGCGCGATGGCACCGGGCTATCTCTCGCTCAACCTGCTGCGCTTCTTCACCGGACTGCCGCACGGCACTTACTTCGGCGTGGCGGCGCTGGTCGCCGCGGCGCTGGCCCCGCCCGGGCGGCGGGCGCGCGCCGTGGGCCTGGTGATGCTCGGGCTCACCGGCGCGACCCTGGTCGGCGTGCCGATCGCCGCGTGGCTCGGGCAGGTGTTCGGCTGGCGCGCGGCCTTCGTCTTCGTCGGCGTGATCGCGCTCGCCGCGGTGGTGCTGCTGCGCCGCGACATCCCCGACATCGCGCCGGTGGCCGGTGCCAGCCCGTGGCGCGAACTGGGCGCGCTCAAGCGCAAACAGGTGTGGCTCACGCTGGGCATTGGTGCCATCGGCTTCGGCGGCATGTTCGCGGTGTTCAGCTACATCAAGCCGACGCTGATCGAAGTGGCCGGCCTTCCGCTCGGCGCCGTGCCCTTCGTGCTCGCGCTCTTCGGCCTGGGCATGGTCGCGGGCAACCTGGTCGGCGCGCGGCTGGCCGACAGGGCACTGATGCGCACCATCGGCGGCCTGCTCGCGTGGTCGGCAGTGGTGCTGCTGGTCTTCACCTTCGCCGCGCACCATGTCGTGACGGCAGCGATCAGCGTGTTCTTCATCGGCACCATCGTCGCCATCGGCCCGGCTTTGCAGATCCGGCTGATGGACGTGGCGGGCGATGCGCAGACGCTGGCGGCCGCGCTCAACCATTCGGCCTTCAACATGGCCAACGCGCTGGGCGCGTGGCTGGGCGGCGTGGCCATCAGCGCGGGGCTGGGCTGGACCTCGACAGGCTGGGTCGGCGTGCTGCTGGCGCTCGCGGGGCTGGCCGTGTTCGGCTGGTCGCTGGCCAGCGCGAAAGCCGATGCGCGGCGTGCCAACGGCGCGGCCGCACCGGGCCGCGCGGGGGTAAGGTAGCGCGGTTTTCTTCATTCACGAGACTTGCCCATGAGCGAAACGCCCGCGTCCGCAGGCCCGGCCTGGCCGGCCGGCTACCGCATCCAGGCGCGGGCGGACGGCCCGCCCGCCGACCTGGTGGCCGCGTTCCGCGAGATCCCGGTCGCGGCCGTCGGCGACGCCATGAGCCGCAACGTCGGCGCCTTCGGCCTGCGTGCTTACCACGCGCGGCTCGACACGGTGCTGTGCGGCCCGGCCGTCACCGTGCGGGTGCGGCCCGGCGACAACCTGATGATCCACAAGGCGCTGATGATGGTGCGGCCCGGCGACGTGTTGGTCATCGACGGTGGCGGCGACGTTTCGCAGGCGCTGGTCGGCGGGCTGATCCGCACCACCTGCGTCTACAAGCGGCTCGGCGGCCTCGTCATCGACGGCGCGCTGCGCGACGTGGTCGAGTGGGCGGCGGCGGGCATGCCCGTTTTCGCGCGCGGCCACACGCACCGCGGGCCCAGCAAGGACGGCCCCGGTGAGATCAACGTGCCCATCGCCTGCGCCGGCATGGCGGTGCTGCCGGGCGACCTGATCGTGGGCGATGCGGACGGTGTGATCGCGATCCCCGCCGCCGATGCCGCCGACGTACTGCGCCGCGCTCGCGCGCACCTCGTGAAGGAAGCGGCGATCCGCGCCGGCAACGCGACCGGTCAGTCCGACCCGGAACGCTTCGACGCGGTCTTGCGCGCCAAGGGCTTGCCAATCTGATTCCGGCGCCCGCCCTAAGATCGTCAACCGTCTTCACCCCCGACCCATCGCCATGTCCATCCCCACCACCCGCCTGGGCCGCACCGGCCTCACCGTGTCACGGCTTGCGCTCGGCACCATGACCTTCGGCCTGCAGACCGACGAGCCGACGTCGCACCGCATCCTCGACCGCGCGGCCGAGGGCGGCATCAACTTCCTCGACACGGCCGATGTGTACCCGCTCGGCGGCACGGTCGAGACCACGGGCCGCACCGAGGAAGTCATCGGCAACTGGCTGCGCAGCAAGGGCGGCAATCGGCGCAGCGAATTCATCCTCGCGACCAAGGCGGCCAACAAGGTCGGGCCGAACCCGTGGGACCAGGGCAACTCGCGCAAGCATTTGCTCGACGCGATCGACGCGTCGCTCAAGCGGCTGCAGACCGACCACGTCGACCTCTACCAGCTGCACCACGACGACCCGAAGACGCCGCTCGACGAAAGCCTCGAGGCGCTCGATGTGATCGTGCGCTCGGGCCGCGCGCGCTACATCGGCGTGTCGAATTTCCTGTCGTACCGGCTCGCGCGCGCCATCGGCCGCGCGGCACTGAACCGGCTCACGCAGTTCGTGTCGGTGCAGCCGCGCTACAGCCTCTTGTTCCGCGAGATCGAGCGCGAGCTGCTGCCGCTGGCCGACGAAGAAGGCTTGGGCGTGATCCCGTACAACCCGCTCGCGGGCGGGTTGCTGACCGGCAAGTACGCGCCCGGCGCCAAGCCCGAAGACAACACGCGCTTCACGCTCGGCACCGCCGGCAACATGTACCAGGACCGCTACTGGAACGAGCGCAGCTTTGCCACGGTGGCGCAACTGCACAAGCTGGCCGACGAAGCGGGGGTGCCGCTCGCGACGCTGGCAGTCGCGTGGGTCATGGCCAATCCGCTGATCACCGCGCCGCTGCTCGGCGCAAGCCGGCCCGAGCAGCTCGATGCGACACTGGCCGCCGCCGACTACGTGCTGCCGCCGGACCTCAAGAAGCGGCTCGACGATCTCACGGCCGAGTACCGCAAGGGCGACGCGCCGCGCTGACGCCGATATCCCGCCGCCGGCCTGACCCGCCGGCCTTTTTTTCGAACGTCTCTCAACGTCTTTCATGGAAATCTTCATTGCGGCGGTGTTGCTGGCCATTGGCTTGCATATCCTCAAGTCCCGGGACCAGGCGCGGCGCATCGCCTTGCTCGGCAGCCACCTGGGCAAGTACCAGATCGAGAAGCTGATGGAGAACCTCACCGAGGGTTACCTGCGCTGCCTGGGTGAAGACGACCCTGCGCGGCGCGAGCAGATCTGGCAGCTGCTCGACAGCACCGAGGCCTCGCTCGCAAGCCAGTTCGGCAGCTTCGCGGCCGACTTCGCGCGCGTCGAGGAAGCCGAGGCGCGCGTCAGCTCGTTGTCGGTGCAACTGCCTTTCGGGCGGCAGCTGTTTCCGCGTGGCACCTTCGATGTGCGCCGTGCCTTTGCGATCCATGCGCGCGGTATCGCCGACACGGCGAACAACCTGCGCCAGCTGAGCCCGCGGGACAAGGCCTTCACGATGTCGGCCGAGCTGTTCCTCATGCAGCACACCTGCCACTGGTTCTGCAAGTCGAAGAACATCGCGTCGGCCCGCATGCTGGTGCGCCACAACACCGCCTACGCGCAGCTGATCGAGTCGGTGTCGCCGGCGACCCGCCAGGCTTACCTCGCCCTCGTGCAGCCCCGGCCGGCCGTCGGCCTTCGCTGACACGGTCTCGGGGCGGCGCCTGTGCAGCGCCGGCGCACGGCACAGGCATCGTGTTTTCTTTGATCCAGGAGCCTGGAAATGAACCCAGCACACGATCCCGCCGCGGTACCGGCACGGCAGAAGCCCGTCAACGAAGAGCCCGAAATCACGCAAGAAGAATCCGTGCCGACCGACGGCAAGGACGAGAAGGGCGAACAGATGATGAAAGACCTGGGTCGCAACAAGCCGGGCCCGGCCTTGCGCGATGAGACGGAGGACTGATCGATGTCGACCGAACCGTTGAACCCGCCGCCGCAGCCTGTCGAGCCCCTCGTGCCACCGTCCACGCCGCCCGATCCCATGCCGGAGCCGGCGCCGTTGAGCTGAGACGGCCGCGCCCAGACGACTGCGCCGGAGACCGCGTCACACCAGCGGGCGCTGCCCCAGCGGCGGTGGCGTCCATTCGTACAGCCAGGTCTCGCTCAGCGTCTGACCCTCAGCGCCGCGCAGGTAGAGTCGGAGCGTGATCGGCGCTTCGCTGTCGCCCGGTACCACATCGAACATGGCGCGTACGCCGCCGATCGATGCCAGCGGCCGGGCCGACGTGACTTCGATGCGCCCACTCGACGCGCTGATCACCGGTTCGACCTTGTGCTGCGCAAGATCGAGTCCTTCGAGCGCGCCGCCGGCGAAGTCCAGCGCAAAGCGCCAGGCGTAGTACGTGCGCCTTTTCCCGATGACTCCGCCGATGCCGGTGCGCGTGGCGCGGCAAGTCGCGAGCGGTGGGTTGTGCGGGGCCGTGGCGCCCCAGTGCAGGCGATAGCCCACGCGCAATTCATCACCGGGAACCGGTTTGTGCGCCGGATTCCAGAAGGCCACGATGTTGTCGAAGGTCTCGTCGACGGTGGGAATCTCGACCAGCTGGACTGCCCCTTCGCCCCAGTCGCCCTTGGGCTCGACCCACAGTGACGGGCGCTTCTCGTAGAACACGCCGTCGTCCTGGTAATGGTTGAAATCGCGATCGCGTTGCATCAGGCCGAAGCCGCGCGGGGCCCGGTCCGCAAAGCTGTTGAAACGCAATGCGACCGGGTTGACCAGCGGACGCCAGATCCATTCGCCGGCGCCGGTGTGCATGGCCAGGCCGTCGGAGTCATGGATCTCGGGGCGCCAGTCGTTCGCCATGCGGCGGTCGTTCTCGCCGGTCTGGTACATGCTGGTCAGCGGCGCGATTCCGAGGCGCTCGATGGGCTTGCGCGGATAGAGCGTGGCGTCGACGTCCATCACGAGCACTTCGCCGGGCGTGATCGCGAAGCGGTAGGCGCCCGCGATGCTGGGCGAGTCGAGCATGGCGTAGACCACCACCGTGCGGCTGTCGGCCGCGGGACGCTCGAAGTAGAAATCGGTGAAGTCGGGAAACTCTTCGTCGCGCGGCAAGGCAGTGTCGATGGCAAGCCCGCGCGCGGACAGGCCGTACTGCCCTTCGGCCCCCACCGCGCGGAAGTAGCTCGCGCCAAGGAACGCCGCGACGTCGCTCTTGAACTCAGGCGCCATGTGCACGCGAAAGCCCGCGAAGCCGAGATCGCCCGGTTGCTTTGCGCCATCGAGCCCGCTTTGGCCGTAGTCGAAAAGCGCCGGGTCGTACGCGAGTTCCTGCGCGCGCTGGCCCACCACATCGAACATGCGCACCGGCCGCTTGAAGAACAGGCCGAGGTGAAAGAGACGGATCTGAAAACGCAGGCGCTCATCGGCCCAGAGCGCGCGGTCTGCCTTGAAGCGGATCGCCTGGTACTGGTCCCAGTCGAGCGCGGCCACGTCCGCGGGAAGCGCGCGGCCGTGCGGCTGGTAGGGGCGCGCCGCCAGTGATCGCGCCGCGTTCTGCAGCCAGGCGAAATCGAAGTTCTCTTGTGGGCTGCCCAGGGGCCGCAGCCCGGCCGCCTGGGCCGCGGGGGGAATCAGCAGGGGCGCGCAGCCTGTCGCGGCCAGGGCGCTCGCCGCGCCGAGCAGGGTTCGTCTGTGCATGAGGCGAAAGTCTAGGGACGGTGCGTGGCGTGCATCGTCGGACGAGGCCCAAATCGCCTCGAGTCGGTGGCTGCGTCCTACGCCTCGGGCCCGCTGCGCAGCGTCAGATAGGCCCCATCACTCCAGGAGCTGCTCATGATTCATCTCAAGCCACCCGTTACCGAAATCCTGATCGACCAGGCGCGGGCTGAAGCCGAACTGCGCGTCGCCGAAATCGACGCGGAAGAGGCCACGCCGGGTCCTGCCGTGGAGCCCAATGCGGAGGACAACGCTGCGGCGCCGGTCAAGCCATCGCCATCCGATCGCCCCTGACGAAAAAAGGGCCCGCAAGGGCCCCTTTTTTTTTGAGTTTGGAGCGCGGTCGGCTCAGCTGCGCGCGCGCGCAGCGTTGCGCAGGTCGCGAATCTGGTCGTGGTTGCGCTGCGCGCCGTCGGCCTGCTTCTGCACCACCGCGCGCACGTCGGCGGGCAGGCTTTGTTTGAGCGCCTTGCGGTAGCGTGCAATGGCCGTGTCTTCGCCGCGCTCGCAGGACTCGAGGATCGACAGCTCGCTGTCCGCGCCCACGCTGCCCTTGACCTGAACCCAGCCGCGGTGCAGTGCGCCGGCGGTCGTGCCACCCGAGGCCGGCTCGCCACCGTAGGCGCGAATCAGCGGCAGCAGTTCCTCGGCGGCCTGGCGGCAGCCTTCGGCGCGGCTGGCAAAAAGCTGCTTGGCGCTCGCGCTCTCCACCTGTTCGGCGCAGGTGCGAAAGCCGTATTCGCCATCGCGCGAGTTCTCGAGCAGGTCGTTCAGGATGTCGACCACATCGTCGTTCGCCAGCGGTTCGTGATTCACGATGTCGCTGCCATTGGCCTGCTTGCCGTAGTAGGTGTCGTCGGCGCGTTCCCATGCGGCGCGCGTGGCCGGGCGTGCATCGGCCCAGTCGAGCGTCGAGGTGCCGCGGCGCGTTTGCCACTCATCTGCCAGTGCCGGTTCGACGGCATCGAAATCCTCGCCGCGCTGGGCGCGACCGGTCCAGCCGAACTCGTAGGCGGGGCCGTAGTCGTCGTACGGGCGACCGGCTTCCACATAGCGTTCCTTGGCGTAGTTCTCGCGCCAGTAGGCATCTTCCATCGTCGGGTTCACGCCTTCCGCAACGGCCTTGCCGCCGAGGCCGCCTGCCACCGCACCGGCCACCAGGCCGATGACCGTGCCCACGGGCCCGCCGAGGGAGCCGGCCGCCGCGCCGGCCAATGCGCCGCCCGTGGCGCCGAGGCCGGTGCCGACCGGGTGGGCGCCCGGGGCGCCAGTGATGGGGTCGCGATTGGGTTCGCCGTTGCCGAGTTGTCCGTCGTCTGTCGCCATGTCAGTCTCCTGTGTGTCCTCGTTCTTGCCGAGGCGTTGGAAGCCCTCTTTTCGGAGGGGAGTGACGTGACTCTCGCGGGCGCTCGCACACTGCCATGTCGTCACAGCCTGACCATCGGCGTAGGCGCGCGACGCGCACTCAGCCCATCGTGGCGCGATGCGCTGCGACGCCGGCCAAAGCGCCGTCCGCGACGGCCAGCGCCACATTGCCTGCCATGCGCGCCGCATCGCCACACGCGAAAACGTTGGTCACGCTGGTCTGCTGCATCGCATCGACTTTCACGAAGAGCCCCATCGGCCCTTCTTCGAACGCACATCCCAACTGGCGCGCCACCGGGCTGCTCACGTGCGTGCGGGACTGTGTGAACAGCCCGTTCATCGACAGCGTGCGCCCGTCCTGCAGCACGACATCGGCGCTGCCCTCGATGCGCGCGATCGGCGTCGGCTCGATCTGCGTGCCGCGCCGCGCGAGTGCGGCCCGCTCTTCGTCAGTGGGCACGTAGGCGTCGTTGAGGAACAGCGTCGTGGGGCCCCAGTCGGGCAGCATCAGCCCGTGGTGCTGGGCCAGCGGCGATGCGGCCACGATGCCGATCGGGCCGCCGCCCAGTTCGTAGCCATGGCAGTAAGGGCAATGGAAAACGCTCTGACCCCAACGTTCGGCCAGACCGGGAACGGGCGGCAATTCATCGCGCACGCCGGTGGCGAGGATCAGGTGCGCCGCGCCGACGCGATGCCCGGCCACGTCGAAGCTGAAGCGCCCGTCCGCCTCGACGCGGGCCTCGTCTGCCAGGCCATCGAGCCAGCGCACCGTGGGGTACAGCATCAGCTGCCGCTTCGCCTCGGCCGCGATGGAAGCCGGTGTCGACCCGTCCCGCGTCAGGAAGCCGTGCGCGCTGCCGCCTGCGGCGTCGACGAAGCGGTTGCGCCGTTGCCCTGCATCCACGACGAGCACCTGGCGACGTGCGCGCGCCAGTTGAAGCGCGGCGGACAGGCCGGCGTAGCTGCCGCCGATGATGGCGATGTCAATTTGCATGGAAGTGGTCTCCAAGGTGGTGATGGTGTGGACCGCCGGCCTGGCGATGGCGGGCGAGGCGTGCGCCGACGTCGTGCGACAACGCATCCAGCGTGACGGCGCCAAGCCGCTTCAGCAAGGCGGCCTCGGCCTCCCGCACGGCCGTGCCCAGTTGCTCGTTCACCGCCAGGGCCACCAGGCATTCGGGCCGGTCCTCGCGAAAACCCATCGAGACCAGCGCCGGCGCGCCGAGGGCCTCATGCACATCGCGCAGCGTGATGCGCGCCAGCGGGCACGACAGCACCCAGCCACCGCCATGCCCCTTGGCCGAGATGATGTTCACCCTGGCCTGCGTGGGTGTATTCGTCGCCCGCCGGCGCGATGGCTACATCGCCCAGATGCGCGGGCTGCTGGCCGGCAACTGCCACACCTCGTGGCGCCACCCTTGCCATACCTGCCGCAGCAGCTGCATCGCCGGTTCGACCACCGGCGCGAGCACGCGCAGCACGATCACCTGCGCATGGGGACTCGTGGCGCCGGCGCTCTCGCACAGCGCGTGCTCAACGGCCACGCCACGCGCGATGTCGAGCAGCGCGTCGCGCCGCGCCTTCGGGATCGGTGTGCCGGCGATGAAGAACAGCGAGGCGATGCAGCGCTGTCCGGCCAGGCCGATCGGGCTTTGCAGCAGCCGCTGGTCGCCCGCGTCGATCAGGCCGCGCTCGAGCCACTGGCCCGGCACCTCGATGTGCTGCTGAAAGGTGCCGCGGTCGAAGGGCAATTGCGCGCCCGGCAGGCCGAGCGCGGTGATGTCCCAGCCGATCATCTCGGCGCCGGGCGCGGGCTCGATGGTCAGGCGGTTCTCGGCGCGACAGCCGCTGTAGCAGATGGCTTCAAGCGGCAGCCACTCGAGCCGCGCGCCGGCGGCCAAGCGGATGCGCGTGCGCTGCAGGGCCAGCTCGCCCTCGGAGCGGTAGAAGCGCGAGGCACCGGGCGTGGTGACCAGGCCGTGGCTGCCGTCGGCCGCTTCGATGTCGATGTCGAGCGTGTCGCCGCCGACCAGCCCTCCAGGCGGGTGCACCAGCACGTTGTGGCAGACCGCGTTGCCTTCGGGATAGAGGCTCTGCAGGATGCGCAGCGGCCCATCGTGCCGAAAGCGCGCGACGGTGCGGTCGGCTTCGTGTCGGTAGGCGAGATGAAGGCGGGCGTGCCAGGGCATGCAGCGAGTCTAGAGGCAGCGTCTGCGCACCTTGTCAGGGCAGCAGCAGGATGGCGCCGGTCACCGAGCGGCTTTCTGCGGCCCGGTGCGCCTCGGCCGCGTCGGCCAGCGCAAAGCGCGCGCCGATTGCCGCGCGCACGGCGCCCGAGGCCATCCCATCGAACACGTCCTTCGCGTTCGCGCGGAAGGTGGGCGCGTCCGCGTTGTGCGGAAACACCGAGGGGCGCGTGAGGAACAGGCATCCCTTCTTGTTGAGCAGTTCGGGGTCGATGGCCGGCGCCGGGCCCGAGGCCGCGCCGTACAGCGCCACCAAGCCGAAGGGCGCGGTGCAGTCGAGCGAACCCATGAAGGTGTGCTGCGCGACCGAGTCGTACACCACGCGCGCCTTGCGCCCGCCGGTGGCATCGATCACCTGCTGCACCCAGTCGGGCTTCGAATAGTCGATAGCCGCGTGGCAGCCTGCGCCAAGCGCCACCTCGCATTTCGCCGCGGAGCCGGCCGTGCCGATCACGGTGGCGCCGAGCGCGCGGGCCCAGCCGCAGAGGATCTGGCCGACACCACCCGCGGCGGCATGCACCAGCACGATGTCGCCGGGCTGCACTGCGTGGGTCTTCTTCACCAGGTACTGCGCGGTCATCGCCTTGAAGAACACCGCGGCGGCGTCTTCGTCGGAGACGGCATCGGGCAGGCGCACCAGTCGAGCTGCGGGCACGTTGCGGTGTGCGGCATAGGCGCCGACACCGGCGTTCATGTAGACCACGCGATCGCCGACCTGCAGGTCGGCCACGCCATCGCCCAGGCGCTCGACGACGCCTGCCGCTTCATGGCCCAAGCCCGTGGGCGCGGGCAGCGGGTACTTGCCGCTGCGCTGGTACACGTCGATGTAGTTGAAGCCGATGGCCGTTTGGCGCAACTGCACCTCGCCCGCGCCGGGCGCCGGCAGGTCGATGGTCTCGAGGCGCATGGCCTCGGGGCCGCCGAAGGTGGTCACGCGGATGGCGCGGGTCTGCGCAGGCGGGGTGGTCATGGGTCTTGCTCCTGGAATCTCGTGGCCGGTTTGGCCGACGCGATTCTGGACGACCCACGCGCCTGCTGCAGGCCGCGGGCTTTCCGGCCTCTCAGGTTTTCCAGGCCCCGTCGTGCGCGGCGCTGGCCTCGTCGATCAGCGCGGGACCGATGCACTCGATCGGGTGCGGTGAGGCGCGGAACACGTCGCGGCACGACAGCTCTGCGTCGCGCTGGTCGCCGCGTTCGCCACGGTAGATGCGCAGACGTTCGGCATCGATGCCGAACACCACGCGGCCGATGGCCGACCAGAAGATCGCGCCCGCGCACATCACGCAGGGCTCGCCCGAGGCGTACATCGTGGCCCCGGCGAGCTGCTCGCGCGTGTGGCCGCGTCCGGCCAGTGCCCGCAGCGCATTGACCTCGGCATGCGCGGTGCAGTCGCCGGTCTCGCCGTTGCTGTTGTAGCCCTCGGCGAGCACCTCGTTGTCGGCCGACACGATGACGGCGCCGAACGGCCGGTTGCCGCGCCGCCGGGCCGCGTGCGACCAGCCGATCGCCTTGCGCAGGTAGCGGCCGTCGCGCTCGTCGAGCGGGGTTTCTTCGGGGAGCGCGCGGGGCGAAATTTCGGATGTCATGCCTTGATCATGCGGTCTGCGCGGCGCGGCAGCATCGAGCTGTTGAAGATCGCATCGGCCGACGGTTTGTGCTTGAGCTTGAACACCTCCGCCACCTCGTCGACCTGCTGCTCAAGCGTGAGCTTGCGGATGTCGCCCAGGCCGTGCGCGCGCGTGTCGGCCGCGCCCACGTACTCGGCGGTGATGGCCCAACGGTCGAGCTCGACCTTGGTGTCGAGGATCGGCTCGCGCTGGCGCATGGCTGCGATGGCCGGTGCGGGGTCGGCGAAGGTCTCGACGATCGCGCGGTTGGTGGCGCGCAAAAAGGCCGCGACCACGCCCGGATCCTGCGCGATCAGGTTGCTGCTCGCGAGGATGGCGTTGCCGTACAGGTTGACGCCCGCATCGGCGTACTTGAGCACCGACAGTTCGTCCAGCTTCATGCGGGCGAACAGCGACACGGCGGAATCGTGGAAGTAGGTGGCGGCGTCGACGTCACCGCGCACCATGACGTTGTCGCGTGCGCTGAAGTCGGTGGTCTGCCAGGCGAAGGCGTCGGGCTTCATGCCCTGCTTGCGCGCCACCATCGGCCACGCGCGGCGGGTCGATTCGACGGCGGCCGCGCCGACCTTCTTGCCTTCGAGGCTCTTGAAGTCGCCAGTCACGCCGCGGTCCTTGCGGCCGATGATCACGAACGGTGCGCGGTTGTAGTACTGGTACACCGCCTGCACCACCGGCGTGCCCGGGTTTTGCGCGTTGAACTCGACCAGCGAGCTGATGTCGCCCAGGCCCATCTGATACACGCCGCTCGCGATGCGGGTGATGGAGGCCACCGAGCCGGCGCCGGTGTCGATGCTCACGTCCAGCCGTTCGTCGCGGTAATAGCCGCGCGACTGGGCCAGGAAGAAGGGCGCGGTCTGGCCGTTGACGCGGAAGTCGAGCGTGAATTTCAGCGGCGTGAGCTTGCCGCTCTGCGCGATGACGAAGGGGGCGGCCAAAGAGCTTGCGATGGCGGCGCTGGAAGCGAGGAAGGAACGGCGTTGCATGGCGTGGGGCCTCGAAAAATGGACTCTTGAGTTCCTCCCGCTCGGCGAGCAGAAGGCGCTGCAAGAGCAATTTCCGGGCGGCGCACATCGGTGGTGCGTGCGCTGCTGAACGCTTCTACTCTTGAAGCGTTAGATGCATGAGGCGTGCCAGGGCAGTGGCCGAAGTGTCCGCGGCAGGGCCCTTGTGCATTGCGGCCCAGCGCCAGCCGGTTCAGATGCTGCGCAGATTCACTCGCTGGGCCAGCGCCTCGGCACTCTCGCGCCGCTCGCTGTAGCGGTCCACCAGATAGCCGGCGCAATCGCGCGTCAGCAGCGTGAACTTCACCAGCTCTTCCATCACGTCCACGACGCGCTCGTAGTAGGGCGAAGGTTTCATGCGGCCGTCTTCCTCGAATTCGGCGAAGGCTTTGGCCACCGACGACTGGTTCGGGATCGTCAGCATGCGCATCCAGCGGCCCAGCACGCGCAGCTGGTTCACCGCGTTGAAGGACTGCGAACCGCCTGACACCTGCATGACGGCCAGCGTCTTTCCCTGCGTGGGTCGCACCGACCCCACCGCCAGCGGAATCCAGTCGATCTGCGACTTCATGATGCCGGTCATGGCCCCGTGCCGCTCGGGCGAACACCACACCATGCCCTCGGACCACTGCGCCAGGTCGCGCAGCTCCTGTACCTTGGGATGGTCCTCGGGCGCGCCATCGGGCTGCGGCAGGCCGCGCGGATCGAAGATGCGCGCCTCGGCGCCCATGGCCTGCAGCAGCCGGGCTGCTTCCTCGGTCACGAGCCGGCTGTAGGAGCGCTCACGCACCGAACCGTAGAGCAGCAGGATGCGCGGCGGATGGGGCGCGCGCTCGGCCAGCAGCAACCGCGCCAGGTCGGGCCGGCGGAAGCACTCGCCATCGACGTTCGGCAGTTCAGGGTTTTGCAATCCGCGCTCCCTTTTCGTCAATGACGGCCTCGCCGTCTTCCTTGGTGAAGGCGCCTTGCTGCGGCCGCGGCAGCAGATCCAGCACCGCTTCCGAAGGCCGGCACAGCCGCGTGCCCAGTGGTGTGACGACGATGGGCCGGTTGATCAGGATGGGCTCTTGCAACATGAAGTCGATCAGTTGATCGTCGGTCCATGCGGTGCTGGCCAGGCCCAGCGCCTCGTAGGGCGTTCCCTTTTGGCGCAGCAGCGCGCGCGGCGCGATGCCCATGGCCGCGATCAGCTTCTCCAGCGTGGTCCGGTCGGGTGGGGCCTTCAGGTACTCGGTGACTTGAGGTTCCTCGCCGGAATTCCGGATCAACGCCAGCACGTTGCGCGACGTGCCGCAGGCGGGGTTGTGATAGATCGTGATGTCGCTCATGTTTGAATCCTTGTTGGATGGCGGGCGCGTTCAGGCCAGGCTCAAGCGCAGCGCCAAGGCGCCCAGCGTGACCAGCAGCACGGGCAGCGTCAGCACGATGCCCACCTTGAAGTAGTAACCCCAGCGGATCGTCATGCCCTTCTTCTGCAGTACATGCAGCCACAGCAGCGTGGCCAGACTGCCGATGGGCGTGATCTTCGGGCCGAGGTCGCAGCCGATCACGTTGGCGTAGACCATGGCCTCTTTGACCACGCCGCTGGCCTGCGATGCGTCGATGGACAGCGCGCCGATCAACACCGTGGGCATGTTGTTCATGACCGAGGACAACAGCGCCGTGAGCACGCCCGTGCCGATGGCCGCGCCCCAGATACCGCCCAGTGCGAACCAGTCGAGCAGCCCGGCGATGCGGTCGGTCAGGCCGGCATTGCGCAGGCCGTAGACCACCAGGTACATGCCCAGCGAGAACACCACGATCTGCCAGGGCGCGCCGTGCAGCACCTTGCGCGTGCTGATGACGTGGCCCCTGGCCGCGACCGCCAGCAGCACCACGGCGGCCACGGCGGCCACCGCGCTGACCGGCACGCCCAGCGGCTCCAGGCCGAAGAAGCCCACCAGCAGAAGGACCAGCACCACCCAGCCGGCGCGGAACGTGGCCGGGTCGCGGATGGCCCGGGCCGGCGCCTTGAGCTGGGTGATGTCGTAACGCGCCGGCACGCCCCGGCCGAAGTACAGCAGCAGCACACCCAGGCTGGCCAGCACGGCGGCGATGTTGACCGGCACCATCACGGCCGCGTATTGGTTGAAGCCGATGCCGAAGAAATCGGCCGACACGATGTTGACCAGGTTGGAGACGATCAGCGGCAGGCTGGCCGTGTCGGCAATGAAGCCGGCAGCCATCACGAAGGCCAGCGTCGCGGCCGGCGAGAAGCCCAGCGCCACCAGCATGGCCATGACGATGGGCGTGAGGATCAGCGCTGCGCCATCGTTGGCGAACAGCGCGGCCACCGCCGCGCCCAGCAGCACGATGAAAGCGAACAGCCGGCGGCCGTTGCCGCGGCCCCAGCGCGCCACATGCAGCGCGGCCCACTCGAAGAAGCCCGCTTCGTCGAGCAGCAGACTGATGATGATGACCGCCACGAACGTGGCCGTCGCGTTCCAGACGATGCCCCACACCACGGCGATGTCGGCCAGGTGCACCACGCCGAACACCAGCGCCAGCACGGCGCCGAACGACGCGCTCCAGCCGATGCCCAGGCCGCGCGGCTGCCAGATCACCAGAACGAGCGTGACCAGAAAGATCAGGATGGCCGCGAGCATGCGAAGGCCTTTTCAGAAGGAGAGAACGACAGAAGAACGATCAACAACGTCGCTGCGCGATCACGCCCGTGGTCGTGCAGGCTGCGCCCTCGCAGCAGTTCTCGGTGAGGTAGGCCAGGAGATCGTTCATGGTTGCGAACGCCGCGCGATAGACCAGATTGCGGCTTTGACGCTCTTGCGTGACCAAACCTGCGCGCATCAACTCCTTGAGGTGAAAGGACAGCGTGCTGGCAGCCACGCCCAGTTGCTCAGCAAGAACGCCTGGCGTCAGCCCTTCAGGGCCAGCGACGACAAGCCCACGGAACAGGCGAAGGCGCGCGGCGTGCGAAAGGCCGGACAGCGCCAGAACAGCGTTCTCTTCATCCATGAATTGATAATACAACGATTATCGAAATATCGGTGATGTTGACGAGCGAATGAACTCCCGGAACGCAGGAACATCAGCGCGGACGTGCGCGCCATTTCCAACGAAGGCCCGGTGCGCCACAATCGGGCCCGCAATTTGCATCACAACTTGCGCAGAGTAGAAGCGTTCAGCCCGGCACCTGTTCTCCCGAACAGGCCGCGGTCGGAAATTGCTCTTTGAGTTCGTCCCCACACGCAACCCCAAGGAGTTCCACGCATGCTCGTCACCCATCAACCCGTCTTCCGCAAGTTCTGGCATGCCGTCATGCCGCTCACCGAGTTGGCGCACGGCCCGAAGCCCTTCACGCTGCTCGGCGAAGACATCGTGCTTTTCATCGATGCCGACGGCCAGCCGGCGGCACTGCGCGACCGTTGCTGCCATCGCACGGCCAAGCTCTCGAAAGGCTGGTGCGTCGACACCGAAGGCAAGGCCTGCGGCAACGGCGCGATCCAGTGCGGCTATCACGGCTGGACCTACGACCGCAGCGGCCAGGTGATCCGCATTCCGCAGTACGAGCCAGACCGCAAGATCTCGCCCGACTACAAAACGACGGCCTACCATTGCACCGCGCGCTACGGCTACGCATGGGTCGCGCTCGAAGACCCGATCGCCGACATTCCCGAGATCCCCGAGTTCGAGGATCCGGCCTACCGCACGATCTTCCAGTTCTACGAGACCTGGAACACGAGCCCGATGCGCGCGTTGGAAAACTCGTTCGACAACTCGCACTTCAGCTTCGTGCATCGCGCCACCTTCGGCGTGGCCGCCAGCCCGAAGCCCAGCAAATACAACCTGGTCGAGAACGACAGCGGCTTCTACGCCGAGACGGTGATCGACGCGGCCAACCCGGCCAAGTTCCACGCGATCAGCGGTGTGACCGACCCGATCACCACGCGCCACATGCGCAACGCGTACTTCCTGCCCTTCGCGCGCCGGCTCGACATCGAATACCCGTCCGGCATCCGCCACATCATCATCAACTGCTTCACGCCGATCGACGACGGGCGCATGCAGCTGTGCCAATGGCTGTTCCGCAACGACACCGAGGCCGACTGCGCGGCGCAGATGCTCATCGACTTCGACGACGAGATCACGCGAGAGGACAAGGACATCCTTGAATCGACCGACCCCGATGCGCTGGTCGACACGCGCCGCCGCGGCGTCGAGTACTCGATGGAGTCCGACAAGCCCGGCATGCTGATCCGCAAGCACCTGATGCAGCTGCTCGCGAAGCACGGCGAGCCAGAGGTCCATCGCGGCATGAAGGTGATCCCGCTCGCGCAGGCGGCCTGACGCAAGCTGCCCGGCGAAGGCCGCGCTGCGGTTCAAAAATAAGCGCTTGACCCTCTCATGGTGTGAGGCTTCACAGTGGAGGCCATTCCATCGATGTCGATGGACGGAGGTGTTCCATGAAGCTCGCCATTGAAGGCATGACCTGCGCATCCTGCGCGTTGCGGGTCGAGAAGGCGCTGGCCCGCGTGCCCGGCGTGTCGTCGGTCTCGGTGAATCTGGCCACGGAGAAGGCCGAGGTGGCATTTGCCGACGACGCAGGTGTCCATGCCGATGTCGGCCTGCTGATCCAGGCCGTCGACAAGGCCGGCTACGTCGCGCGTGATGAGAGTGCGGTCGATGCGGCGGGCGTGGCTCCCGTCCCGCCGGCCGGCCCCGACGCCAGGCCCGTGATCTGGGCGGCGCTGCTGTCGGCGCCGCTGGTGCTGCCGATGGTCGGCTACCTGTTCGGACGCGACTGGATGCTCGACGGCTGGCTGCAACTGGCGCTGGCCACGCCCGTGCAGTTCTGGCTCGGCGCGGGCTTCTACCGGGCCGGCTGGCGCGCGTTGAGGGCGGGCGCTGGCAACATGGACCTGCTGGTCGCGCTCGGCACATCGGCCGGCTATGGCCTGAGCGTCTACCTGTTGTGGACGCACGCGGGTCACGGCATGCCGCATCTCTACTTCGAGGCGTCGGCCGTGGTGATCACGCTGGTGTTGCTGGGCAAGTGGCTCGAGTCGCGCGCCAAGCGCCAGACCACCGAGGCGATCCGCGCGCTGAACGCACTGCGTCCCGAGCAGGCGCGGGTGCGGCGCGGCGGTGTCGATGTCGACCTGCCCATCGCGCAGGTGCGCCCCGGCGACCTCGTGGTCATCCGCCCCGGCGAGCGCGTGCCGGTCGACGCCATCGTGGTCGAAGGTGCGAGCGATGTCGACGAGTCGCTCATCACCGGCGAAAGCCTGCCCGTCGCCAAGCACGCCGACGACGCAGTGACGGGCGGCGCAGTCAACGGGCAGGGCCTTCTCGTGGTGCGGACCACGGCGGTCGGCACCGAATCGACGCTCGCGCGCATCGTGCGCCTGGTGGAATCGGCGCAAGCCGGCAAGGCGCCGATCCAGCGGCTGGTCGACCGCGTCAGCAGCGTCTTCGTGCCGGTGGTGATCGGCATCGCGCTGCTGACCTTGCTCGTGTGGGGCCTGGGCCGCGGCGACTGGGAGGCCGCGATCCTCAATGCCGTCGCCGTGCTGGTCATCGCCTGCCCGTGTGCGCTGGGGCTGGCGACGCCGACGGCGATCATGGCGGGCACCGGCGTGGCCGCGCGGCACGGCATCCTCATCAAGGACGCCGAGGCGCTGGAAGTGGCGCACGGCGTGAAGGTGGTGGCCTTCGACAAGACCGGCACGCTGACCGAAGGCCGCCCGGAACTCGTGGCCTTCGAGGCGGCCGACGGCGATCACGCGGCCTTGCTGCGCGCCAGCGCCGCGATCCAGTCGGGCAGCGAGCATCCGCTGGCGCGCGCGGTCACGGAGGCCGCGACGCGCGAAGGCGTGGCGGTGCCGGCGGCAAATGCCGTGCGCGAGGTGCGCGCCGTGGCCGGGCGCGGCGTCGCTGCCGCAGTCGAATCGCGGGCGTTGCGGCTGGGCTCGACCCGCTACATGGAAGAACTGGCCGTGCCGCTCGACGCTTTGCGCGCGCGCGCAGCGCAGCTGCAATCGGAAGGGCGCACCGTGTCCTGGCTGGCCGACATCACCGGCGCGCCCGCGTTGGTCGGCCTGTTGGCGTTCGGCGACGCGCCCAAGGCCAGCGCCGCAGCGGCCGTGCAGCGCCTCCAGGCGCAGGGCATCCACACGGTGCTGATCACCGGCGACAACCCCGGCAGCGCGCAGGCGGTGGCCACCGCGCTGGGCATCGATACCGTGCATGCCGAGGTGCTGCCCGAGCACAAGGCATCGCTTGTGGCAGCGCTCAAGGCGCAAGGGCCGGTCGCGATGGTCGGCGACGGCATCAACGACGCGCCGGCCCTTGCGGCGGCCGATGTGGGTATCGCGATGTCGACCGGCACTGATGTGGCCATGCAGGCCGCCGGCATCACGCTGATGCGCGGCGACCCCGCGCTGGTCGGCGATGCCATCGACATCTCGCGTCGCACCTGGGCCAAGATCCGGCAGAACCTGTTCTGGGCCTTCGTCTACAACGTCGTCGGCATTCCGCTGGCCGCGCTCGGCCTGCTGAGTCCGGTGCTGGCCGGTGCGGCCATGGCGTTCAGCAGCGTCAGCGTGGTGGGCAATGCGCTGCTGTTGCGGCGCTGGAAGGGCAAAGCCTAGAACGCCTGCCGCAATGGCGGCGCTGCAGCCTCAGCCGGGCGGCAGCGTGATCGATGCGGCGAGCGGGACCTGCACGAGGGGCTCGCTGCTGGCGATCACGATGGCGCGGTCGGGCCGGGTTTGCGCGCTCCGCACCAGCGCCTGCCACAGGCACCGGACGGAGGGCGCGTCGAGCGCGGCCACGGGGTCGTCGAGCAGGGTCAGCGGTCGGGCCGATGCCAGCGCCGCGGCCAGCCACACCTTGCGCTTCGAGCCTGTCGACAGCATGAACATCGGCTTGTCAATGTGCGGCGCCAGGCCGAAGCCTTCGACCAGCGCTTGCCATGCGGCGTCGTCGAAGCCGCTGTCGCCGGCGCCCAGGGCGGCGGTGCAGGCGCGCCCCGTCATCGCATCGAAGGCGTCGGTGATCGGGTCGCACCAGAACACTTTCGCGCGGTAGCCAACCGGATCACGGTCGAGGCGCACGCCGTTCAAGCGCAGCTGGCCGCTGGCAGGCAGCGCGCCGGCCAGCACGCGCAACAGCGTCGACTTGCCGCTGCCGGTATCGCCAAACAAGTGCGTGACGCCCGGGCCGATGGCGCAGGTCCATCCATTGGCGATGGGCGGCTGGTCGGGGTAGGCGAAGTGCAGGTCGGCGATGTCGAGCACCGGCGCCTCGCGCGCGCTGTCAGGCGCCACGCGATTCCCAGAAGCCGCGGTGCGTGGCGATCATCTCGTCAGCTACTTCGGGGACCGGGCCGATGACCTCGACCGCCTTCTGGCCGCGTGCGAACACCTCGCGACAGGGCAGGCTCAGCGTCGGGTTCTCGGGATGGTCGCCGGTGAGCGCGAGCAGCGCCGACTCTTCCGCGCCATAGACGACGCGGCCGATGTTCGCCCAGTAGCTGGTGCCCGCGCACATGGCGCAGGGCTCGAAGGTGGTGACCAGCGTGCACTGCCACAGGTAGTCGGCCGGCCAGTTGGCGGCGGCGTGGCGCGCCAGCGTGGCTTCCGCGTGGTTCACGGTGTCGATGTTGCCCTGCTCGGCCAGCACTGTCTCGCCATCGGGCGCGACCAGCACGGCGCCGAACGGGTGGCGGCCCATCGCCATCGCGCGCCGCGCCACCGCGTCGGCGCGGCGCAGGGCGGTTGCGATCTGCGCGTCGGTCATTGGGCCGGCCAACTTCTCCGTCATGCGCCGGTCACTCGCCCTGAGAGCCGCGGTGGGCCCAGCCGGTGGTGTGCTTCTCGATGGCGCTGAACAGCTCGTACATCGCCATTGCCATCGCGCCCACCACCATCAGGCCGGCGAAGGCCAGGCCCATCTGCATGGAGGAGCCGGCCGAGATCAGCAGGTAGCCGATGCCTTCGTTCGCCGCCGTCATCTCGGACACCGTGGTGCCGACGAAGGCGAGCGTGATCGCGACCTTGAGCGAAGCGTAGAAGTAGGGCATCGAGCGCGGCAGGCCGATCTTGGTGAGCACGTCCCAGCGCTTGGCGCCGAGCACGCGCAGCACGTCTTCGAGTTCGGGCTCCAGCGTGGCCAGGCCGGTCGCGATGTTCACCATGATCGGAAAGAAGCTGATCAGGAAGGCCGTGAGGATGGCCGGCCCGACGCCGATGCCGAACCACACGACCAGGATCGGCACGAAGGCCGCCTTGGGCAGCGCGTTGAACGCGGTCATCAACGGATAGACGGCCGCGTACGCGAGGCGCGAACTGCCGATGACGAAGCCGAGCAGCACACCGACGACGATCGCGAGGCCGAAGCCCGCCATCGTGACCCAGAAGGTGCGCCACGCGTGGCCCGCGATGATTTCCTTGAACTCCCAGAACTGCGTCCAGATGCGAGACGGGCTCGGGAAGATGAACTCCGAAACGTCAAAGGCACGGCAGATGATTTCCCACAACAGGATGACCGCGACCAGCAGCAGCCAGGGCGACCAGCGCTCGAATTGTTTGCTGTTCGTCATCACGATGCGACTCCTGCCGCAGCCGTCTGCGCCTGGCTGATCCCGGTGTTGCGGATGGCGCCGATGTGGCCGCGCAGTTCGAGCACGATGTCGGTGAACTCCTTGGTGTAGGTCACTTCCAGATCACGCGGACGCGGCAGTTCGATCTCGCGCTTGACCACGAAGCGCCCCGGGCTCTTGCTCATGACGTAGACGGTGTCGGCCAGGAACACCGATTCGCGCAGGTCGTGCGTGACCAGGATCACGTTGAACTGCTGCTCGGTCCAGAGGTCGCGCAGGATGCACCACAGCTCTTCGCGCGTGAACGCGTCGAGCGCGCCGAAGGGCTCGTCGAGCAGCAGCATTTTGGGCTCGTGGATCAGCGCGCGGCAGATGCTGGCGCGCTGCTGCATGCCGCCCGAGAGCTGCCACGGGAACTTGTCCTCGTAGCCGCCCAGACCGACCTTCTGCAGCAGCCTGCGCGCACGCTCCACGTATTCCTTGCGCTTGGCCTTGAAGCTGGAGCGGTAGGGCTCGACGATCTCCAGCGGCAGCAGCACGTTGTCGACCGTCGTGCGCCAAGGCAAGAGCGATGGCGCCTGGAAGGCCATGCCCGAAATCTTGAGCGGGCCTGTGACGGCCTGGCCGTCGATCAGGATCCGGCCCATCGACGGCATCTTCAGCCCGGTGGTGAGCTTCATGAAGGTGGATTTGCCGCAGCCCGACGGGCCGACGATGGCGATGAACTCGCCGCGCTTGACCTTCAGATCGATGGCCTCGACCGCGAAATGGTTCTCGCGCAGCAGCTGCTCGTTGTAGGCCAGCCAGACATCGCGGAAGTCGACGAAATGGTTGTCTGCGTGGGGGGTGGACATGTTGGGTGATTTACTTTTTGGGCAGGATGTCCAGCTCGGCAGCGCTGGGCAGAAAACTGCCGTTCCACACCGCATTCGCCGGCACCGGGTTCTTGGTTTCGTAGGCTTTCGCCACCTGCTCGGCCATCTTACCCAGCCGTTCTGCGCGCAACTGGCCAAAGCCCTCCGCGCGCGCGCCCTTGCCGTCGATGGCGGTGTCGATCGTCAGCTTCAGGCGCTTGACTTCCAGCGGCACGTTCACCAGACCGTCCTTGGCCTTGAGCGAGGCGATCGCGGCTTCCGGATCGGCGATGGCCTCTTTGGCGCCCTTCGCGAATGCCTTGAGGAACGCGCGCACCGCCTCGGGCTTCTCGGCAATCAGCTTCGGACTGGCGATGATCACGTTGCCATAGAGCTGCACGCCATGCGTGGCATAGGGCAGCACCACCACGTCTTCCGGTTTGACGCCACGCGCCTCCAGGTTCAACAGGCTGGTGAAGGTGTAGCCGGTGACGGCATCGAGGTCGCCGCGCGCCAGCATGGTTTCGCGCAGTTGCGGCTCCATGGTCGACCACTGCACGGCGCCCACGCCATTGGCCTGCGCAAACAGCGGGAAGGTGCGGCGCCCGGCGTCGAAGATCGGCGCGCCCATCTTCTTGCCGGTCAGGTCCGAGGCCTTGGCGATGCCGGACTTCTTCAGCGCCATCACCGAGGCCGGTGTGGTGTTGTAGATCACCATGATGGCCACGGGCTTGATCGGCGCATCGGGGTTGTTGGCGTGGAACTCCATCAACGCGGCCAGGTCGGCGAAGCCGATGTCATGCGTGCCCGAGGCCACGCGCTGGATGGCGCCCGCGCCACTGGCCGCCTCGACCGTCACATCGAGGCCCGCTTGCTTGAAGTAGCCTTTTTGCTCGGGATGCACGAAGAGGGCGGCCGGCCCTTCGAAGCGCCAGTCGAGCTGAAACTTGATGGGCGTATCGGCGGCATGGGCAGCGCCCCAGGCCAGGGTAACGAGCGCGACGGCGGTCTTCAGAAAGCTGCGTTTGTGCATCAAGCATCCTCATGTTTCGTAAGGCGGTGCATGTGCAAGATCGGTGCCACAGCATTCGTCGTGGTGCGCCCCGGCGCCCGCATGCAAGGCATGCCAATTGCAGGCAGACTGACTCTCCCGATATTGAAAGAGCCCATGACCGAGATCGACTTCGCGCTGTTGAGCACCTACGAGCGCTACAAGCTGATGGCCAGTCTGATCGTGCCGCGCCCGATCGCGCTGGTGACGACGGTGGGCGCCGACGGCACGGTGAATGCCGCGCCCTTCAGCATGTTCAACATGATGGGTGAAGACCCGCCCGTGGTCATGCTGAGCATCAACAAGCTCCAGGATTCGGCGCAGAAGGACACGGCGACGAACATCCTGCGCGATAAGGAATTCGTCGTGCACATTGCCGACGAAGCCATGGCCGCCGCGATGCATCGCTGCGGCGACAGGCTCCCGCCGCACGAGAGCGAGCTGGACCACACGGGCCTCACGGCGACGCCCGCGCAGAGCGTGCGGCCGCCGCGCATTGCCGAGGCTCCGGTGGCATTCGAATGCGTGCTGCACGAAACCCTGGAAACGGCGAGCCGCTATGTGTTCATCGGCCGCGTGCAGTGGCTGGCGGTGCGCGATGGTCTGGTCGACACCGAGAAGTGGCGCGTGCGGCTGCAGGAATTCTTTCCGGTCGGCCGCTTCGGCGCGAGCTTCTACGTCAACTGCCGCGACCGTTTCGCGATCGAATCGACCGAAGGCCTGGCCGCGGCGCACGAAGGCGCCAGCAGCACGGCCATCGACGAGCTGTAGCGCGGTTGTGGCGCGGCGCTTGCGCCGGCCTGCTTACTTCTTCGGCAGGATGTTCAGTTCGGCCGTGCTGGGCAGGAAGCTGCCGTTCCACACCGCATCGGCATTGACGCGCGACTTGGTGGCGAAGGCGTCCGACACCTGCGACGCCATCAGCGACAGGCGGCCGGCATTGATCTGGCCGAAGCCTTCGGTGCGCGCATCGGGCGTGTTGATCACGGTGTCGATTGCGAGCTTCAGGCGGCGCGTTTCGAGCGCGCTGTTGATGATGCCGTCGCGCGCCTTGATCGACTCGATGGCGACGGCCGGGTTGGCGATGACTTCCTTCGCGCCCTGCGTGAAGGCCAGCAGGAAGGCCTTGACCGCCGCCGGGTTCTCCTTGATGAGCTTGGGCGACGCGATGATTGCGTTGCCGTAGAGCTTCACGCCGAAATCGGGGTAGGGCAGGATCACCACGTCGGCCGTCTTGGCGCCGCGCGCCTCGAGGTTCAGGAGCGAGGTGAAGGTGAAGCCCGTGATGGCGTCGATATCGCCGCGCATCAGCATGGTTTCGCGCAATGTCGGGTCCATCGCGGTCCAGGTGACGGCGCCGATGTTGTTGGCCTTGGCGAAGATCGGGAACGCGCGGCGGCCGGCGTCGAACACCGGGGCGCCGAGCTTCTTGCCGGTCAGGTCGGCGGGCTTGGTGATGCCGCTTTTCTTGAGCGTCATGACCGAAGCCGGCGTGTTGTTGTAGACCATCATGACGGCCACCGGCTTGCTGGGCGCATCAGGGTTGTTGGCGTGGAATTCCATCAGCGCCGCCAGGTCGGCGAAGCCCATGTCGTACGCACCCGAAGCCACCCGCGTGACGGCGCCGCCCGAACCGTTGCCCGCATCGACCGTGACGTCCAGGCCCTTGGCCTTGAAGTAGCCCTTGGCCGTCGGGTGGGTGAAGAAAGCGCCCGGGCCCTCGAAGCGCCAGTCGAGCTGGAACTTGATCGGTGTCACGGTCTGCGCTGAAGCGCCCAGCCCGAAGCTCAGGGCGGAGGCGGCAAGGAAGGACTGGAGCAGATGGCGCTTGTTCATGATCAGTGACTCAGGTAATTGGATGTGTCACATTCAAGCAATATCGGTGCCCGCACGCCATTGGTGCAAATCCCCGCCTGACCGTGGCGTGGCAATGTGTTTGGGCCCTGCGCGAGTGGTTTCAGTGCACGAAAAAGGGGCGCCCGGCGCCCCTTGCTGCGGTCGGCCCGACCTGTTAGGGCCAGATGTCTTCCGCCTACTTCGGCAGGTTGGCGTCCGCCACCGCCAGCGCCGTCATGTTGACGATGCGCCGCACCGTGGCCGACGAGGTCAGCACATGCGCAGGCCGCGAGGCGCCCAGCAGGATCGGGCCGACGGTGATGCCATTGGCGCCGGTCATCTTCAGCACGTTGTAGAGGATGTTGGCCGAGTCGAGGTTCGGGCAGATCAAGAGATTGGCTTCACCGGTGAGCGTGGTGTCGGGCATCGCCGTGTGGCGGATGTCGGCCGACAGGGCCGCGTCGCCGTGCATTTCGCCGTCGCACTCGATGTCGGGCGCCATCTTGGCGAACAGGTCGCGCGCGATGCGCATCTTACGGGCCGATGCGCGCTCCGAGCTGCCGAAGTTCGAATGCGAC
Source organism: Variovorax sp. (assembly GCA_004210915.1). Classification (GTDB taxonomy): domain Bacteria; phylum Pseudomonadota; class Gammaproteobacteria; order Burkholderiales; family Burkholderiaceae_C; genus Variovorax. The sequence continues at coordinate 1,550 of SEGS01000010.1, read as the reverse complement.
AGGAAGGCGACCTTGGGCGGCAGGCCGAAGCGCTGCATTTCCTCGGCGGCCATCATGGCGATATGCGCCAACTGCTCCGCGCTCGGGTCTTCGTTGACATGCGTGTCGGCGATGAACAGCGTGCCGCGGTCGAGCGTGAGCGCATTCAGCCCGGCAAAGCCCGGCGCGCCGCGCTTGCTGCCCAGCACCTGTTCAAGGATCTTCAGGTGGCTGTCGAAGCGGCCGACCAGGCCGCAGAGCATCGCGTCGGCATCGCCCAGGTGCACCATCAGCGCGGCGATGGTGGTGTTCGAGCGCCGCACCATCGCCTTCGAGGCTTCTGGCGTGATGCCGCGCCGGCCCAGCAACTGGTGGTAGGCCTCCCAGTACGTGCGGAAGCGCGGGTCGTTTTCCGGATCGACGATGTCCGCATCGGCACCGATGCGCAGGTGCAGGCCGGCCTTCAAGATGCGCGCCTCGATCACGGCCGGGCGGCCGATCAGGATCGGACGGGCCAGACCCTCGTCCACCGCGAGTTGGGCGGCGCGCAGCACGCGGTCGTCCTCACCCTCGGCGTAGGCGACGCGCTTGTCGGTGGCCAGCTTGGCGGCGGTGAACACCGGCCGCATGAACATGCCGGTCTGGTAGACGAAGCGCGTCAGGTGCTGGCGGTAGGCCTCGAGGTCTTCGATCGGGCGGGTCGCCACGCCCGAGGCCTGCGCGGCCTTGGCCACCGCGGGCGCAATGCGCAGGATCAGCCGCGAGTCGAAGGGCTTCGGGATGATGTAGTCGGGGCCGAAGACCAGCTCCTGGCCCGCATAGGCATTGGCCACTTCTTCGCTGATGTCGGCCTTGGTCAGGTCGGCAATCTCGCGCACGCAGGCCAGCTTCATTTCTTCCGTGATCTTGGTGGCGCCGCAATCGAGCGCGCCGCGGAAGATGTACGGGAAGCACAGCACGTTGTTGACCTGGTTCGGGTAGTCCGAGCGGCCGGTGGCGATGATGCAATCGGGCCGCACGGCCTTGGCCAGCTCGGGCCGGATCTCCGGCTCGGGATTCGCCAGCGCCAGGATGATGGGTTGCGTGCCCATGCTTTTGACCATGTCGGCCGTCATCACGCCGGGCGCCGAGCAGCCGAGGAACACGTCGGCACCGGCGACCACGTCGGCCAGCGTGCGCGCGCCGGTGTCCTTCTGTGCGTAACGAGCCTTTGATTCGTCGTAGCCGCCTGCGCGGCCTTCGTAGATCAGGCCCTTCGAATCGACCGCGTGGATGTTCTTCGTCTGCGCGCCCAAGCCCACCATCACGTCGAGGCAGGCAATGGCCGCAGCACCGGCGCCCGAGACGGCGATCTTCACGTCTTCGATCTTCTTGCCCACCAGCTCCAGGCCATTGAGAAGCGCCGCGGCCGAGATGATGGCCGTGCCGTGCTGGTCGTCGTGGAACACCGGAATGTTCATGCGCTCGCGCAGCTTCTTCTCGATGTAGAAGCACTCGGGCGCCTTGATGTCCTCGAGGTTGATGCCGCCCAGCGTCGGCTCGAGCGCCGCGATGATGTCGACCAGCTTGTC
>SEGS01000009.1 GCA_004210915.1 Variovorax sp. | reverse complement strand
CCGACCACGCGGCCGGTCTTGCCGCGCGCCAGTTCGGGCACGTCGGGGTTTTTCTTCTGCGGCATGATCGACGAGCCGGTCGTGAAGCGGTCGGCGATCTGGATGAAGCCGAAGTTCTGGCTCATCCACAGGATCAGCTCTTCGCTCAGGCGGCTGATATGCACCATCGCCAACGAGGCGGCCGCGGTGAATTCGATCGCGAAGTCGCGGTCGCTCACGGCGTCCAGGCTGTTCTGGCACACGCCGTCCATGTTCAGGGTCTTCGCGACCATCTCGCGGTCCAGCGGGTAGCTGGTGCCGGCCAGTGCTGCAGCGCCGAGCGGCAGGCGGTTCACGCGCTTGCGCACGTCGGCCAGGCGCTCGGCATCGCGACTGAACATTTCCACGTAAGCCAGCATGTGGTGGCCGAAGCTCACGGGTTGCGCGACCTGCAGGTGCGTGAAGCCCGGCAGGATCACCTCGACGTTCTTCTCGGCGATGTCGACCAGCGCTTTCTGCAGCGCGACGAGCAGTTCGGCGATGAGATCGATCTCGCTGCGCAGCCACAGGCGAACATCGGTCGCGACCTGGTCGTTGCGGCTGCGGCCGGTGTGCAGGCGCTTGCCGGCGTCGCCCACTAGCTGCGTGAGGCGGGCCTCGATGTTCAGGTGCACGTCTTCCAGGTCGAGCTTCCACTCGAAGGTGCCGGCTTCGATCTCGCTGCGAATCTGTGCCATCCCGCGATCGATCGCGGCGTGGTCCTGCGCCTGGATGATGTTCTGCGCGGCGAGCATGCCCGCATGCGCCAACGACCCTTCGATATCTGCCTGCCAAAGCCGCTTGTCGAAGAAGACGCTGGAGGTGTAGCGCTTGACGAGATCGCTCATCGGTTCGGAGAACAGGGCCGACCAGGCTTCGGATTTCTTGTCGAGTTGGTTTTGAGTCATGAGGGCCGTTCAGGAGGCAATAATGGGTTTGACACCCTTTGTTTCATTGATGCGCAACCCGAAGATTTTATCGGCCACCCCCACCGCTGCGCCCGTGCCGCCAGGCGCCGCACCGGTGAGGGCGCGCGAGGTGCGCGGCGCGGGGCGCGAGATGCGCGTCGTCGGCCATGCGGGCCCAACGATGTTCGATGCCTGCCAGATCGGTGTGGTGCTGCGCGCGGTGGTCTTCGTGGAGCTGGTCGTGGGGGTCACGACGCTCTTCGTGGCGCCGACCGCAGCCGACTGGCTGGTGCTCGCGGCCTCCGTTACCGGGGGCGCGTTGCCCGCAACGCTGCTGTGGCTGCTGGCGGCCTGCGGCCTCAAGAAATGGCTGGGGCGGCTGCCGGAGCCGGGCCAGTACGCGGTGGGCGCGCTGCTCGGCGCGGTGTGTGCGCTGTACGGCTGCGGGCTGCTGCGTTTGACCGGAGTGCTCGAGAACGCACCATGGCTCGCCAGCGCAATGGCGGGCGCCCTGTTCGCGGTGTTGATGATGGCGGCGCTGGTGTTGCGCGCGCGGGGGCGGACGCCGGCCGCGACCACGGCGCGGCTCGAGGAACTGCAGTCGCGCATCCGGCCGCACTTTCTGTTCAACACGCTCAACAGCGCCATCGCGCTGGTGCGTGCCGAGCCGGCCAAGGCCGAGTCGATGCTGGAAGACCTGAGCGAGCTGTTCCGCCAAGCGCTGGCCGACCCCGACGAATCGAGCACGCTGGCCGACGAGATCGCGCTGGCCGAGCGCTATCTGGCGATCGAGCAGGTGCGCTTCGGCGATCGGCTCCGCATCCGATGGGATCTCGATGTCACAGCCGGCAGCGCGCGCGTGCCGCCGTTGCTGTTGCAGCCGCTGGTCGAGAACGCCGTCAAGCATGGCGTCGAGCCCAGCCCGGAGGGAGCGCGACTGCGCATCCGCACCGAGCGCCGTGGCGGCATGGTCGTGATCGAAGTGGTCAACAGCCTGCCGCCGCTGCGCTGGGCGGACGAACCGCTGCCGCGCGGCCACGGCATTGCGCTGGCCAATGTGCGCGACAGGTTGCGGCTGCTGCACGACATGCAGGCGCAATTCAGCGCCGGCATCGAGCAGAAGAACTACCGTGTGCGCATCGCCATCCCGGCCGATACCTGAGCTCTTCGCCCATCCTCCGTGACCTTCGCATGACGCTTCGAACCCTGATCGTGGACGACGAAAGCCTGGCGCGCTCGCGTCTGCGCACCCTGTTGGGCGATTGCAGCGCGCCCGCGGCCGAGGTTGTGGCCGAAGCCGCGCAGGGCAGCGAAGCGCTGCAATGCATCGCGAGCACCGCGCTCGATCTCGTGCTGCTCGACATCCACATGCCAGGCATGGACGGCATCGAACTCGCGCAGGCGCTGCGTGGCCGCATCGATGCGCCCGCAGTGGTGTTCGTCACCGCGCACGCGGCGCACGCGGTGACGGCTTTCGAACTCGATGCCGTCGACTACCTGACCAAGCCGGTGCGTGTCGAGCGCTTGCAGCAGGCGCTGCAGAAAGTCGAGCGCCATCTGAAGGAACGGCGTGCGCTGTTGACCGACTCGGCGCCCGAGGCGCTGCTGATCCAGGAGCGCGGACGCGTCGAGCGCGTGCCGCTGGGCGAAGTGCTGTACCTCAAATCCGAATTGAAGTACCTGACGGTGCGCACCGCGACGCACAGCCACATCTACGACGGGTCGCTCAGCGACTTCGAGGAGCGCTATCCGGGCCGCTTCGTGCGCGTGCACCGCAACGCGCTCGTCGCTCGCGCCGCCATCCGCGCATTGGAAAAACACGACGACGGGGAAGATGCCGAAGGCTGGGCGCTGCGCCTGGCCGGCATCGCCGAGCCGGTGGCCGTGTCGCGCCGGCAACTGCCCGGCGTGCGCGACGTACTGAAAGACATGCCATGAGCGACACGCCTGCACCCCCCGAACCCCTGATCTCCCTTGCGCCTTCGGTGCCCGAGCCGGCACCACCGCCGCGACCCGACGGAAGCGCGGATGTTCCGGCAGAAGCCGCAGCCGCTGCGAAGGCCGCGTCCGAGCGCGTGATGCTGCACATGCCGGTCGATGTGCGCAGCGCATCGATGGTGGTGCTCGCCGTGCTGGCCAGCATCTTCGCGCTGCGCTGGGCCGCCGCCGTGTTCATCCCGCTGATGCTCAGCCTGTTGCTGACCTATGCGCTGTCCCCGCTGGTCGACCGGCTCGCGCATTGGAAGGTGCCGCGCTGGATTGGTGCGGCCGTGATCCTTCTCGGACTTGGCGGCGGCCTTGGTTGGACCGGCTATTCGCTGTCCGGCAGCGCCGCCGAACTGGTCGACTCGCTGCCGGTGGCGGCGCAGAAGCTGCGCATGTCGCTGCGCGGCAACCCGTCTGCGGACACCAGCGCCATCGATACCGTGCAGCAGGCCGCGGCGCAGCTCGAGCAGGCCGCGCAGGACAGCGCGACCCGTGCGACGACGCGGCGCGGCGTGACGCGCGTGATCATCGAACGCCCGCCATTCAACGTGCGCGATTACCTGTGGAGTGGCACCGTCGGGCTGATCGGCGCAGCGGGGCAGCTGACCCTGGTCGCCTTCCTGACCTACTTCGCGCTCGGTTCGGGCGACACCTTCCGCCGCAAGCTGGTCAAGATCACCGGCTCCAGCCTGCAGAAGAAGAAGATCACCGTGCATGTGCTGGACGACATCACGCAGAACATCGAGCGCTATCTGCTGGTGCAGATCGGCACCAGCGTGCTGGTCGGTGTGCTCACGGGGCTCGCGTTCTGGGCGCTCGGCTTGGAGAACGCGGCGGTGTGGGGCATCGTCGCCGCCGTCACTAACCTCATTCCCTACATCGGCTCACTGCTCGTGATGGGCGCGGCCGGCCTGGTGGCGTTCCTGCAGTTCAACAGCATCGAAATGGCGCTGGCCGTGGGCGGTGCGTCCCTGTTCATTCATACGTTGGTCGGCAACCTGCTCGTGCCCTGGCTCACCAGCCGCACCAGCCGCATGAACCCCGTGGCCGTGTTCGTCGGCGTCATCTTCTGGGGCTGGCTCTGGGGCATCTGGGGTCTTTTGCTTGGCATCCCGATCATGATGATCGTGAAGGCCGTGTGTGATCGCGTGGAGGATTTGCAGCCGATCGGGGAACTGTTGGGGGACTGATTGGTTGAGCAGCGCGCGCTAGCCTGGGGCGGCGGGTCGCACTGCTCCGCGAATGTCCCCCGGCCTGCGGCCTCCTCCTTGATTTCGCTGCGCAGTGCACCCCGCCACCCCGGCCCCGGATTGGACGTTTGGCAACCGAGGCGCGCAAGAATGGGGTTAGCGCAGCCTGGGGGTCGTTGGGCAGTTGCACGACCGGTGGTTGCAAGACATGTTTTGATCGCGTTGAAGGTGGCGCTTTTCGCCGATCTCGATGCTCTGCGAACGTGCGCACCGCCAAGTGCGAGCCTGGCTCCCAAGCTGACTGCAAGCTGATCAAGAACCCGACCTGATGAAAACATGCAGTGGGACTCTCGAGCAGCTTCTTCTCCACATATCAAATTAGGTGCTAAACGTGAGTCCTATTTACTGCGTCCGATTGCTGTTTGAGTGGGGCGGCGGGAGCGTTTGGTGCGGCAATGAAGCGGCTATTGCTCGATTTGACGTGGGCCCAATCGAAGGCAAATTGCCTCTGATGAAGGCAACTTTGACATCGCTCGCCGAGTTGTCGGCTTGGCATGACAAGGCGCTAGATTGGTCCGATCCTTCAGGGCTAAGCCCGTGGAATAGTGATGAGTTCAAGCGCTTTGAGTCTGCTGCGTCATCCATGCAGCGCAAATTGCAATCCGAATTGGGCTGCGAATATGTAGTCGTATATGAGCCGTTGGGCTGATGGCACCCAATAACTCAGTCAAGCCGAACTCGTGAAATTACGGCGTTGATCGCACGGGTGGCTTGTGCGGGCCAGTTTGCTTCAGGCGTTGACAGATTGAACAGCGAGGCACATGACGGCGACAGTGCGCTCCGTATTCAACATCCAGGCCCGAGGGTGGTGGGTGGCCCCTGCAGCGAAATCAAGGGGGAGGCCGCAGGCCGGAGGACATTCGCGGAAGGGGCCACCTGGGCGCCCTTGGGCTCGCCCACTGTCACAACCCATCCGCAGTGAATTCCATCCGAGCGCCGGACAGCACTGCCGCGCACCTCACCCCGTATTCCGCAACCCCGCCGCCACCCCGTTGATCGAGATGTGGATGCCGCGCTGCAGGCGCTCGCCGCCGTCGCCCGCGCGGTAGCGCCGCATCAGTTCGACCTGCAGGTGGTGCAGCGGATCGATGTACGGGAAGCGGTGGCGCACCGAGCGCTGCATGTCGGCGTTGCCCTCGAGCCGCTGCTTCGCGCCGGTGATGAGCGTCAAAGCATCGGAGGTGCGGTGCCATTCGGCCTCGATCATCGAAAAGACTTTTTGGCGCAGCTTGCGGTCGGTCACCAGTTCGGAATAGCGCGTGGCGAGCGCGAGGTCGCTCTTGGCCAGCACCATGTCCATGTTCGACAGCAGCGTGCGAAAGAACGGCCACTGCGCGTACATGCGTTGCAGCAGCGCCTGCCGCTCCTTGCGCTGCGCAGCACTGTCGGCCGCGGCAAGGAAGGCGCTGATCGCGCTGCCGAAGCCGTACCAGCCGTTGAGCGTGAGCCGGCACTGGCCCCAGCTGAAGCTCCACGGCACGGCGCGCAGGTCTTCGATGCTGCGGCTCGGGTTGCGCGAAGCCGGGCGTGAGCCGATGTTGAGTTCGGCGATCTCGCGGATCGGCGTCGAGCCGAAGAAGTAGTCGCCGAAGCCGGGCGTTTCGTAGACCAGCTTGCGGTAGGCCGCCATGCTGGCCGTCGAGATGGCGTCGGCCGCCGCCACGAAGGGCGCCGGCGCCGCCTTGGCTGCGGGCAGCAGCGTGGCTTCGAGCGTGGCCGCGACCAGCGTCTCGAGATTGCGTCGGCCGATCTCGCGGTTGGCATATTTGGAGCCGATGACCTCGCCTTGCTCGGTCAGGCGGATCTGGCCGCGCACCGTGCCGGGCGGCTGCGCAAGGATCGCCTGGTAGCTCGGGCCACCGCCACGGCCGACCGTGCCGCCGCGGCCGTGGAACATGCGCAGCCGGATCGCGGGCGGCGCGCCCTTCTTGCCGCCAGCCGCAGCGGTGTTCAGCTCGTCGAACAGGGCGACCAGCGCCAGCCCCGCGCGGTACAGCTCCCAGTTGCTGGTGAAGATGCCGCCGTCCTTGTTGCTGTCGCTGTAGCCGAGCATCACGTCCTGCTCGCCGCCCGAGCGCTGCACCAGCGCCTGGATGCCGGGCAGCGCGTAGAAGGCGCGCACGATCGGCGCGGCGTTGCGCAGGTCTTCGATGGTCTCGAACAGCGGCACGACGATCAGATCGTTGACGGCATCGCGGTCCATCGCGCCGCGCAGCAGGCCCACTTCTTTCTGCAGCAGCAGCGCCTCCAGCAGGTCGCTCACCGTTTCCGTATGGCTGATGATGTAGTGGCGGATCGCCGCGGTGCCGTAGCGTGCGCGGGCCGTGCGCGCGGCCGCGAAGATCGCGATCTCGCTCTTGGCGAGGTCGGAATAATCGGCATCGGGCACGCGCAACGGACGTGCATCGTCGAGCAGCTTGAGCAACAGTGTCTGCTTGGCCTCTTCCGCGAGCGCGGCGTACGCGGGCTCGATGCGCGCGGTGGCCAGCAGCTCGGCGATCACGGCCTCGTGCTTGTCCGAGCTCTGGCGCAGATCGACTGTGGCCAGATGGAAGCCGAACACTTCGACCGCGCGGATTAGCGGGCCGAGGCGCTGCGCTACCAGCGTCTTGCCATGTTTGTCGGCGAGCGATTCCGCGATGGTCCGCAGGTCGGCCAGAAAATCCTCGGCCGCCAGATACGGGTTCTGCGGCGAAACGGCATGGCGCGCGGCCTCGCCGCCGGTGAGATCGCGCAGGGTGGCCGCGAGGCGCGCGTACACGCCGGTGAGCGCGCGGCGGTAGGGCTCGTCGAAGCGGTGTTCGTTGGCGTCGGGCGAGCGCTCGGCCAGTGCCTGCATCTCGACCGACACATCGACCAGCGTGGCCGACAGCGACAACTCGCCGCCCAGGAAGTGCACCTCGGTCAGGTAGTGCCGCAGCACCAAGTCGGCCTGGCGCCGCAGCGCGTATTCGAGCGTCTGGGCCGTCACGTTCGGGTTGCCGTCGCGGTCGCCGCCGATCCATTGGCCCATGCGCAGGAAGGGCGCGATGCCATCCTGGCCGAGCGCCTTTTCGAGGTCGGCGTAGACGCGCGGAATTTCGCGCAGGAAGGTGGCTTCGTAATAGCTCAGCGCGTTCTCGATTTCATCGGCCACCGTAAGTTTGGTGAAGCGCAGCAGGCGCGTCTGCCAGAGCTGGGTGACGCGGGTGCGCATGAGCAATTCGTTGTCCGCGTACTCGATCGGCGTGAGCGCGTCCTTGCTGCCGGCATAGGCGTGCTGGCGCAGCCGGATCTCGTCGCGGCTGGTCAGCAGCAGGGCGATGGCGCGCTCGGCGTCCAGGATGCTCTTGCGCTGTACTTCGGTCGGGTGGGCCGTGAGCACCGGCGACACATAGCTGTGCGCGAGCGACTCGACCACCGCGGCAGGCGCCACGCCCGCCTTGCGGATGCGGGCGAGCGCGGTCTGCAGGCTGCCATCGGCGCTCTCGCCCGCGCGATCGGCCTCGGTGCGGCGGCGGATCTGGTGGCGGTCTTCCGCGAGGTTGGCCAGATGGCTGAAGTAGGTGAACGCACGAATCACGCGCACCGTCTCGGCCGCGCTCAGGGCTTTGAGCAGCGACTTCAGCGCGCGATCGGCCGACTGGTCGGCATCGCGCCGGAACGCCACCGACAGCGTGCGAATCTGCTCGACCAGCGCATAGGTCGCTTCGCCCTCCTGTTCGCGAATCACATCGCCGAGGATCCGGCCGAGCAGCCGGATGTCGTCGATCAACGGCTGATCTTCGGCTTGCTTGCGCTTCGCGATCGGGCTCGGGGTTTTGCGGGTGGCCATGCGGTGTTTTCCAGAGACGTTGGAGGGCGCGCGGCAGGCGTTGCTGCGACGCAACATGCTAGCATTCCCGGGGTCATCTTCATCTGTAGGAACGGCTTTGAGCAACATCGTGATCGCGACGCGCGAAAGCCGTCTGGCCCTCTGGCAAGCCGAGCATGTGCAGGCGCTGCTGCAAGAACGGGGCCACCAGGTTGCATTGCTGGGCATGACGACCCGTGGCGATCAGATTCTCGACCGCACGCTCAGCAAGGTGGGCGGCAAAGGCCTGTTCGTGAAAGAACTCGAATTGGCGCTGGAAGAAGGGCGCGCCGACATCGCCGTGCATTCGCTCAAGGATGTGCCGATGGAGCTGCCCGACGGCTTCGTGCTGGCCTGCGTGCTGCCGCGCGAAGACCCGCGCGATGCGCTGGTCTCGCCGCGCTACGCCAGCCTTGACGAACTTCCGCACGGCGCGCTGGTGGGTACATCGAGCCTGCGCCGTGTCGTACTGTTGCGCGCGCTGCGGCCCGACCTGCGCATCGAGCCGCTGCGCGGCAACCTGGATACCCGCCTGCGCAAGCTCGACGAAGGACAGTACGACGCGATCGTGCTGGCCGCCGCGGGTTTGAAGCGGCTCGGGCTCGAAGACCGCATCCGCACGGCCTTCGATCCCGACACGATGCTGCCGGCCGCCGGCCAGGGCGCGCTCGGCATCGAGGTGCGCGCCGACCGCGCCGACCTGATCGCCGCACTCGAACCGCTGGCCGACAAGAAAGACTGGCTCGCGACGTCCGCCGAGCGCGCCGTCAGCCGCTCGATGGGCGGCAGCTGCTCGATGCCGCTCGCGGCGCATGCGCGCTGGCAGCCCGACGGCGCGTTGCGCATCGATGCGGCATGGGGCGACGTGGAAAGCGATACGCCGCTGGTCCGGGTGCATGCGCTGGCCGCTGCGGGCGACTTCGCCGCGGCCAGTGCCCTGGGCGAGGCCGCCGCCGGCGCGCTGCGTGCCGCCGGCGCGCGGGGCTGAAATGCCTCACCGTCAGGTGACCGTGAATCCACGCCGGGTGATCGTGACGCGTCCCGCGCGCGAAGCGCAGGCGTGGATCGACCAGCTGCGCCGTGCCGGCCTGGACGCGGTCGCGCTGCCGCTGCTGGCCATCGAACCGGCGCTCGACGTAGCCCCGCTGGACGCGGCGTGGCAGCGCTTGCAGCACTACGCGGCGCTCATGTTCGTGAGTGCGGCTGCGGTCGATCATTTTTTTGCGCGGCAACGGCGGGCAGTCACGGACGCGGCCTCCACCACCGCGTCGGCAAGCCCGCGCTACTGGGCCACCGGGCCCGGCACCACCCGGGCCTTGCAACGCGCCGGCATCCACCTGGCCGACATCGACACGCCGGCCGCCGACAACGGGCGCTTCGATTCCGAGGCCCTGTGGGAACGGGTGTCTGCGCAAGTCCGACCCGGCGTGCGCGTGCTCATCGTGCGCGGCGGTGACGCTGCGGGCCGCCCCACCGGCCGCGATTGGCTGGCCGACGAAGTGGCCGCGGCCGGAGGGCAGCGCGACACCGTGGTCGCGTACCGGCGGCTGGCGCCCGCCTTCGGCGCGGCCGAAATGCGGCTCGCGGCCGAGGGTGCGGCCGGCGAGGCCATCTGGCTCTTCAGCAGCTCGGAAGCCGTGGCCCATCTGGTGCGCGCCATGCCATCGACCGACTGGGGCAACGCCCGCGTCGTGGCGACCCATCCGCGCATCGCGGAGGCCGCCACGGGCGCAGGATTCGGCGACGTGCGGCTCGCTCCGCCGCTGCCGGCCGCGCTGGTCGCGTCGATAGAATCCTTCGCATGAGCGCCGTGCCCCCGATCGAGGACCAGTCCAGAGAGCCCGCCGCGCCGCTGCCCGTCGTGCTGCCGCCGGCCTCCGCGCTCGCTGTGGCGACTCTGGTCCGGATCGTTTTCGGGCTGGTGGCGATCGTCGCCGTGGTGGCCCTCGTGGTCGCGATCAGCCTCTGGCAGAAGGTCGACGGCATGCAGGAGCAACTGGCTCGCCAGAGTGCCGATGCGCTGGCCCAATCGCTCGAAGCCCGCACGCTGGCCCGCCAGGCCAACGACACGGTCCGCGACACGGCCGCGCGTGCCGCCCTCACCGAATCCCGTGTGGCCGAAGTCGCGCTGCAGCGCTCGCAGCTCGAGGAACTGATGCAGAGCCTGTCGCGCTCGCGCGATGAGAACCTGGTCGTCGACATCGAGGCCGCGGTGCGGCTGGCGCTTCAGCAGGCGCAGGTGACGGGCAATGTGGGTCCCTTGCTGGCGGCGCTCAAGGCCGGCGACCTGCGCATCACGCGCGCCGCGCAGCCGCGGCTCGGTCCGCTGCAGCGCGCGATGCAGCGCGATGCGGACCGCCTGCGCACCAGCGCGAGTGCCGACAACGAAGAGGCGCTGCAAAAACTCGACCAGTTGATGCGGGGCGTGGACGAGCTGCCCGTGCTCAACGCGGTGGCGACGCGGAGCGGCGGACTCAACGACTGGCAAGCCGAGCCGATTCCGGCCGACGCGGCGTGGTGGGAGCGCCTGTTGCTCGTGCTGCGCGGCGAGGCGCGCTCGCTGGTGCGGGTCGGCCGCATCGAGCGGCCCGAAGCGGTGCTCCTGGCGCCCGACCAGACCTTCTTCCTGCGCGAGAACATGAAGCTCAAGCTCCTGAATGTGCGGCTGTCGCTGTTGTCGCGCCAGGTCGACACGGCCCGCAGCGATCTGGCCGCGGTCGCCGCGTCGCTCAACCGCTATTTCGATCCGTCCTCGCGCCGGACGCAGGCGGCCGCCACGCTCCTGCTGCAACTGCAGGCGCAGGTGCGGACGACCGAGCCGCCGCGCATCGACGACACGTTGACCGCGCTCGCCACGGCGGCGGCCGGGCGCTGACCCCCGATGCGCGCTGCACTCTGGCTTCTGGGCCTGTTCGCCATCGCGGCGGCGGTCGCGCTCTTCGCGGGCAACAACCAGGGCACGGTCACGGTGTTTTGGCCGCCATGGCGGGTCGACCTGTCGCTCAACCTGGTGTTGTTGTTGCTGTTCGGGGCCTTCGTTTTCCTTCACGTGGCGCTGCGCGGTTTCTCGGCGCTCTTCGCACTGCCTACGCAGGCCCGCCAATGGCGCCTGCAGCAAAAGGAACGCGCACTGCATGCTGCGCTGCTCGATGCCATGGTCCAGTTGCTGTCGGGTCGCTTTTCGCGCGCCCGCAAGGCCGCCCAAGCCGCGCTGGGGCAGGAGAAGACGCTGGCGGCGCTGGACGCCGACCTCCCGCAGGCGCCTCAGGTCCGCATGCTGGCACACCTGCTCGCCGCGGAGAGCGCGCAATCGCTGCAGGACAGGGCGGCACGCGATGCGCATCTGCAGCTGGCCCTGAACGAAGGCAACGACCGCACCGCACCCATGAGCCCTGAAACGCGCGAGGGTGTGCAGCTGCGCGCGGCGCGCTGGGCCCTCGAGGACCGCGATGCACCCGCCGCGCTGGCGCGCTTGGCCGAACTTCCGTTGGGTGCCCAGCGGCGCACGCTGGCCCTGCGGCTTCGCCTCAAGGCCGCGCGGCAGGATCGGCGCACGGTCGAGGCGCTCGATACGGCACGGCTGCTGGCCAAGCACGGCGCCTTTCCGGCGGGCGCGGCCCGCAGCATCGTGCACGGGCTCGCGACCGAGCTCGTGGCAGGGGCGCACGATCCGGCGCAACTGCTGCGCGCCTGGGGCGAGCTGGAGGCCGGCGAGCGCGCGATGCCCGAGGTCGCAATCCCGGCCGCGCAGCGTTTGGTCGCTGTGGGGGGCGATCTCGCGGTGGCCCGCGCGTGGCTCTTGCCAGTGTGGGAGCAGATGGTGGCGCAGCCGCCGAGTCTGGGCGACGGCCTGCGGGTCAAGCTGGTGCGCGCGCTCGAGGCCGGGTTGGACTCGCTCGACGCCGAGTGGCTGGCGCGCATCGAGACTGCCCAGCGCAACAACCCGCGCGATGCCAACCTGCAGTACCTGGCCGGCATGGCCTGCATGAAGCGTCAGCTGTGGGGCAAGGCCCAGCAACTGCTCGCCCAGGCCGGGGCCGGGCTGCAGGATGCGGGCCTGCATCGCAGCGCATGGGTGGCGCTGGCGCAGTTGGCCGAACAGCGCGGTGAGGCCGACGAGGCCGCGGCGGCCTGGAAGCGGGCGGCGCAGTCACGCTAACTGAACCCTCGAACCTGCGCTCATCTCCCTCGGTTGAAGGTTGCTGCTAAAACAATAGCAACAAGTCCAGACTGGGCCTGGTCCAGCACCGCTTCTCAGGTGATTTGAGCTCACTCCAACTGAGCGGTTACACTTCAGTTTGTAATCCAAACGCTCTACATCTACAGCGAATTGCAATGTTTGCGGGCTTGTGGGGTACAGTCGTAACTGTTTGCAAAAGTACTCATTTAGCGTCATGCCGCGGAGCTGGTCTTGAAACGTTTTCCACTACTCGCCGCTTTGTTCGCCTTGGCCGGTTTGCTGTTGCAGGGGTGCGCCCCGTTCGGGCCGGGCTTCCGATCCGCCAGCAACGACGCGCACCTGGCGGCCTCGCCGTCAGGTTTTTCGACGAACGAACGAGACGCGCCTCCGGCGGGCGCCATCACCTCGATCACGCCTGATCTCATCCGCGCGCAGCGAACCGCGGCCACGCGCACCGTCAGTCCTGAGGTCCAGGCGCTGGTCGGTGAAGTCGAGGTCTACCGGATCGGGCCTGGGGACGTGGTCGGCATCGTGGTTTACGACCATCCTGAACTCGTCTCCAGCGCTACGCCGGCTACCACGGTGGCCGATCCTTCGAGCGTCTCGCCAGCACCGGGCTTCATCGTCTCGAATACGGGGCAGCTGAGCTTCCCCTACGCCGGCACGCTGAAGGCTGCGGGCATGACGGTGCAGGAATTGGAAGACACGCTCGTCAAGCGCCTTTCACGCGTCTTCAAGGATCCCCAGTTGAGCGTGCGGGTACAGGCCTTCCGCAGCAAACGTGCCTACATCGAAGGCGAGGTTCGACAGCCCGGTCTGCTGGTGTTCACAGACATTCCGATGACCCTGGCCGAGGCGCTCAACCGCGCGGGGGGCGTGACGCCCGCCGGTGACCGCTCGTTCGTCACGCTGACGCGCAACGGCGTGACGACGTCGCTCGATCTGATGGCCATGGCCGAGGCAGGGGTCGATGCAACCCGCATTCCGCTCAAGAACGGCGACATGGTCATGGTGCGCGGCCGCGACGAGCGCAAGGTCGCGGTCATGGGCGAAGTCACGCAGCAAGCCGGCGTGCTGATGCGCAATGGCCGGCTCAGCCTGAACGATGCGCTGACGGAAGTCGGCGGCGTGAATCTGACATTGGCCAATCCGCGCCAGATCTACGTGATCCGCAACGAACCGCAGGGCGCCCAGTCGATCTTCCACCTCGATGCACGTACACCCACGGCCCTGGCCCTGGCCGATGGCTTCGCCCTCAGACCCAAGGACGTGGTCTACGTCGATCCGGTTCCTCTCGTGTTGTGGAGCCGCCTGATCAATCTGATCCTGCCAACCACCACGACCGCAAGCACGGTCCGCGAAATCTCGCGCTGAACCGGATCGTCCACGTGTCCATCCGGAATGTCCTGGTCGTGTGCCTCGGAAACATCTGCCGCAGCCCGATGGCCGAAGGCCTGCTCGCAGCGGCCTTGCCCGATGTGAAGGTCAGCTCGGCCGGCTTGTCCGCGATGTCCGGGCATGCGGCCGATCCGCTGGCCCTCGAACTGATGGACGCGCGCGGCGTGGACATCGCCGAGCACCGCGCGCGCCAGATCAACCTCGACATGTGCCAGCGCGCTGAACTGGTGCTGGTGATGGAGCACGAGCAGCGTCGCCTGGTCGAGCAGCGCTATCCGTTCGCGGTCGGCAAGGTATTTCGCCTCTGCGAATTCAGTGCGCAGGATGTGCCTGATCCTTACCGGGCGACGCGTGCGGTGTTCGAGCAGTCCCTGGCGCTGATCGATGGCGGCGTGCAGCAGTGGGTCAACCGAATTTCCAGAGTATCCAGCTGATGAATTCCACACTTTCCCCCCCCTCCACGACGCCGCACGCAGCGGGCACGCCACCGGACGAAGAGATCGATCTCGGCCACTACCTCGAGGTCGTCATGGCCAACAAGTGGCTGATCGCAGCGATCACCGCGGTCGTGCTCGCGCTGGGCGTGGCCTACGCCTTCATGGAGCGGCCAACATATGAATCCAGCATCCTCATTCAAGTCGAGGATGCAGAAGGCAAGTCCAGCGGCGGGCTCAGCGATGTGGGCGGCCTGTTCGACATCAAAACCCCGACCAGCGCCGAAATGGAAATCATCCGCTCGCGCATGGTCGTAAGCGAGGCGGTGGAGAGCACCCGGCTCTACATCGTGGCGGGCCCGCGCTACATCCCTTACATCGGCGGCTGGTTGGCACGGCGGTCAACGAGCCTGTCCGACCCGGGCTTTCTGGGCTTCGACGGCTATGTCTCGGGGCGCGAACGCATCGAGGTCGCCCGCTTCGATGTCCCGGTGGCAATGGAAGGGAGCGAGTTCATCGTCACGGCAGGGGCCGGCGGACAGTACACGCTCTCGAACGAGCTGCTGCCGACGCCGCTCACTGGCACGACGGGTTCACTGCTGAAGGCAGAAACGCCCGAGGGTCCGATCGAGCTCGAGATCCCTGTGCTCGCCGGCAAGCCCGGCGCCCAGTTCACCCTCTCGCGCCTGGCGAAGCTGCCGACGATTGCCAGCGTGCAGGACCGGTTGACCCTGACCGAACGCGGCAGGCAGTCGGGCATCATCAATGTGGCGATGCAGGACGCGGACCCCTACAAGCTCACGCGCGTGCTCAACGCAGTGGGCAACCAGTATGTCCGGCAGAACATTGAACGCAAGGCCGCGGAAGCGCAGAAGACACTGGCGTTCCTCGATGTCCAACTGCCCCAGTTCAAGCGGCAGCTCGAGAACTCCGAAGAGACCTACAACCGCTTCCGCAACCAGAAGGGAACGGTCGCGTTCAACGAAGAGGCGAACCTGATCCTCGGTGAAGCGGTAGATCGCCAGACCAAGCTGCTCGATGCGCAGCAGCGTCGCCGCGAGCTCGAGGCCCGCTTCACGTCGAACCACCCGACCGTGCAGACGCTGGATGCCCAGATCGCCGCTTTGCGCACCGATATCGGCGGCATCCAGTCGCGCATTCGCAGCCTGCCTGCGATCCAGCAGGAAGCCGTGCGCATGGAGCGCGACGTCAAGGTCAACACCGAGCTCTACCAGTCGTTGCTCAACAACGCACTGCAACTGCGCCTGGTCAAGGAAGGCAAGGTCGGCAATGTGCGCGTGTTGGACGAAGCCGTGGTGCCGCAGTTCCCGATCAAGCCGCAGCGTCGGACCATCATCGCGGCTGCATTGGCCCTGGGCCTGTTCCTCGGACTGGTCGCGGCTTTCCTGCGGAACGCGTTCGTCGAGCAGCGCCTGCGCGATCCGCACGAGGTCGAGCTGCACAGCGGTCTGCCGGTCTTCTCGACCATTCCCGTCAGCAAGACGCAGGAAGGCATCGCCAAGCGGCGCCTGAGCGGTGCGAGCGGCGTTCGCCTGCTGGCCGTAGAGCACCCGGACGATCCCGCGGTCGAGAGTTTGCGCAGCCTGCGCACCGCGATGCAGTTCGCGATGCTCGAATCGCCCAACAACCGCGTGATGATCACGGGCGCAACGCCTGGCGTTGGCAAGAGCTTTGTGACATCAAACTTCGCGGCGCTGATGGCGGCCGCGGGCAAGCGCACGCTGCTGATCGACGCCGACCTGCGACGCGGTCACACCCACCAGTACTTCGGTCTGCAGCGGCACGGCGGTTTGTCGGAACTCATCGCCGGCAGCCTGACGGTGCAGCAGACCGTGCACCGGCAGGTCGTGCCCAACCTCGATCTGCTGACCACCGGCCAGCTGCCGCCGAATCCGGCCGAATTGCTGGTTTCGGAATCGTTCCGGAGCCTGCTCGAGCGGCTTTCGAACGACTACGACCTCGTCGTGATCGACACGCCACCGGTGCTTGTCGCCGCGGATTCGGCCACTGTGGCCGCCCACACGGGCACCGTGCTGCTGGTGGCGCGCGCCGACCAGTCGACCATGGGCGAACTGAAGGAAAGCACGCGCCGGCTTGCCATGGGCGGCAAGTCCGCCACGGGCGTGCTGCTCAACGCGATGGACCTGGGGCGTCGCTCCTTCGGTGCCTACAAGTACGGCCGCTACCGCCACACCAACTACAACTACGAGAGCATCCTGCCCGAAGAGCAGTAGGCCCGCACGGCAGCGCCGTTGCCCGCCGCAGAAGCTGCCGTCGCCGCGATATCCTCCACATCGGCATCGTCGATGCCGCTGGTGAACAGGACCGCGCATGTGGAAGGCAGAACGACTTGGCTGAACAACATCTGAAAGAAGAGGGCACTGGCAGCGAGCTGCTGTTCCAGGGCAATTTCCTGCACGCCCGGCGCGATACCGTGCGCTTGCCCGACGGCCATAGCGCCACGCGCGAATACATCGTGCATCCGGGCGCGGTGGTGGTGGTGCCGCTGCTGGACGACGGCCGCGTCGTGCTCGAACGTCAGTACCGCTATCCGGTGGCGCAGGTCATGACGGAATTCCCCGCGGGCAAGCTCGACGCAGGCGAGGACCCGCTGCGGTGTGGCCAGCGGGAATTGCTCGAAGAGACCGGCTACACCGCGGCCGAGTGGGCGTACGCCGGCAAGATGCATCTCGCCGTGGCCTATTCGACCGAGATCATCCACATCTTCTTTGCGCGCGGGCTCTCGCTGGGCGATCGGCAACTCGACCATGGGGAGTTCCTGGACGTGTTTGCGGCGACGCCGGACCAACTGGCGCGCTGGTGCCAGGACGGCACCGTGACGGACGCGAAGACGCTGACCTGCACGCTCTGGCTGCAGAACGTCCTGTCGGGCGCGTGGGCGCTCGATTGGCAGGCCGCGGCGCCGCACGGCACCGCCCGATAATCCACGCATGAAGGTTCTCGATCTCCGCTGCGCGCATGGCCATGGCTTCGAGGGGTGGTTTGCGTCCAACGAAGCGTTCGAAGCGCAACTTGCCGACGGACTGGTCGGCTGCCCGGTCTGTGGCGACACGGCCGTCGTCAAGTTGCTTACCGCGCCGCGGCTCAACCTCGGTCATCCGAAGGCGCCCGCCGAGTCGGCGCCCTCGGCAGACGGCGAGGCGTCACCGCAGGCGCTTTGGTTGCGCGCCGCGCGCGAGCTCATGGCCCGCACCGAAGACGTCGGCGAGCGCTTCGCCGACGAGGCCCGCAAGATGCACTACGGCGAAACCACCGAACGCAGCATCCGGGGGCAGGCCACGCGCGAACAGGCCGAGGCGCTGGTCGACGAAGGGATCGCCGTGTTGCCCTTGCCGATGCCGGCCGTGCTCAAGGAAACGCTGCAGTAGTTCGCCCCCGGCCGTCGCGGCGTGTTCACGCGCGCTTTGGCGGGTCTTCGGGTTGTGCGCGGCGCCTGCTTGAAAAGGCGCTACCCCCAGATCACTACGCAGTGAACTGCAGCGCCGCAAGCCGCGCGTACACACCACCCTGCGCCACCAGGGCAGCGTGCGTGCCTTGCTCGACGATGGCGCCGTGCTCGAGCACGATGATCCGATCGGCCTTCTGCACCGTGGCCAGCCGGTGCGCGATGACCAGCGTGGTGCGGCCGTCCATCGCCGATTCCAGCGCTGCCTGCACCATGCGTTCGCTCTCGGCATCGAGCGCGCTGGTGGCCTCGTCGAGCAGCAGCAGCGGCGGGTTCTTCAGCATCGCGCGCGCGATCGCGATGCGCTGGCGCTGGCCGCCCGACAGGCGCACGCCGCGCTCGCCGAGGAAGGTGTCGTAGCCCTCGGGCAGTGCCTGAAGGAAGTCGTCGGCGAACGCGGCGCGCGCAGCGGCATGCACCTCGTCGGCTGTGGCATCGGGGCGACCGTAGCGGATGTTCTCGAAGGCACTGGCGGAGAAAATCACGGCGTCCTGCGGCACCAACCCGATGCGGCTGCGCAGGTCGCCCAGCGCCAGGGATGCGAGCGGCGTGCCGTCCAGCATCAGCTGGCCGTGCTGCGGGTCGTAGTAGCGCAGCAGCAGTTGGAACACGGTGCTCTTGCCCGCGCCGCTCGAACCCACCAGCGCGACCGTTTCGCCCGGCACGACGTCCAGGCTGAAGTCGCGCAGCGCGGGCGTGGCCGGGCGCGACGGGTAGTGGAAGGTCAGCGATTCGAAACGGACCGCGCTGCCCGCGGCCGGCACCGGCGCCTTTGCCGGACGAGCGGGTGACGCAATCGCCGGCGGCGCATGCAGCAGTTCCATCAGGCGCTCGGTGGCGCCGGCCGCGCGCAGCAGGTCGCCGTAGACCTCGCCGAGTACCGCGGCTGCGCTCGCCAGAATGATCACGTAGACCACAGTCTGGCCCAGATGGCCGGCGGTGATGTCGCCGCGCAGCACGGCCTGCGTGCCCTGGTACAGGCCCCACAGCAACGCCGCCGAGGTGGCGATGATGATGAAGGCGACCAGCACCGAGCGCGCCCGGGTGCGCCGCACAGCGGTGTGGAAGGCGGCGTTGGTCGACGTGTCGAAGCGGTCGGCCTCGCGCGCCTCGGCGGTGTAGCTCTGCACCACGGGGATGGCGTTCAGCACCTCGGCCGCAATGGCGCTTGAGTCGGCCACGCGGTCCTGGCTGGCACGCGAGAGCTTGCGCACCCGCCGACCGAACCACATGCTCGGCAGGACCACAAGCACCAGAATGCCGAGCACCTGCACCATCACGTACGGATTGGTCCAGATCAGCATGGCCAGCGCACCGACGCCCATCACCGCATTGCGCAGGCCCATGCTCAGCGAGGAGCCGACGACCGTCTGCACCAGCGTGGTGTCGGCCGTCAGGCGCGAAAGCACTTCGCCAGTTTGCGTGGTCTCGAAGAAAGCCGGACTCTGCCGCAGCACATGCGAGTACACGGCATTGCGCAGATCGGCTGTCACGCGCTCGCCGAGCCAGCTCACGGTGTAAAAGCGCGCGGCCGAGAACAGGCCGAGCGCGACCGCCACCGCGAAGAGCGCAAGGAAGTGCTCGCGCAGCGCCATCGTCTGCGCGCCGCGGTCGGTGGTGACCAGCCCGCCGTCGATCAGGCTGCGCAGCGCCAGTGGAAACACCAGGGTAGTGACGGCGGCCATCACCAGGAACAAGGCGGCCAGCCCGATCTGCAACTTGTAGGGACGAAGGAAAGGGCGCAGCCCCGACAGTGACTTGGGCGAGCCTTTGACGGCTGGCGCGGAAAGAGGGGAAGCCATAGGGCGCCGATTTTACCCAGCGCTTGCCGTCTCAAAGGTCGCCTTGACAGTATTTGCCATGGCAAGTAATATCCGTGCCCCATGACCAAGACGACTGCCAAGTCCACCGCGGTGCCCAACTTCTACCGGGCGGAGAGCTACCGCGCCGAAGAAAGCATCGGCTACCTCATGCGACGCATCGTGACCCACGTCGGGCAGGCCGCCAGCGCGCAGATGTGCGACCCCGGCAGCCCGACCTACCCGCAGTGGCTGCCGCTCTACAAGCTGCACCGCGGCGAGGCTGCGACGGTCGCCGAGCTGGCCCGCGCTTGCGAGCTCGATACCGGCGCCATGACGCGCCTGCTCGACCGGCTCGAGGCCAAGGCGTTGTGCCGCCGCGTACGTTCGCTCGAAGACCGGCGCGTCGTCAACATCGAACTGACCGACGAGGGCCGGGTCGCCGCGCAGCAGGTGCCGCACGTGCTCAGCCGTGTGCAAAACCAGCACCTGGCCGGTTTTTCCGTGGAGGAGTGGGAGCAGCTCAAGGGCTACCTGCGCCGCATCCTGGCCAACGCGCAGGCCATGCCCGAACGCGAGGAAAAAGAATGACCCATCCTGCGGCTTTTCCATCCCATCGCCGCGCCGTGCTCGCGGTGGCCATGGCCGTGTCGACTTTTCTGGCCGGCTGTGCGGACATGGGTGGCATCGCGTCGCACGCCGCCTTGCGCGATGCCGGGATGCCGGCACCAACGGTCGGCACCGCAGCGCCTTCCGTCGCTGGTGTGCAGAGCGCCGTCGATGCGCAATGGTGGCGAGCCTTCGGCGATCCGCAGCTCGACCGGCTGATCGACCACGCCGTCGCTGGCAATCCCAACCTGCAGGTCGCGCGGGCGCGCCTGTCGCGCGCACAAGCGCACACCGGCATCGCCGAGGCCGCTGGCAGGCCACAGCTGTCGGGCGCGCTCGATGCCACGCGCCAGCAGTTCAGCGGCAACTACATCTACCCGGCGCCGCTGGGCGGCTCGATCCGCAACACCGCCACCCTGCAGCTGAGCGGCAGCTGGGAGCTCGACTTCTTTGGCAAGAACCGTTCGTCGCTCGACGCGGCGCTCGGTGTTGCCAACGCCGCTGCGGCCGACGCCGACGCAGCGGGCGTGCTGCTGGCGAGCAACGTGGCGCGCGGCTACATCCAGTGGGCGCGTCTGGACGATCAGCGCGTGGTGGCCGGGCGCACGCTCGCACAACGCGAAGAGACCTTGCGCCTGGTGCGCGACCGGGTCGCCGCCGGCCTGGACACGCGGCTCGAACTGCGCCAGAGCGAAGGCGGGTTGCCCGAGGCGCGGCAACAGGTCGAGGCGCTCGACGAGCAGATCGCCATCACGCGCCATGCGCTCGACGCGCTGGTTGGCCGCGCCGATGCCACCGCGGCGCTGACGCCCCCGACGCTGTCGACATTGCGCGCCATGGCCATGCAGCCGACGCTGCCAGTCGACTTGCTGGGCCGCCGCGCCGACATCGCCGCGGCGCGCTGGCGTGTGGAGGCCGCCACGAGCGATGTGCAGCACGCTCGCACCGAGTTCTATCCCAACATCAACCTGGTCGGCTTCGCGGGCCTGGCCAGCATCGGCTTCGGCAACCTGATCAAGTCGGGCAGCCAGCAGTGGGGCGTGGGCCCGGCGGTCCGGCTGCCGATCTTCGAAGGCGGGCGCCTGCGCGCCAACCTGCGCGGCAAGGCGGCCGATCTCGATGCCGCCATCGAAAGCTACAACGCGGCCGTGGGCGATGCCGTGCGGGATGTGGCCGACCAGTTGACCAGCACGGAGTCGATCGCGCGCCAGCAAACCGAGCAGCGCGCCGCACAGGCTGCGGCCGAAGGCGCGTACGACATCGCGGTGCAGCGCTATCGCGCGGGCCTGGGCAACTACCTGCAGGTGCTCACGGCCGAAACGGCGGTGCTGGTGCAACGGCGGCAGGCCGTCGACCTTGCCGCTCGCGCCCTCGACGTGCAGGTGGCGCTGGCCCGTGCGCTCGGTGGCGGATGGCAGCCCCACACCGCCGTGGCGACCGCGCCCCGCGCCAGCACCACGCACCCCTGAACACCCCCTTCCGATTGAAGCGAAGCGACCATGTCCACCACTGACCCAAGCACCACCCCGGCCGACGCTGGCCAGGCAGACCGACCCGCCACGAACCCCAAGCGCCGCCGCGCACTCACCGCGCTGGGCGCCGTCGTGCTGCTGGTCGGCGCGGGCTGGGGCATCTATGAATGGCAGGTCGCGAGCCACTACGAGAGCACCGACAACGCCTATGTGCAGGGCAATGTGATCCAGATCACGCCGCAGATCGGCGGCACCGTGATGGCGATCATGGCCGACGACACCGACTTCGTGAAAGCCGGTCAGCCGCTGGTGCAGCTCGATCCTGCCGATGCAAAGGTCGCGCTCGACCAGGCAGAAGCGGCGCTCGCGCAAGCGGTGCGCCAGGTGCGCACGCTCTACGCCAACAACGGCTCGCTCGCCGCACAGGTAACGCTGCGGCAATCGGACATCGTGCGGGCACAGAGCGACGTGGCCCGTGCGCAGGACGACCTGGGCCGTCGTCAGGCGCTGGCCGGCAACGGTGCGGTGTCGAAGGAAGAGCTCAACCACGCGCAGACGCAACTGGCCAATGCGAAGAGCACGCTGGCGGCCGCGCAGGCCGGTGTGGCTGGCGCACGCGAGCAACTGGCCAGCAACCAGTCGCTGACCGAAGGCACCAGCGTCGAGCAGCACCCCAGCGTGCTGGCGGCAGCCGCCAAGGTGCGCGAGGCCTACCTCGCGACACAGCGCGTCGCGCTTCCCGCGCCGGTCGATGGCTATGTCGCTCGGCGCACGGTGCAGCTGGGCCAGCGCGTGGCCGCGGGCACGCCCATGATGTCGATCGTGCCGCTCGATCAGTTGTGGGTTGATGCCAACTTCAAGGAAGTCCAGCTGCGCAACGTCCGCATCGACCAGCCCGTGAAGCTCACCGCCGACCTCTACGGCAAGAAGGTCGAGTACACGGGCCGGGTCGCCGGCCTGGGCGTGGGCACGGGCGCGGCGTTCTCGCTGCTGCCCGCCCAGAACGCCACGGGCAACTGGATCAAGGTGGTGCAGCGCGTCCCCGTGCGCATTGCGCTCGACCCGGCGCAACTGCAGGGCAGCCCGCTGCGCGTGGGCCTGTCGATGGACGCCGAGATCGACATCACCGACAAGGGCGGCAAGATGCTGGCCGATGCGCCGCGCGCCACCGCGATGTCGCAGACGCAGGTCTACAGCCGGCTGGACGACGGCGCCGACGCCGAAGTGCGGCGCATCATCGCCGCCAACCTGGGCCGCTCAGCCGGCCGCGTGACGACACCCGCAGCCGCCGCATCACCTGTTGCCAAGTCACCCGTCGCCGGCAATGCGCCGGGCTCGCAAGCCCATCCGGGTTGATCGGCCGCAACCATGGCCAGCGCTGCGCCCGCCCATGTGACCCATGCGCCCCTCACGGGCGCGGCCCGCGTCTGGGGCACCGTGGCCTTGTCGGCCGCGACCTTCATGAACGTGCTCGATTCGTCGATCGCGAACGTGTCGCTGCCCGCCATCTCGGGCGACCTGGGCGTGAGCTCGACGCAAGGCGTCTGGGTCATCACCAGCTTCGCGGTGGCCAACGCCATCGCGGTGCCGCTGACCGGCTTCATGACGCAGCGCTTCGGCCAGGTGCGCCTGTTCATGGCCAGCATCATCCTGTTCATGCTCAGCTCGCTGCTGTGCGGCCTGGCGCCCAACATGGCGACACTCATTGCCTTTCGCGCGCTGCAGGGCTTCGTGGCGGGGCCGATGATTCCGCTCTCGCAAACGCTGCTGCTGTCGAGCTATCCGCGGGCGCTGGCCGGGCTCGCGATGGCGATGTGGTCTATGACCACGCTGGTCGCGCCCGTGATGGGGCCGCTTCTGGGCGGCTGGATCACCGACAACATCTCCTGGCCGTGGATCTTCTACATCAACATCCCCGTCGGCTTCGCGGCCGCGGCGATCACCTGGGCGCTCTACCGCAAGCGCGAAAGCACCACGCACAAGGTGCCGATCGACACCATCGGCCTCGCGCTGCTGGTGCTGTGGGTGGGCTCGCTGCAGCTGATGCTCGACAAGGGCAAGGAGCTCGACTGGTTCCATTCGGCCGAGGTCGTGACCATGGCGGTGATCGCAGTGGTCGGTTTCGCGTTTTTCCTGGTGTGGGAGCTGACCGAGAAGCATCCGGTGGTGGACCTGTCGCTCTTCAAGCGGCGCAACTTCTGGACCGGTGCGTTCGCCACCGCCGTGGCCTATGGGCTCTTCTTCGGCAACGTGGTGCTGTTGCCGCTGTGGCTGCAGCAGTGGATGGGCTACACCGCCACGCAGGCGGGGATGATCATGGCGCCCGTCGGCATGCTGGCGATCTTCTTTTCACCGCTGGTCGGGCTGACCGTGAGCAAGATCGATCCGCGCCGCTATGCGACCTTCTCCTTCCTGATCTTCGCGCTGGTGCTGTGGATGCGTTCGAACTTCAATACGCAGGCCGACTTCGCCACCATCATGATCCCGACCATCATCCAGGGCGTGGCGATGGCGTTCTTCTTCATTCCGCTGGTGACGATCACGCTGTCGGGCCTGTCGCCCGACCGCATTCCGGCGGCGTCGGGTTTGTCGAACTTTCTGCGCATCACGGCCGGCGCTATGGGCACCTCGATCGCGACGACCTTGTGGGAAAACCGCGCAGCGCTGCACCACGCGCAATTGGCTGAGTCGGTGACTGCCGGCAATCCGGCAGCGCAAAGCGCGATCGCCGGCTTCACCGCAAGCGGCCTGAGCCCGACGCAGGCGTTGGCGCAAATCAACCGGCTGATCGATCAGCAGGCGTTCATGCTCGCGTCGAACGACATCTTCTATGCGTCGGCGCTGCTGTTCCTCGTGTTGATTCCGCTCGTGTGGCTGGCACGACCGGCGAAGGGCGGCGCGGGCAGTGATGCGGCGGCCGGCGCGCACTGACATCGCGGGGCTTTGTCGCCCCAACGACAGTCGGCGCGGTGGCGCGTCCGCAACCGGTGCAAGTTGCACTGCAGCATAGGCATTTGCCCCAGTAGGAACGGTGCTGGCAGCCGCCTAACATCCGTCCGCGCAACCATGGTGGTGCGACGAGATGGACCGAATGACCGATATTTCCTTTGCCGCACTGGCTGACACCGCGAGATGAGCGACATCATTCTCGAGACGCGTCAGCTGACCAAGGAATTCAAGGGGTTCACCGCTGTCAGCAAGGTCGACCTGTCGGTTGTGCGCGGATCGATCCACGCGCTGATCGGCCCCAACGGCGCCGGCAAGACCACCTGCTTCAACCTGCTCACCAAGTTCCTCGAGCCGACCTCCGGCACGATCCTGTTCAACGGCACCGACATCACCGGTGAGCGTCCCGCGCAGATCGCGCGGCGCGGCATCATCCGCTCGTTCCAGATTTCCGCCGTGTTCCCGCACCTGACGCTGCTGGAGAACGTGCGCCTCGGTCTGCAGCGCGCGCTCGGCACCTCGTACCACTTCTGGAAGAGCGAGAAATCGCTGGCCCCGCTGGATGCGCGCGCCCGCGCGCTGCTCGCGGAAGTCGGCCTGGAAGACCAGGCCAACGAGCAGACCGTGAACCTGCCCTATGGCCACAAGCGTGCGCTCGAGATCGCCACCACGCTGGCGATGGAACCCGAGCTCATGCTGCTGGACGAGCCGACCCAGGGCATGGGCCACGAGGACGTGCACCGCGTGGCCGAGCTCATCAAGCGCGTGTCGGCCGGCCGCACCATCCTCATGGTCGAGCACAACATGAGCGTGGTGTCGACCATCGCCGACACCATCACCGTGCTGCAACGCGGTGCCGTGCTGGCCGAAGGGCCGTATGCCCAGGTCTCGAAGAACCCGCAGGTCATGGAGGCCTACATGGGCACGACCGACGGCCAGCTGCAAGGTGCACACGCATGACGGCCGCTCTGGAGATCAAGGGCCTGAACGCCTGGTACGGCGAATCGCATGTGCTGCACGGCGTCGACATGGTGGTGCAGCCGGGCGAGGTCGTGACGCTCCTGGGCCGCAACGGCGCCGGCCGCACCAGCACGTTGCGCGCGATCATGGGGCTGACCGGCAGCCGCAAGGGCAGCATCGAAGTCAACGGCAAAGAAACCATCGGCATGGCGACGCACCGGATTGCCCACCTGGGCATCGGCTATTGCCCCGAAGAGCGCGGCATCTTCGCGAGCCTCTCGGCCGAAGAGAACCTGCTGCTGCCGCCCACGCTCAAGGGCGCCGGGCCGGGCATGTCGGTGCCCGAGATCTACGAGATGTTCCCCAACCTCGCCGAGCGGCGCCACAGCCCGGGCACGCGGCTGTCGGGCGGCGAGCAGCAGATGCTGGCGGTCGCGCGCATCTTGCGCACGGGTGCCAAGCTGCTGCTGCTCGACGAGATTTCCGAAGGCTTGGCGCCGGTGATCGTCCAGGCATTGGCACGGATGATCCACACGCTGCGCAGCAAGGGCTACACCATCGTGATGGTGGAGCAGAACTTCCGATTCGCCGCACCGCTGGCCGACCGCTTCTACGTCATGGAGCACGGCCGCATGGTCGAAGCCTTCAGCGCCGCGGAACTCGACGCCAAGATGCCGGTGCTCAGTGAACTGCTCGGCGTCTGAACGCGCCGACGCAATCGATTTTTTCCCAAGGAGACATTTCCATGACCCAGAAGATTCTGATCCCGTCCCTGATTGCAGTCGCCGTGCTGGTGGGCTGCGGCAAGAAGGAAGAGGCCGCGCCGGCAGCCCCTGCGCCCGCGCCCGCCGCGGCCCCCGCAGCAGCGCCCGCGCCCGCAGCCGCACCGACCGCGGAAGTCGCGAGCCCGAACAAGGTCACCATCGGCTACATCAGCGACCTGTCGGGCCTCTACGCCGACCTGGAAGGCAAGGGCGGCCAGACCGCCATCCAGATGGCGATCGACGACATGGGCGGCAAGGTGCTGGGCGAGCCGGTCACGGTCCTGAGCATCGACCACCAGAACAAGCCTGACATCGCGGCCTCGAAGGCGCGCGAATGGATCGACACCGCGGGCGCGACGATGATTTTTGGCGGCACCAACTCGGGAGTCGCCCTCGCCACGGCCAAGGTCGCTCAGGAGAAGAAGCGCGTCTACATGAATAACGGCGCAGGTACGTCGGCGCTGACGAATGCCCAGTGCAGCCCGTATACCGTGCACTACGCTTACGACACAGTGGCGCTCGCCAAGAGCACCGGCGGCGCCGTGGTCGATACGGGTGGCAAGAGCTGGTTCTTCCTGACGGCCGACTACGCCTTCGGTCACGCGCTCGAAGCGGACACCTCCAAGGTCGTCAAGGCAAAGGGCGGCACGGTGGCGGGCGCGGTGCGCGCACCACTGAACGCATCGGACTTCTCGTCTTTCCTGCTGCAGGCGCAGAACTCCAAGGCGCAAGTGCTGGGCCTGGCCAACGCGGGTGGCGACTTCATCAATTCGATGAAGGCCTCGAAAGAGTTCGGCATCGACAAGTCGATGAAGATCGCGGGTCTGCTGGTGTTCCTGACCGACGTCAAAAGCCTGGGCCTCGAAGCCACCCAGGGCCTGCTGCACACCACCAGCTGGTACTGGGATGCGGACGACGCGTCGCGCAAGTGGGCCGCGCGTTACGAAGAGAAGACGGGCAACAAGCCGTCGGACATCCAGGCGGCTGACTACTCGGCCACCATGGCGTACCTGAAGGCCGTCGAAGCCGTCAAGAGCACCGATGCCGACAAGGTGATGGAACACATGAAGAAGACCCCGATCGACGACTTCTACGCCAAGGGTGTGATCCGTCCGGACGGCCGCATGGTGCATGACATGCTGCTGGCCGAGGTCAAGAAGCCTTCGGAATCCAAGGGCCCATGGGATCTGCTGAAGATCGTCAAGAAGGTGCCGGGCGACGAGGTCTACACGACCAAGGAAGAGTCGACCTGCGCGCTCTGGAAGTGAATTTGACCCACCCCCGAGTCGGCTCACTTCGTGTAGCCGAGTCCCCCCTCAAGGGGGCAACACCAGCGGCCCGGCAAAGCCGGTTCCGCGGTGTTTCCCGCCTCGAGTGGGGTAACGGGGCGGCTGTAGCCTTGTTTTGAACTTGCACGCATGAACATTTCAATGCCCGCCTTGTTGAGCCAGCTCCTTCTGGGGCTGGTCAACGGGTCGTTCTACGCGATCCTGAGCCTGGGGCTGGCAGTGATCTTCGGCCTGCTCAACGTCATCAACTTCGCGCACGGGGCGCTGTTCATGATGGGGGCGGTGCTCTCGTGGATGGCGATGAATTACTTCAACGTCAACTACTGGGTGATGCTGGCGCTGGCGCCGCTGATCGTCGGCGTGTTCGGCGTGCTGATCGAGCGGCTGTTGCTGCGCTGGATCTACAAGCTCGACCATCTCTACGGTCTGTTGCTCACCCTCGGCCTCACGCTGCTGATCGAAGGCGGTTTCCGCTCGGTCTATGGCGTCTCGGGCCTGGCTTACAGCACGCCGGCCGCATTGGCCGGCGGCACCAATCTGGGCTTCATGTTCCTGCCCAACTATCGCGCGTGGGTCGTGGTGGCTTCGCTCGTGGTGTGCTTCGCCACCTGGTACGCGATCGAGAAGACGCGGCTGGGTGCCTACCTGCGCGCGGGTACCGAGAACCCGCGGCTGGTCGAAGCCTTCGGCATCAACGTGCCGTTGATGATCACGCTCACCTACGGCTTCGGCGTGGCGCTGGCCGCCTTCGCGGGCGTGCTGGCGGCACCGGTGATCCAGATCTCGCCCTTGATGGGGCAGAACCTCATCATCATCGTGTTCGCCGTGGTGGTGATCGGCGGCATGGGCTCGATCATGGGGTCCATCCTCACGGGCTTGGCCCTGGGCGTGATCGAAGGGCTCACCAAGGTGTTCTATCCCGAGGCGTCGTCCACCGTGGTCTTCGTGATCATGGTCGTGGTGTTGCTGATTCGCCCCGCCGGCCTGTTCGGCAGCGAGAAGTGAGGCACCCGACATGAAGAAGCTTTCCCTCGTTTTCTATGGCCTGCTGCTGCTGGCCCTCATTGCCGCACCGTTCCTGGGCTTCTATCCGGTGTTCGTGATGAAGGTGCTGTGCTTCGCACTGTTTGCCTGCGCGTTCAACCTGCTGCTGGGGTACACGGGCCTGTTGTCCTTCGGGCACGCGGCGTTCCTCGGCGGATCGGCCTACCTCACGGGGCAGGCTTTGAAGGTCTGGGGACTCACACCCGAGCTCGGGCTGTTGTTCGGCACGCTCTCCGGTGCCTTGCTGGGCCTGATCTTCGGCTGGCTGGCCATCCGGCGCCAAGGCATCTACTTCTCGATGATCACGCTGGCGCTGGCGCAGATGATGTACTTCGTCGCGCTGCAGGCCAAGTTCACGGGCGGCGAAGACGGCCTGCAGGGCGTGCCGCGCGGCAAGCTCTTCGGCGTGGTCGACCTGCGCGATGACCTGACCATGTACTACGTCGCGCTGGTGATCGTGGTCGCGGGCTTCCTGCTGATCGCGCGCACCGTGCATTCGCCGTTCGGGCAGGTGCTCAAGGGCATCAAGGAGAACGAGCCGCGCGCCATCTCGCTGGGCTACGACGTCAACCGCTTCAAGCTGCTGGCCTTCGTGATCTCGGCCGCGCTGTCGGGCCTGGCGGGTTCGCTCAAGACGCTGGTGCTCGGCTTCGCTTCGCTCTCCGACGTGCACTGGACGGCGTCGGGTCATGTGATTTTGATGACGCTCGTGGGTGGACTCGGCACGCTGTCCGGGCCGCTGGTCGGCTCGGCCGTGGTGGTGCTGCTGGAGAACAAGGTCGGCGACTTCGGCAGCTTCATGGCGCGCCTCACGAACGTCAGCTGGTTCAACACGCTGGGCGAATCGGTGACCATGGTCACGGGCCTGATCTTCGTGATCTGCGTGCTGGCGTTTCGGCGCGGGATCATGGGCGAGATCATCGCCTTCATTGATCGCCGGCGCGGCCGTCGCAGCTGACGCGCGAACGCCACTTACCGTCCACCACCCCCCGTTCCAATATGTGGCAACCGGCTGCGCGCTACCCGGATCCGGCGGTCGAGGTGCTCGATCCGCGCTTCGCCCCGTACGTGCTCTTCAATGCCGCCATCGAGCGCTTGGCCACCGGATTCCGCTGGGCCGAGGGGCCGGTCTGGTTCGGCGACCAGCGCGCTCTGCTCTGGAGCGACATCCCCAACGACCGCGTGATGCGCTGGGACGAAGCCACCGGCGCGACCAGCGTGTTCCGCCAGCCTTCGCGCTTCGCCAACGGCCACACGCGTGACCGGCAGGGACGCCTGCTGAGCTGCGAACACGGCGCGCGCCGCGTGACGCGCACCGAGTACGACGGCCGCATCACCGTCATCCTCGACCGCTTCGACGGCAAGCCGCTCAACTCGCCGAACGACATCGTCGTGAAGTCCGACGATTCGATCTGGTTCACCGACCCACCCTTCGGCATCCTCTCGCACCACGAGGGCGGCAAGGCCGTGCCGGAGCTGCCCACGAACATCTACCGCGTCGATGGCCAGACCGGCGAGGCGACGGTGGTGGCCGGCGATGTGCTGCGGCCGAATGGCCTGTGTTTTTCGCCGGACGAGCGGCGGCTTTACGTGGTCGAGTCCGGCGCCGTGCCGCGCCGCATCCGCGTGTTCGACCTGTCCGACGACGGGCGCCAGTTGCGCAATGACCGCGTGTTCGTGCAATGCGAGGCTGACAACGCGCCCGACGGTTTTCGCTGCGACGTCGACGGCAACCTCTGGGCCGGCTGGGGCACGGGCGAGGGCCGCGACGGCGTGCGCGTGTTCGCACCCGATGCCACGCCGATCGGCCACATCGCGCTGCCCGAACGCTGTGCCAACCTTTGCTTCGGCGGTGTGGCGCGCAACCGCCTCTTCATGGCGGCGAGCCAGTCGCTCTATGCGCTGTACGTGAACACGCAGGGCACGCCGGGCGGCTGAGGCCGGCGCGAAGGGTTACAGCCGCAGCGGCGCGGCGTAGCCGGTCATCTCGAGGTAGCCGCGGCCGACGCGCTGCCCGGCTGCATCGAGCAGTTCACTCAACCCTTCCCAGTACACGCCGCCGGTCGAGCCGCGGCTGTCGAGTTCCTGGTCGTCGAGCAACGCGCGCACGCTGAAGCTGCCGCCGGGCGTCTGCACGCGCCAGCGCGTCGGGTAGCGCGCTTGCGTGCGTGGGCTGGTCCACGCAGCCTCGGCGGTGAAGCGCACTTCGTCCGGTCGGAACACACGCAGCACACCATCGCGCGTGCGCAGCGAGCCACCGGCCCAAAGGCCGGTGCCATCGCTGCGGCGCAGATGGAAGGCGGTCAGGGCGCCGCCATCGTCGAGGTTCATGCCGATCCAGTCCCAGCCAACCGCCTCCGGATGCATCAGTGCATCGCTGACTTCGTGATCGAGCCACGCGGCGCCTGTGACCTCGAACACCTGGCCCTTCAGCGTGAGCCGACCCGCGGTCGCCAGCTGCGGCACGCTGTAGTAGTAGCTGGCCTGCGCCGCTTCCGGACCTTTGCGCGAAAGACCGCGGTCGCCCTGCAGCAGCACGGGCTGCGTCGGCTGAAAGCGCAGGTCCAGCGCAAAACCGGTGGCCGGAATGCGCGCGTCGTAGCGCCCATCGGACCGCCGCACCAACGACCAGTCGCGCAGCCGCACGTCGGTGTCGGCTTCGCTCGCCGATGCGACGCCGAAGCCGGCGCGTGCGATGCGCTGGTCGTGCAGCAGCACGCGACCTTCGAGGTCGGTGATGGCCGCATGCGCAAAGATGAGCTGCTTCGCCGCGAAGTTCGAGCGGATGGCCTGCGTTGCGTCGATGCGGGAGCGGAAGAAGGTGAGCTGAAAGCCGAACTCGCGACCTGCGGCATTGCGCGCGTGGCCGGTGATGTACCACCACTCGGTCTTGAGTTCGGGATGGCTGCCGAAATCGCGCGGGAACTGCAGCGTGCGCGGCGGCAAGGCCCAAGTCGTCAAAGGGATGCCGGCCGTTGCTCCCGCTGCGCCGGCGGCGAGCAGCAGCGCGCGCCGCGACAGCAGACCGAGTGGCTGTCGGTTCATGCCGCGAGCAGGGCGGCGACGCGCTGTTGCGCCGCGCTGCAGTCGCCGAAGCTTCGCTGCACCCACGCGGCATCGTGGTAGCTCGGCAGGTAGCGCTCGCCGGCGTCGCACAGCAGCGAGAGGATCGAGCCCTGCTGCCCCGCCGCGCGCATCTCCGCCGCGATGGTCAGCATGCCGATGAAGTTGGTGCCCGTCGACGGCCCCACTTTGCGGCCCAGCAGCGCCGACAGCGCCCGCATCGCGGCCACCGAGTCCGTGTTCGGCACGTCGAGCATGCGATCGACCAGCGTGCGCACGAAGCTCGGCTCCACACGCGGACGGCCGACGCCCTCGATGCGCGATCCCGGCGCCGTCAGCGTGGCGTCGCCTGTGCGGTGGTAGGCAGAGAACACCGAGCCTTCGGGGTCGGCCACGCACAGCTGCGTGTCGTGGCAGCGAAAGCGCACATAGCGCCCGATGGTCGCGCTGGTGCCGCCCGTGCCCGCGCCCACCACGATCCAGGCGGGCACCGGGTGCCGCTCGCGCGCCATCTGCGCGAACATGCTCTCGGCGATGTTGTTGTTGCCGCGCCAGTCGGTCGCGCGCTCGGCATAGGTGAACTGGTCCATGTAGTGGCCGCCACCGGGCTCGGTGCACTCCGCCGCGAGCGCACGCGCCTCGCCGTACACCTCGTCCGCGCGGTCGACGAAGTGGCAACGCCCGCCGTAGAAGCTGATCTGCGTGATCTTCTCGGGCGAGGTGCTGCGGGGCATCACCGCGATGAAGGGCAGGCCGAGCAGTCGCGCGAAGTAGGCTTCGCTCACAGCCGTCGAGCCGCTCGACGCCTCGACGATCGTGGTGCCCTCGCGCACGAAACCGTTGCACAGCGCGTAGAGAAACAGCGAGCGCGCGAGCCGGTGCTTCAGACTACCCGTCGGGTGCGTCGATTCGTCCTTGAGGTAGAGGTCGATGCCCGCGTCGGTGAGCGCCGGCAGCGGCAAGGGAATGAGGTGCGTGTCGGCGCTGCGCTGGTAGTCGGCTTCGATGCGGTGGATGGCGGCGTTGAGCCAGGAATTCATGGATGGCACCGGTGTCAAGAAAGGTCAGGTCGCTCGTTGCGGAGATAGGAGATGGCCGCGGAGAGTCGTTCAGGATCGTCTCCGAACATCCCCAATCCGACGTTGCAGGCACTGCACAAAATGCCACGGACGTAGCCTTCGTCGGCGGGCGCTTTCGTGTGGTCATGATCGACCACGGCGACGGTCTGCCAAAGGGGGACGTCGCAAATGGCGCATCCGCCGTTCTGCAGTGCAACGCGGGTCGCTCGTTCGGACGGCTTGAGTCCATACGTGCGCAACGCACGACGGCGAGCGGCCACAGCCATGTTCCAGCTTTCCCCGAGGTTCTTTCCGCTACTGAAACTGTGTCGATCCAGCGCGTTACTCCAGAACTTGCGCGACGCCGTTTCCTCGCCCAGATAGAGCAGGCCAACAGTCAGTGCGAGTTGTTTGAAGAAGGGCAACTTGTGGCGGTTCGTCATGGCTTGATGGTTGCACGCTTTGGCGCTCTACCAATCCTCTTTCACCGCCAGTACTGCATCCCGCCCTGCAGCCGCACGCCCCGCCAACCAGGCCGTCACCGTGCCGGCCGCGACGACCGCCGCGCACAGTGCCAACAGGCGCAGCCACGGCACCAGCAGATCCATCGTCCAGTGAAAGCTCTGCGGATTGACCACCTTCACCAGCACCACCGACACCGCAAGACCGAGCAGCAGGCCGGCGACGGCGCCGATCGCGGTCCACGCGGCGCCTTCGCCCGCCACGATGGCGAGCACCTGACGCCGAGTGAAGCCCAGGTGCGCGAGCAGGCCGAATTCCTTGCGGCGCGCGAGCACCTGCGCGCTGAAGCTCGCGGCGATGCCGAACAGGCCGATGGCAATCGCGACGGCCTGCAGCCAGTAGGTGACGGCGAAGCTGCGGTCGAAGATGCGCAGCGAGGTCGCGCGGATCTGGCCGACGGAGGCGATCTCGATGGGGTCACTCGCCGCGTCGGCGCTGCCACGGCCGCTGCCATCGCTCGCGCGATCACGCGCCGCGGCGTCGCGCACGGCGGCCTGCACCTCGGCCTCGACCGCGCCGGGCGCGAGCCACAGCGACACGTCGCTCACGCTGCGGTCGCCGGTCAGGCGCTCGAAGTCGCGCGCGTCCATGGTGATGGCGCCGAACTGCCGCACGTAATCGCGCCACACGCCCGCGACGAAGAAGGAGGTCGGCGCCGGGGTCGCGAGGGCTTGCGACAGCGGCGCGAAGGTGGTGCCGGGCGCGGCGCCGTACAACTCGACCATCGCTTCGCTGACGTAGATGCCGATCTGCCCCGCAGGCACCGGCAGCGCCGTTCCGACCAGGGGCAATGAACGCGACGCGTCGTCGCTGTCGAGGCTGCGCGAGATCAGCACCACGGCCGGGCGCGTCGGCTCAAATTGCAGCGCGCGCGTGCGTTGCGTGCCGGTGCGCGCCACGCCGGGGATCTGCGCCAGCGCCTGCACGAAGGCGGGCGTGAAGGGCGCGCTCTCGCTGCTCGCGCCGGCGCCGCCCGACGCGGCGCGAACGTACAGGTCGGCCGGCAGCACGACGTCGAGCCAGCTCGTGACCGAATCGCGGAAGCTCGCGACCATCACCGTCAGCGCGACCGCGAGGCTCAGGCTCGCGACGACGCCACTCACGGCGACGGCCGCGGTGCCCCGCATGCGGCGCGCGCGCTCGATGGCCAGCATCGGCAGCACGCGCGCGGCGAACAGCGGGGCGAGCCGATCGTAGAGCAGCGCAATCAGCCACGGCAGCGCGGTGATCCCGCCGACCAGCAGGAAGCCGACCGACAGGTAAGCCGCGATGGGGATGCCGAAGATC
Source organism: Variovorax sp. (assembly GCA_004210915.1). Lineage (GTDB taxonomy): Bacteria > Pseudomonadota > Gammaproteobacteria > Burkholderiales > Burkholderiaceae_C > Variovorax. The sequence continues at coordinate 27,640 of SEGS01000009.1, read as the reverse complement.
GCCGGCGCGCTGGCCAGCGCTGCGCCCGCAGCGATCAGGCCCAGCGCCACGCGATGCCCGCGCCCCGGTGCGGGCGGCGCGCCCAAGCCCTTGAGCGTTTGTGCCTCGGGCAAAGCCGCTGCCGCGCGCGCCGGCCACCAGCCGCCGACCAGCGCGGCCGCAATGCCGAGCCCGCCGTAGACGATCGCCGCGCCGCTGCTCCACCGCAGTGAGGGTGCGACGCCGTCGAAATAGCCGCCGCCCAGGTCGCCGCCCAGCACCTTCAACGCGAACGCTGCGAGCGCCGCACCGAGCGCGATGCCGGCCGCGCTGCCGATGGCGCCAAGCACCAGCGATTCGGTCAGCACCAGCCGCAACCGCTCGCGCGGCGTGAGGCCGAGCACACCGAGCAGCGCGAACTGCTGCGCGCGCTTCGCCACGCTGAGCGCGAGCACCGAGAAGACGAGGAAGGCGCCCGTGAACAGCGCCACCAGCGCGAGCACCGTGAGATTGACGCGGTAGGCGCGCGAGAGGTTGCTGACGCGCTCGGCCGCGTCGCCCGGCTCGGAGAACTGCAGGCCGGCCGGCCAGTCGCGCTGGGCCTGCATCGCGGCGATGAAGACCGCGCGATCGGCGCCGGGCGCGAGCCGCAGGTCGATACGCGTCAGGCGGCCGAGCCGGTCGAACTGGTCCTGCGCGGCGCCGATGTCCATCACCGCGAGGGCCCCGCCGCCGGCCGCGACATGGCCAGCCACGCGCAGCGCGTGCGGCGCGGCGCCGCTGCGCAGCACCACCGTGCCTGCATCGCCCGCGTTCAGCGCCTCGCGCGCCGCGGCGTTGAGGAAGACGGTGCCCGGCGCGAACAGCGCAAAGCGGTCGGCGCCTTCGGCCGCTTGCGGCATCAGCGCCGGCGCGATGGTCGGCAGCGCCAGCGCATCGACGCCCAGTACGCGCACGGGCACGCGAAGGTCACCGGCGACGCCAATGGTCTGTACTTCGAGCACCGGGCTCGCGAGCGCGACCTGCGGATGCTGCGCGACGCGCGCGAACACCGCCTCGTCGAAGCTGCCCTGCACGGCGCGCAGTTCCAGATCGGGCTGGCCATTGACCGAACGCACCGCGCTGGAGAACTCGTCGAGCGCCGACGCGTTGATCAGGTGCACCGAGAACGCCAGCGCGACCCCGAGCATCACCGCGATGACGGCGGCCGCGTTGCGCCACGGGTGGTGGCGCAGTTCCTGCCAGGAGAAGGTGCGGAGCAGCGCGCGCATCGGTCAGACGGGCGGCGCCATCGGCGGCGCGCCGCCGTGGGCTTCGTCCAGCAAGCGCCCTGCAAGCCGCGCCGACATTTCCAGTCGTTTCAGGTGCAGTTCGCCCACGGAAGGATGGGGTTCGAAGCTGAAGCAGCACAGCGTGCCGTAGATGCGGCCGTCGTGACGCTGCACCGGCACGCTCAGGTGCGCGCCGATGCGGATGGGGAAGACAGGCAGCGCCATCGTCTTGCGCAACGTCGGCAGGTCGGGCACGAGGTTTGGCAGGCGGCCGTCGATGACGCGCTGGCACAGCGTGTCCTCCATCGGTTGCGAGAGGCCCGGCACCACGGCCTCGGCGCCCGGCCCGCTGTCGACATGGCGCAGTACGCGCTCGCCATCGACAAATTCCGAGACGAAGGCGACGTCCATTTTCAGGTCTTCGCGGATCATGTGCAGCAGCCGGTTCATCGCGAATTCAATTCGCTGCTCGCCGCGCGCACCGGTCGCCACGCGCAGCTCGGTCTGCGAGAGGGCGTAGCGGTCCGGAGAGGTCATGCCCTGATTCTCGGCCAAGCGCCCAGGCCATTTTCCCTCCGGGCCTCTGCCGGAGGGTCTTGACCGTTTCTTCGGGTAGCCACGCGCCGGCCGTGGCGCTGCCGGCGCGGCCTAAGCTGCGCGCGCCCGCGCCGGCTGGTGCATCGACTCCATCTCGTGACGCAACTGCCAGGCGCGCGTGCTGGTGTCCATCGCCACGTCGGCCCAGCTCAGGCTCTGGCCCTTCTTCACCGGCCGGATCAACTTGACGTTGTGCGCCAGGCCGAGCGGCAGGCCGCCCAATTGCAGCGAGCGCTGCGCAGGCAGGAGCTTGCCCCAGACCGTGTAGCCGCCTTCACCGTCGAGCATGTCGCCCGGCGCGAGGTCGCGCTTGGCGGTCGCGACCACGTCGGCGTTCCAGCAAGTCGCCACGCCGGTGGGTTCGCCGCGCAGCGCCACGCTGGCGACCGACATGCCTACTTCCAGCCCGATCAGGTGCCAGCGCTTGTAGAGCGTGAAGTAACGGCCGCTCGGGTCGGTGTGGGCGTTGTATTCCTCGAAGCAGTTCTTGATGTAGTCGGTCTCGGCCTCGACGGTGACCCACACGCCCATGCGAATGTCGTACGGGATCGGGCGGCCATCGGTGTGCAGCGACGAGATCACCTCGACCATGCCCTTGCGTTCGAGCACGCCGCCTTCGCTGATCGGCCGCGTGACCACGGGGATGTCTTCGACGCTGGCCGGCGGGTAGAGCAGGCCGTCCGACGGCACGCCGAGTCCGGTCGCATTGGCGACGGCCGAGCTTTCGATCGACGGCTTCGAACCGTCCAGGAAGCTATTGAACATCTTTGGGTTGAGGCCGCCGCGCGCCGCCTGCTCGGGCGTGAGGCCGTAGTTGCCCCACACGGTTTCGGGCGTCGATTCGGTGAAGTGCGGCAGCCACTTGTGGCCGCGGCCGGCTGCCACCACCGGGAAGCCGCAGGTGCGCGCCCAGTCGACCAGATCGCAGATCAGCGCCGGCTGGTCACCGAAGGCCAGCGAATAGACCACCCCGGCCTGTTGCGCCTTGTGCGCGAGCAGCGGGCCGCAAAAGGCGTCGGCCTCCACCGTCACGTTGACCACGTGCTTGCCGTGCGCGAAGGCATCGAGGCAATGGTCGACTGCGGCCACCGGGTTGCCGGTGCACTCGACGACGATGTCGATCGAAGGCTCGCGCGTGACGGCCTGCCAGTCGTCGGTGATCCAGGTCGTGCCGGTCTTGAGCGCCTCCTGCACCGAACGCGCATTGGCGCGGTCCGGCTGCCAGCCGACGCGCTCGAGGTTGGTGCGCGCCGCATCTGGCGAGAGGTCGGCGATCGCCACCAGCTGCACGCCCGGCGTGCGCGGGATCTGCGCGAGGTACATCGAGCCGAACTTGCCGGCGCCGATCAATCCGATGCGGATGGGCTGGCCGTCAGCGGCGCGTTTCTGGAGCTTGGCGTACAGGCTCATGGCGTCAAGCCTCCACCGCGTCGAGGCGTTCGAGCGAGGTTTGCAGCGCGCTGTCGGGCAGCCCGTCCTTCCACGGCAGATCGACCGGGTAGGGCTTGAGCAGGCAGTCGTCCGGCAGCGTCTCGATGGGCGTGAAGTCGCGGTGCGCGATGTACTCGGGCCGCTTGTGGCGGCGGATGTGGTTGCTGACAGCACACAGGCTCAGGTAGACCGCGACGCGGTTGAAGGGCGAAAGGTTGCTGCCCGAGGCATGCACGAGGCAGCTGTGGAACAGGATCATCGAGCCGGCCGGGCCCTTGGGCGCGACGATGCCGCCATCCTTGCCGCCAGCGCGGTCGACCAATTGCGCGATCAGCTCGTTGTCGACCGTCCAGAGCGGGTAGCTGGTGGTGGTGAGGTCATGTTTGGCATCGACCACGCCCTTCTTGTGGCTGCCGGGAATGAACATCAGCGGCCCGTTGTGCTCGGTCACGTCGTCCAGGAAGATCGCGACATTCATCGCGCGCTCGGTCGGCATCAGGTCGTCGTTGAGCCACGTGCCGTAATCCTGGTGCCACTGCCACACCTGGCCCTCGAAAGCCATCTTCCCGTTGATCTTGAACTGGTGCATGTAGACCTCTTCCTCGAACAAGTCGACCACCGGACCGACCATGCGCGGGTGGCGCGCCAGGCGCGCGAAAGGTTCGCTGATCAGGTGCGCCGCGAAATTGGTGCGCACAGCATCGGAGCCTTTCTCACGCACGTTGAAGGCCTCGCGGCGGTCGTAGAGGGCGGGCACGGCATCGGTCAGCACCTTCGTTTCTTCCGGCGTGAAGTGGCCAGGAAAAAAGAGGTAGCCGTCGCGGTCGAATTGCGCGCGTTGTTCGGGGGTGAGCTTCATCGTGTGTCTCCGGGTTGGGCTGCAAGGGTGGGGCGGGAAAGTCGTTCGGTCAGGCGCAGGCTCAGCGTCGCGCTGGCCTGCGCGCCGTGCGAGTCGCTCAGGCGCGCGGCCTCGTCGGGCAGGCCGGCCGCGATGGCGGCGGCGATGGCTTCGTGTTCGTCCCACAGCGATTCGCGCTGCGGTTCGGCCTGCAACACCGCGCCCATCGCGCGGCGCAGATGGCGCCAGTGCTGGTCGGCGCTCTGCGCGATCAGCGGGTTGCCCGAGGCTGCATAGATGGCCTGATGGAAGGCCATGTCGGCATCGAGCATTGCCTCGACGCTGCGCCCGCGCGCGGCGCGCCGGCCACGGTCGATCAGGCGCGCGTCCAGTTGGCAGCGGGCCTGCGCGGCGAGCCGCGCCGCCAGCATGTCGAGCGCGCCGCGCACCTGATAGACCTTGCACATCCAGTCGGCATCGAGCGGCGCGACCAGCACGCCACGGCCCGGTGCGTCGAGCACGAAACCGTCGTTCTTCAAGAGCCGCAACGCCTGCAGCACCGGCTGGCGCGAGACCGCCAGGCGCTGCGCGATGTCCTCCTGCGTGAGGCGTTCGCCCGGTGCGAGCGCGCCGCTGCTGATGGCGCCCAGGAGTGAGCGGTAAACCCGATCGACGAGATCAGGTGCAGCCGGGATGCGGGTGAGGTGGGTTGTCATGCGGAGAACTCTGTATACAGAATACGATGCACAGCCAGGGAAAGGACAGCGGGTTTCCCCGCGCATCGGGGAGCCGAGACATTTGCTGACACTTTGGCATCTCTCTGCGACGCACAATTCCGCGGTCCTTTTCCTCCTTTCCATGCACCGTGTCGGCGTCCGCCGGCCAGAAAGTGAATGTCCGAACTACCGATGTGGGCCATCGCGGCCCTTGCGCTCGTTGTGTTGGGCGCCGCGTTCCTGTTCCGCCGCGGTGGCACTCAGCGCGAGGCGCGCCGCCGGATCGACCTGGCCCGCATCCGCTCGGGCCACTTGCCCGATGACATTCCGACCAACATGGCGACGCTGGACAGCGGTCCCGGTGAACCGATCGCGCCATCGGAGCCGGGCCAACTGGTGGTCGACGAGCAGCCGCGCCTGAAGCTGCGCTATGTCGACGCGGAAGGCAAGAAGGTCGAGAGCGCGCTGCGCGTCGAACAGGTCGACCTGCGACGCGGCGTGATGCATGTGCAGCTCGACGGCAGCGAGAAGTCGAGCCGCATCCCGCTCGATCGCGTCATCGCGGCGCGCCACGCGACATCGGGGCGGGCCTTTGACATCCAGACCTGGGCCGAAGCCGTGCGCGTGGCTCGGCGGCGACGCGGCGAAGTCAGCTAAAGCGGCTCGGGTGCGCGCGGTGCGTCCGATGCCCGGATGCCTTCGGCCGTGAGGTGCAGCACGCGGTCGGCACGCGCTGCGGCCGCTTCCGAGTGCGTGACCAGCACCAGCGCGGCGCCGTGTTCGCGCGTTTGCGCGAGCAAGACGTCCATCACTTTGGCGGCGGTCGTGGGGTCGAGGTTGCCCGTTGGCTCGTCGGCCAGCAGCAGGGCGGGCCGGTGCACCAACGCGCGCGCGATCGCCACGCGCTGAAGCTGACCGCCCGACAGCTGCTGCGGCAGGCGCGCGCCGAGGCCGGCCAGGCCGACGACATCGAGCATGTGCGCCACGCGCGCCGGGTCGGGCTGGCCCAGCAGCATCAGCGGCAAGCCGACGTTCTGCGCCACGTCGAGGTGTGGCAGCACATGAAAGGCCTGGAACACGAAGCCCACATGGCGCCGCCGCCACAGCGCGCGGGCTTCGGCGTCGAGCGCGCCAATGTCGATGCCCGCATGCCGCACCGTGCCCGCATCCCAGCTGTCGAGCCCGGCCATGCAGTTCAGGAGCGTTGATTTGCCCACGCCTGATTCACCGACGATGGCGACGAATTCACCCGCCGCCACCGACAGGGTGACATGCGCGAACACGGCGGTGTCGCCATAGTGTTTGCCGAGATCGTCGAGCGCGAGTGTCATGGCGCGATTGTTTCAGTCAATCTGACGATGCGCGCCGCGGCATCGGGCGCGTCGCACGCGACGATGTGCCGGTTCGGCATGCTGCGCAGCCAGGTCATCTGGCGCTTGGCCAGTTGGCGGGTGGCAGCGATGCCGCGCTCGCGCAATGCGGCCAGCGATGCGCGGTCGATGCCGCGCGCGATGTCTGCACCTGTGCCGTCGCGCGCATCGAGGCCATCAAGGCCATCAAGCGTCTCCCACACCTGACGGTAGCCGACGCAGCGCATCGACGGCATGTCAGCCCGGAGGTCGCCGCGCGCGCGCAGGGCCCGGACTTCGTCGACCAGGCCGGCCGCGAGCATGGCGTCGAACCGCTGCTCGATCCGCCGGTGCAACCAGGCGCGGTCGTCGGTCTCGAGCGAGAGCAGCGCCGCGCCGGTGAGGCCGCTGCCCGCCTTCGATGTTCCAGCCGAATGGAAGTGGGAGAGCGGCTTCCCGCTGGCGTGCCAGACCTCGAGCGCGCGCTGGATGCGCTGGCTGTCGTTCGGCGCGAGCCGGGCGGCGGTCACGGCATCCACGGTGGCCAATCGCGCGTGCATCGCGGGCCAGCCCACGCTGGCAGCCTCGGCTTCGAGCTGTTCGCGCAGCGCGGCATCGGCACGCGGCATCTCGTCGATGCCATCGATCAGTGCCTTGAAGTACAGCATAGTGCCGCCCACCAGCAGGGGCAGTTTCCCGCGCGCGCGGATCTCGTCGATCAGCCGCGTGGCGTCGGCGACGAAGGCACCGGCGTTGTAGCTGTCGGCCGGGTCACGGATGTCGATCAGGTGGTGCGGCACCTCGGCGCGTTCGGTGGCGCTGGGCTTGGCCGTGCCGATGTCCATGCCGCGATAGACCAGCGCCGAATCGACGCTGATGATCTCCACCGGGCGCGCGCGGGCCACGGCCAGCGCGGCGGCTGTCTTGCCGCTGGCCGTGGGCCCGGCGAGGCCGACGAAGCGCAACTCAGTGCCCACGCGCTTCCCCGAAACGCGGCACCAGCAGCCAGGCGACAAGCGCGATGCCCACGCTCCAGAACCACATGCCGTAGGCCAGCGGGCGGGTCGTGCCGTCGATCGCAGTGCCCAGCCAGCCGCCGATGCCGAAAGCCACCAGCATCATCAGAAAACCGTTGAGCGCCGAGGCCGCGCCGGCCGCCTGCGGAAACGGGCCGACCGCGCCCGTCTGGCCGCAGGGCTGGTGCACGCCGTGCGCGACCATGAGCAACGTGAGCGGGCCGACGATCGCCGCGACCGTCTGCACGCCGGCCAGCGCCAAAAGGCCCATCGCCGTGCCACCCGCGAGCGTGAGCACGGCGCCGCGCGCGATGCTGCGGCGCACGCCGTGGCGCGCAAGCCAGTACCGGCACAGGAAGGTGCCGGCGATGTAGGCCAGCGAGTTCCACAGCATCACAAGGCCGTATTGCGTTTTGCTCAGGCCGAGCACCTGGATGAAGACGAAGGACGAGGCCGCGAGGAAGGTGAAGAGCACCCCATAGGCAGCGGTCGTCAGAGCCGTGAAGGTCAGGAAGGTCGGATGCCGCAGCACCGTGGCCCAGGTGGCCAGCAGCACACGGGGGCGCAAGGCCTCGGGGTTGCGGCGCTGCTGCGTTTCGTCGAAACGCAGGACGAGCAAGGTGAGTGTGAGCGCGCCGAACAGGGCCGGTACCAGCAGTGCGATGCGCCAGCCGAACAGGTCGGACACCAATCCGCCGACCGGTGCACAGAGGCAGGCGATGAGGCCCAACCCGGTCAGCGCGCGCGACATCACGCGTGCCCCTTCGGCCGGCACGTAGAGATCGCGCACGATGGCGCGCGCCGCCATCACGGCCGCGCCCATCGCCGCGCCCTGCAGCGTGCGCCACAGGATCAACATCACCATCGACGGCGCGAGCGTGCCGCCGATCGCTGCGAGCACATAGGCGGCCATTCCCCACAGCAGCACGGGTCGCCGCCCGAAGCGGTCCGACAGCGGACCCAGCACCAGCTGCGACACGCCGAAGGCGAGCAGCAGGGCCGTCAGCGTCAGCTGCGCATGCGCGACCGGGGCGCCGAAGCCGGCCGTCAGTGCGGGCAGCGCAGGGAGGTAGAGGTCGGTGGTGATCGGCTGGATACCCAGCAACAGCGCCAGGGTGAGCACCACGAGGCCCGGTGACATCCGCGAAATGCGCGACGCAAGCGGGGCCACGGGGTCGGCCGGGACGGACGGTAGGGACATCCGTCCAAGGGTAACAAACGCCGGGTGAGCGATCCGACCTCGCGCCTGGCCCGCGAGCGAGGGTGTGGCCGCGCGACGGATGCCGCGTCAGCCGCGGGGCGAAGCCGCCGCGGTGGCTGCGGCGGCCGTGCTGCTCTCGGCCTGCTTCATGCGAAAGAGCTGTGCCAGCGCCGCACGGTACTGTGCCTGGCCCACGGAATTTGTGTTGTGGTGCGAGCCGCCCTCGACCAGCACGAACATCTTCGGCACCGTCGCCGCGTCGTAGAGCTTGCGGCCCAGCGTGGGGTTGATCAGGCGGTCGGCATCGCCATGCACCACCAGCAGCGGTGCGCCGATGTCCTTGACCTTGCGAATCGCCTCAAAGCGCTGCGTGATGAACGGGCCGAACGGCAGCCAGCCCCACTTGAAGCTGCTGGCCACGTCGGAGATCGAGGTGAAGGTGCTCTCGACGATGGTGCCGCTCTCGTCGCTGACCTGCGAGGCCAGGTCGATGCCGATCGCGCCGCCGAGCGAATGGCCGAAGATGTAGCGCGGCTGCTGCCGATGCTGTGCGCCCAGCCAGTCCCAGGCGGCGCGCGCATCCTCCCGCGCCGAATCTTCGGAGGGCAGGCCCTTGCTGCTCTTGCCGAAGCCGCGGTAGTCGATCGCCAGCACCGCGAAACCGAGCTCGTTCATGCGCCGCATACGGGGCGCCGAGCCGGCCACGTTGTAGCGGGCGCCGTGCAGGTAGAGCATCACGGGGGTGTCAGGCGTGGCAGGCGGGCCGCCCAGCCAGAGGCCGTGCAGCAGTGCGGGCTCGCCCGTCACCTTCGACTGGAAGTTGATCCAGACATGCTCCATGCCTTCGGTCATGGCCTCGGCGTTGCCCCAGCTGCGGTCGCTGGGCTGGAAGATCCATTCGCGCTGCCGCTCGTCGAGCGTCGAGCAACCGCCCGAAAGCAGACCAAAGGCGGCGACCAGAGAAGTGATGGATGCGAGAAGTGACCAGCGTTTCATGCGTGCAGGACAGACAAAGGGAAAGCCTGAAAGTTCAACCCGAGGCAGCATGCAACGCGCGTGCCCGGTCCGCCGACGACGCTCGAAAACCCTCGTTACGGAATTGTTAAATTGTGCGAAAGGCGCCTACCGGCCGCGCAGGAAGAGCGCGTCGAGCTCGCGCACCGACAGCAGGCGCCAGGTCGGGCGGCCGTGGTTGCACTGGTCGGAGCGCTCGGTGGCTTCCATCTGGCGCAGCAGCGCATTCATCTCCTCGACCGTGAGCTTGCGGTTGGCGCGCACCGCGCCGTGGCAGGCCATGGTTGACAACAGCTCGTTCTGTGCGCGCTGCACGACGGTGCTCGCGTCGTGCTGTGCCAGCTCCGCCAGCACGCTGCGGGCCAGTTCGACCGGATCGCCATCGGCCAGGGTCCCGGGCACGGCGCGCACCGCAAGGGTGCGCGGCGAGAAGGGCGTGATCTCCAGACCCAGCGTGGGCAGCACGCCCGCGCAGGCCTCGGCGGTTGCCACCTCCTGCGGCGTGGCGGCGAAGGTGGCGGGAATCAACAGCGGTTGGCTTGTGATGGCCGCGCCGTCGAGTTGCTGCTTGAGCCGCTCGTAGACGATGCGCTCGTGCGCCGCATGCATGTCGACGATCACCAGCCCCTGTCGGTTCTCCGCAAGGATATAAATGCCCTGCAGCTGCGCGAGCGCGCGGCCGAGCGGCCAGGCGTCGTCCGGCGCGAATGCCGGAGACGCAGCGGCGACCGCCCCGGTGGAGAAGGACGGTGCGAAAGAAGCAGTGGAGGCCGGCGGCGCAAAGCCGGTGAGCGCTGCCCCTTCGCCGTCTGCGCGCTGCTGCGGCCACATCGCCAGGGCATCTCCAGCGCCACGCTCTGCGGCAAAGTGGATGGCCGGCTGCACCCAGCCCGGGACTGCCGCCGCGGGCATGGTTTGGCTGAAGAAGGGTGCGGGCGTTGCCGTGCTGCTTGCGCCAGCGCGCGGTGCAGCCAGCGCATTCTCGATCGCATGGCGCACCGCCTGGTGCACCTCGCGCCCATCGCGAAAGCGCACCTCGATCTTGGTCGGGTGCACGTTGACGTCGACGCGCGAAGGGTCGATCTCGAGCGACAACACGTACACCGGCTGGCGCTGGCCGTGCAGCACGTCTTCGTAGGCGCTGCGCACCGCGTGGGCCAGCACCTTGTCGCGCACGAAGCGCCCGTTGACATAGAAATACTGCTGGTCGGCGCGCGAGCGGGCCGCATCGGGGATGCCGGCGCTGCCCGTCACGCGCACCGGGCCATGGGTGTGATCGACCGCAACACTGCGTGCCACGAAGTCGTCGCTCAGCGCGTCGGCCAGCCGTTGCGCGGGCTGCGCTGCCGCGCGCCACTGCTCGACCAACTTGCCTTCGTGCCAGATCGAAAAACCGACCTCGGGCCGCGCCAGCGCGTGGCGGCGCACGGCCTCGATGCAGTGGGCCAGTTCGGTGGCATCGGTCTTCAGGAACTTGCGCCGAGCGGGCGTCGCGAAGAACAGCTCGCGCACCTCGACCGTCGTGCCCGTGGCGCGCGCGACCGGTCGCATTTCGCCGGTGCGGCCGTCAAGGGCGAACGCGCTGTCGGCGCCCGCGAAGCGCGAGTGGATGCCGAGTTCGGCGATGGCGTTGATGGCGGCCAGTGCCTCGCCGCGAAAACCCATGGTGCCCACCGTCTCCAGGTCGTTCAGGCTGGCGATCTTGCTGGTGGCATGCCGGCGCAGCGCCACCGTGAGTTCTTCGCGCGGAATGCCTTGTCCATCGTCCTCCACCGAGATGAGCCGCACGCCGCCCGCGGACAGTCGCACCGTGATCTGCCGGGCGCCCGCGTCCAGTGCGTTGTCGAGCAGTTCGCGCACCACCGATGCGGGCCGCTCGACCACTTCGCCAGCGGCGATCTGGCTGATCAGCTCGTCAGGCAAATCACGGATGGGGCGTCGCGAAGGCAGCGGGGCAGGGGTGGGAAGAGCACTCACCGGGCCATTCTAGGAGCGGCCTCCGATGGCGCCGGGATAATGCGGGAATGGAAATTGTGAGCTTTCTGGTCGACTTCATCCTGCATGTCGACAAACATCTCGAGGCCTTCGTCATTGCCTACGGCCCCTGGGTCTACGCACTGCTGTTCGCGATCGTGTTCGTCGAAACCGGCGTGGTGGTCATGCCCTTCCTGCCCGGTGACTCGCTGCTCTTCGTGGTCGGCGCGCTGTGCGGCGCGGGGCTGATGGAGTTTTCGGTGGCCTGCGCCGTGCTCATCGCCGCGGCCATCCTGGGCGATCAGTGCAACTTCACGATCGGCCGCTACCTGGGACCGAAAGTTTTCCAGTGGGAGAGCTCGCGCTTCTTCAACAAGAAGGCCTTTGATCAGGCCCACGCGTTCTACGAGCGCTACGGTGGCATCACGATCATCCTGGCCCGTTTCATGCCGTTCATTCGCACCTTCGCGCCCTTCGTGGCGGGCGTCGCCGACATGGGGCGCGCCAAGTTCACGATGTACAACGTGGTGGGAGCGCTGATCTGGGTACTGGGGATCGGAACTGCGGGGTACTTCTTCGGCAATCTGCCCTTGGTGAAGCAACACCTGGACAAGATCATCTGGGCGCTGATCTTCATTCCGGGCGTGTTGGCCATTTTCGGCGCGTGGCGCGCGTCGCAGAAGGAGAAAGCGCGTTTGCAGCAGCCGACCTGAGCGCGCTTGAACGACCAGAAAAAAGCGTGCCTTAAGCACGCTTTTTTTCTGGGGTCGATTTGCGGTGCCGCTCAGTAGCGGGGACCGTTGTTCGGGTAGTACCGATCGCGCGGATAGTAGTTTTCGTTGTTGTAACGATTGCGTTCATCCACGCTGCGACCAACCTGGTTGCCGATCACGCCGCCGATGGCCGCACCGCCCAAGGTGGCGCCCGTGTTGCCACCGATAGCGTTGCCAACCACAGCCCCGCCCACCGCACCGATGCCGGTACCGAGATTCTGATTGGGGCCTGACGCGCAACCGGCGAGCGTCATGACCGAGGTTGCAGCCGCTGCTGCGATCCAGAGACGTGTTTGCATGATGTCCACCTTTCAAAGAGTGATGGGCTCATTGTCTGGGGGCACCCGGCGAAAGGTGTAGGAGCGCGCCGCGGGCCGCTGCACGACGCCGGGCGCGTCTCAGGGCGGCTCGCTGACCTACAAACCGTCGGCTGCGCAGGAGCCTACAGCTGGCGACTGCGCACGAGCCTACAGCTGGCGACTGCGCGCCAGGGGCGGGTTTTGCGCGAAGTAGTTTTGAATCCCGCGCATCAGCGCGTCGGCCAGCTGTTCCTGGTAGGCCGCGCTGCGCAGCTTGGCTTCTTCTTCGGGGTTGCTGATGAAGGCCGTTTCCACCAGTACGCTCGGGATGTCGGGCGCCTTCAGCACCGCGAAGCCGGCCTGCTCCACGCGCGGCTTGTGAAGGCGCGCCCCGATGCCCTTGATCTCGCCCAGCATCGCGCCGCCGAGCTTCAGGCTGTCGTTGATCTGCGCCGTGGTGCTCATGTCGAGCAGCGCGCGCTGCACCTGCGCTTCATGACCACCGACGTTGACGCCGCCGACCTGGTCGGCCTGGTTTTCCTTGTTCGCGAGCCAGCGCGCCGCAGTGCTGGACGCTGCGCCCTGGCTCAGCGCGAACACGCTCGCACCGCGCGCCGTCGGCGTCGTGAAGGCATCGGCGTGGATGCTGATGAACAGATCGGCCTGGACCCGCCGCGCTTTCTGCACGCGCACGCCCAGTGGCACGAAGAAATCGGCGTCGCGCGTGAGGAAGGCGCGCATCGGACTGCCGTTCACGCTGCTCGCGTTGATGCGGTCGCGCAGGCGGTGCGCCACCTGCAGCACGATGTCTTTCTCGCGCGTGCCGGCGGGGCCGATTGCACCCGGGTCCTCGCCGCCATGGCCCGGGTCGAGCGCCACGATGATCAGCCGGTCGGTGCGGCTCGCGGTGGCACCGCCACGGGACGCTGCGACGGGCGGGGGTACCGGCTTGATCGGGGCGGTGGCGACCACCGGCGGCAGCGGCGGCGGGGCGGTCAGTACCGGTGGCTGGCCGGCGGGCACGGGCGGCGCGGGCCGCATCGACTGCTGCGCCATCAGGTCGCCCAGCGGGTCGACCGCGGGCCGCTCGGGACGCAGCGGCGCGGGCGTGTCGCCGGGTGGCGTGCTGGTGCGCGGCGCGACGCCGGCAACAGTGGTGTCGGTGCTGCTGCCGGCCTTGGGCGCATCGCGCAGCCGCTCGGCGATCAGCGCCTCCATCGGGTCGATGGCGCGCTGCGGATAGAGGTCCAGCACCAGGCGGTGCCGGTACGCGGCGATCGGCGCCAGAGAAAACACCTGCGGCGCCACGGGCTGCTTCAGGTCGAACACGATGCGCACGACCTTCGGCGCGAACTGGCCCACGCGCAAGCCGTTGATGTACGGGTCGCCAGGTTTGATCTTGCCGACCAGCTCGCGCAATTCGGTGTGCAGGTCGATGCCTTCGATGTCGACCGCCAGGCGCGGCGGATTGCCGACCACCAGCTGCTGGGAATTCAGGCGCGCATCGGATTCGATGGTCACGCGCGTGTAGTCGGCCGCAGGCCAGACACGCACTGCGACGATGCTTGCGCCGCGCGCAATGTGGTGGGCGCCCAGCAGCAGCGCCACACTGCCGCCCTGCAGCAGGATGCGACGCTTGAGTCCGCCGGCCTTCATTGCGCGCGCGCCTTCATGCGCCGATGCGCGCCAGCAGCAGGCGGCCGCGCGGGGTGTGTGCGTGCAAGGTCAGGTGGCGTGTGTCGTCGGTCATTGCTTCGATTTTAAGAGCGAGGTCTGCAGGTGGCGTGCGGCCCGCTGCGTTCTCCGGCCATTCGGCGAGCTTGAGGCCGGGACCGGCAAAAATGTCACGGAAGCCCGCATCGTCCCACTCGCGTGGATCGTTGAAGCGGTAGAAGTCGAAGTGGAAGATGGCCAGCCCGTCCGGCGCTTCGTGGGGCTCGACGACCGCATAGGTCGGGCTCTTGATGCGCCCCTCGATGCCGAGCGCGCGCAGCAGGTGGCGCACGAAGGTGGTCTTGCCGGCGCCCAGGTCGCCCTCCAATGCGATGAAGGCATCGCGCAGCGCGGGCTCGCTGGCCAGCGCACGCGCGAAGGCGTCGGTGTCTTGCTCGCTGCGCCACACGGCGTGCCCTACAGGCGTTTCTACAATCGGCAGGTGATCGGCAGCCATCCACTCGTTCTTCGTATTCAGGCCTTGGCCCGGGAATGCGGATTCTCCCAAATCGGCATTGCTGGCATCGATCTGTCGAGTGCCGAGCCCGGTCTGATGCATTGGCTGGCCGAAGGGTTCCACGGCGACATGCATTACATGGCTGCGCACGGCTTGCGCAGGGCGCGGCCGGCCGAGCTGGTGCCGGGCACGGTCAGCGTGATAACCGCGCGCATGAACTACCTGCCGCGCGATACACCGTCCGAATGGCAGGCCGTCGAGTTCGACCGGCTCAACCGGCCCGGCGAGGGCATCGTCTCGCTCTACGCGCGGGGCCGCGACTATCACAAGGTCTTGCGCAACCGGTTGCAGAAACTGGCTGAACGCATCGCCGCAGAGGTCGGCCCCTTCGGCCATCGGGCCTTCACCGACTCGGCGCCCGTGCTGGAGGCCGAGTTGGCTTCGCGCAGCGGGCAGGGCTGGCGCGGCAAGCACACCCTCGTGCTGGACCGCGAAGCCGGATCGATGTTTTTTTTGGGCGAAATCTACGTCGACATGGCGCTGCCCGCGAGCGAGCCCGTCACGCCGCATTGCGGCAGCTGCAGCGCCTGCATCGACGTCTGCCCGACTGGCGCCATCGTGGCGCCGCATCGGCTGGATGCGCGCCGCTGCATCTCCTACCTGACGATCGAGCACGCCGGGCCGATCCCGTTGGCGCTGCGTCCGCTGATGGGCAACCGCATCTATGGCTGCGACGATTGCCAGCTCATCTGCCCCTGGAACAAGTTCGCGAAGAAGACCGAGTTGCCGGACTTCGATGCGCGCGAGGGGCTCACAGGCGCCACGCTGGGTGCGCTGTTCGCCTGGACGGAGGACGAATTCCTGCGCCGCACCGAAGGCAGTCCGATCCGTCGCATCGGCCACGAGCGGTGGCTGCGCAACGTCGCGGTCGCGTTGGGCAATGCCCGTCGCGTGGGCGAGGGCGATGCTGCCGCTGCGCTGGCCACCCGTCGCGAGGACGCCAGCGCGCTCGTGCGCGAGCACGTGGCCTGGGCGCTGGACGATGCCGCTGAGCTACCGCGGTAGCGCCAGCGCGAAAGGAATGCTCGCCATGCCGAGCAGCGTCGACAGCGTGACCAGACCGGCGACGTACGGCCCGTTGTAGCCCATGCGCGCCGCGAGCACATAGGCGCTGGAAGCGGTTGGCACGGCAGCAAAGGCCATCAGCACCGCGGCCTGCGTCGCGTCGAGCCGGAGCAGTCGCGCCAGGCCCCAGCCGACCAGCGGAAGGATCAGGTGCCGGATCGACAGCACCGACACCGCGAGCACCTTGCCGCGGCCCAGCGATGCGAACTGCATGCCCGCCCCCGCGGCCAGCAGGCCCAGCGCGAGCGATGCCGCGCCGATGCGCGTGAGCGTGGGCGCCAGCCACTGCGGCACGGTCAGGCCCAGCAGGTTGCCGATCAGGCCAAGCAAGGTGGCGATGATCAGTGGATTGCGCACCAGCTGCCGCGCGAAGCCGCTTTGCGCATGGCGCGCCATCGGCCAGACCGCTGCGATGTTGAACATGGGCACGCACACGCCGATCAGCACCGCGATCAAGAGAAGGCCCTCGGCGCCGGCCAGCCGTTCGGCCAGCGCCAAGCAGATGAAGGAATTGAAACGGAAGGCGATCTGCGCGCTGGCTGCGTGGTCGCGCCGGTCGATGTGTGCACCGAGCCAAGGCAGGTGCGGCAACGCATACGACAGGGCGATGCCGGCCAGTCCGACGCCGACACCCGCAGTCAGCAAACCCGAGGTCGCACCAAAGTCGAGCGGGCTGCGGATGATCGAATAGAAGAGCAGTGTCGGGAACAGGAAGTAGTAGACGAGGCTCTCCACCTGATCCCACACCTTGCGGTCCAGTGCGGTGTAACGGCACAGCAGCCAGCCGATGGCAATGAGCGAAAAATCCGGGAAGAGGAGCTGGGCGTAGTTCACTGCTTCGAGGATAAACCGGGCGACACCGTGGGTTATCCAGAAGAACGACTCTGGATGGACCCGCTAGCATGCGGGCTTCGTTTTTCGAGTCATCAAGGAGTTACGGATGCAACGTCGTCAATGGAGCGCCTTCGCCGGCGCCGCCGCGCTGGCCGCGGTCGCGGGTACGAGCTGGGCCCAGGGCTATCCCAACAAACCGGTCGAATTGCAGGTGCCATTCGCACCTGGCGGCACCACCGACATCGTGGCGCGCGTGATCTCCGAGCCGCTGGGCAAGGCGCTCGGCCAGAGCGTGATCGTGATCAACAAGGCCGGCGGCGGTGGCATCGTCGGTGCGGCCGAGACGGCGCGCGCAACGCCAGACGGCTACAAGCTGGGCGTCGCAACGGTGTCGAGCACGGCAGCCAACCCCGCCATCAACCCGAAGACGCCCTACGACCCGATCAACGACTTCACACCGATCATCAACATCGCTGCGACGCCGAACATCATTGCCGTCAACCCGAGCTTCCCGGCGAAGAATTACGCGGAGTTCGTGGCCGAACTGAAGAAGAACCCGGGCAAGTACTCGTACGCTTCGTCGGGCACGGGCGGCATCGGCCACCTGCTGATGGAGCTCTACAAGAGCCTGACCAACACCTTCGTCACGCACATCCCGTACCGCGGCGCAGGCCCGGCACTGAACGACGTCGTGGCCGGCCAGGTGCCCGTGATCTTCGACAACCTGCCCTCGGCAATGCCCTTCATCCAGAGCGGCCGGCTGATCCCGATCGTGGTGTCTGCGCCGACCCGCGTCGCCGGCCTGCCGAACGTGCCGACCTTCAAGGAAGTCGGCCTGGAGCCGGTCAACCGCATGGCTTATTACGGCATCCTCGGCCCCAAGGGTCTGCCGAAGGAAGTCGTCGACAAGATCAGCGCGGGCGTCAAGAAGGCGGTAGAAGATCCCGCAGTGAAGAAGCGCATTGAAGACACGGGCTCGATCATCGTGGCCAACACGCCCGAGCAGTTCTCGGCCCAGATCAAGGCCGAGTTCGATGTGTACAAGCAAGTGGTCGCCAAGCAGAAGCTCAAGCTGGACTGATCGCTTCCGAATCGCCACGAAAGGCCGCCCGTTGGGCGGCTTTTCTTTTGCTATCTTTGCATGCCATGCCCGCGGCCACCGCTACCACCGATACTCCAGAGATCGACGACTTCATCGATGCCCTCTGGCTCGAGGACGGCCTCTCGAAGAACACGCTCGCCGCCTACCGGCGCGATCTCGCGCTGTTCGCCGCCTGGCTGAAGACGGAACGCAGCCGCGCGCTCGACACCGCGACCGAAAGCGATCTGCAGGCCTACATGGGCGTGCGCCTGACCGACAAGGGCAAGGCCACGTCCGCCAACCGGCGCCTGACGGTGTTCAAACGCTACTTTCGCTGGGCGCTGCGCGAGCACCGCATCACGGCCGACCCGAGCCTGCGGCTCGCGCCGGCGCGCCAGATGCCACGCGCGATCAAAACGCTCTCGGAAAAGCAGGTCGACGACCTGCTGGGCGCGCCCGAGGTCGCGACGCCGCTGGGCCTCAGGGATCGCGCCATGCTCGAGCTGATGTACGCGAGCGGCTTGCGCGTGAGCGAGCTGGTCGCCCTCAAGGTGATCGACATGAGCCTCAACGATGGCGTGCTGCGCATCCTGGGCAAAGGCAACAAGGAGCGGCTGGTGCCGTTCGGTGGCGAGGCGCGACGCTGGATCGAGCGTTACCTCGAGGAGTCGCGCCCCGTGATCCTCGACGGTCAGCAGACGGCCGATCTGTTCGTGACCGCGCGGGGCGCCGGCATGACGCGCGTGATGTTCTGGATCATCGTCAAGAAACAGGCTGCGGCCGCGGGCATCCACACGCCGCTGTCCCCGCACACCTTGCGACACGCCTTCGCGACCCATCTGCTCAACCATGGCGCCGACCTGCGCGCCGTGCAGTTGCTGCTTGGACACGCCGACATCTCCACCACGACCATCTACACCCACGTCGCGCGCGAGCGGCTGAAGCAACTGCATTCGATGCACCATCCGCGCGGGTAGACCCGGACGCGCCGCGCAACCGGGGCTCGGCAAAATCGCGGGCGCAGAGACATCCACAACAACACCGGAAGGACACCCGCTCATGCTTCGCGGAAAAAAAATCTGTCTGTTCATGGCCCTGGCGGCCGCCTCGACGCTCGGCTTTGCGCGGGGCTATCCGTCGGCCAAGCCGATCCGGCTGATCGTCGGCTTCCCGCCCGGCGGCGGGATCGATTTCACGGCGCGCACGGTCCAGGTGCCGCTGCAGGAGGCCCTGAAGCAGCAAATGGTGATGGACTACAAGCCCGGCGCGAGCGGCATGATCGCGGCGACCGAGCTCACACGACAGGCGCCCGATGGCTACACCGTGCTGCTCGCCAATACGGGCCCCTTCGCGATCGCGCCGTACCTGCAGGCCAAGCCGCCTTACGACCCTGTCAAGCAGTTCACCTACATCGGCCAGATCAGCCATGGCAGCTACATCGCGGTGGCCCGTCCCGGCCATCCGGCGAAGGACTTGAAAGAGTTCGTGGCGTGGGCCAAGGGCGAGCCGGGCAAGGTCAACTTCGCGTCGGCCGGAAACGGCACCTCGACCCACCTCAACGGCGAACTGATGAACCAGGTCACGGGTCTGGACATGACGCACGTGCCCTACAAGGGGAGCGCGCCTGCGGTGCAAGACCTGATCGGTGGGCAGACGCAGATCCTGATCGATGCCGGCAGCGTGCTGCTGCCGCATGTGAAGAGCGGAAAGCTCAAGGCCCTGGCGGTCACGGGGCCGAAGCGTGATCCGCAGCTGCCCGATGTGCCGACCGTCAAGGAACTGGGATTCGCGGGCATGGAAGCGGTCGGCTTCCAGGGGTTGGTCGGTCCAGCGGGCATGCCAAAGGACGTGGTCGACAAGCTCTCTGGCGAACTGGCCAAGGTGCTGGCGCGGCCGGACATCAAGGAGAAGTTCGCTGTGGCGGGGTCCGAGGTGCATTCGCTCGGACCGGCGGAATTCGCCGCCTTCGTGAAGGCGGATAACGAGAAGTGGGCGAAGCTGATTCGCGAGCGCAAGCTGCAGCTCGACTGAGACCGGAGGAGCCGGGGGCGGTGCGCGCGCGGGGCGTCGAGCCGACCACGGCGCGACTTGCGCTTAACCGCTCGCCTTGGCAAGGGCGCTCAGTTCTTCGTCGCTGAAGCCCGCACGCGCACGCGCCTCGAGGTTGAAGGGCGGCTTCATGCGGGGCGCTTCGTAGTGCGCGACCAGCACGGGATAGCTGGCGACCGGGTCACGCCCCTCGCGCTCGCACAACCAGCGGTACCAGTGGTTGCCGATCGCGACGTGGCCGACCTCGTCCGCGAGGATGCGGTCCAGGATCTCGACGGCGCGCAGCGCATCGGGCGTGTTCACGCGCCGCAGCTTGGCCTGGATCAGCGGCGTGGCGTCGAGTCCGCGCGCCTCCAGCGTGCGCGGCACCAGCGCCATGCGCGCCAGCACGTCGCCGCCGGTCTTCTCGCACATGGCCCAGAGGCCGTCGTGGCCGATGAAGTCGCCGTAGCGGTAGCCCATCGATTGCAGGTGGGTGTGCAGCAGCGTGAAGTGCAGCGCTTCCTCGTCGGCCACGTGCAGCCAGTCGCGGTAGAAGGCGTCCGGCATGCCATCGAAACGCCAGACGGCGTCAAGCGCGAGGTTGATCGCGTTGAACTCGATGTGGCAGATCGAATGGATCAGCGCGGCGCGCCCCTCGGGTGTGAAGGGGGAGCGCTTGCCCTGGGTGTGGGCGGCCACCCGCAAGGGCCGTTCGGGTCGGCCCGGCACGCCGGCCTCGTCGCCTGCCGTGCGGATCGGATGGGTCGCAAGCGCGTCAGCGGTGGTCGTCAGCGCCGCGGCGGCGTGCGTGGCCGCCACCTTCTCTTCGGGGTCGGTCAGTCGCAGCGCGGCCAGCGCGCTCAATCGGGGGTGCATCCCTACAATTCTAGGTTTCACCCCGGAGACCCTGCGATGGCCCTGTATGAACTCGACGGCGTGGCGCCGCAACTCGATGCCGGCGCGTGGGTCGCCGACAGCGCCGAAGTGATCGGCAATGTGAAGCTGGGGGAGAACGCGAGCATTTGGTTCGGTGCCGTGCTGCGCGGCGACAACGAGACCATGACCATCGGCCGCAACAGCAATGTGCAGGACATGTCGATGCTCCATTCCGACCCCGGCAGCCCGCTCACCGTGGGCGAGAACGTCACCATCGGCCACCAGGTGATGCTCCATGGCTGCACCATCGGCGACAACTCGCTGATCGGCATCCAGGCGGTGGTCTTGAATAACGCGAAGATCGGCCGCAATTCGATCGTTGGTGCCGGCAGCGTGGTGACCGAGGGCAAGGAGTTTCCCGACAATTCCCTCATCTTCGGGTCGCCCGCCAAGGTGATGCGCACGATCAGCGACGAAGACGCTGCCCGGCTGCGTCACGGCTCCGAGCACTACGTGGAAAACGCCATTCGCTACGCGAAGGGCCTCAAGAAAATCGCCTGACCCCGCGCAGGCCCAACACAGCGAAAGAAGAATCCGTTTTGAGCGAGCTGCACAAATTCCTGTTCGATGGACTGCCGGTGCGCGGCATGATCGTGCGCCTGACAGATGCGTGGCAGGAGATCCTTGCGCGGCGCGCCTCCAACACCGCGACCGGCCCGTACCCGCCGCCCGTGGCTGAATTGCTCGGCGAGATGACGGCGGCGGCCACGTTGATGCAGTCGAACATCAAGTTCAACGGCGCGTTGATCCTGCAGATCTTCGGCGACGGCCCGGTCAAGGTCGCGGTGGCCGAGGCCAAGCCCGACCTGAGCCTGCGCGCCACCGCCAAGGTGATCGGCGACCTGCCCGCGGATGCGCGCTTGCCCGAGATGGTCAACGTGCACAACAAGGGTCGCTGTGCGATCACCCTCGACCCCAAGGACAAGCTGCCGGGCTCGACGCCATACCAGGGCGTGGTGCCCCTCTTCGACGACCGCGGCCAGAAGCTCGACAAACTGAGCGACGTGCTGCAGCACTACATGCTGCAAAGCGAGCAGCTCGACACGACGCTGGTGCTGGCTGCGGACGACAAGGTCGCGGCAGGCCTCTTGATCCAGCGCCTGCCGGTCAAGGGCGAGGGCAACCTCGAAGGCACGTCGCAACGCGATCACGATCAGGCCAATGAAGATCAGATCGGGCTGAACGAGGACTACAACCGCATCTCGATCCTGGCCTCGAGCCTCACGCGCGACGAGCTGCTCACGCTCGACATCGAGACGATCCTGCGGCGCTTGTTTTGGGAAGAGAAGCTGCTGCGCTTCGAGCCGCAGGCCGGGCTGCTTGGCCCGCACTTCGCCTGCACCTGCGGGCGGGAACGGGTGGCCGGGATGATCCGCAGCCTGGGCATCGAAGAGGCCGAAAGCATCCTTGCGGAGCGCGGCGACATCGAGGTCGGCTGCGACTTTTGCGGCAAGCAGTACCGCTTCGACGCTGTCGATGCGGCGCAGATCTTCCGTCCGCCCGGCGACCAGCTGCCGGCCAGCCCGGTCGTGCAGTAGGCAGCTGGCCCAACCCGGCCCGGCACGCTGCGCCCTGCGGCGTCAGCGCCGGCCGCTCGTGTCGAAGTCGCTGAAGCGGATGTCGGGTGCGCTCGTGTTGTGGCGCGACGGCGCGCTGCGGCCGAAGCGCACGTCGGCCGCGCGCAGCGTCGTCACCGCGGGCAGCGGCAGCGTGCGCGTCGGGGTGAAGCGCGTCGTTTTCCACGCGACTTCGCTCATGTCGGCGTTGTCGGGCGTCACGTACATCGAGCGCAACACGGCGAAGGGTGCGGTGCCGGTGTGCGGCCGGTCGAGCGTGACGTCGAGCGCCGTGCGCATGCGGCTGATTTCGGCGACCTCGACGGCAGCACCGCTGCCGTTGGCAAAGCGCAAGTTGATCGAGAGCGGCTGCGGCGTGATCGCGATGGAGGCGATGTTCACGACCGGGCGGCCGTCCTGCTCGACGGGCCCCATCAGGAAAGACGAGCCGTACACGCCGTCGCCGAAGCGCGCCTCGGGCAGCGGCTTGATTCGCCAGTAGCCATCGGCCGGGTAGAGCACCAGCGCTTCGCGAACCTCGCCGCCGCGCTTGGCGAAGACCTGCAGCAGGTGGATGCCGGTGACCGGTGCCCCGTTGCCGATGCGCACCGGCACCTGGTTCGGGCGCCAGAAGGTGGGCAGGACCATGCCGACGATGCGCCACTGCGGGCCGTCGTGCAGCACCTCGGTGCGCGGCGTGAAGCGATGGGCCGGATCGGTCGGATGCGCGCCGCCATCGAAGTTGCAGTTGGAAAAGTCCGGCGCAGTGATGTCCTTCTGGATCGATCCGAGGTATGAGGGCTGCAGCGCTTCGACCTGAAAGCGCCGCACGCCAGCGCCGCTGAGGGTGAAGGAGACGTTGTCTTCCTCCGCACAGCGGGTGGGTTTTGTCAGGTTCTCGACCGTGGCCTGGGCAGGCGCTGCGAGGGCCGGCAGTCCGGTGCCAAACAGCGCGGCGAGGCCAAGCGCGCGCGCGGTGGCGGTACTGTGTGCAAGGACGCGTGATGCAAAGGGCATGGAAGCTCCTGGTGGGGTATGGTGCGGCACGGGCGTCAACGTCGCCTGGCCACGAGGTCACTGAAAAGTCGATGCTCGCAAACAGGGTCGGAGCAGGTGTCGCATGACCATGTCCAGACCTGGTCTGCGCGCTCCGGGCGTTCGGCGGAAAAAGACCTTGTCGCCGCTTCCATGCCCGCGTCCGTCGTCAGGCCTTGCAGTGCATTCCACGCGTTGATCAGTCGCTCGTCGCCCTGGCCGTAAATCACTGTGAAAGGCACGCCGGCCCCTGTCAACAAGGTGCGAATGCGCGTGTCGATGGCCGAAGCATCTTTCCCACAATGCGTCGTGTCATTCAGGTCCACGGCCGCGAGGAGGGTGACGGTGTAGCCGCGTTGCGCCGCCAGTGCGCCGGCATAGAGCGAAGGGTCCGAGAAGCGCTGATCGCAATCGATCATCATCATCAGCTCTGTCGTGTCTGCCACAGCCACGCCGTGAGCGGCCGCGGCGTCGATGCGTCGCGTCTGCGCTGCAGCCAGCGTCGCGCATTCAGAAGGGTGCAGAGCGCGCGCCGCAGGACGAGACTGTTCGTCCGACGCGGCGCCGATGTGGATTGCCGCGATGCCGTGGGCCTGCAGTCGCGCAGTGATCGCCTGGGCCAGGCTGCACTTGCCGCTGCCCGGTGCGCCGACCACCGCGATGACGCGACCCCTACTCACAGGCTGCAAGCCGTGCGCATCAACGCGTGGTCTGGACAAACACTTCGTTGGGCTTGACCATGCCGAGCTCCTGGCGTGCCCGTTCCTCGACCATTTCGAGGCCTTCCTTGAGGTCGTTCACCTCCGAGGCCAGGCGCTCGTTCGCCACCGCGGCGCGGGCGTTGTCCTCCCGCTGGACGCTCAGCTGGTCTTCAAGCTTCGAGACCTCGCGCACGCTCCCGCGCCCCGTCCAGAGCTGCCACTGAAGAATCAGCAGCAACGCCGCGAGAACGATGGGAACGATGCGCGAACGCATGCGCGAACGGCCTTACCGGAGGTTGTAGAAAGCGGCGCGACCGGGGTAACTCGCGATGTCGCCCAGGTCTTCTTCGATGCGCAGCAGCTGGTTGTACTTGGCCATGCGGTCCGAGCGCGAGAGCGAGCCGGTCTTGATCTGGCCGGCGTTGGTGCCCACGGCGATGTCCGCGATGGTCGAGTCTTCCGTCTCGCCCGAGCGGTGCGAGATGACGGCGGTGTAGCCGGCGCGCTTGGCCATCTCGATGGCGGCGAAGGTCTCGGTCAGCGTGCCGATCTGGTTGATCTTGATCAGGATGGAATTGGCGATGCCCTTGTCGATGCCTTCCTTCAGGATCTTCGTGTTGGTCACGAACAGATCGTCGCCGACCAGCTGCACGCGCTTGCCCAGGCGCTCGGTCAGGTGCTTCCAGCCGTCCCAGTCGCCTTCGTGCATGCCGTCTTCGATGCTGATGATCGGGTACTTGTCGCACCAGGTCGCCAGCATGTCGGTCCAGTTCTCGGCCGACAGCGTGAGGTTCTCGCCCGACAGCACGTAGTGGCCATCCTTGTAGAACTCGCTGGCCGCGCAGTCGAGGCCCAGTGCGATCTGCTCACCCGGCGTGAAGCCGGCCTTGTCGATCGCCTCCAGGATCAACTGGATCGCGGCCTCATGGCTGGGCACGCTCGGCGCGAAACCGCCTTCGTCGCCGACCGCGGTGCTGATGCCCTTGTCGTGCAGGATTTTCTTGAGCGCATGGAACACCTCGGCGCCATAGCGCATGGCTTCACGGAAGCTCGGTGCGCCGACCGGGATGATCATGAACTCCTGCAAATCGAGGCTGTTGTTGGCGTGCGCGCCGCCGTTGATGACGTTCATCATCGGCACCGGCAGCTGCATGCCGCCCATGCCGCCGAAATAGCGGTACAGCGGCAGCCCCGATTCTTCGGCAGCCGCCCGGGCGACGGCCATCGACACGGCGAGCATCGCGTTGGCACCCAGGCGGCCCTTGTTGTCGGTGCCGTCCAGGTCGATCATCGTGCGGTCGAGAAAGGCCTGCTCGCTCGCATCCAGGCCGAGCACGGACTCCGAAATCTCTGTGTTGATGTGCTCGACGGCCTTCAGCACGCCCTTGCCGAGGTAGCGGTTCTTGTCGCCGTCGCGCAGCTCGATCGCTTCGCGCGAGCCGGTCGAGGCGCCCGAGGGCACGGCCGCGCGGCCCATGGTGCCCGACTCGAGCAGCACGTCGCATTCGACGGTGGGATTGCCGCGGCTGTCGAGGATTTCTCGGCCGACGATGTCAACGATTGCACTCATGCTTTCTCTTTCTGAAAAATTACAAACCTTCGACGGCGATCATCCGCATCACCGCGGCGCCGGCGCGCGCTTCACGCGCCTTCAGATACTCGGGCGTTTCGTAGAAAGCCCTGGCCGCGGCAAACGTCGGGAACTTGAGCATCACGACGCGCGTGGGCGCCCAGTCCCCTTCGAGCACTTCCACCTGGCCGCCGCGCACGCAGACTTCGGCGCCGTGCGCTTGCATCGCTGCGCTGGACCACTTCTTGTATTCCTCGTACTGCGTCGGGTTCGTGACCTCGACGTGGGCGATGACGTAACCGCTCATTGAAAAACCTCCGCGCGGTGCACTGCGCTCATGCTTCAAACCTCTGTTCGAGGAACCCGTTCTGCTTGGTGATGCTGTCGAGCGCGACCATCGTCTCGAGCAGCGCCTTCATGTGCTTGAGCGGCACGGCGTTAGGGCCGTCGCTCATCGCCTTGGCCGGGTCCGGGTGCGTTTCCATGAACACACCCGCTACGCCGACCGCCATGGCCGCGCGCGCCAGCACCGGCACGAACTCGCGTTGGCCGCCGGAGCTGGTACCCTGGCCGCCGGGCAACTGCACCGAGTGCGTCGCGTCGAAGACCACAGGCGCATTCGTCTCGCGCATGATCGCAAGCGATCGCATGTCCGATACGAGGTTGTTGTAGCCGAAGCTGGCACCGCGCTCGCAGGCCATGAAGTTGTCTTCATCCAGACCCTTTTCCTTCGCCGCGGCGCGCGCCTTGTCGATCACGTTCTTCATGTCGTGCGGCGCGAGGAACTGGCCCTTCTTGATGTTGACCGGCTTGCCCGACTGCGCGACAGCGCGGATGAAGTCGGTCTGGCGGCACAGGAAGGCAGGCGTCTGCAGCACATCGACCACGCTCGCGACCTGCGCGATCTGCGATTCGTCATGGATGTCGGTCAGTACCGGCAAGCCCAGCTCGCGCTTGACCTTCGCCAGGATCTCGAGGCCCTTGTCAATGCCCGGACCGCGGAAGGTGCTGCCCGACGAGCGGTTGGCCTTGTCGAAGCTGCTCTTGAAGATGAACGGAATGCCCAGCGCCGAGGTGATCTCCTTCAGCGTGCCGGCGGTGTCCATCTGCAATTGCTCGGACTCGATCACGCAGGGGCCTGCGATCAGGAAAAACGGCTTGTCGAGGCCGACGTCGAAACCGCAGAGCTTCATGCGACCACCTTCAGACCCTTGGCGCCTTCGCCCAGCGCCCGGTGCTCGAGGGCGGCCTTGATGAAGGCGTTGAACAGCGGGTGACCGCTCCACGGTGTCGACTTGAATTCCGGGTGGAACTGCACGCCGATGTACCAGGGATGCACGTCTTTCGGCAGCTCGACGATCTCGGTCAGGTGTTCGCGCTGGGTGATGGCGGAGATCACCAGGCCGGCGCTGCGCAGCTGGTCCAGGTAGTTGACGTTGGCTTCGTAACGATGGCGATGGCGCTCGGTCACGACGTCGCCGTAGATGCTGTGCGCCAGCGTGCCGGGCGTCACGTCGGAGCTCTGGGCGCCCAGACGCATGGTGCCGCCGAGGTCCGACTTGGCATCGCGCGTTTTCACGGTGCCGTCGTTGTCTTTCCACTCGGTGATCAGGGCGATCACCGGGCAGCTCGTTTCGGGATCGAACTCGGTGCTGTTGGCGTTCTTCAGGCCCGCCACATTGCGTGCGTACTCGATGGTTGCCACCTGCATGCCCAGGCAGATGCCCAGGTAGGGCAGGCGGCTCTCGCGGGCAAAGCGCGCGGCGGAAATCTTGCCTTCGACACCGCGCTGGCCGAAGCCGCCGGGCACGAGGATCGCGTCGTACTTCGCGAGCCGCGACACATCGGCCGGCACGATCGTTTCGGAATCGATGTAGTCGATCTTCACGCGCGCATGGTTCTTCATGCCGGCGTGGCGCAGCGCTTCGTTGAGCGACTTGTAGCTGTCCGACAGGTCGACGTACTTGCCGACCATCGCGATGTTGACTTCGTGCTGCGGATGCTCGACTTCGTACACCAGATCGTCCCAGCGCTTGAGCTTGGCCGGCGGCGTGTTGATGCGCAGCTTGTCGCAGATCAGGCCGTCCAGGCCCTGCTCGTGCAGCATGCGCGGCACCTTGTAGATCGTGTCGACGTCCCACAT
>SEGS01000008.1 GCA_004210915.1 Variovorax sp. | reverse complement strand
CTGGTTCACCAACTACGAAAGCCGCAAGGGCCGCGAGCTCGGCGGCAACCCGTACGCCGCGCTGCAATTCCACTGGGTCGAGTTGGAGCGCGTGGTGCGCATCGAAGGCGTGGTCGAAAAAGTCAGCGAGTCCGAGAGCGACGCCTACTTCGCCACCCGCCCGCTCGACTCCCGCATCGGCGCCTGGGCCAGCCCGCAAAGCGAAGTCATCAGCGGCCGCGACATGCTCGTGAAGAACGCCGCCGTCATCGCCGCCAAACACCTGCTCGCGCCGCCTCGCCCGCCGCACTGGGGCGGCTTTCGGTTGGTGCCGGAGCGCTGGGAGTTCTGGCAGGGGCGCAAGAGCCGGTTGCATGACCGGTTGCAGTATCGGCTGGAGGATGGGGCGTGGGTGCGGGAGCGGTTGGCGCCGTGAGGGCGGACCGCGAATTGGGGAAGGGCTTTACCGTTTGAGATGAGAGGCGGCGCCGAGCTTGCCGGGTGATGTCCTCTCGATTGATAGCTTAGGCCGCACTCACCGCCGGACCGATAGCCGAGAGGTGACGAACATACTCTTCAACCTCCGCTCATGAGCGCCATTCAGAGTGGCCTTTAACGGAGCACCACTCCTGAATGGCGTTCAGCACTGCTGGCGAGTAGACGACCTGCGCCCGCCAGTTTGATATGGCCCGCGATGGCATGATCAAGCAAGAGGTCGCCCTTGAGTTTCGGTGCTTTCCGATAGCGACGATTTTCTCGTATCCGTCACCCCACTGCGCCGGTAGGCAGTAGACCTTCGTGCCGCCACTGTAGTGACTTGTACTGGACGCTTCCGCCTTTGCGGGCGCTGGTCGGGCGCCGCCGACATTTCCGACGAGGCACCACTGTATTTGTGGCTGCATCTTTGTGAGGCCTAACTTTGATATGTGGAGACAAAACCGCCGCATAACTCCGCCGCGCGTCTCCCTAACTCCGGCATCTCGGTCAGCCTGCAACCCACATGGGAACTGGACAGGTTCTTGCGGCGCGCATATTGACACATTACTAACAGCCGCATAAAGCGGACTCTCGCGCAGCCGAGATGCGCCCGGGTGATGCGGGAGAAGTGGCCGCCGCACACTCACCGTCCAGCCGACTACAAAAACCGCCCCGCCAACGCCATCACCACCGACACCGTCACCAGCGCCAACACCGTCGACACCACCACGCTGGCGGTGACGAGTTCTTCCGAGGCCTTGTAGCGCTGCGCGAACAAAAATACGTTGGCACCGATAGGCAGCGAGGCCGCCACGACCATCACGGTGAAGGAGAGCCCGCGCAAGCCGAAGGCCCAACCCAGCGCCGCAACAAGCAGCGGGTGCAACACGTTCTTGACCAGCGCCTGCGTCAACGCACCGCGCCAGTGCAGGCCCACCGGCGTCAGCGCGAGCGTGATGCCAACCAGCACCAGCGCGACCGGGCTGAAGGCCTGGCCCAGCAACGCGATCGGCCGGTCGATGAGTGGCGGAATCTGCAGCCCGGTCTGTGCGAACAACAAACCCAGCAGGATGGGCGCCTGGACCGGATGAATGATGGCATTGCGCAAGGCACGCGCCACAGCCCGCGCGATCGCAGGGCGCTTCTCGCCCCGCGCACGCAGATCGCGGGCCTGCTCGTGCGCCACCGCCAGTTCGAAAATTACCGTCGCGCTGGTCAGCAGCACCAGCGAGTGCAGGGAGATCAGGGTCAGCAGCACCACCATGCCCTCGGGCCCGTAGGCCAGGTTGACCAGCGCGATGCCGATCATCACGGTGTTGCTGTAGGTGCTGGCGAGCGCCAGAACGGCGCCCGTGCGATTGAATCCGCGCCACACGAGCGTGGCCGCGAAGATGAGACCGGCCGCGATGAAGTACGCCGCGACCGGCTTCAGGCTCAGCTGTTCGATGCGCACCGTGCTCATCGAGCGAAACAGGAGCGGCGGCGCAAGCAACAGGAAGACGAGGTTCGACAGGTTGTTGACCGCCGTGCCATGGATCCACCGCCGCTGCCCCGCCAGGTAGCCCGCCGCGATGAGAAGGACCACGGGCACCAGGGAAGAAACGACGGGATCATTCATGCGCGGCGAAGAATAGCCGAACCGATGCCCGCCCCTGCTCAGAACGTCACGCGTGCCCCCAGCGTGAAACTGCGGCCGCGCAGCGGTGCCGCGTTCTTGATGAACGAGGTGTGGCTGAAGGCCAGCTCGTTCGTCAGGTTGTCGGCGCGTGCGTAGAACAGCGTGTCGAAGCGGTTGATGCGCGTCTTGTAGCTCGCGCCGAGGTTCACCATGGTGTAGCCGGGCGTCGAGCTTTCGTACTCGGCCACGCGCTGCTGGCTGTTCATGCGGTAGACCTCGACGAGGCCGCCCCAGCCCTGGTAGCTCGCATCCAGCCGCACGCCGACGCGCTGCGCCGGGATGCGCGGCAGGTTGCGGTTGCCGGCACCGGTGGCATCGAGCTTGGCGCGCACGTAATCGCCGAACAGCGTCACGCCGAACACCGGGTTGAGCTTCTGGCGGATCTGCGCTTCGACGCCAGTGAAGGTGGCATCGCGCTGCGCGTACTCGATCAGTTGCAGCCCTTCGAAGTTGTCGAGCGTGTTGGCGTAGATGTAGTTCTTCACACGGTTGTGGAAGCCCGTCACCGAGAAGGTGGTGTCGCCGCTGGTCTTGGCCAGGGTCAGGTCCACGTTCTGCGAGGTCTCCTTCTTCAGCGCGGCGTTGCCTACTTCATAGGTGCTGGTCGCCAGGTGCAGGCCATCGGCGTACAGCTCTTCGGCCGTCGGCAGGCGCTGCGTGCGCGACAGGCTGGCGCCCAGCGAATAGCCGGGCGTGAAGCGCCACACCGCGCCGGTCGACACCGAGGTGCCCGAATGCCGGGTGTCGGGCTGCGTGGTCGATTCGACGTCGATGCGCTGCCATTCGTGGCGCAGCGCCGCCTCGACGCGCACGTCGCCGAAGCGCTTTTCCTCCAGCAGGAAGACGGCGTTCTTGTCCGTCTTCGTCGGCGCGACATAGGCCTCCTCGCCGAGCGCGCTGAACTTGCGCTGCGAGGTCTGCAACCCGATCAGACCACGCCATCCGGCCAGCGGATGGTGCTCGAGCTCCAACCTTCCTTCGTGCGACTTGTTGCGGAAAGTGGTCGCGATCTCGCCGTCCTCGATCTCGTGGTGGCGGTAGTTCGTGACCGCGGCACGCAGCCGTACGCGGGAGAAGCCGGGCAGCGGATCGCGGTACTCGCCGCGCAGGTCTAAGCGCTCGCTGCGCAGGTCGACCCACGGCACGCCGTGGCTCCCGGCATGGCCGGCTTCCTCGCCATGAGCGGCGTGACCGCCATGTCCGGCGGCCGCATCGTCGTGCCCTTCCTCTTCATGCGCGTCGTGGTCATCATGACCATGGCCATGCGCGTCCTGTGCCGGGCAATGCAGGTGGCTGCCGTGCGGATGGCAGCCCTCGAAAGAGTGGTTGTGCCCAGGCAAGCCGTAGCGGCTGTTCATCCGCGTGTAGGCCACGCCGAGGTAGCCGCGGCTGCCGATCCACGAGAGGCCGGCGCTGAGCGAATCCGAATCGCTGTAGCTGCCGTCGACCCGCCGCCCGCCGGACCAGCCCGCGCCGACGCGGTAGTCGTCGGCCTCGCGCCGTGCACCTTCCAGATGCAGCACCAGGTTGCTGCCCACACCCTTGGTCAGCTCGAAGGCGCCCGCGCCCTCGCGGCTGCGGCCTTGCAGTTCCACGCTACCTTCGAAGCCGTTGATCGGCAGGCGCGTCGGGATCTTGTTGTCGAGGATGTTCACCACGCCGCCGACCGCACCGCCGCCATAGGCCAGCGCCGAGGGGCCGCGCAGCACCTCGATCTGGCGGGCGAGCAAAGGCTCCGACGCGACCGCGTGATCGGGGCTGATGGTCGAGGCGTCCTGGATCTCGGCGCCGTCCGACAGCAGCTTGACGCGCGGGCCGTCGAGCCCGCGGATCACGGGCCGGCTCGCACCGGCGCCGAAATGGGTGGCACGCACGCCGTTCTCGCGCTCCAGCGTTTCGCCCAGGTTGGCGCCGCGCTGCAGCACGAGCGCGTCGCCTTCGAGCACGGTGGTCGGCGTGGTCATGTCGTCGCCGCCTAATTCCAGACCGCTGGCCGAGATCGTGACGGTGTTGAGCGTGGGTGCGGCAGCGGGCGGTGCCGCGCTGTCTTGCGCGTGGGAAGAAAAAGAAGAGACGCAGGAAAGGATGGCAATGCCCATGGCATTGCGGCGGAAATGGGGTGTCATGAAATCAACTCGTTGAATCGGGAAACGACCGGCCGCCCCACCCCGCCTGGGCGGGTGGATGCACCGGAACACAGGGGATTCAGCGAGAGGAAGGCGGGCCGCGCGCGTCGAACAGCGCGACCCAGCGGGCGACGAACGCGCCCTGCAGAAAAGCAAAGGTGGCGGCCGGCAGCACGATCGGCAACACGACCGGCGGGAACGCCGGCACGCCGACGCCGCTCGCGAGCTGGTCGTACAGCCGGCACTCGGCGTCTGCGTGTTCGCCGAACAGCATCGCCCACACCGCGGGCGCCTCATCGTCCGCGTGCGCGACAGCATGCCCATGCGCGTGATGCGCGGCGCCGGTGTGCGCGTGGCCGTGCGCGTGCGACGCCTCCGCAGCCGGCAGGCCGGGCACATGCAAGGTGCGGTGCAGCAACCCCATCGTGCCCGCGAACCACAACGCCAGCACCAGCGCGAGCGTCAGCACGCGGGTGGGTCGGGCGTTGAAGAAAGCAATCACGGGAAAAGCAGGTCGATGGCGCGTGCGGCGCTCAGGCCTTCACGCGCGCGGCGAAGGTCTTCTGAAACTTCTCGACCTTCGGGCCGACCACGAACGCGCAGTAGCCCTGGTTCGGGTTGTTCAGGAAGTAGTCCTGGTGGTAGGCCTCGGCGGTCGAGTAGTTCGCCAGCGGCAGCACCTCGGTCACGATCGGCGAGCGATAGGTCTTGCTGGCCTCGCGGATCACATCCTTCGCCACCTCGGCCTGCGCCGCATCGGTGACGTAGATGCCGCTGCGGTACTGCGTGCCGGTGTCGTTGCCCTGCCGGTTGAGCGTGGTCGGGTCGTGGACCACGAAGAAGATCTCGAGCAGCTCGCGCAGGCTGATCTGCGCCGTGTCGAACTGCACCTTGACCACCTCGTTGTGGCCGGTGCGCCCGGTGCAGACCTGCTCATAGCTCGGGTTCACCGTTTCGCCGTTGCTGTAGCCCGACTCCACATCGGTCACGCCCTGCACCCGGTCGAACACGGCTTCGGTGCACCAGAAGCAGCCGCCGCCCAGGACGATGGTTTCGGTCGACGATGGAGGGGTGGACATGGGGCGCTCCGGCAGGTGGGAAGAGTGGGAGGCCGATATTGTGGCTGCTTGACGCTGGGCCCGCTGGCCGCCTACATTACTAACCCGTCAGTCAGTAACTCGCACCCCCGCCTCCGCATGTCCCCTTCCCGCTTCCTGTCCGACAAGCTCTGCCCGGTCCGCGCCAAGCGCGAGCGCCGCAAGGAGGCGCGTCCGGGCGAGTTGCTCGAAGCGGCGCTCGATCTCTTCGTCGAGAAGGGCTTCGCCGCCACCCGCTCGGAAGAAGTAGCGGTGCGCGCGGGTGTCTCGAAAGGCACGCTGTTCCTTTATTTCCCGAGCAAGGAAGAGCTTTTCAAGGCGGTCGTGATGGAAAACCTGGGCGGCCGCTTCACGGAGTGGAACCAGGAGTTCGAAGCCTTCGAGGGCAGCACCGCCGACATGCTGCGCTACTGCATGCGCATCTGGTGGGAGCGCGTCGGCTCCACGAAGGCCTCGGGCCTGACCAAGCTGATGATGAGTGAAGGCAGCAACTTCCCCGAACTCGCGGGCTTCTACCGGCGCGAGGTCGTGCAGCCCGGCCACACGCTGCTGCGGCGCATCTTCCAGCGCGGCATCGACAGCGGCGAGTTCGCGCCGATCGACGTCGACCATGCCATCTACGCGGTGATCGCGCCCATGATCTTCCTGATGCTGACCAAGCACTCGGCCACCATCTGCATCGACGACCAGGCAAGGCTCGACCCCGAGACCTACCTCGCGCTGCAAGCCGACATCGTGCTGCACGGTCTTGCGGCCACCCCGCGCAGCGCCGCATGAAGCGGCCATTGCGCTGGGCGCTGGCGCTGCTGATCGCGCTGCTGGTGGTCGCGGGCCTGTGGCGAGCGGTCACGGCGCGCAAGGCACAGCGGGCCCCGGCACCGAACGCGAGCGCGCCAGCCGAGACGGTGCTCGCGCTGGCCGCCACCGACGTGGTGCGCGCCACGCGG
This sequence comes from Variovorax sp., assembly GCA_004210915.1. Lineage (GTDB taxonomy): Bacteria > Pseudomonadota > Gammaproteobacteria > Burkholderiales > Burkholderiaceae_C > Variovorax. The sequence goes on along the minus strand of SEGS01000008.1, from coordinate 129,546 downwards.
CGCGAACTGGCGCAGACACTGCCGATCTCGGGCACGCTGCGCGCCGTCGATTCCGCGGTGGTCAAGGCCCGCGTGGCCGGCGAGCTGCGCGGCCTGACGGTGCGCGAGGGCGACAGCGTGAGCGCCGGCCAGGTGATCGCGCGCATCGACGCCACCGAGTACCAGTCGCGCGTGCGGCAGGCCGAGGAACAGGCCGGCTCGGCTCGCTCGCAGGCCGAGGTCGCCCAGCGCAGCTACGACAACAACAAGGCGTTGGTCGACCAGGGGTTCATCTCCAAAACCGCGCTCGACACCTCGCTGTCGAACCTCGACGCCGCGCGCGCCACCTACCGCGCCGCGCTGGCCGCCGCCGAGGTGGCGCGCAAATCGCTCGACGACACGGTGGTGCGCAGCCCGATCGCGGGCCAGGTCGCCCAGCGCTTCGTGCAGCCGGGCGAGCGGGTCGCGATCGAGGCCCGCCTGATCGAGGTGGTCGACCTGCGCCGCATCGAGGTCGAGGCCACGCTGGCCGCGGCCGATTCGCTGGCCGTGCGGCCCGGGCAGCGCGCTGTGCTCGCCATCGAGGGCGGCGGCGCCGATGCCGCGGGGAACGAGCGCCGCATCGAAGCCACCGTGGCACGCGTCAACCCGAGCGCGCAGGCCGGCAGCCGCAGCGTGCTGGTGTACCTGCAGATCGCACAAAGCGCGGGCCTGCGGCAGGGCCTGTTCGCGCAAGGCCGCATCGACGTCGGCAGCAGCAGTGCGCTGGCCGTGCCGCTGTCGGCCGTGCGCATCGACAAACCGGTGCCCTACGTCCAGCTCATCGGCGATGGGCGCGTGGTGCATCGCGCGGTCGAGACCGGGCGGCGCGGCGAGGCCGACGGGCAGACGCTGGTCGCCGTCACCGGCATCGACGACGGCGCAGTGCTGGTGGCCGGCACGGTGGGCCCTCTGCGCGAAGGCACGGCCGTGCGGCTGGCGCCGGCCGCGCCCTGAGCGCGACGCGCGCCACCCAGCCAAGCCGCACAACACACACAACACGCCATGTGGTTCACGCGCGTCAGCCTGCAGAACCCCGTCTTCGCGACGATGGTGATGCTCGCGCTGGTGGTGCTGGGCCTGTTCTCGTACCAGCGCCTGCAGGTCGATCAGTTTCCCAACATCGACTTTCCGGTGGTCGTGGTCATCACCGAATACCCGGGCGCCGCGCCGGAGATCGTCGAGAGCGAAGTCACCAAAAAGGTCGAGGAAGCCGTCAATTCGATCGCCGGTCTCAATGCTCTCACCTCGCGCAGCTACGAGGGGCAGTCGGTCGTCATCATCGAATTCCAGCTCCACGTCGACGGGCGCAAGGCGGCGGACGACGTGCGCGAAAAAGTGGCGGCGGTGCGGCCGATCTTCCGCGACGAGGTGAAGGACCCGCGCGTGCTGCGCTTCGACCCCGCAGCGCGCGCGGTCTGGTCGGTCGCGGTGCTGCCCGATGGCGACAAGCCGCCGAGCGCGGTGGCGCTGACCAACTGGGCCGACCAGGTGCTCAAGAAGCGGCTGGAGAACGTGCGCGGTGTCGGCTCGGCCACGCTGGTGGGCGGCACCCGGCGCGAAATCAACATCTATCTCGACCCGCAGGCGATGGAGGCGATGGGCGTGAGCGCCGACCAGGTGGTGAGCGCCGTGCGCAACGAGAACCAGGCGCTCCCGGTCGGCGCGATCCGTTCGCTCGAACAGGACCGCGTGGTGCAGATCGATGCGCGCATGGAACGGCCCGAGGACTTCGGTCGCATCATCGTCACGCGCCGCGCTGGCGCACCGGTGCGCGTCGACCAGGTGGCCACGGTCAAGGACGGCGCACAGGAGCTCGAAAGCCTGGCCCTCTACAACGGCCAGCGCACGCTGCTGCTGTCGGTGCAGAAGGCGCAGGACGAGAACACCATCCAGGTGGTCGACGGGCTGGTGCGCGCCATCGCCGAGATCCGGCCGCAGCTGCCGCCCGGCATCAAGCTCGAGCCGATCGCCGATGCCTCGCGCCCGATCCGCGTGGGCGTGCAGAACGTGCGGCAAACGCTGATCGAGGGCGCGATCCTCACGGTGCTGATCGTGTTCCTGTTCCTCAATTCCTGGCGCTCGACCGTCATCACGGGCCTGACGCTGCCCATCGCGCTGATCGGCACCTTCTGGTTCATGCAGATGGCCGGCTTCACCATCAACATGGTCACGCTGATGGCGCTGTCGCTGTGCGTGGGCCTCTTGATCGACGATGCGATCGTGGTGCGCGAGAACATCGTGCGCCATCTGCAGATGGGCAAGACGCCCTACCGCGCCGCGCTCGAAGGCACGCAGGAGATTGGGCTCGCGGTGCTGGCCACCACGCTGTCGATCGTGGCGGTGTTCCTGCCGATTGGCTTCATGGGCGGGATCATCGGCAAGTTCTTCCACGAGTTCGGCATCACCATCGTGGCGGCGGTGCTGATCTCGATGTTCGTGAGCTTCACGCTCGACCCGATGCTGTCGTCGATCTGGCACGACCCCGCCATCGACAAGCACGGCCACCGCGGCCCGCCGGTGACCTTCTACGACCGCACCATCGGCCGCGTGACAGGCTGGTTCGACAACGCCACGGAGAAGCTGGCCGAGGGCTACCAGGGCATCCTGCGCTGGTCGCTGGTGCACAAGCTCAAGACCCTGCTTCTCGCGGTCGGCATCTTCGTGGGCAGCGTCTTCATGGTGCCGCTGCTGGGCACCGAGTTCGTGCCCAAGGCCGACTTCTCCGAGACGGCGGTCAGCTTCTACACGCCGGTCGGCTCGTCGCTCGAAGTCACCGAAGCGCGCGCGCGCCAGGTCGAAGCCGTGCTGCGCGAGATGCCCGAGGTGCGCTACACGCTCAGCACCATCAACACCGGCGACGCGCAGGGCAAGATCTACGCGAGCATCTACGTGCGGCTCGTGGACCGCGCCGATCGCGCACGCAGCGTGAACGAGATGTCGACCGTGCTGCGCGAGCGCCTGCGCACGGTGCCGGGCATCACGGTCACGCACGTGGGGCTGCGCGATGCGGTCGGCGGCAACAAGCCGGTGGAGTTCTCGCTGCAGGGTCCCGATCTGAAGGAACTCGAGCGCCTGAGCCAGCAGGTGATGGAGCGCATCCGCACGATCCCCGGGCTGGTCGACCTCGACTCCAGCCTGAAGCCCAACAAGCCCACGATCAGCATCGTGGTACGGCGCGATGCGGCGTCCGACCTCGGGCTCGGCGTGGCGCCGATCGCCAGCGCCCTGCGCACGCTGGTCGCCGGCACCACGGTGGGCAGCTGGCGCGCACCCGACGACCAGACCTACGACGTCAACGTGCGGCTTGCGCCCGAGGTGCGCAACGCGCCGGCCGACCTCGCGCGCCTGCCCTTCATCACCGCAGCCGCCGGCAGCAACGCCGACGGGTCGAGCCGCATCGTGCGCCTGAACCAGGTGGCCGACGTGCGCGAAGCCACCGGCCCGAACCAGATCAACCGCCGCGCGCTGGCACGCGAGGTGGCGATCAACGCCAACGTCGACCGGCGCTCGGCCGGCGAGGTCTCGGCCGACATCCGCAGCGCGCTCGCCGGCATCGCTTTCCCACCGGGCTACAGCTACCAGTTCAGCGGCTCGACCAAGAGCATGCAGGAGTCCTTCGGCTATGCGATCTCGGCACTGGTGCTCGCGGTCATCTTCATCTACATGATCCTCGCGAGCCAGTTCAAGAGCTTCCTGCAGCCGCTGGCGCTGATGACGGCGCTGCCGCTCACGCTGATCGGCGTGGTACTGGCGCTGCTGGGCTTCGGCTCCACGCTCTCGATGTTCTCGGTCATCGGCATCGTGATGCTGATGGGCCTGGTCACCAAGAACGCGATCCTGCTGGTCGATTTCGCGATCCGCGCCCGCGCGCCGGTGGTGGCCGAGGACGGCAGCGTCACGCCCGGCCTGCCCCGCGCCGACGCGCTGCTGCTGGCGGCGCGCGTGCGGCTGCGGCCGATCCTGATGACCACGCTGGCGATGATCTTCGGCATGGTGCCGCTGGCCTTTGCGCTCAGCGAAGGCTCGGAACAGCGCGCGCCGATGGGCCAGGCCGTGATCGGCGGCGTGATCACCTCGTCGCTGCTCACGCTGGTGGTGGTGCCGGTCGTCTATTGCTACATGGACGACCTGGCCCGCTGGGCCGGGCGCCGCTGGCGCGGTGCCGTCCCGCCCCAGGCCAGCCGCACCGATCACGCCACCTAAAATTGAACGTTTGTCTGACCCCTTCCCTCTCCCCGGAGAAAAGACCGTGAACCCCACCACCCCGACCCCGCTGGCGCAGTTGCGCTTCAACATGATCGAGCAGCAGATCCGCCCCTGGGACGTGCACGATCCGGACGTGCTTGCGCTGCTGGCCGAGATCCGGCGCGAGGACTACGTGCCGCAAGCGCACCGCAGCATGGCCTTCTTCGACATGGAACTGCCGCTCGGCGACGGCAGCGTGCCGGGCGAGATCATGTTGTCGCCGCGCGTCGAGGCGCGCACGCTGCAGGACCTCAACGTGCAGAAGCACGAGTCGGTGCTCGAAGTGGGCACGGGCTCGGGCTTCATGGCCGCCCTGCTGGCCAACCGCGCCGCCCAGGTGCTGACCCTGGAAATCAACCCGGTGCTGGCCGAGCGCGCCGCGGAGACGCTGCGCCGCAACGGCGTAACCAACGTCGAGGTGCGCCATGCCGACGGCGCCAGACCGCTGCCCAGCGGCCCGAGCTTCGACGTGATCGTGCTGAGCGGCTCGGTGGCCAAAGTGCCGCAGAACCTGCTGGGCTCGCTCAAGGTCGGTGGCCGCCTGTCCGCCATCGTGGGCGACGAGCCGATGATGCGCAGCACCGTCATCACCCGGGTGAGCGAAGGCCAGTGGGACACCGCGCAGCCCTGGGACACGGTGGCGCCGCGCCTCCTGAGCTTCGTCGAGCCTTCGCGCTTCAGCTTCTGAGCCCACGGCCCCTCACACGACGAACACCATGATCGATCAAGTCCGCCCTGCCGATCTTGCCGCCTGGTTTGCGCAGCACGCCGATGCATCGCCCGTGGTGCTCGACGTGCGCGAGCCCTGGGAGCTGCAAACCGCGAGCGTCGTGCCGCAAGGCTTCACGCTGGTGGCGATTCCCATGAACGAGATCCCGGCGCGTCTGGCCGAGCTCGATGCCGACCAGCCCATTGCCTGCCTGTGCCATCACGGGGCGCGCAGCCAGCGGGTGGCCGCCTTCCTCGACCAGAACGGCTTTGCCACCCTGGCCAACGTGGCCGGCGGCATCGACGCCTGGTCCGCGCAGCACGATCCCGCCGTGCCGCGCTATTGATTTTCCGAAGGACTTCCATGCGTTTCCGGTTCGGGCCCTCGCCCCTGTTCGCCGCGCTCCTGGTGGCGTTCACCCTGCCTGCGCAGGGCCAGAGCCTGGTCACGCTGTACGAGTCCGCACGCGTCTACGATGCCACCTGGCAAGGGGCCCGCGCGCAGTACGAGGCCACCCTGGCGCGCGCGGCGCAGGCCAAGGCCGGCATCCTGCCGTCGGTCGGCCTCTCGGCCGGCGCGTCGCGCACCGAGCTCGACGTGTCCACGCCGCTGGGCGACCAGGCGCGCGGCCTCAACACGCAGAACGCCGGCATCAACGCCGTGCAACCGCTGTACCGGCCCGCCAACTGGGCCCTGTACGAGCAGGGCAAGCGCCAGGCCGAGATTGCCGAGACGGTGCTGCAGACTGCCGAGCAGGAGCTGCTGGTGCGCGTGAGCCAGGCCTACTTCGACGTGCTGGCCAGCCAGGACAACCTGACGCTCGTGCGCGCCCAGAAGGCAGCCGTCGACGAACAGCTGGCTTTTGCCAAGCGCAACTTCGAAGTCGGCACCTCGACCATCACCGACTCGCGCGAGGCGCAGGCGCGCTACGACCTGGTGGTGGCGCAGGAAATCGCCGCCAACAACGACCTGCAGGTGCGCAAGATCGTGCTCGACCAACTGGTCGGGCGTGCCAACACTGTGCCGCTGCCACTCGCCGTGCCGGTGCTGCTGCCCACCGTGGCGCCGGCCGATGTCAGCGCCTGGCTGGCGCAGGCCGAAGCCACGCATCCGGCGATCCGGCAGGCGCAATTGGGTCTGGACGTGGCCGCGCTCGAAGTGCAACGCGCCGAAGCCGGGCACAAGCCCACGCTCGACGCGCAGCTGGGCTACAACATCACGAACAACCCGCAGGGCACGAGCGTGAGCGCGGGCAAGTCGCGCGTGAACGCGGCGAGCATCGGTGTGGTGTTCAACCTGCCGCTGTTCGCCGGCTACGCCACGCAGAACCGCGTGCGCGAAACCCTGTCGCTCGAAGAGCAGTCCCGCCAGGTGCTGGAATCGACGCGCCGCAGCGTGACGCAAGCCACGCGCGCGGCCTACCTGGGCCTGGTGTCGGGTGCGGGCCAGGTCAGGGCGCTGGAGGCGGCCGAGGCGTCTAGCCAGAGCGCGCTCGACGCCAACCGCCTCGGCTATCAGGTCGGCGTGCGCATCAACATCGATGTGCTGAATGCGCAGAGCCAGTTGTTCCAGACCAAACGCGATCTGGCGCAGGCGCGCTACAACGTGCTGCTGGGAAACCTGAAACTGCGGCAGGCGAACGGCACGCTGAGCGCGGGCGACTTGCTGGCGGTCAACGCCACGCTGGCGAATGCGGGCACCGCGGCGGCTGTGACGCCGATGCCTGGCGCTCCCGGCGCTGCCACCACTCCGGCACTACCCGCACGTTGACGCAGGCGACGGCGCACCGCCGTCATCGCGCCCTCAATCGAGCGTCGGTTCGCGCGGCTCGTCGGCCACTGCTGTCGACGGCGCCTCGGCCGCAGCTGCGACGACGGCCAGCACCGCACTGGCGGTGCGTTCTGCCGCGCCGCGGTTCGACGATGCGAACGCCACCGCAGCTTCGGCCATCACGGCGCGCCGCTCGGGGTTTTCGGCCAGCTTGAGCGCGGCCGTTACGGCCTGCTCCATGTTCTCGACACGCTGCGAGGCGCCGCCGGCCAGTGAGAGCTCGGCCGCCTCGGCGAAGTTGAAGGTCGACGGCCCCATGATCACCGGGCAGCCACAGGCCGCGGCCTCGATCAGGTTCTGGCCGCCGAGCGGCTCGAAGCTGCCGCCGAGCAACGCGACATCGGCCAGGCCGTAGTACAGCGCCATCTCGCCCAGCGAATCGCCCAGCCAGATTTCGCCATCGACCGGCTCGCCCGCGGCACTGCGCCGCGCAACCGCAAAGCCCTCGGCCTCGACCAGCGCGGCCACTTCGTCGAAGCGCTGCGGATGCCGCGGCACGATCATCCATTGCACGTCGTGCACGCGCTTGGCGATCGACTGGATCGCGCCCTGTGCGGGCGGCACCGGCGTGGTGGCGCCGAAGCGCTTGAGCACTTCGAGCAGCTGGCGCTCCTCGCCTTCCCGCGAACTCGCGAACACGACCAGGGGCTTGGGCATGTGCGATCGAAGCGCTGCGGCAGCCGTCAGCTGGCGGGCATCGGGTGATGCATCGAACTTGAGGTTGCCGTAAACGCCTGCAACCTTGGCGCCGAGCGAGACCAGGCGATGCGCATCGGCCTCGGTCTGCGCCCACACCGCGGTCAGCTGGCTGTACGCCGGGCGGGCCAGCCATCCCAGGCGTTCGGCCGCGGCCAGCGAGCGCTCGTTGAGGCGCGCATTGGCCAGCACCAGCGGAATGCCGCGCTCGGCACAGCCTTGGACCATCTCGGGCCAGACTTCCGTCTCCATCAGCACGCCGATGCGCGGCTGGAAGCGGTCGAGAAAACGCGCGACCGCGGCCGGCATGTCCCACGGCTGCCAGACCTGCAGGTCACCGGGCTCGAGCAGCTTGGCGCCTTCTTCGCGGCCGGTGGCGGTGCCGTGCGTCAGCAGGATCGGAATGCCTGGATGCTGGCGCCGCAGCTCGGCCAGCAGGATGCCTGCGGCACGCGCCTCACCCAGCGACACCGCGTGCACCCAGCACCACCCGGTGCCGTTGGCGGGCGCGTCGGGCGACTCGGGCTCGGCGTAATGGCCGAAGCGCTCCTCCACCGCCACGGCGTAGCCGGGTTCGGCCACGGCCCGCCGACGCAACTTGCGCCGGACCAGCGGCTGCGCCAGGGTGGTGAACGCGCCGTAAAGGCGCAGCATCAATGAACGCACGGACTCAGTGAGCCGCAGCGGCCAGGGTCGCGTCGGGCTTCACCGTGTGAAGGAACGCCAGCATCTCGCCCTGGATGCGCTCCAGCGCGGCCGGTGTCTGGCCTTCGAAGCGCAGCACCAGCACGGGCGTGGTGTTCGATGCGCGCACCAAGCCGAAGCCGTCGGGCCAATCGACCCGCACGCCGTCGATGGTCGACACCACGGCAGGCGCGGCGAAGTTGGCGGTCTTCACCAACTGCGCGACCAGCGTGTGCTGTTCGCCTTCAGCGCAGGCCACGTTGAGTTCGGGCGTGGAGAAGCTGGTCGGCAGCGCGTTGAGGACGGCGCTCGCGTTCGGGCTCTTGCTCAGGATCTCGAGCAGCCGCGCGCCGGCATAGGTGCCGTCATCAAAGCCGAACCAGCGTTCCTTGAAGAAGATGTGGCCGCTCATTTCGCCGCCCAGCGGGGAATCGACTTCCTTCATCCGCGCCTTGATCAGCGAATGGCCGGTCTTGTAGATCATCGGCTTGCCGCCCGCGGCTTCGATGGCCGGGCCCAGGCGCTGCGAGCACTTGACGTCGTAGACGATGGTGCCGCCCGGCACACGCGACAGCACGTCCTGCGCGAACAGCATCATCTGGCGATCGGGGTAGATGTTGTTGCCGTCCTTGGTGACGATGCCCAGCCGGTCGCCGTCGCCGTCGAACGCGAGCCCCAGCTCGGCATCGCCGGTCTGCAGGGCGGCGATCAGGTCCTTCAGGTTCTCGGGCTTGCTCGGATCGGGATGGTGGTTGGGGAAGTTGCCATCGACCTCGCTGAACAGTTCGGTCACCTCGCAACCCAGCGCGCGGAAGATCGCCGGAGCCGACGCGCCCGCGATGCCGTTGCCGCTGTCCACCACGATCTTGAGCGGGCGCGCCAGCTTCACGTCGCCCACGATCCGCTGCACGTAGGCGTCCAGCACATCGACCTTGCTTACGCTGCCACCGGGCGCCAGGGGCGCGCTGTCGGCTTCCATCACACGGCGCAGGCCCTGGATCTCGTCGCCGTAGATCGCACGGCCGGCCAGCACCATCTTGAAGCCGTTGTAATCCTTCGGGTTGTGGCTGCCCGTGACCTGGATGCCGCTCTTGCACAGCGTGCTGGCCGCGAAGTACAGCATCGGCGTGGTGACCGCGCCGATGTCGAGCACCTCGATCCCGCTGGCCACCAACCCGCGGATCAGCGCATCGGCCAGCGCCGGTCCGGACAGCCGGCCATCGCGCCCCACGGCGACGGCACGCTCGCCTGCTGCGCGCGCCGCGCTGCCGAAGGCCTTGCCCAGCGATTCGGCCACGTCCGCGTCGATCGTGGACGGCACGATGCCGCGGATGTCATAGGCCTTGAAAATCGATGCGTTGAGTAGCATGAAAGCGCTCCCGAGGGCTGGAAAAAACGAAGTCCATTGTAGACATCCACCCCCGGGCTCAGATGTCCGGAAATGGCTACTCTGCGGCCGCCAGAACCGTATGATCGACCGCATGGCAGCCCTGTCCTCCCGCAACGAGATCGCCGAAAGCGACGCCTGCTACCTGGCGATGAAGACGCACGACGCGCGCTTCGACGGGACCTTTTTTACAGCCGTTACGTCTACCGGCATCTATTGCCGGCCGGTCTGCCGCGTCAAGCTTCCGCGGCGTGAGAACTGCCGCTTTTTTCGCCATGCGGCGCAGTGCGAGGCCGAGGGCTTTCGCCCCTGCCTTCGCTGCCGCCCCGAGCTGGCACCGCGCGCCGCGAGTTGGTCGACCGAGGACGCGTCGCGCATCCTCGCGCTGCAAGCGGCGCGGCTGATCGACGAGCCCGATGCGTGGCAAGAGAACGACCTCGGCGCCGCCCAGATCGCTGCCCGGCTCGGCGTGAGCGACCGCCACCTGCGGCGCCTGTTCGAGACGCAGTTCGGCGTCTCGCCGCTCCAGTACCTGCAGACGCGCCGCCTGCTGGCGGCCAAGCAGCTGATCGCCGACACGCGCTTGCCGATGACCGAGGTGGCGCTGGCCAGCGGCTTCACGAGCGTGCGGCGCTTCAACGCCGCGTTCGTCGCGCACTACGGCCTCAACCCCAGCGCGCTGCGCCGGGCCGGCGGCGAACTCGGGCCGGCCGCGGGACGCGCGGTCGAGGTGCGCCTGGGCTTTCGGCCGCCGTACGACGCTGGGGCCATGCTCGCCTTCTTCGGGCGTCGCGCACTGAGCGGCATCGAGACCCTGACGGGCGACGGTGCGGCGGCGGTGCTGGCCCGCACGCTGCGCGTGCAGCAGGGTGCGCGCACGCACACCGGGTGGCTGCAACTGCAGTTCGATCTGCCGCGCGAGCAGCTGCGGCTGTCGGTCAGTGAATCGCTGGCCGCGGTGCTGCCGATCGTCATCAGCCGGGTGCGCGCGATGGTCGACCTGGATGCCGAACCGATGGCGATCAACGCGGCGCTGCATGCGCACTTTCCGCAGGGCGACGGACTGCGCGTGCCGGGCACGGTCGACAGCTTCGAGCTCGCGGTGCGCGCCGTGCTCGGCCAGCAGATCACCGTGGCGGCCGCGCGCACGCTGGGGGCGCGGCTGGTGCAGGCTTTCGGCGAGCCGATCGCAACGCCGCTCCCCGGGCTTGACCGGCTCTTTCCCACCCCCGGCGCCATCGCCGCAGCCACCGGCGATGCGCTGGGCACGCTCGGCATCGTGCGGCAACGCCAGGCCGCGCTCCAGGCGCTGGCGCGCGAGGTCGCGGCCGGCCGGCTGGCACTGCATGCGGGCGCCGATGTGCCGGCCACGCTGGCCGCCCTGCAGGCGCTGCCCGGCATCGGCGACTGGACCGCGCAGTACATCGCCATGCGCGCGCTGCGCTGGCCCGATGCGTTTCCTTCGGGTGATGTCGCGTTGCAAAAAGCGCTGGGCGTGGGCAATGCCCGCGCCGCCGTCGAAGCCTCGCAAGCCTGGCGGCCCTGGCGCAGCTACGCCGTGCTGCGCGCCTGGCACACGCTCCCTGCGCCCACGCCATCCACCACCGTCGCATCCCGTGTTGCGCGTCCCATTCCCACGCAGGCGCTCCCGCCTGAATCGCCATGAAATTCAAGAACACCACCCTTTTCACCACCGTCGTCGACAGCCCGCTGGGCGCCGTGCGACTGGCGGCCACCGACAGCGGCCTCGCCGGCGCGTGGTTCGATGCACAGCGGCACTCGCCCGACACCACGGGCTGGCAAATCGACGATGCCCATCCGGTGCTGCGCGCAGCGGCGACGCAACTGGGCGACTACTTCGCCGGGCGCCGCAGCCATTTCGACTTGCCGCTCGACCTGTCGCACGGCACGGCCTTCCAGCAAGCCGTGTGGCAGGCGCTCCTGAACATCCCCACTGGCCAAACCACCAGTTACGGGCGGCTGAGCGCAGGCATCGGCAAGCCTAGCGCAGTGCGGGCCGTGGGCGCGGCGGTGGGGCGCAACCCGATCAGCGTGATCGTGCCCTGTCATCGCGTCGTCGGCACTGACGGCTCGCTCACCGGCTATGCCGGCGGTGTGGAGCGCAAGTCGGCCCTGTTGACGCTGGAAGGCGCGCTGTGAGCGAAGGCGAGTGCCCGGCGACCGAGGTCACGCCCGCGGCCGTCGCGCCCGCGCCTGCACCGGCGCGCGGCTGGGTGGTCGACCTCGTGCTGCTGGCGGCGCTGTGGGGCGCATCCTTCCTGTTCATGCGCATCGGCGCGGCCGAGTTCGGCGCGTTGCCGACCGCGGCCGTGCGGGTGGCGATCGCCACGCTGTTCCTGCTGCCCCTCTTGCTGTTTCGCGGGCACGGCCCTGCGCTGGCGCGCCACTGGAAGGCCTGCCTCGGCATCGGCGTTCTCAACTCGGGCATCCCTTTCGCGCTGTTCGCCTTCGCGCTGCTCACCATCAACTCGGGGCTCGCTGCGGTGCTCAACGCGACCGTGCCGATGTTCGGCGCGCTGGTGGCGTGGATCTGGTTCCGTGACCGGCCCGATGGCTCGCGGTTGATCGGCCTGGTGATCGGTTTCGCCGGCGTCGCGATGCTGGCCAGCCGAAGCGCAGGCCTCAGCGCGGGCGGCGGCGGGTCGGCCGCGCTGTGGGCGGTGCTCGCGTGCCTTCTGGCCTGCGCGAGTTACGGGGTCTCGGCCAACGCCACGCGCCGTTACCTCGGCGGCATCCCGGCGCTGGCGACCGCCACCGGCAGCCAGATCGGCGCCACGCTGTTCCTCGCACTCCCCGCCATCTGGCTCTGGCCTGCGCAGATGCCCAGCCTGCGCGCATGGCTGGCGCTGACGGTGCTCGGCGTGGCCAGCACCGGCATGGCTTACATCCTGTTCTTCCGGCTCATCGAGCGCGCCGGCCCGGCCAAGGCCCTGACGGTGACCTTCCTCGTGCCGGTGTTCGCCGTCTTCTACGGCGCCGTGTTCCTGGGCGAGCGGATCACGCAATGGATGCTGATCTGCGCCGCGGTGATCGTCTGCGGCGTGGCGCTGTCGACCGGGTTGGTCAAGCTCTGGCCGGCGCGGGCCGCCGCTGCTTCACAGCCGCGCTGAGCCGGCCGGCCTGACTGCGGCCGCGACCAGGCCGCCGAGCGTGCGCAGCGCCTTCTCGGTCTCCGCGTTCCACGCGTGACCGTAGTTCAGCCGCAGGCAGTTCCGGAACTCGTGCATCGCTGAAAAGATCGGGCCCGGCGCCACGCTGATGCCGCGGTCGAGCGCCGCGCGGTGAATGGCGAGCGCGTCGACCTCGGCTGGCAGCTCGACCCATAGAAAGTACCCGCCGAGCGGCCGGGTCGCGCGCGTGCCCGGCGGAAAGAAATGGCCCACGGCCTGCGTGAAGCTGGCCTGCTGCACGGCCAGCGTCTGACGCAACTTGCGCAGGTGCCGGTCGAAGCCGCCCTGCTCCAGGTACGCGGCCAGCGCCAGCTGCGTGGGCACCGAGGTGCCGAGCGTGGTCGACAGTTTCTGCCGTGCCACTTGGCGCGCAAAACCGCCCGCCGCCGCCCAGCCGATGCGGTAACCGGGCGCGAGGCTTTTGGAGAACGACGAGCAGTGCATCACCAGCCCCGCAGTGTCGAAGGCCTTGGCGGGCGGCGGACGCCGATCGCCGAAGTAGAGCTCGGCATACACATCGTCTTCGATCAGCGGAATGCCATGCCGCGTCAGCAGCTCGACCAGCGCCTTCTTCTTGGCCTCGGGCATCAGGCTGCCGAGCGGGTTCTGGAAAGTGGTCATGAGCCAGCAGGCCTTCGGCTTGTGGCGTTCGATGGCCACCGCCAATGCCTCCAGTTCGATGCCCTCGCGCGGGTGCGTGGGCACCTCGATCGCCTGCAGGTGCTGCCGCTCGAGCGCCTGCAGCGCGGCGTAGAAGGTGGGCGATTCCACGATCACCGAATCGCCGGGCCGCGTGACCGCGCCCAGGCACAGGTTCAGCGCCTCCATGGCGCCGTTGGTCACGACGATCTCGTCGACCGGCACCTGCAGCCCGTCGGCCAGGTAGCGCAGCGAGATCTGCCGGCGCAGCGCGGCGCTGCCGGGCGTCATGTCGTCGACGGTGCTCCACGGGTCGAGCGCGCGGGCGCTGCTGCCCATCATCTGCCCGAGCCGCTCGAGCGGAAACAGCAGCGGACTGGGAAAGGCCGAGCCCAGCGGCACGACCTTGCGCGACATGCTGGCGCCGAGGATCTCGAAGACATGCTCGCTCACGTCGAGCGCGATCGATCCTTCGCCGGGGCGCGACGTGCGCTCCATCTCGGGTGGCGCGTTGCGCACGCCGCCGCCCGTGACGTAGTAGCCCGAGCGGTCCCGCGCGCGCACCAGACCGCGCGCTTCCAGCAGGTAATAGGCCTGGAACACCGTCGAGGCACTGACACCGCGGCGTTCGCCGGTCTGCCGCACCGAAGGCAAGCGGTCGCCCGTTTGCAGCGTGCCGGCGCGAATGGACGCTTCGATGTCCGCAGCCAGTGCCTCGTACCGCTTCACCCTCGCCCTTCTTTCCGCAAAACCTCCACTCTATCTGCTACGCAACATTGCGCCGAATCTGCATCTGTTCTTTTTGAATCGAACGGGCATAGTGGTGGCATGTCGAATTTCTTGCGATTCCTGCGCGCGGTGCTCTGGACTTTGATCGGACTGGGCGCTTTCGCCGACATGGCCCGGGCGGCCGCCAATGACATCGAACCGCGGGTGGCGGCCTGCATTGCCTGCCACGGCCGCGAGGGCGCGAGCGCCGGCGGCGGCTACTTTCCACGGCTGGCCGGCAAGCCGGCCGGCTACCTCTACAACCAGCTCCTGAGCTTTCGCGACGGGCGCCGCACCCACAGCGACATGAGCTACTTGGTGCAGCACCTGTCCGACGACTACCTGCGCGAGATGGCCGCGTACTTCGCCGGGCTCGATCTGCCCTATCCGCCGGTGTCGCCGCTCACCGACGCGAGCGCCGCCACGCTGGCCCGCGGACGCCAGTTGGCACTGGAAGGCGATGCGGCGCGCGCCATTCCCGCCTGCGTGCAATGCCACGGCGCGGCGCTCACGGGTGTGAAGCCCGCGATCCCGGCGCTGGTCGGCCTGCCGCGGCTCTATCTGTCGTCGCAGCTGGGCGCATGGCTCAACGACGACCGGCACGCGCTCGCGCCCGACTGCATGGCGCTGATCGGCCGCCGCATGAGCACCACCGACATCAACGCCGTGGCCAGCTGGATTGCCGTGCAGCCGATGCCGGCCGACACCCGGCCGCTCGCGGCTTTACCGGCGCCGCTGCCCATGCCATGCGGCGGCGCGGGCGACACCGCCGGGAGCGCGCGATGATGCGGCGCCTGCTCTGGAGCCTGGTGGTGCTGACCGCGCTGGCGGCCCTGTTCGCCGCCACCGTGGCCTGGCTCAACGTGCGCGGGGAAGAAGCGCTGCCCGATGCGCCGGTCGCCTTCGAGGCCACGCCGCAACTCGTCGAACGCGGCCGCTATCTCGCACTGGCCGGCAACTGCGCCACCTGCCACACGACCCGCGGCGGCGCGCCGTACGCCGGCGGCGTCGTCATCGACACGCCCTTCGGCGCGGTGGTCGCCGGGAACCTGACACCCGACAAGACCCACGGCATCGGTTCGTGGAGCGCGGCGCACTTCTGGCGCGCGATGCACCACGGCCGCTCGAAGGATGGGCGGCTCTTGTACCCGGCCTTCCCCTACCCGAACTTCACCCGCATCACGCGCGAGGACTCGAATGCGATCTACGCGTACCTGCAGCAGGAGGTGCCAGCTTCCACGCGCCCGAACGACGCGCACCGCCTGCGTTTTCCGTATGGCACGCAGGCGGCGCTGGCGGTCTGGCGCGCCTTTTCGTTCCGTCCGCAGACCTTCGTTGCCAGCGCCGGCCAGCCGGCGGAATGGAACCGCGGCGCCTACCTCGTCGAAGGGCTGGGCCACTGCATCGCCTGCCACGGTGCGCGCAACACGCTCGGGGCCACGCAGGACGCACGGGGCCTTTCGGGCGGCTCGCTGCTGGTCGAGGGGTGGTACGCGCCCTCGCTCACCTCCCCGCGCGAGGCCGGCGTCGCCGATTGGCCGACGGCCGAGATCGTCGCCTTGCTTCAGACCGGGACGTCGGCCCGTGGTTCGGTGATGGGGCCGATGGCCGACGTGGTGTACCGGAGCACGCAGCATCTGAACGATGAAGACCTGCGCGCGATGGCGCGCTACCTGCAGCAGTTGCCGGGCGCCGAGGGCGCAAGCAAGGCGGGCGCCCCGCGCGCCACCACCGCGGAAGCGCAGCCGCGCCGCGACGAAAGCCTGATGCTGCGCGGGCAGCGGATCTACGACCAGCGTTGCGCCTATTGCCACGGCGACCAGGGGCAGGGGCAGCCGGGCGCGTTCCCACCGTTGGCAGGCAACCGTGCCGTGCTGATGGACTCGCCGGTGAACCTGATCCAGATCGTGCGCCGCGGCGGCTTCCTGCCCGCGACCGGCGGCAATCCGCGCCCGCACGGCATGCCGCCCTTTGCCCAGGTGCTGGACGACAACGACGTCAGTGCAGTGCTGAGTTTCGCGCGTGGCAGTTGGGGCAACGACGCCCCACCCGTGACGGCGCGCGACATGCTCCGCCGGTAGGCCGAGGCCGCGCGATTGTTTCGCGTGCGTGAACAGCGTGGTTCGTTTTGCGAGGGTTTTCCCGGGGTATTCCGGTCCAAACTTCATCCCATCGCAACACACATTGAAAGAACCGAAATGAACACCACCAAGATCCTCGCCGCTGCCGCCCTGTCGCTTCTGGCTGCGGCCGGCGCCCATGCCGAAACCTACGAAGGCGTGCATCAGCTCACTTCGAACACCGTCAGCCGCGCCGATGTGCGCGCACAGGCTGTCGACGCGATCCGCCACGTGGCGCTCCATGGCGAAGCCGTTGCCCTGCAAGGCGCACCGGTGCTGCCGACGCCTGCCGACCGCGCCACCGTCCGGGCCCAGGCAGTCGCTGCAGCCCACGCACCGAACCAGAACCTTCGCGCCGAAGCCTTCGCCGGCAGCACGCTGCCTGCCCAGTACGGCAACGGCGCCACGTTCACGCGTCAGGCCGGCCTGTAAAGACCGCTGCCGCAAGGCAGAAAGCCGGAGTCCGCTTGCGCGGGCTCCGGCTTTTTTCATGGCGCCTGAACGTCAGGCCAGCGCGTGCTCCACCGCCTCGAGTTGACGCTTGGCCTTGATCGTCTTGCGCACGGTCGACCACACGGCCCACACGAGCATCGCGGCCGTGATCGCGAGCAAGGTGGCGCTGATCGGCCGGGTCACAAACACCATGGGATCGCCCCGCGACAGCAGCATGGCGCGCCGCAGATGTTCTTCGAGCATCGGCCCCAGGATGTAGCCCAGCAGCAGCGGCGCGGGCTCGAAGCGCAGCACCATCAATGCGTATCCCATGATGCCGAGCACCGCCACCGAATAGATGTCGAACGCGTTGTTGTTGACGCTGAAGACACCCAGCGCGACGAACACCAGGATTGCCGGATACATCCATGCGAACGGGATGCGCAGCAAAGCGACCCACAGCCCGATGGTGGGCAGGTTCAGGATCACCAGCATGATGTTGCCAATGGCAAAGCTCACGATCAGTCCCCAGAACAGATCGGGCTGCTCGGTGATCAGCATCGGGCCGGGCTGGATGCCGTGGATGATGAGCGCGCCCAGCATCACGGCCATCACCGCGTCGCCGGGAATGCCCAGCGACAGCGAAGGCACGAAAGCCGTCTGCGCGGCCGCGTTGTTGGCCGACTCGGGCGCCGTGATGCCTTCGATCGCACCCTGGCCGAAGCGGCTCGGATCCTTCGCCAGCTTCTTTTCGATCGCGTACGACATGAACGAAGCGATCGAGGGGCCGACACCCGGCAGCGCACCGAGTGCGGAGCCCAGGGCGGAGCCGCGCACCATCGGCTTGACCGTGGCCCTGAACTCGGCAGCGGTAGGTGCCATCGACTTGAAGCTCACCTTCGCGGGCTTGGTTTGCGTGTCGACCGAGTTGATGACGCGCACCACCTCCGCCACGCCGAACAGGCCCATCGCGAGCGCGACCAGATTGATGCCGTCCATGAGCTCAGGCACGTCGAAGCTGAAGCGCGCGACGCCGGAGTTCACATCGGTGCCGACCATGCCCAGCAGCAGACCGAACACCACCATGCACAGTCCCTTGGCCGGGGACCCGGCCGTCATGGAAGACGCGGCCACGAGGCCGAGCACCATCATCGAGAAGAACTCCGAGGGTCCGAACTTCAACCCGACGCTCGCAATGAGCGGCGAGAACAGCACGAGCAGGACCAGGCCGGACATGGCGCCCGCGAGCGATGCGATGGTGGTGACGAACAAGGCCAGCCCGGCCTTGCCCTTTTTGGCCATCGGATAGCCATCCAGGCAAGTCACGGCCGAAGAAGGCGTTCCTGGAAGATTGAGCAGGATCGATGCGGTCGAGCCCCCGTACTGCGCACCGTAGTAGACCCCCGCCAGCATGATGATCGCCGTGGTCGCCGTCATGTGGTACGTGATCGGCAACAGCAGCGAGATCGCGGCAAGCGCACCGATACCGGGCAGCACGCCGACCACCGTGCCGAGCAGGACGCCGAGGAAGCAATAGGCGAGGGTCGTGGGTGCGGCCGCGACCTGAAGGCCAAGCCAGAGATTGTCGAGGAGTTCCATGGGATTTCGGTCAGACGTTCCAGGGCCAGATGGGCAGATTCATCTGCAACCCCACCGGGAAGATCAATACGGTGAGCAGGGCCACGACCGCGCACACCGCCAGGCGGGTTCGCACCGGCATCGCCGAGGGCACGAGCGAAAGCAGCGCCGCCAGCAACGCCGCCACCACGACGCCCAGACGCGGCATGGTCCAGGCAAACACCACGAGGGCCGCGATGGTCCAGGTCAGATTGCTCCACTGCACCGTGATGCCGCTGCCCCGGCGCCACCAGGCTGGCAGCGCCACGAGCAGGCCGAGCACGGCCAGGGTCCAGCCGAGGACCACCGGGAAGTAGCCGGCGCCCATGCGGGCGGCGGTGCCGAAGTTGTAGCGACTGCCGTAAACGGCGAAGAAGATGCCGGCTGCCGTCATCAGCAGTCCGCCGACCAGATCGTGGATGTCTCTTGTGATTTTCATGAAGGCCATGGAGTCCGGGGACTCGCGGGGTGAGCAAGTCGACGCGCTTGCAGCGGTCGGCGAAAGCCGGCGCGCGGCAGTGCCGCAGGCGAGGCTGGTGCAAAGCTTAGGTCGCCGCTCCGGCCTGATGACGGCGATTTGTATTGGCATATGTCGAGCGTGCGGCAGCACAACATGCCATTGCAAGACAGCGCCTGCCGGCCTGCTTGATGTCCCGCATCGGCGATAGATTGAGCGCCACGCCATGCAGACACAGACGCCCGCACCGCTCTATCCGCACGCGCCATTGCCTGTGCGCCTGACAGCCCGCGCCGCGCCACCTGGCGAGCGGGAATCGGTGGCGCGCGGGGTGCGCATCGACCGCAACGGCGAGTTCCTGACGGGCGCGGCCGTCAGCGCCTTCGGTATCGCGCTCGCGTGCGGCGCCCACACCGTTGATCCGGGCATTGGCGGGCGTTGGGGCGCGGTCTACCTGCCCTTGCTCGCGGGAATGTTGATCGCCTTCGCGGGCAACCTGCTGATCCTGAAATCACTGTCGATCTGGCGGCGCGATGCGAAGCCCGCGCGCGCCGCCGTCTGTGCGTTGCTGGCGACCATGGGCTGCACGACGGTCTTGGCGACCGCGCTCGGCGGCTTTGCAGGCCTGGGCTTGCCACCCATCGGTTTGCTCGCCGGCATCTACATCGTCGGCTTCATCGTCTGGCTCGGCAGCGAGGGCGTCCGGCCCGGGACTTTCGCCGCGCTCGCCGCAGCGCTGGGCAGCGGCAGCTATGTGGCTCTGGTGGTGGCGCTCGACTTGGCCCTGCCCGTCTGGCCGACCTTCGTGGTGGGCTGATGCCGCAGGCTCACGCGGGTTCGGGACGCGGCAGGACGAGCAACGCTTCGAGCCCACCTTGCGGGAGGTTGCGCAGGGTGATCGTGCCGCCGTGGGCGCTCGCGATCGATCGCGCAATCGACAAGCCCAACCCCGAGCCGCCGGACGCTGCATTGCGCGACGCCTCGAGCCGGAAGAAGGGTTCGAACACCTGCTCCAGCGACTGCTCGGGAATCCCGGGGCCGCTGTCCTCGATGCGGACCCGGAGCGCGCGCGCATCGTCTTCCACCGCGATCCGCGCCGCACCGCCGTAGCGGACTGCGTTGCCCACAAGGTTCTGCACGCAGCGCCGAAGGCTCGCCGGATAGGCGGGCAAGGGCTGCGTGGCGCGGCCTTGCACATGCACGTCGGCGCCGGTTTCCGCAAAGTCGGCCTGCAGCCCTTGCAAAAGGCTGTTCACGTCGACGGCCTGCCGGCTCTCCTGGCGGTCTTCGTCCCGGATGTAGTCGAGCGTGGCGGCGATCAGCGCCTCCATCTCCGCCAGATCCTTGCGGAACTTGTCCTGCAGTTCCCCCGGTGGAAGAAACTCGGTGCGCAGCCGCAAGCGCGTGATGGGTGACCGCAGGTCGTGCGATACCGCAGCGAGGAAGCGCGTGCGCTCGCCGATGCTGCCGATCAGCCGGCGCTGCATCACGTTGAAGAGGCGGGCGGCCTGCCGCATTTCCCGTGGCCCGCTTTCCGGCAGGGGCGGACTGTGCAGGTCGCGGCCCAGCGCATCGGCCGCCATCGCGAGCCGCTGCAGGGGGCGCAGGACCCAGCGCACCGCGATGAGCGCAATGACCACCACCAGGAGAATGCGCAGCACGTAGATGCGCAGCAGGTAGTCGACCATCATGCTGAGGGGCTCAGCTTCAATGCCGCCTTGCGCCTCGGATGCCACCAGCTCGATCCACTGCCCCGGGCGCGCCGTCTGCTGCAGCGCGATCCGAAAGTGTCCGACCGGCTCGCGCGCGTTGAGCAAACGCCAGATGGTGGCCGACCGCCCGGCGTCGTCGGTCAATTCGGCGGACAGCAGCGTGGCCTGCGCCGCATGGCCCAGCCTGTCGCTCAGGGACTGGCGAAGGATGTCCTGCACCGCCTCGGTTGTGTCGTCGAGTTCCAGGCCCGCGGGCATCGCGCCCTTGTGCAGGGACAAGCGAAAGTTGTCGGAGCCGACGGCGGCCAGGTTCTGCGCCAGGTCCTCCGGCGGCAAGGCCTCGACCACCCGCATCGTGTCGGCCAGATGAGCGGACACCAGCCGGATCGGCATTTCCATCGCATGGCGATAGCGCATGTCGAACCAGATCGAACTGGTCAGCGCCTGCGCCACGAGCATGCCGAGCACCAGCACCCATGCGAGCCGCCCCCACAGCGAGCGCGGCCAGGGCAACCAGCGCCGCCAGCGGGCGGGGTCGGTCGGGTCGTCGGCGCGCTGCGCTTCCACCTTAGCGCTCCTCGATGACATCCACCGCCATCACGTAGCCCGCATGGCGCACTGTCCGGATCATGGTCGGCTTGCGCGCATCTTCCTGAAGGCTCACGCGCAGGCGGCTGATGCAGACATCGATGGCGCGATCGAAGGGCACGCGCTCCTTGGCGAAGACGTGCTCGAGCAGGAAGTCGCGGCTCAGCGTACGGTGGGCGTTCTGCAGCAGCAGCCGCAGCACCTTGTAGTCGGAGCCACCCAAAGAAACGATCACCTTGCCGGGCGACAGCAACTGCTGGGTGCGGGTGTCGAGCTGCCACCCGCCGAAACGCACGATGCTCACCTCTTCGGCTTCGTGGGTCGGCGGAAAACTGTGAATGCGCCGCAGAACGACCTTGATGCGGGCCAGCAACTCGCGCGGATCGAATGGCTTGGGCAGGTAGTCGTCTGCGCCCATCTCGAGCCCGATGATGCGATCGAGCAACGCACCGCGCGCGGTCAGCAGGATGACCGGCGGCCCGCCGCGCGCGCGCAGATCGCGGCACAGCGAAAGGCCGTCGTCGCCCGGCATCATCACGTCAAGGACGACCAGCGCAACCGACTGCAGTGCCAGTTGCTGCTGCATCTCGGCACCGCTCGCCGCGGACGCGACCTTGTAGCCGGCCTCGGAGAGGTAGTCAGACAACAGTTGCCGGATCTCGACATCGTCGTCGACCACGAGAATTCGTTCGAGGGATTGGAACACCATGGACAAGCTCAGAACGTTCGACTGTACGGAGTGATCATCATGAACCACGCGCCGGACAGCTCTCTGCCCTGCTGGCACTGGACGCAGCGCAAAAGAAAAAGGGTCTGCAGACATGTCTGCAGACCCTTGACGTTTGGCGGAGTGGACGGGACTCGAACCCGCGACCCCCGGCGTGACAGGCCGGTATTCTAACCAACTGAACTACCACTCCTGGTAGACAACGTTCGCTCGGGTCAAAACCTTGGAACAAACTTCCGACTCGACTCGATGGTGGAGGTAAACGGGATCGAACCGATGACCTCTTGCATGCCATGCAAGCGCTCTCCCAGCTGAGCTATACCCCCATTGCGTCGGGCTCATGCCCTGCGCGTCGAGCCTCGAATTATAGCGTGGTTTTTTAGAGGTCTCTCAATCTTGTCAAAACAGTTTCGCGAGAAAAGAGCGCGAGCACCGCATCGAGCGACGGCGTCTGGGGCGTCCCGAGCACCAGCACGCGCACCGGCATCGCCAACGCCGGCATCTTGAGACCCTGCGTGGCGAGCACCTCCTTGATGGCGGCGGCAATCGATGCCTTGTCCCACGTGACGTCCGCGAGTTTGTCGGCTAGCGCGGCGACCGCCGGCTTCACGGCGTCCGTCAGGTGCTGGGCGCGGTCCACTTCCTTGACGGTGACATCGCCATAGAACCCGGCGGCCCAGTCGGCCAGCACGACCGTGGTGTCGCAGCGGTCCTTGAACAGGGCACAGATGGACGGAAGGCGTCCATCGACCTCGATGCCGCGCTTCTTCAGTTGCGCCGCGACCAGTGGCGCCAGCGCATCGTCGGGTTTGGCCTTCATGTATTGGGCGTTCACCCACGCGAGCTTGGCCGCATCCCATTGCGCGGGGCTCTTTGACAGGTGCGAGCCATCGAACCAGCTGACCATCTGCTCGCGCGTGAACAGTTCTTCGTCGCCGTGGCTCCAGCCCAGGCGCGCGAGGTAGTTGAGCATGGCTTCCGGCAGGTAGCCATTGTCTTCGTACGCAGTGACGCTCACCGCGCCCCGGCGCTTCGACAGCTTCTGTCCGTCGTCGCCGAGGATTACAGGCACATGGCCGAACTGCGGCAGCGCAGCGCCCAGCGCGCGGAAGATGTTGATCTGCCACGGCGTGTTGTTGATGTGCTCGTCGCCGCGGAACACATGCGTGATGGCCATGTCCCAGTCGTCCACCACCACCGCGAAGTTGTACGTGGGCACCCCATCGGGCCGCAGGATGATCAGGTCATCGATCTCACGGTTGTTGATGGTGATCTCTCCCTTGACCAGATCGTTCCAGGTTACATCGCCCTCGGGCGGATTGCAGAAACGAACGACCGGCGGCACGCCTTCGGGCACCGGCGGCAGCACCTTGCCCGCGGCCGGGCGCCAGCGCCGGTCGTACAGCGTCTTCTCGCCGCGCGCGCGCTGGGCTTCGCGCATTTCTTCAAGCTCCGCCGGCGTGCAATAGCAGTGGTACGCGGTGCCGGCCGCCAGCATTTGCGCGATGACCTCCTGGTAGCGCGCGAGGCGCTGCATCTGGTAGATCGGGCCCTCGTCGTAGTCGAGGCCCAGCCATTGCATCGAAGCGAGGATCTGGTCGGTCGAGTCCTGCGTGGAGCGCGCTACGTCGGTGTCCTCGATGCGCAGCACGAACTCGCCGCCGTGATGGCGCGCGTAGGCCCACGAATAAAGGGCGGTACGGGCGGTGCCCAGGTGCAGGAAGCCGGTGGGGCTGGGGGCGATGCGGGTGCGGACGGTGCCGGTCATGGAAGCGCTTTGTGTTTTTGGTTCGAGGGTCGGAAATCAGGCGGCGAGCGTACCCAGGCCCCGCAGCAGATCGGTCTTGATGTCTTCGACGTACTCGAGACCGACGGCCAGTCGGACCAGCCCCTGGCCGATGCCCGCGGCTTGGCGTTGTGGCTCGCTCAATCGGCCGTGCGACGTGGTGCCCGGGTGCGTGATGATCGTCTTGGTGTCGCCAAGATTGGTCGCGATGCTGACGACCCGCGTGCTGTTGATGACGTGGAATGCATTGGCGCGCGCCGTCTCCGGATCGCTGCCGACCACGTCGAAGGACAGCACGGCACCGCCGAGCCCCGATTGCTGGCGCATCGCCAGTTCGTGCTGCGGATGCGAGGCGAGACCGGGGTAGTACACGCGGGCAATGCCGGGTTGCTTCTCCAGCCATTGCGCCACGGCCAAGGCGTTCGCGCTCTGTGCCTGCATGCGGATGCCGAGCGTTTCCATGCCCTTGAGCACGACCCAGGCATTGAACGGCGACAGCGCCATGCCCGCGGTGCGCACGACCGGTCCGAACACATCGACGATCAGCTTCGAGGCCCCGCAGATCGCCCCGGCCATCACGCGGCCCTGACCGTCGAGGTATTTGGTGCCCGAATGGATGATGAGATCGGCGCCGAGTTCGGCCGGGCGTTGCAGCGCAGGCGTGCAGAAGCAGTTGTCGACCGCGAGCAGCGCGCCGGCGCCGTGCGCGAGATCGGCCAGCGCGCGGATGTCGCATACATCGGTGAGCGGATTGGTCGGCGTCTCGGCGAACAGCAGCTTGGTGTTGGGCTTGATCGCCGCGCGCCATTCGGCCACGTCGGTCTGCGATACGAAAGTCGTTTCCACGCCGAACTTCGCGAACTCTTTCGCGAAGAGGTTGAGCGTGGAGCCGAACACCGAGCGCGAGCAGATCACATGGTCGCCCATGCGCAGCAAGCCCATGCACATCATGAGGATCGCCCCCATGCCGGTGGAAGCACCGATGGCGGCCTCGGTGCCTTCCATGGCGGCCAGCCGTTGCTCGAAGCTCGTCACCGTCGGGTTCGAGGTGCGCGAGTAGGTGAAGCCCTCCTCCGTTCCCGCAAAGCGCCGCATGGCGGTCTCGGCGTCGGGCTGCACAAAGCCACTTGTCAGATACAGCGCTTCGGAATGTTCGCCGTGCTGGCTCCGCGCAAGGCCGGTGCGCAGTGCGAGCGTGTCGCGGTGCAGGCCGGGCGGCAGGGTTTTGTCGTCGCTCACGTCAGCCGTTCTCGCTCAGGTTGGGAAGGGCGAGGCGCGAGGAGTCTTCCTCGGTCTCTTCGATGCGCGGGCGATTGCCGTTCATGCGGTTGATCGACTCGGTGTCGATGTCACCCGTGACGTACACGCCGTCGAAACACGACGCATCGAAGCCGTCGAGCTTCGTGTTCAACGAACCGATCGCGCGCTTCATCGCGTCCACGTCCTGATAGATCAAGGCATCGCAGCCGATCAGTTCGCGGATCTCCTCGACGGTGCGGTCATGCGCGACCAGTTCTCCCTTGGTCGGCATGTCGATGCCGTAGACATTCGGGTAACGCACTGGCGGCGCGGCGCTCGCGAGGTACACCTTGCGGGCGCCGGCGTCGCGCGCCATCTGCACGATCTCGCGGCTGGTCGTGCCACGCACGATCGAGTCGTCGACCAGCAGCACGTTGCGGCCCTTGAATTCGCTGGCGATCACGTTGAGCTTCTGGCGCACCGATTTCTTCCGAACGCCCTGCCCGGGCATGATGAAGGTGCGGCCCACGTAGCGGTTCTTCACAAACCCTTCGCGGTACGGCACGCCCAGCAGATGCGCCAGCTGCGTGGCGCTGGGCCGGCTCGATTCCGGGATCGGAATGATCACGTCGATGTCGCTCGGCGGCACCGTCGACACCACACGCTTGGCAAGCGTCTCGCCGAGGTTCAGGCGCGCCTGGTAGACCGAGATGCCGTCCATGACCGAGTCGGGCCGCGCCAGATAGACGAACTCGAAGATGCACGGATTGAGCGTCGGCGATTCCGCGCACTGCATCGAATGCACCTGGCCTTGCAGATCGACGAACACCGCTTCGCCCGGCGCAATGTTGCGCTCGAACACATGGCCCGAACCTTCGAGCGCCACCGATTCACTGGCAATCATCACTGTGCCGTCGGCGGCACGGCCCATCGCCAGCGGACGGATGCCATAGGGATCGCGAAACGCCAGCAGGCCATGGCCTGCGATCAGCGCCACCACCGCGTACGAGCCGCGCAGTCGCTTGTGCACGCTCTTGACCGCTGCGAACAACTCACCCGACTGCAACGGCACGCCGCGCGACGAGCGCTCCAGTTCGTGCGCGAGCACGTTGAGCAGCACTTCCGAGTCGCTCTCGGTGTTGGTGTGCCGATGGTCGGTCGAAAACAGTTCGGCGCGCAACGCGTGCGCATTGGTCAGGTTGCCGTTGTGCACCAGCACGATGCCGAACGGCGCATTCACATAGAAGGGCTGCGCCTCTTCTTCGCTGTAGGCGTTGCCCGCGGTGGGATAACGCACCTGACCCAGCCCGACGCTGCCTGGCAACGCGCGCATGTTGCGGGTGCGGAACACGTCCTTCACCATGCCCTTGGCCTTGTGCATGAAGAACTTGCGCTCCATCAGCGTGCAGATGCCCGCCGCGTCCTGCCCGCGATGCTGCAGCAGCAACAGCGCGTCGTAGAGCAATTGATTGACGGGTGCGCTGCTGACAACGCCGACGATTCCACACATGAAGAGATCCTCTCAGGGCAGGTAGCTTGCCAACTTTTCAGGCAGCGCGGGTTTCAGGCCCTGCAATGCCGCATCGAGAACACCGGCACTGCGCGATTCGTGCCACCAGGCACTGTCGCTCAACGCCAGCAAATGAACCACCACCGCGACGACCAGCAAGGCCACCGCGCCGCGCAACACACCGAAGGCGCCGCCGAGCATCCGGTCGACCGGACGCAGGCCCACGGCGGTAATCAGCTTGCGTGTCAGCGCCGCCATCAGGCCGACCGTGAACGCCACCGCCACGAACACCAGCACGAAAGCCAGCGGATAACGCCACGCCGCCTCCGGATCGCCGAAGGGCAACCAGGCCGCCACGCTGCCCGCCAGCCACTGCGCTGCAATGAATGCCGCCACCCAGCCGGCCAGCGAGACCACCTCGAACACGAGCCCGCGGAACAAGCCCAGCAACATCGACACGACGAGCAGCGCGATGGCGATCCAGTCGAACAAGGCCACGGCAGTGCGCCGATTACAAGCTGAGGACGGAAGCCGACAACGACAAGCCCTTGACCTTGCCCGCCGCCTGGTCAGCCTCGGCCCGGGTGGCGTACGGCCCCACCCGGACGCGGGTGCGCTCGCCATCGGCCGTTTTCACGACCGTGGTGTAGGTCTTGAGTCCGGAGCGCTCGAGCCGCTGACGCACTTCGCGTGCCTTGTCGGCCTCGGCGAATGCGCCGACCTGGACCACGAAACGGCCGGCCTTGTCGGCGCTGGCTGCCGCGGTGGCCGCAGCGGCAGCGGCCGCCGGCGGCTTGCCTTCGAGTAGCGCGCGTGCGCGGGCACCGTCGTCCTGCGGTTTGGCCGGCGTCGGGCGCGCTTCGGGCTTGACCTCGGGCTTCGCTTCCGGCTTGGGCTCGGCTGGCTTGGGGCGCTCAGGTTTGGGTTCCGGCTTGGTGTCGGGCTTGGGCGGCTCCGGTGCGGGCTCGGGCTTCGGCGCGGGCGCCTGGGGGCGCTCGACCGGCGCGCTGGTTGCAGGGGGCGAGATTTCGTTGCCGTCGGAAGATTCGGTGATCACACCGCCCGCGGAAGGCGTCGCCGCCGCCACGCGCGGGGAAGGCGCCGGCGCCGGTGCGGGCACCGGCAGCGGGGGGACGCGGTTGCGGTCCGGAATTTCGATCGGGATATCGACCGCCACGGGGCGCGGCTGCGTATCGAACAACAAGGGGAAACCGATGACGCCGAGCAGCACCAGCACGGCGGCACCGATGAGGCGGTGACGCGCTCGGCGGCGCAGGGTCTCGACACTTTCCGCGGGCACGGCCGCCGGTGCGTTGCGTCCTTCGTTGGCTTGCG
Organism: Variovorax sp.; assembly: GCA_004210915.1. Classification (GTDB taxonomy): domain Bacteria; phylum Pseudomonadota; class Gammaproteobacteria; order Burkholderiales; family Burkholderiaceae_C; genus Variovorax. Next base: position 101,853 of record SEGS01000008.1, on the reverse strand, counting down.
GGCCGCGCGAGCGGAACTTGAAAAACGCCATGAAGTTCGATCCCTGGAGGAGTACAGCGTGAGGGTGAGGAAAGCGCCGGAATCAGGCCGGTCCGGCGTCACCCGGCAGCAGGTGTTTGGCTTGCAGCCGCGGGGTTCCGTGCACCAGCACGCCACCGACTGTGAAGAACGATCCGAAGACGACGATTCTATCAGCGGGGTCTGCCTGATCGATGGCTGCGCCGAGGGCCGCCATGGGGTCGGCATGCACGCTGCCCAAGGCATCACGGCGCGTGTTCGCGCCTTCCCAGCGCGCCAGCAAGTCGGCGGCCGGCGCGGCGCGTGGCGTCGGCAAATCCGTGAAGTACCAGCGGTCGATCAGCGGTCCGATGCGCGCCAGGATCGGCGCGACGTCCTTGTCGGCCATCACACCGAACACCGCGTGTGTCGTGGGGAAGAAGCCCATCGCATCGAGGTTCTCGGCGAGCGCCGCCACCGCATGCGTGTTGTGCGCCACATCGAGCACCAGCGTGGGTTGCCCCGGGATGATCTGGAAGCGACCCGGCAACTCGACCATGGCGAGGCCGGTGCGGATGGCTTGCGCGGTGATCGGAAGCTGTTGGCGCAGCGCCTCGAGCGCCGCCAGCACGCCCGCCGCATTGATCAGTTGGTTGGCGCCCCGCAGCGCCGGGTAAGCCAGGCCGCTGTAGCGACGACCGCGTCCGCTCCAGCCCCACTGCTGCTTGTCGCCCGACACGTTGAAGTCGTGGCCGAAACGCCAGAGATCGGCACCGATCGTGCGCGCATGATCGATCACGCTTTGGGGCGGCATCGGGTCGCTCACGATCGCCGGCCTGCCGGCGCGCAGGATGCCGGCCTTCTCGAAACCGATGCTTTCGCGGTCGGGACCGAGGTAGTCCATGTGATCCAGGTCGATGCTTGTGATGACCGCGCAGTCCGCGTCGATCAAATTGACCGCGTCGAGCCGCCCGCCCAACCCGACTTCGAGGATTGCCACATCGGGCTTCTCGGCCACCATGCAGGCCAGGATCGCCAGCGTGGTGAACTCGAAGTAGCTGAGGGTGATATCGCCGCGCGCCTGCTCCACGGCGTCGAAATGCGCGATGAGCTTGTCCGCTTCGACGCTGGCGCCCTGCAAGCGCAGGCGCTCCTCGAAATGCACCAGGTGCGGCGAGGTGAACACCGCGGTGCGGTAGCCGGCGTGCGACAGGATTGACTCCAGCATCGCGCAGGTCGACCCCTTGCCGTTGGTGCCGGCGACCGTGATCACCGGGCACGCGAATCGAAGGCCCATTTTTTCGGCCACGGCGCGCACCCGGTCGAGGCCGAGTTCGATGGTGCGGGGGTGGAGTTGCTCGGCGTGGGCGAGCCAATCGGCAAGGGTTTTCATGGAGGCGGGCATTGTCGCCGACCGCCTCGTCGCGCATCATGGCGCTCATGACGACCCTCTATGGCATTCCGAACTGCGACACCGTGAAGCGCGCCCGCGCGTGGCTGAATGAACAGGGCGTGACCTACCGTTTTCACGATTTCAAGAAGGAAGGCGTGCCGGAGGCCCGGCTCGACGCCTGGCTCGCCAGCCCCGGGTGGGAGGCCCTGGTGAACCGCCGCGGCACCACGTGGCGCAAGCTGGATGACGACGCACGGGCGGCGGTCGTCGACGCGGCATCGGCACGCGCCGCCCTGCTGGCCCACCCCAGCCTGATCAAACGCCCCGTGGTGGAATGGCGTAATGCGTCAGTGACCACTGGCTTCGATCCCGACCAATGGCGTGAGCGCGTGTAAATGCCGGAACCCGGCGCACCGCGACGGCTCCAACGCCGGCCGATGAGGCACCCCGCCGCGCGTCTGGAAAACAAAGGAGCAACACCATGACCTCTACCCGAATTCGTGTTTCCCGCGCCGCCGTCGGCGCCGCCCTGTTCGCCGCGCTGACAGGCGCAACCGCCCTCGCGCAAGCCCAGGAAACGGCGTGGGCCCGGGTGATCTCGGCCACGCCCTCGGCTGAATCGACCGGGAACATTGGCTACAACGTGACCTACGAATACGGCGGCCGTCAGTACACGACGCGGATGGACAGCCGGCCGGGCAGCCATGTGCCGATTCAGGCCAATGCCTATGGCGTGACAACGCAGCCAGTCCAGCCGCAGGCCCGCCTGGCGCCAGCACCGCTCGACGAGGTCGACGACGACCGACAGCCGTACGCCGCCCCGTGGGAACAGGCCACGCCGGAGCCGGGGGTGGTCATTTCCGGCAACGCGCCGGTCTATGCCGCACCGCCGCCCGTCTACGTGCGGCCGGCGCCGGTGTACGTGGCGCCGCCGGTTTACGTGCAGCCGGGCTATGGCTATGCCTACCCGCCCGTGGGCATCTCGCTCAACCTCGGCTATTCGCGCGGCTGGCGCGGTGGCGGATGGCACGGCGGCCATCGCGGGTACCGCGGCCACGGCGGCTGGCACCGCTGACCCGGGGGCGCTGGCGGCCAAGCCCTAAAATCGCGGGCTTTCCAACCTGCCCCGGCCTCGCGCCGGGCCCACGCGCGCGGCGCCCTGACATGACCACTACCGACACCCTCCAGACCGCCGCCGTGGCGACCAAGGCCAACGTCTATTTCGATGGCAAATGCGTGAGCCACAGTCTGACGCTCGCAGACGGCACCAAGAAATCCGTCGGTGTGATCCTGCCGTCCACCCTGACCTTCAACACCGGCGCGCCCGAGATCATGGAAGGCACGTCGGGCAGCTGCGAATACCAGCTGAGCGGCACCACCGAGTGGATCGCTGCCGGCCCGGGCCAGAAGTTCAACGTGCCGGGCAACTCGAGCTTCCAGATCCGCGTGAGCGGCGAGCCCTACAGCTACATCTGCCACTTCGGCTGAACCGAACGCCTGCCATGTCGACCATCCTCCAGAACGTTCCCGCCGGCCAGAAGGTCGGCATCGCCTTTTCGGGCGGCCTCGATACCAGTGCCGCGTTGCACTGGATGAAGCAAAAGGGCGCGATCCCCTACGCCTACACCGCCAACCTCGGCCAGCCCGACGAGCCGGACTACGAAGAGATCCCGCGCAAGGCCATGCAGTACGGCGCAGAGAAGGCACGTCTGATCGATTGCCGCGCCCAACTCGCCTCCGAAGGTATTGCCGCGCTGCAGGCCGGCGCTTTCCACGTCACCACCGCGGGCGCGACCTACTTCAACACCACGCCGCTCGGCCGTGCGGTGACCGGCACGATGCTGGTGTCGGCCATGAAGGAAGACAACGTCCACATCTGGGGCGACGGCAGCACCTACAAGGGCAACGACATCGAGCGCTTCTACCGCTACGGGTTGCTCACCAACCCCAGCCTGAAGATCTACAAGCCCTGGCTCGACCAGCTCTTTATCGACGAACTTGGCGGTCGCGCGGAGATGTCGGCATTCATGACGGCGGCGGGCTTCGGCTACAAGATGTCGGCCGAGAAGGCCTACAGCACCGACTCCAACATGCTAGGCGCCACGCACGAAGCGAAGGATCTGGAGCACCTCAACAGCGGCATCCAGATCGTCAATCCGATCATGGGCGTGGCTTTCTGGAAAGACGAGGTCGAGGTCAAGCGCGAAACCGTGACGGTTCGCTTCGAGGAAGGCCGCCCGGTCGCGCTCAACGGCAAGAGCTTCGACAGCCTGGTCGAGCTGATCCTGGAAGCCAACCGCATCGGCGGCCGCCACGGCCTGGGCATGAGCGACCAGATCGAGAACCGCATCATCGAGGCCAAGAGCCGCGGCATCTACGAGGCACCTGGCCTGGCGCTGCTGTTCATCGCCTACGAGCGGCTGGTCACCGGCATCCACAACGAAGACACGATCGAGCAGTACCGCGACAACGGCCGGCGCCTCGGCCGCCTGCTGTACCAGGGCCGCTGGTTCGACCCGCAAGCCATCATGCTGCGTGAGACGGCGCAGCGCTGGGTCGCGCGCGCCGTGACCGGCGAGGTGACGATCGAGCTGCGCCGCGGCAACGACTATTCGCTGCTCAACACCGAATCGCCCAACCTCACCTACAAGCCCGAGCGGCTGAGCATGGAAAAGGTCGAAGGCGCGTTCACGCCGCTCGACCGCATCGGCCAGCTGACGATGCGCAACCTCGACATCGTCGACACGCGCGAGAAGCTGGCGATCTACACCAAGACCGGCTTGCTCTCGCCGGGCCAGGGCACCTCGGTGCCACGGCTGACGAACGACGACGAAACGCGCTGAGCCGCAACACGCGCCCGCACGCAAAAGGCCACCCTCGGGTGGCCTTTTTCAAATCTTCAGCGCCGGTCTTCGACAGCGCCGCACCCGCCCTTCAGACCACCACCGGCTCCGGCTCCAGCCGGATACCGAAGCGCTCGTACACGCTGGTCTGGATGGCCTTGGCCAGGGTCATGACTTCGCCGCCCGTTACGGGGTCGGCATTGCCACCGCGGTTGACCAGCACCAGCGCCTGGCGCTCGTACACGCCGGCCTTGCCGACGGACTTGCCCTTCCAGCCGCAGGCATCGATGAGCCAGCCGGCCGCGAGCTTGATGCTGCCGTCGTCCATCGGGTAGTGCACGATTTTCGGGTCGCGCGCGATGATGTCGGCGCATTGCTCGGCCGTGACGGTCGGGTTCTTGAAGAAGCTGCCCGCGTTGCCCAGCACGCGCCAGTCGGGCAGCTTGGCGCGGCGGATGGCGCAGACCCAGTCGAAGATGTCCTGCGGCGACGGCGTGAAGTTGCCGGTCTCGGCCATCTTGCGTTCGAGGTCCAGGTAGCCGGCCACAGCCTTCCAGGGCTTGGGCAGACGGAATCGCACCCGTGTGATGAGTGCGCGGCTGGCCAGGCCGAAGTCGTTGGGGCCACTGCGGACATGCTTGAAGACGGAATCACGGTAGCCGAACGCGCACTGCGCCGCGTCGAGCGTGAAGGCGCGACCGGTTTCCAGATCGACGGCGTCGAGCGATTCGAAGCGGTCCTGCAACTCGACGCCATAAGCGCCGATGTTCTGCACCGGCGAGCCGCCAACCGTGCCCGGAATGAGCGCCAGGTTCTCGAGCCCGGGATAGCCATGGCGCACCATCCATTCGACCGCGTCATGCCAGGGCTCGCCGGCCCCGGCCTCGACGATCCACGCGCGCGGCGTGTCGTCGATCAGCTTCAGGCCCTTGATCTCGACCTTGAGCACCAGCGGCTTCACGTCGCCCGTCAGCACGATGTTGCTGCCGCCGCCGAGCACGAATTTGGGCGCCTCGCGCCATTCGGCCGCATTCAGGACCGCCGCGACATCGGCTTCGGTCGTGATCCGCGCCAGATGCTGCGCGCGCGCGACGATGCCGAAGCTGTTGTAGGGCTGCAGCGGGACGTTGTTCTCCACGATCATGGGAGAATTGTCGCACCCAGCTACCGTGAAAGAGGAGTCTTCATGCCGTCATTCGACACCGTCTGCGAACCCAATCTGCCCGAGGTGAAAAACGCCGTCGAGAACACCGCCAAGGAGATCGGCACGCGCTTCGATTTCAAGGGCACGTCGGCCGCCGTGGAGCTCAAGGACAAGGAGATCACCATGATCGGCGACGCCGAGTTCCAGTTGGTGCAGGTCGAAGACGTCCTGCGCGCCAAGCTCACCAAGCGCAGCGTCGACGTGCGCTTTCTGGACAAGGGCGACGTGCAGAAGATCGGCGGCGACAAGGTCAAGCAGGTGATCAAGGTCAAGAGCGGCATCGAGACCGAAGACGCGAAGAAGATCACCCGCCTTTTGAAAGACAGCAAGATGAAGGTCAGCGCCGCGATCCAGGGCGACGCAGTGCGCGTGACCGGCGCCAAGCGCGACGACCTGCAGGCGGCCATGGCGCTGATCAAGAAGGACTTGCCGGACATGCCGCTCTCCTTCAACAACTTCCGCGACTGACGCCGATGCGCGCCCTCGTTGCCGCGTTGCTGCTGCTTGCAGCCAGCGCGGCCAGCCATGCCGAATCGGCCATGCTGACCGGCACCATCGGCAACCGCGCGATCCTCATCGTGAACGGCGGCGCACCCAAGACCGTGGCCGTCGGCGAAAGCCACCAGGGCGTGCGCTTGGTCTCACTGCAGGCCGGGCAGGCGGTGGTCGAATCGGGCGGCCAGCGCGCCACGCTGCGCATGGACACGCCCGTCAGCATCGGCGGCAGCGGGCCAGGTGGCGGAAGCGGCAACCGGATCGTGCTCCCCGCCGACAGCCGCGGCCACTTCATGACGCAGGGCGCCATCAATGGACGCACCGTCAACTTCATGCTCGACACCGGCGCCACGACGGTTGCACTGTCGGCCGCCGATGCGCAGCGCATCGGTCTTGACTACAGCAAGGGCCGCCCGGTGCAGATGAACACGGCCAACGGCGTGAGCCGCGGCTACCTGCTTCGGCTGGCCTCGGTGCGCGTCGGCGACGTGGAGGTGTACGACATCGACGCCACGGTGTCGCAGCAGCCGATGCCCTATGTGCTGCTCGGCAACAGCTTCATCAACCGCTTCTCGATGCGGCGCGACGCCGACCAGATGGTGCTGGAGAAGCGCTACTAGCGCAGCCCGCGCGGGGCCGCTCTGCCTACTTCTGCGCGGCGGTGACGACGATCTCGATCTTGTAGGCCGCGTTGGCCATCTTGGCCTGCACGGTCGCGCGCGGCGGCGTGTGGCCCGCACTCACCCAGGCATCCCACACCTCGTTCATCGCGCCGATGTCGCCGATGTCGGCCAGGAAGATCTGGACCGCGAGCAGGCGCGACTTGTCGCTGCCGGCCTCGCCCAGCAGGCGATCGACCATGCCCAGCACCTGCGCGGTCTGGCCGCGGATGTCCTGCGTGGTGTCGTCGGGGACTTGCCCGGCGAGGTAGACCGTGCCGTTGTGCACGGCCATTTCCGAGAGGCGCGGGCCAACGTGGGAGCGGGTGATCGAGGCCATGGTCATTCCTTTTTGCGGGAGCCCAGTTTGGACTCGGTGCCGGCCAGCAGCCGGCGGATGTTTTCCCGATGGCGCCACACCAGCAGCAGGCTGATGACCACCAGCGCCATCAGCACCGTGCGGTGCAGCGGCCAGGCGATCTGTCCGCCGAGCAGGTAGTAGGCCGGCGCGAAGAAGGCGGCGACAAGCGACGCCAGCGAGGAGTAGCGGAAGAAGAAGGCAATGATCAACCAGGTAGTACCGGTCGCCAGGCCCAGCAGCCAGTCGATGCCCAGCAGCGCGCCCGCGGCCGTGGCGACGCCCTTGCCGCCCTGAAAGCCAAAAAACACCGGGTAGAGGTGACCGAGGAAGGCCGCCAGTCCAGCCAGCGCGGCCGTGCCCGGTCCCATGCCGAGGTCGGGCCCGATGAGCCCGATCACGAACACGGGCAACCAGCCCTTGAGCGCATCGAGCAGCAGCGTCGCGAGCGCCGCGCCCTTGTTGCCCGAGCGCAGCACGTTGGTCGCGCCGGGGTTGCCGCTGCCGTAGCTGCGCGGATCGGCCATGCCGAGCGAGCGGCTGACGATCACCGCGAAAGACAGCGAACCCAGCAGATACGCCAGAACGATGGCGATGAAGGACGGCAAATGAAAGCTCAACGTGCGCTCCGGCCCGGTAAAAAGAGAAGGGTCATTCTGCCAGCGCCCATTGCACCGGCTTCGCGCCCAGCAGCGCAACACACACCTGCGGATCGATGCCGACGAGATAGCCGCGGCGCCCACCGTTGATCAGGATGCCCGGCAGTTGCAGGACGGTGGATTCGACGTAGACCGGCATCGCGCGTCGCGTGCCGAAAGGCGAGGTGCCGCCCACCTGGTAGCCGCTGTGCCGCTGCGCCACCTCAGGCTTGCAGGGTTCGACCGACTTCGCGCCGATCTGCCGCGCGAGGTTCTTGGTGGACACGGTGCGGTTGCCATGCATCAACACGATCAGCGGCCTGGCGTCCTGATCCTGCATCACCAGCGTCTTGACGACCGTGAACGGGTCGAAGCCGAGCACCGCGGCGCTGTGTTGGGCGCCGCCGTGTTCCAGGTACTCGTAGGGGTGCTCGGTGAAGGCGATCTTATGGGCGCGCAGGAACTGTGTGGCGGGGGTTTCGCTGATGTGCTGTTTTTTGGACATGGTTGTCAGTTGGGGCGGGTTGGTTCAGGGCGCGTGCCGAGGCCACCGGGTACCTCCCTCCGCGAATGTCCCCCGCTTCGCTCCTCCTTGATTTCGCTGCGGGAGGCACCCGATGCCCGCGGCACAGGAAGCGCTGTGCCCGAACTGTCGATCAACCGCGGCGTGACGGCTCGCGACGATGGTGTGCTCTGCGCAGCGACATCAAGGAGGAGGCCGCAGGCCGGGGGACAGTCGCGGAGCAGAGTACATCGTCGGCGCGAGCGCGCCCCGAACATTGCACCTCACGGAATCACAATGCCGGATCGCGAATCTCCCACCGAATCTTGTCGATCTCGGCCAGCACCTCGGCCGACAGCGTCGTGCCGTAGGCGTCAAGGTCCTCATCGAGCTGAGCGACCGAGGTCACGCCGACGATGGTGCTCGCGACTTGCCACTTGGTGTAGCAGAAAGCCAGCGCCATCTGCGAGGGCGTCAGGCCGTTGTCGCGCGCCAGCTGGTTGTAGCGGCGCGCAGCTCTGAGCGCGTCGGGGCGACCCCAACGCTGCTTGCGCACCGATTCGTAGCTGGAAATGCGCGCGCCCTTCGGTGCGTCGGGCCCATCGATCCCGCTCTGGTCGTACTTGCCCGTGAGCAGACCGAAGGCGAGCGGCGAATACGCCAGCAGCGAGACGCCCAGGCGGTGCATCGTTTCGTCCAGCCCGTTTTCGAGCGCGCGGCTGATCAGGCAATAGACGTTCTGCACGGTCGCGATGCGCGGCAGACCATGCTGTTCGGCAAGACGCACGAACTCGTGGACGCCGTACGGCGTCTCGTTCGAAAGCCCGATGTGGCGCACCTTGCCGGCCTTCACGAGGCCGGCGAACGCGTCGAGCTGTTCGTGGATCGAGGTCTGCGTGCGCTCCTGCGTCGGGTCGTAGTACATGTTGCCGAACGCGGGCACGTGGCGCTCGGGCCAGTGGATCTGGTAGAGGTCGATCACGTCGGTCTGCAGGCGCTTCAGGCTCGCATCGCACGAGGCGACGATGTCGGCCGCCGTCATGCCCGCGCCCTCGCGCACCCAAGGCATCCCGCGCGAGGGGCCGGCGACCTTGGTGGCTAGCGTCAGCTTCTCGCGCGCACCGGGGTTCGCCTTGAACCAGTTGCCGATGATCGTTTCGGTGGCGCCGAAGGTTTCCTTGCGCGCCGGCACCGCGTACATCTCGGCCGTGTCGATGAAGTCTATGCCGCGCTCCAGCGAGCGGCTCAGGATGGCGTGGGCATCGGCTTCGTTGACCTGCTCGCCGAAGGTCATGGTGCCGAGGCAAATGGGCGTGACGTGAAGGTCGCTTTGACCAAGCTGGATTTTTTTCATGGGCGAAATGCTACCGCCCTCTCCCGCCGCTGTTTCAGACCGCGAGAAACCGCACCTGGTTGGGGTCGATGCCCAACTGCACCATCGCACCCGGCGCGAGCACCGGCTCGCCCGCGTAGTGCACCTCGTCGGCCACCATGAAAGTCTGGCCGACCTTCAGTTTGTAGCGCGAGACCTCGCCGAGAAACTCGGTGCTCTCGACGACGCCCTCGACCCAGACACGCGCGGCGTCCTGCGCCGTACCGGCCGGGCGGATGTGCACCTGGTGCGGGCGGAACGACATGGCGGCCGCGCCGGCGGCCGGCACCGCGACACCCGCACGCTGCGGCACGCGCAGCTCGCCGATGCCATTGGCCTCGAAATGCAGCACGTCGCCGTGCTGTCCGGTCACGCGGCCCTCGATCAGGTTCGCGGTGCCGACAAAGCCCGACACGAAGCGGTTCACCGGATAGTCGAACAGGTCGGTCGCGGGCCCGACTTGTTGCAACACGCCCTTGTCGAGCACCGCCATGCGGTCGGCCGTGGTCATGGCTTCTTCCTGGTCGTGGGTGACGAAGATCGTGGTCAGGCCCAGCGTGCGCTGCAGGTGCTTGAGCTCGTCGCGCATCTGCACGCGCAGGTTCTTGTCGAGGTTCGACAGCGGCTCGTCGAGCAGCAGCAACTTGGGTTCGATGACGATGGTGCGCGCCAGCGCCACGCGCTGCTGCTGGCCGCCCGAGAGCTGGCCGGGCCGGCGCTTGCCGTAGTCGGACAGGCCGACCAACTCGAGCGCGGCACCGACCTTGCGCTGGATCGCATCGCGCGTCTCGCGTCGCTCGACCAGGCCGAAGGCCACGTTGTCCCACACCGACATGTGGGGCCAGAGCGCGTAGCTCTGGAACACCATGCCGATGTTGCGCGCATGCGGCGGGATGCCGGTGATGTCCTTGCCATCGACCAGCAGCTCGCCGCGCTGGTGCTGGTTGAACCCCGCGATGAGCCGCAGCAGGGTCGACTTGCCCGAGCCCGAAGGCCCGAGCAGCGCGAAGAACTCACCCGGTTCGATCTTCAGGTTGATGTCGCGCAGCACCTCGGTGCTGCCGTAGCTCAGGCTGATGTGGCGCGCTTCGAGGCTCGCCTTGTTCATTGTGTTCATGACGATGCTCTTTCAGGCGTGCGCGTGCGTTCGGCAAAGCGGTGCGAAGCCCAGGTGCCCAGGCCGACCACCACCACGGCCAGCACACCGAGCGCCGCGCCCGGGCCGCGGCCGGCGGCGCTTTGCATGTAGAGGTAGATGCCGTAGCTCATCGGTGCCTGCGACTCGGAAGACGTGAGCAACAACGTGGCCGACAGCTCGACCGCCGCGGTGATGAAGCTGGTGACGAAGCCGGCCAGCATGCCGCCGGCCATCAGCGGCACCATCACGCGGCGCACCGTGCGCCAGCGCGTGGCGCCCAGGCTTTGCGCCGCCTCCTCGAGCGACAGATGCACCTGCTGCAGCGCCGCCATGCAGGCCCGCAGCGCATAGGGCAGGCGCCGCACCGCGTAGGCCAGCATGATGAGCACCCAGCTCGTGATCACGGGCGTGTCGGTGAACGGCAGGTTCACGCCCTTGAATAGGCGCAGGTAGCCGATGGCCAGCACGAGCCCCGGAATGGCCAGCGCGATGGACGCGGCGTAGTCGAGCCAGCGCCGCGCCGGCAAGGTGGTGCGCAGGATCAGCCAGGCGATCGCCGTGCCGATCAGCACATCGAGCCCCGCGGCCAGGAGGCAGTAGAGCAGCGTGTTGCCGATCATCTGCTGCGAGTTCTCGAACACGCTGGCGTAGTGCTCCAGCGTGTAGGCATCGGGCAGCACCGAGAAGCTCCAGACCTTGGCAAAGGACATCAGCAGGATGCCCAGGTGCGGCGCCAGCACGATGAACAGCACCAGCGCGATCCAGCCATAGGCCAGCAGCGATTCCCAACCGCCGAGCGTGCGCCGCTGCAGCGAGCCGCCACCTTTCTGCAGCGTGGCGTAGTCCTTGCCTTTCATCACGCGCGCGGCCATCCACAGCGCGAGGATCGAGAACGCGATCATCAGCACGCTGGTCACGTAGCCGAGCGGGTCGTCGATGCCGACCGAGGTGATGCGCAGGTACGCCTGCGGCGCGAGCATGTTGGTCACGCCCATCACCAGCGGCGTGCCGAGGTCGTCGAACACCTTGACGAACACCAGCGCCGCGCCGGCCAGGAAGCCCGGCATCGCCAGCGGGAAGATCACGCGGCGGAACAGCCGGAAGCCCTTGGCGCCGAGATTGAGCGCCGATTCCTCCATCGCGCCGTCGATGTTGCGCATCGACGCGACCAGGTTCAAGAGGATGAACGGAAAGTAGTGGATGCTCTCGACGAATACCACGCCGACCAGCCCATCCATGATCGGAATCTTGAAGCCGAAGTACTGGTCGAGCAGCAGGTTGACCGAGCCGTTGCGCCCGAAGATCAGCTGCAGCGCCACCGCGCCGACGAAGGGCGGCATGATCAGCGGCAGCACGCCCAGAGTCTGGATCAACAGCGCGCCGCGGAACTCGAAGCGCACCGTGAGGTAGGCCAGCGGAATGGCGATCAGCGAGGCGAAGAAAACGCTCGCCAGCGACACCACGAGGCTATTGAAGAAAGACTCGCGAAAGATGCTCTGGTTGAAGAAGTTCGCGAAATGGCCGAGCGTGAGCCCGCCCGATTCGTCGACGAAGGCCGTGAAGATCACCAGCCCCACAGGGATCAGCAGGAACACCAGCAGGAAGGCCGCGACCGCGGCCGCCACCGTCCACGCGCCCCACCCCGCGCCCGCCTTCCTGAAGCGGGGCGCGCTTGCGACCGCCGCCGTCACTTGGCCAGCGCCGCGGCTTGGTTCGCGAGCTCGGTGGCCTTCGCGTAGTTGGTCTTGGCCTTGGAGGCCCAGAGCTCTTCCTGACCCGTCAGCTGCTTGGACACGGCGACGTCACGCCGGTTCTTGCGGAACAGCTCGAGGAATTGCTCGTCCTTCACGTTGTCCTGCCCCACCAGCGGCGAGTAGGCAAAGCCGCGCGCCTGCTTGAGCAGGTCGGCGGCCTGGCCGTTCGGCTTGGCCTTGAGCCGCTTCTCGGCATCGTGGATCGCCTTGGTCGCGGCTTGCAGTTCCTTCAGACGGAAGGTCACCATCTGGTCGAACATGCTGACCACCACCTGGTAGCGCGACTCCGAGAGCTCGGAGTTGAACTGCACCTTCGAGCGCTTGGCGACCGCCTGCACATCGGGATAGCCGGCGGGCACCTTGAGGTCGGCGTACGGCAGCACCGGCAGCCGGCTGATCTTGGGATCGAGCAGGATCTGCTGACCGTCTTTCGAGAGCGTGAAGGCGATGAACTTCTTGGCCTCTTCTGCGTTCTTGCCGCCGGTGACCAGTCCGATGTTGGCCGGAACAACCGCCGTCACGCTGGGATAGGCGAATTCGACGGGAAAGCCCGAGTACTTGCCCGAGAGCCCGAAGAAGTCGATCACCATGCCGACGCCGTACTGCCCGCTGTTCACGCCGTCGGGCACGCCGAAGCTGCGGTCGGTCACGGCGGCGCAATTGCCCATGATCTCGAGCAGCTGCGTCCAACCCTTGTCCCAGCCTTCGCCCTGCAGCATCGTCTCGACGGTCAAATGGGTGGTGCCGGAACGCGAAGGCGAACTGATCGCCACGTGACCGAAATACTCGGGTTTGGCCAGGTCACTCCATTCCTTGGGCACCGGCAGCTTGTTGGCCTGCAGGTAGCGGGTGTTCCACATTATTCCGTAGCCGGCGAGCGCCTGCCCGTAGTAAAGGCCCTGCGGATCGTTGATCGGGTAGCTGCCGATCTTTGCCGGCGTGTGCGGGTTCTTCACTTCGGGCGCGGCCGTCAACAGCTTGTCGCGCGCCAGCACCTCGAAGGCGTCGGGCGCCGAGGCCCACATCACGTCCGGCCGCTGGCCCACTGCGAGCTCCTTGATGTAGGCGATCGATGCGGTGGTGTTCTTGTTCAGCACCTCGATCTTGATGCCGGGGTTCGCCGCTTCGAAGGCCTTCTTGTAGGGGTCGGTCAGATCCTTGGGGAAGGAGGTGACGACGGTCACGGTGCCGGCATGGGCGGCGCCGAAAGCGGTGATGAGGGCAGCGGCGATGAGGCGCGCGGTCAGGGTCTTTGGCATGTCGGGAGCTCTCCTTGGGCCGTAACTGTAGTCGCGGCAACGCGTGGTACGCGGCAGGTCTATCCCTGAGAACACGTGAACAAATTCGCCTCGCGCCGGTGTCATGCAGAGGACGGCGCACGCGCGGCGCGCTGCCTATCATCGACACGATGACCGAAACCGCCTACACCCCGCTCCGTGCCTCCCGCGCCGAATTCGTGCCCGTGCGGCAGCTCCGCTATCACGTGCGCCTGTGGGGCGAGCCCTCGCCATCGCGACCGCCGCTCGTGCTGTTGCACGGCTGGATGGACGTCGGCGCATCGTGGCAGTTCGTGGTCGATGCCTTGCAGGACGATCGCTTCGTGATCGCGCCCGACTGGCGCGGCTTCGGGCTGACCGACGGCGGCGGCGTCGACAACTACTGGCTGCCCGATTACCTGGCCGACCTCGACTGGCTGCTCGACCACTATGCCGGCGAGGGCGAGGCCGCCCAAGCTGTCGACCTGGTCGGCCACAGCATGGGCGGCAACGTGGCCATGCACTACGCCGGCGTGCGGCCGCAACGCGTGCGCCGGCTGGTCAACCTCGAAGGTTTCGGGATGCCAGCGCGCACGCCCGACCAGGCGCCGGCCCGTTACGGCCAGTGGATCGACGAGCTCAAGCGCCTGCATCGCGGCGAGATGGCGCTGGCCAGCTACGCGGAACTCGGCAGCGTCGCGCGCCGGCTGATGAAGACCAACCCGCGCCTCTCGCAAGACAAGGCCGACTGGCTGGCCGGCCATTGGGCCGCGCATCGCGTGCAGGCCGATGGCCAGCGACGCTGGGAAATCCTGGGCGAGGCCGCGCACAAGATCGTCAATGCGAACATCTTCCGCGTCGATGAAACGCTGGCGCTGTACGCGCGCATCACCGCGCCGCTGCTGGCAGTGGAAGCTTCCGCAGACAGCTTTTCCCAGTGGTGGAAGGGCCGCTACACACTGGCCGAATATCACCAGCGCCTCCAGTCGGTCGCCGATCACCGCGTAGTGCGCGTCGAAGATGCGGGCCACATGCTGCACCACGACCAGCCAGCCCAGGTCGCCGCGCTGATCGAGGAATTCACGAGAAGCTGACCGGCAGAGCGAGGCTGGGCGGGGCGTTCGCTGACACGTCCCCGCCCTCTTCTCGGGCAGACTCGACCGGTTTTGCTTTGGTTGCGTACTGTTCAATGAATACCCGATCCGCCGTCGACAAGCTTGCCTTCCAGCGCCTTCTGAGTCGCAACGTCAAACTCCCGCTCGCCGCCGGGGTATTGACGGCGCTGGTCTTCGTCGCGCTGATCTTCTACCTGCTCTCGGTGCTCGAAGCGGTGTCCCGCTCCGACCGCGTCACCGGCCAGGCCCACGAAGTCCAGCGCCTCTCCATCGACATGGAAACCGGCATGCGCGGATTCCTCATCACCGGCGACAACAGCTTTCTTGCGCCGTACGAGACGGCCCTGCCGCGCGTGGAAGCCGGCCTTGCGGCGTTGCGCGGCGCTGTCGCGGACAACCCGACCCAGGCGGGCCGCATCGAACAGATCGCCGCCCTGCAGAAGCAATGGGATCTTTTCGCGAACGAGATGGTTGAGCTGCGCCGCGCCAACGGCGACTACCAGACCGCGGTGCAACTGGGCCGCGGCAAGCGGCTGACAGACGAAGCACGCGCTTCCTTCGCGGCGTTCATCGCCACCGAACAGGCGCTGCGCAACCAGCGCAACGACCAGGCGAACCGGACGGCGCTGCTCATCGTCGGGCTGATCCTGCTGGTCAGCCTCACGCTCTCGGGGCTGCTCGCGTACTTCGGCCGCCGGCAGCTGATGGACCTCTCCGAAAGCTACGACGCAGTGCTGGGCGCTCAGAACGCGCACGCGGCCCAGCTCGAGCAGCAGGCCTGGTTGCGCAGCAGCCAGACCGAACTCACCGGTGAACTCGTCGGCCAGCAAGGCGGGCAAGAAATGGGGCGCAAAGTGCTTGCGTTCTTCTCGCGCAAGCTGGGCAGCGCGGTGGGCGCCGTGTACATCCGTGAGCCGCAAGGCACGCTGCGCCGGGTGGCGAGCTACGGCTTTTCGCAGGCGGCCGAGGCGACGACGCAGGTCTTCTCGCCCACCGAAAGCCTGGTCGGGCAGGCGGCGAGCGAGAACCGTCTCATGGTGATCGAGCCGGTCGATGCCAGCTACCTCAAGGTCAACACCGGCCTCGGCGAAGGGGCGCCGCGTGCCGCGCTGCTGCTGCCGGTGCAGCACGACGGCGTGGTTGTCGGAGTGGTCGAACTCGGCCTGCTCCGCGCACCCGATGCGCGCCGCCTGGCGCTGCTCGAACTGGTCGCCGGCAACATCGGTTCGGCCACGGCCGCGGTGCGCCATCGAGAGCAGCTGCAGGACGCGCTGGCCGAAACCCAGCAGCTCAATGAAGAGCTTCAGGTGCAGCAGGAGGAGCTGCGCACCGCCAACGAGGAGCTCGAGGAGCAATCGCGCGCCTTGCGCGAATCGCAGGCCAACCTGGAGAACCAGCAGGCCGAGCTGGAGCAGACCAACAGCCAGCTCTCGGAGCGCACCGAAGCCCTCGACCAGCGCAACATCGCCCTGCGCCGCGTCCAGCGCGATCTGCAGGACCGCGCCGAGGAATTGCAGCGCGCCAGCCGCTACAAGTCGGAGTTCCTCGCCAACATGTCGCACGAGCTGCGCACGCCGCTCAACAGTGCGCTGATCCTGTCCAAGCTGCTCGGCGACAACCCGCAGGGCAATCTCACTGTCGAGCAGGTCAAGTTCGCAGAGTCGATCTATTCGTCCGGCAACGACCTGCTGGTGCTGATCAACGACATCCTGGACATCGCGAAGGTCGAGGCCGGCAAGATGGAACTGGTGCCCGAAGACGTGCCGGTGGCGCGCCTGGCCGACAGCCTGTCGATGACCTTCACGCCCTTGGCGGAGCAGAAGCGCATCGCCTTCCGGTCGGTGGTGCGGCCCGATGTGCCCGCCGCCCTGCACACCGACCGCCAGCGCGTCGAACAGGTCCTCAAGAACCTGCTGTCGAACGCGCTCAAGTTCACCGACCGCGGCGAGGTCACGTTGACGGTGTCGGCGGCAGAGGATGGCGGCGCCGACTTCGCCGTGGCCGACACCGGCATCGGGATCGCCCCTGACCAGCAGGATGTGATCTTCGAGGCCTTCCGCCAGGCCGATGGCACCACCAGCCGGCGCTATGGCGGAACAGGATTGGGCCTGTCGATCTCGCGCGACCTGGCGGGCTTGCTCGGCGGCACGATCGATGTCGACAGCGTGCCCGGCCGCGGCAGCACCTTCACATTGCGCCTGCCCCCCCGACTGCCCGATGCAACCGGGACGACAGCCGCTGTGCGGCCTGCAGCACCGCGCCCTCCGCCCGCGGCCCCTGCAGCCAGCCGGCCGGCCGCCCCGCTGCCCTTGCCTCCGGCGCCGCCACAGCCGGAATTCGCCGACGACCGCGCCCTGCCGCGCGACCACCATCGCCGCGTGCTGGTGATCGAAGACGAGCCCCAGTTCGCGCACATCCTTTATGACCTGGCGCATGAACTCGGCTACCGCTGCCTGGTCGCGCACGGGGCCGCCGATGGCTTCGCGCTGGCGACGCAGTTCGTGCCCGACGCGATCCTGCTCGACATGCGGCTGCCCGACAGCCCGGGCCTGGGCGTGCTGCAACAGCTCAAGGACGATCCGCACACGCGCCACATCCCGGTGCATGTGGTGTCGGCGCAGGACCAGAGCGAGGCCGCGCTGCACATGGGCGCGATCGGCTATGCGCTCAAGCCGACGTCGCGCGACCAGCTCAAGCAGGTGTTCCAGAAAATCGAGGACAAGCTTGCGAACAAGGTCAAGCAGGTGCTGTTGGTCGAGGACGACGCCCTCCAGCGCGAAGCCGTCGTGAAGCTGATCGGCGACGACGACGTCGCGATCACCGCGGTCGAGTCGGGCGAGGAAGCCATGAAGCTGCTGCGCGACCGCACCTTCGACTGCATGATCACCGACCTGCGGCTGCCGGACATGCAGGGCAGCGAGCTGCTCAAGCGCATGGCGACGGAAGAAATCTCCTCGTTCCCGCCCGTCATCGTCTACACCGGCCGCAACCTCACGCGCGACGAGGAGGCCGAACTGCTGCGCTATTCGCGCTCGATCATCATCAAGGGCGCGCGCTCGCCCGAACGGCTGCTCGACGAAGTCACGCTGTTCCTGCACAAGGTGGAGTCGGAGCTGTCGACCGAACGGCAGAGCATGCTCAAGGCCGCGCGCGGCCGCGACAAGGTCTTCGAAGGGCGCCGCATCCTGCTGGTGGACGACGATGTACGCAACATCTTCGCGCTGACCAGCGCGCTCGAGCATCGGGGCGCGATCGTCGAGATCGGCCGCAATGGCATCGAAGCACTCGACAAGCTCGATCGCGTGCCCGACATCGACCTGGTGCTGATGGATGTGATGATGCCGGAGATGGACGGGCTGGAAGCCACGCGTCGCCTGCGCCAGGACAAGCGCTTCGAGAAGCTCCCGGTGATCGCCGTGACCGCCAAGGCCATGAAGGACGACCAGGAGGCGTGCCTGGCTGCCGGCGCCAGCGACTACCTGGCCAAGCCTGTGGACCTCGACCGCCTCTTCTCGCTGCTGCGCGTGTGGATGCCCAAAATGGAGCGTCTGTGACCGAGAGGGCGCCCCAGCCACCGAGCGACAGCGACATCGAGCTGCGCTTGCTGATGGAGGCCATCTACCTCAAGTACAGCTACGACTTTCGCGACTACACCGGCGCGTCGCAGAAGCGCCGCGTCAACCACGCGCTCGGCCAGTTCAACCTGCCCAGCATTTCAGCGCTCCAGGAAAAAGTGCTGCACGAACCCGCGTTCTTCACGCGCCTGCTCCAGTACCTGACGATCCCGGTCAGCGAAATGTTCCGCGACCCCGCGTACTTTCTGGCGCTTCGCCGGCAGGTGATCCCGGTGCTGCAGACCTATGCGTCGATCAAGATCTGGGTGGCCGGTTGCAGCACGGGCGAAGAGGTCTTCTCGCTCGCGATCCTCCTGCGCGAAGAAGGGTTGCTCGAACGCAGTCAGATCTACGCGACCGACATCAACCCCGCATCGCTCGAAAAAGCCCGCTCGGGCATCTTCGCCCTCGATGCGTTGCGCACCTACACCGCCAACTACCAACGGGCCGGCGGTGTGCGGGCTTTCTCGGATTACTACACCGCTGCCTATGACGCGGTCCGCTTCGACCCGTCGCTCTGCGCGAACGTGGTCTTTGCGGACCACAGCCTGGCCACCGACAGCGTCTTCGCCGAGACGCAGTTCGTCTCGTGCCGCAACGTGCTGATCTATTTCAACCGGCCCCTGCAGGACCGCGCGCTCGGCCTCTTCCACGAGTCGCTCGGCCGCCGCGGCTTTCTCGGCCTCGGCGCCAAGGAAAGCATCGATTTCTCGGGCTACGTCGACCGCTTCGAGCCGCTGGCGCGCGCCGAGCGCATCTACCGCAAAATGCCATGAGCGCCGCCGTTGCCACCCGTTCACCTGCTGTGGTTCGCGCCGTCGACGCAGTGATGGTCGGCGCCTCGGCCGGAGGCGTCGATGCGTTGATCGCGCTGTTCTCCGACCTGCCACCGACCTGGCGCCTGCCGCTGGTCACGGTGCTGCACCTGCCGGAAGGGCACGAGAGCCGGCTCGCGGAAGTCTTTCGCCACCGCCTGCCCTTCGACGTGCGCGAGGCCGAGGACAAACGCCCCGTCCTTCCGTCCACGCTGTACTTCGCGCCGGCCGGCTATCACCTGTCGATCGAGCGCGACCGCGTCTTCTCGCTGAGCTGCGAGCCGCCCGTCCTCTACTCCCGCCCGTCGATCGACGTGCTGATGGCCTCGGCCGCCGATGCCTACGGCCCGGCCCTCGGCGCGTTCCTGCTCACGGGCGCGAACTTCGACGGGGCGGCCGGGCTCGCCAGCATTCACGCGGCGGGCGGGTTCACGGCCGTGCAGGATCCCGGGGAAGCCCAGGTGTCCACGATGCCCATGGCCGCCATCGCCCGTCACACGCCCGACGCCGTGCTGCCGCTGAGCGGCTTGCGCGCGCTGCTGCTTCAACTGGATTCGCTTCATGCCTCTTGACGTCGAAAGCAAACTGCTGATCGTCGACGACCTGCCGGAAAACCTGCTGGCGCTGGATGCACTCGTCCGCGGCCCGGGCCGCGTCGTGTTCCAGGCGACTTCGGCCGACGCCGCGCTCGCGTTGATGCTCGAGCACGAGTTCGCGCTGGCCATCCTCGACGTGCAGATGCCGGGCATGAACGGCTTCGAACTGGCCGAGATGATGCGCAGCACCGAGCGCACGCGGCACATCCCGATCATCTTCGTGAGCGCGGCGGGCCGTGAACTCGACTACGCATTCCGCGGCTATGAAAGCGGCGCCGTCGACTTCCTGCAGAAGCCCCTCGACGGGTATGTGGTCATCAGCAAGGTCAACGTGTTCGTTGACCTCCACCGGCACCGCAAGGCACTCAAACATGAGATGGACGCGCTCGCCGAGGCCCACCGCGAACTCGAGCGCGCGGTGCGCATGCGCGACGACTTCATGTCGATGGTCTCGCATGAGCTGCGCACCCCGCTCAACACCCTCTATCTCGAGACCCAGGTCCGGAAGCTCCACCTTTCGAGGGGCAACATGGCGCACTTCGAAGCCGACAAGCTGCCGGCGATGATCGAACGCGACCAGCGCCAGATCCACAACATGGTTCGGCTGATCGATGACATGCTCGACGTGACGCGCCTGCGCAGCGGCACGTTGTCGATCCAGCCGCGACTCTTCGACCTGTCGGCGCTGGCGCGGGGCGTGGTTGAAAGCCTGGCCCAGCAGGCGGAGGCTGCAGGTTCGACGATCCAGTTGATTGCGCCCGCACCGGTCGAAGGCGCGTGGGACGAATTCCGCATCGAACAGGTCCTGACCAACCTGTTGACCAATGCGCTGCGCTACGGCGGCGGCAAGCCAGTGACGGTCGAGGTGAGCACGGCCGGCAGCAGCGCCACGATGACGGTGAGCGACCAGGGCATGGGCATTGGCGCCGAAGACCAGGAGCGCATCTTCGAGCAGTTCGAGCGCACCGACGACAGCCGCAAGCGCGCTTCCGGGCTCGGGCTCGGCCTGTTCATCACGCGGCAGATCGTGCGCGCCCACGGTGGCGAAGTGCAGGTACGCAGCACCTTGGGCGAGGGCTCCCGGTTCACCGTCTCACTGCCTCTGCGCAAGGCCTGATGCATGCGGGCGCGGGTGGGAGCGCGGGCAGCTGCCCTGCCGGAGGGCGGGCCATGCAGGCCGTGAGAAAATCGGCGGTTTCCCCGAACACCGCAGGACACCCCATGGACGCAGAACAAATCAACCAGATCAGCGCAACCCTCACCGACCTGAGCGCGCGGACGGTCGATCTCCGGAGGTATCTTTGACTACGATGCCAAATCGGAACGTCTGAGGACGGTCAACGCATCGCTCGAAGATCCGACGGTCTGGAACGACCCGAAGAAGGCTCAGGAGCTGGGCCGTGAAAAGAAGTCGCTCGACGACGTCGTCGTCACGCTCGACCGGCTGACCAGCGGCCTGTCGGACAACACCGAACTCTTCGAGATGTCGAAGGAAGACGGCGACATGGACGGCCTGCAGGCCATCGCCGATGACGCCGCCACGCTCGAAGCCGACATCAAGCAGCTGGAATTCCGCCGGATGTTCAACAACCCGGCCGATCCGCTCAATTGCTTCGTCGACATCCAGGCCGGCGCCGGCGGCACCGAAGCCTGCGACTGGGCCAGCATGCTGCTGCGCCAGTACCTCAAGTACGCCGAGCGCAAGGGCTTCAAGACGCAGATCGAAGACGAAACGCCGGGCGACACCGCCGGCATCAAGGGCGCAACCATCAAGGTCGAAGGCGACTACGCCTTCGGCTTGCTGCGCACCGAAACCGGCGTTCACCGCCTGGTGCGCAAGTCGCCCTTCGATTCGTCGGGCGGTCGTCACACCAGCTTCGCTTCGATCTTCGTGTACCCCGAAGTGGACGACTCGATCGAGATCGAGATCAACCCGTCGGACGTGCGCACCGACACTTTCCGCGCAAGCGGCGCCGGCGGCCAGCACATCAACAAGACCGATTCGGCCGTGCGCCTGACGCACATCCCGACCGGCATCGTGGTGCAGTGCCAGGACGGGCGCAGCCAGCACAGCAACCGCGATGTGGCCTGGAAGCGGCTGCGCTCGCGCCTGTACGACTTCGAGTTGCGCAAGCAACAGGAAGCGCAGCAGAAGCTGGAAGACACCAAGACCGACGTGGGCTGGGGCCACCAAATCCGCAGCTATGTGCTGGACAACAGCCGCATCAAGGACCTGCGCACCAACGTGGAAGTCTCGGCCACGCAGAAGGTGCTGGATGGCGATCTCGATGTGTTCATCGAAGCGTCGCTGAAGCAGGGCGTGTGATGGAGCGCATCGAGGCGCTCATCTTCGACATGGACGGCACCATGGTCGACTCGATGCCATGGCACAGCAAGGCCTGGATGGAGTTCGCGCGCCGCCGGAACCTTCAACTGGACGTCGCCGACCTGATGCGTCGCACCACGGGCCGCAACGCCTACGAGTGCGCGTGCGAGCTGATGGAGCGTACGGTCAGCCAGGCAGAGAGCGACGAAATCACCCACGAGAAGGAAACGATCTATCGCGAGCTTTTCGGCGCGGTGTTCGCCGAGGTCGCGGGTTTCGGTGCTTTTGCGAAAGCCGCGGTCGCCCGCGGTTTCAAGATCGCGGTGGGCACGGCGGGCGATCGCCACAACATCGCGTTCGTGATGGAGCGCCTTCGCATGGACCCGCTGCCGCTGGCCATCGTGGGCGGTGACGAAGGCTTCACCGGCAAACCGACGCCGGCCATCTTTCTCGAGGCGGCACGCCGCATCGGCGTGGCACCCGAACGCTGCGTCGTGTTCGAGGACGCGCCCTTCGGCATCGAGGCCGCGCGCCGCGGAGGCATGCGCGCCGTGGCGGTGTGCACCACCCACAGCGCGGCCGAACTCGCCGGCCCGCACTTGATTGCCGCCGTGCGCAACTACAACGAACTCGTTCAATCGAAATTCCTGGAGACACTCAATGCTGATGCGTGATGCCCAAGGGCAACCTGTTTCCATCCGCCGCGAAGACTATGCGGCACCGGCCTACTGGATCGACAGGGTCGATCTCACCTTCGACCTGGACCCGGCCAAGACGCGCGTGCTCAATCGCATGCGCCTGCGCCGCAATCCCGACGTGCCGCCGCAGCCGCTGCGCCTGGACGGCGACGAGTTGAACCTGGCGCGCGTGCTGGTCGATGGCCAGGGCGCGTCGTTCCGCATGGAAGCGGGCCAGCTGGTCATCGACAGCCTGCCGGACACCTTCGAGCTGGAGATCTTCACGACCTGCTGCCCGGCGAAGAACACCAAGCTCATGGGGCTGTTCGTGAGCGAGAACACCTTCTTCACGCAGTGCGAGGCCGAGGGTTTCCGCCGCATCACCTATTTCCTCGACCGGCCCGACGTGATGGCGATGTACACCGTCACGCTGCGCGCGAGCAAGGCCGACTACCCGGTGCTGCTGTCGAACGGCAACCTGATGGACCAGGGCGAGCTGCCCGAAGGCCGCCACTTCGCGAAGTGGGTCGATCCCTTCAAGAAGCCGGCCTACCTGTTCGCGCTGGTCGCGGGCAAGCTCGTGGCGCGCGAGCAGCGCATCACCGCGCGCAACGGCAAGGAACATCTGTTGCAGGTGTACGTCCGCGCTGGCGACCTCGACAAGACCGAGCACGCGATGAACTCGCTGATCAACTCGGTGCTATGGGACGAAGTGCGCTTCGGCCTGCCGCTGGACCTCGACCGTTTCATGATCGTTGCGACCAGCGACTTCAACATGGGCGCGATGGAAAACAAGGGCCTGAACATCTTCAACACGAAGTACGTTCTGGCCAACCAGGCGACGGCCACCGACGCCGACTACAGCAACATCGAAAGCGTGGTCGGCCACGAGTACTTCCATAACTGGTCGGGCGACCGCGTCACCTGCCGCGACTGGTTCCAGTTGTCGCTCAAGGAAGGCCTCACGGTCTTCCGCGATCAGGAGTTCAGCCAGGACCTGTGCGCCGATGCGTCGGCCCGCGCCGTCAAGCGCATCGAGGACGTGCGCGTGCTGCGCACCGCCCAGTTCCCCGAAGATGCCGGCCCGATGGCGCATCCGGTGCGACCCGACAGCTACATCGAGATCAGCAACTTCTACACCGTCACCATCTACGAGAAGGGTGCGGAGGTGGTTCGCATGATGCAGACGCTGGTCGGACGCAAGGGCTTCGAGAAGGGCATGACGCTCTACTTCGAGCGCCACGACGGCCAGGCCGTGACCTGCGACGACTTCGCGCAGGCGATCGCCGATGCGAACCCCGATTCCGACCTCGCGCGCTTGCTGCCGCAGTTCAAGCGCTGGTACAGCCAGGCCGGCACGCCGCGCCTCGCAGCGCATGGCGTGTACGACGCCGCGAACCGCAGCTACACCCTGAGCATCGTGCAGAGCTGTGCACCGACGCCGGGCCAGGCGGTCAAGGAACCCTTCGTCATCCCGGTCAACATCGGCCTGCTGGATGCCCAGGGTCGCGAGTTGCCTTTGCAGCTCAATGGCGAGAGCGAAGCGACGCACGGTACGCGCACGCTGGTGCTGACGCGCGCCGGCGAGCAGTTCACCTTCACCGGCCTCGACGCCGAGCCTGTGCCCTCGATCCTGCGCGGATTCAGCGCGCCGGTGATCCTCGACTTCGAATACAGCGATGCGCAGCTGCTCACGCTGCTGGCCAACGAC
This sequence comes from Variovorax sp., assembly GCA_004210915.1. GTDB lineage: Bacteria > Pseudomonadota > Gammaproteobacteria > Burkholderiales > Burkholderiaceae_C > Variovorax. The sequence goes on along the minus strand of SEGS01000008.1, from coordinate 77,390 downwards.
CCGGACCCGTTCAATCGCTGGGAGGCCGGTCAACGCCTCGGCTTGCGCGCCGCAGTGCGCGCGATCGATGCGCCCGCCGAGGCCACCAGCGCTGCGCCGCTCGACGATGCCTACATCGCCGCCATGCGCAGTGTCCTGCGCGACACGAAGCTCGATGCTGCGTTCAAGGAGCTCGTGCTGACGCTGCCGTCAGAGACCTACATCGCCGAACAGTTGCAGGTTGTCGATCCGCAGCGCGTGCACCAAGTCCGCGAGACGATGCGCGCACAGCTCGCCACAGCACTGTTCGACGACTGGCAAGCAGCTTACGAGGCGAACCAGGACACCGGCGCCTACAACCCGGACCCGCTCTCCTCGGGCCGCCGCGCGCTGGCCGGCATGGCGCTCGCGCACCTGTGCATCGCCGCGCGCGCGTCGGGCGACACCGTGTGGCCCGGCAAGACGCTGCAGCGCTTCAAGGATGCCGGCAACATGACCGACCGCTTCAACGCGCTCAATGCGCTGGTGTCATCAGGCCACGCGCTCGCCACCCAGGCGCTCGCGCGTTTCCATGCGCTCTTCAAGGATGAAGCGCTGGTCATCGACAAGTGGTTCTCGCTGCAGGCCGGCGCGCCCGACCGCGGCGGCGACATCCTGCAGCTCGTCAGGCAGTTGATGAAGCACGCGGATTTCTCCATCAAGAACCCGAACCGCGCGCGCAGCGTGATCTTCAGTTACTGCAGCGCGAACCCCGGCGCCTTCCATCGCCGCGACGCAGCCGGCTATGTGTTCTGGAGCGACCGCGTGATCGAACTCGACGCGATCAACCCGCAGGTGGCGGCCCGCCTCGCGCGCAGCCTCGATCGCTGGAGCAAGCTGGCCGAGCCGTACCGCAGCGCGGCGCGCGAAGCCATCGTCCGGGTGGCGGGAAGGCCGGACCTCAGCAAGGACACCCACGAAGTCGTCACGCGCGCGTTGGCGGATTGAGCATCACTTTTTCAGGACCTTCATGGCACAGAACATTTCCCTGACCCGCTACCTCGTCGAACAGCAACGCGAGGGCGACAAGATTCCTGCGCAGTTGCGGCTGCTGCTCGAAGTGGTGGCCCGCGCGTGCAAGAGCATCAGCATGGCCGTGAACAAGGGCGACCTCGGCGGCGTGCTCGGCACGGCCGGTAGCGAGAACGTGCAGGGCGAGGTTCAGAAGAAGCTGGACATCATTGCCAACGAGGTGCTGATCGAAGCCAACGAATGGGGCGGCCATCTCGCGGCCATGGCCAGCGAGGAAATGGACACGATCCACCTCGTGCCCAACCGCTATCCGCAGGGCGAGTACCTGTTGCTGTTCGATCCGCTCGACGGTTCGAGCAATATCGATGTGAACGTGAGCATCGGCACCATCTTCAGCGTGCTGAAGAAGCCCGAAGGCCCGCAAGGCGTGCAGGAAGCGGATTTCCTGCAGGCGGGCAACAAGCAGGTGGCGGCCGGGTACTGCATCTACGGACCGCAGACCACGCTGGTGTTGACAGTGGGCGACGGCGTCGCGATGTTCACGCTCGACCGCGAGCAGGGCTCCTTCGTGTTGACGCAGGAGAACCTGCGCATTCCCGCGGACACGAAGGAGTTCTCAATCAACATGAGCAACATGCGCCACTGGGACGCCCCGGTGAAGCGCTACATCGACGAATGCCTGGCCGGCGTCGACGGCCCGCGCGAGAAGGACTTCAACATGCGCTGGATCGCGAGCATGGTGACCGACGTGCACCGCATCTTGATGCGCGGCGGCATCTTCATGTACCCATGGGACAAGCGCGAGCCCGAGAAGGCCGGCAAGCTGCGTCTCATGTACGAGGCCAACCCGATGAGCTGGCTGGTCGAGCAGGCCGGCGGCATGGCCACCAACGGCCGCCAGCGCATCCTCGACCTGGAGCCCGGCAAGTTGCATGAACGCGTCAGCGTGATGCTCGGATCGAAGAACGAGGTCGAACGCGTGACGCGCTACCACGACGCTGTTTGAAGATTGGCTATAATCGCGGGCTTAGCCGGTGTAGCTCAGTCGGTAGAGCAGCTCATTCGTAATGAGAAGGTCGGGTGTTCGATTCATCTCTCCGGCACCAGAACAGATAAGGCCCGGATGCTATTCAAAATAGCATCCGGGCCTTTTTCTTTGACGGCTGCGGGCTCTCCTCACCGCCCGTGCGATTGCAGGGCCGCTCAACGATGCGGATTGTTCACCGCCTGCATGAACCCTGCCATCGTGGCCTTGGTCAGGCGATGCCCGATCTTCGGGTCGGTACCACTGCGGAACCAGATCATCATGTTGCCGTCATGAACGGCCTGCAAGTAGAGCGCAATATCGCGCGTGGCTTGGGGGCTGCTGAATTCTCCCGACTTTTTTCCGGCGTCGATGATCCGCTCGAGTGTCAGGGCCAGCCTGTCATAGAAGCGCATCACGCGCGCCCGCACCTCGGGCGAGGTGTAGGCCGCCTCTACTGACATGTAAATCATCACGGCCAGATCTCCAGGGTACTTGCCGGCCCAACGGGTTTGGCATTGGACAAAGGTCTCGAGTTTGCGCGCGGCATCGGGTTGCTCGTCCACCATCCGGATGGTGGTTTCGATAGAGCGCGCTGCGATGCGATTGAGCACCTCAAGAAGCAGGCTTTCCTTGTCCTTGAAGTAGTAGTAAACGGCGCCTTTCGTGAAGCCAGCGCGCTTGGCCACATCGTCGAGCGTGCTGTTCGCATAGCTCTGCTGCGCAAACAGTTCTCTTGCGGCCTCGACGATCTTGTCGGTGGTCAGCACGGACTTGGGAATCCGGGTCGTCGGAGCCATTGCCTCGCGTGGCGGGCTCCCTGCTGCGGGCTCCTCGTTCAGGCCTCCCTTTGTCGCTTTAGTCATGTTGGCGTCTTCTCTCGGGTAATTACTTATGGGTGCATTCAACGAGCGGCTCTACATTGTCCACGGAACAAACTGACTGGTAGGTATTATGGCTCTTCAGCTATTCGAGTTCTTGGCCAACGGGATCGCACTGGGCGCGGTGTACGCACTTTTTGCAGTTCCGATGAGTGTGGTCTGGGTCACAACGGATGTAATTGACGTATCAACTGGCGGGTACGCGGTCGTCGCCGGCATGGTGGCTGCAGTGGTTGGCATGCCGATGGGCCCCGTTTATGGCGTAGCCGCCGCGTTGGTCTTGGGCGCGGTGGCGGGAGGCATCTTCCTGTCGTTCCACGCCATCCGGCAACAGAGAGACGCGATGCTCATCGTGCTGGCCACCTTCGCGCTCATGCTCGCCATCGAATCAGCAGTGCTGACGGCTTGGGGCACGGACAACCGGTTCCTGGAACCCCTCCCCGGCATGCTCAACCTCTCAGGCGCCGTGGTCACATACCAGTCGCTTTTCAACCTTGGCGTGAGTGTCGTGGTCATGGGCCTGTTGGTGGGCTTGCTGCGATTCACGCGGCTCGGTTTGCAGATGCGGGCCAGCGCGATTTCCGACCGCGCCGCAATGCTCGTGGGCGTCGCGGTGCGGCGCACGCAGTTTCTCACTTTCGTCTTCTGCGCTGGCATCGCCGGCATCGGTGGGGTGCTGGCAGTTCTGGCACTGGGGATGACCTACGCCAGCACGTTCATCTTCACGACCGTCGCATTCAGCGGGACGGTGCTCCTTGGCAAAGCCGGGCCATTGCCCGCCTTCTGGGGCGCCATGCTCCTAGGGATCGTGACTGCGGTCAGCGATGCCTACCTGCCCAACGGATGGGCAGCCGGCGTCCCTTCCCTCCTCATCATTCTGGTGCTGGCGACAGGCCGCATGCCCGCCACGGCGTTCACGGGGGCACGGCCATGAAGCTTTCTCGCCTCTGGGGGCCTCCCGCCATCGTGGTCGTGGTCTTCCTGGTCATGATGCTGCTGGGAGGCATGCGCCCTTCGCTGCACACGACGATGTTCACCATCGGCCTGTACGCGCTGATCGCGCTGCCGCTCGGACTGATGTACGGGCAGGGTGGCACGATTTCCCTTGCGCAAGGGGCGTTCGCTGCATTGGGTGCCTATACGTCGGCGATTCTGAGCACCCGCTACGGGATGTCGCCAATGATCTCGGTCTTCGCCTCCATCGCGATTCCGGCGCTGCTGGCATTCCTGATCGCCCGACCGATCCTGCGGCTTCCTGAGTTGTCTCTCGCCCTCGTCACGCTCTCGCTCGGCACCGTGGTGGCCGTCGGACTGCAACGCGGTGGAGATTTCACCGGCAGCTTCGTAGGCATCTCCGGCGCGCCGGCCCTTCCGATCGTGGGCAAGGACCCGGTGCTCGTCTCGACGGCACTCTGGGCCGTGGTGCTGCTGGTCGTCATCCTCTATAGCCATTTCGTACAGAGCGTGCGTGGCCGTGCGCTCAACGCCGCGCGGGTCGATCGCCTGCTCGCCCAGTCCGTGGGGGTGAACGTGCCGATGGATCTGTCAATCATGTTTGCCGTCGCAGCCGGGATCGCAGGGCTCGCCGGCTGGTTCTACATCCACTTTCTCGGCTACATCGCGCCGGATTCGCTCGGGCCGGAAGTCTCCGCGCAGATCCTGTTCATGGTGGTGCTCGGCGGTCGGCGCGCGGTGCTGGGTCCCATCCTGGGTGCGGCCTTCTTCACCTTCGCCAACGACTTCCTGCCGGGCACGCAGACACACGGCCTGTTCTTCGGCACCTTGCTGATCCTGATCCTCATCCTGCTGCCGGACGGGATCCTGTCGCCGCAGGCTTTGGCGGCAGTGCGCCGCTGGGTGGGCATGGGCCCAAGACCGCCCGCTCCGACCGAAGCCGCGACCGGCGCAACGAAGGTGACGTCATGAGTTTGAGTGCGCAAGGCATTTCCATCCGGTTCGGTGGTCTGGTGGCTCTATCGGGTGTCGGCGTTTCCGTCGATCCTGGGACGGTCACGGGACTGGTTGGTCCCAATGGCGCGGGCAAGACGACCCTTTTCAACTGCCTGACGGGCGTCGCGATGCCCCAGGAAGGCAAGGTGTCGGTGGACGGGCGCGACATCTCCGGCATGCGCATCGAGGATCGCATTCGCCTGGGCATCAGTCGAACCTTCCAGACGCCCCGCCTGGACTTGCGTGCCAGCGTCGCCGACGCCGTCATGCTGGGCTTCACGCCGCGCGAGCCTCAATCGCTGCTGCAAGCCGTGCTTCCGTTCTCACGGGCGCGGGCCACCGAAGCGCGATTGAGGGCCAGGGCCGAAGCCCTCATCGACGAATTCCAGTTGACGACCGACCCCGACATGCCGGCGGGCGAGCTCTCGCTCGGGCGCCTGAGGCTGCTTGAAGTGGCGCGGGCCCTGGCCAGCGAACCCCGCTATCTGCTGCTGGACGAGCCGGCGGCGGGGATCGACGACGTCGACCGGGGCTTGCTGGCGAGCGCCATCCGCAAGGCCGCGGGACGGGGCCTGGGTGTTCTGCTGGTCGAACACAACGTTGCGTTTGTCGCCGACCTCAGTGACCGGATGCTGGCCCTCGTCAACGGGCGCGTGGTGGCACAAGGCGTGCCCTCCGCGGTGGTTTCGGACCCACAGGTGGTGTCCGCGTATCTGGGAGAGCAACGTGTCGCAGCCTGAGTCCATGAAGTCGTTGAAGGTCAGTGGACTCAGCGCGAGCTACGGGTCGCTGGTGGTGTGCCGGGACATCAGCCTGGAAGTGAATCCGGGCGAGGTCATGGCGGTGATCGGCCCCAACGGTGCCGGCAAGACCAGCTTCGTCGGTGCCATCGCCGGCGCGGTCAGTTCGGTCGGCGAGGTCAGCCTGGGAGGTCGCTCGCTCGTGGGCATGCCTGTCCATCGGCGCACGCGCCTGGGTCTGGCCACGGTGCCCGACAACCGGGGGCTCTTTCCGCCGATGACGGTCGACGAGAACCTGCGGCTGGGCGCGCAATTCGTACCTCGCGCGCAACGCGCCGACGCCATCGACCAGGCGGTTTCCTACTTCCCTTTTCTGAAGGATCGCGGGAGCAATCTGGCCGGCTCGCTCAGCGGGGGCCAGCAGCAGATGCTGGCCATTGCCAAGTGCCTGGCCAGCCGCCCGAGCGCGCTGCTGCTGGACGAACCCTCGCAGGGGCTCGCGCCGATCATCCTTGACGAGATCGTCAAGGTCATCGGCGAACTCAAGCGACGCGGTCTGCCCATGCTGCTCGTCGAGCAGAACCACGGCCTGGTGCAACGGACGGCGGATCGCTTCGCGGTGCTGGTCGGCGGTCGCGTGGTCATGAGCGGCGGACCTGCGGAGCTGCAGGACCGCGAAAACATCGGGCGCCTCTTCCTCGAGCGGCGCCAGGCCAATCAACCACACTGAAGGAGACACTGATGATTCGAAGCAGACGCAAGATGCTGGCCGTGACGGCCGCGACGATCCTGGCGGCCGCGACAGCGACGCCTTCCCTCGCCCAAAACGCGAACGCACCGTTCAAGATCGGTGTGCTGATCGCGCTGTCGGGCCCAGCCGCTGCCTACGGTGCTGAAGAGCGGCGCGCGGTCGAGGCAGTCGCCAAGAAGGTCAACGACCAGGGCGGCATCAACGGCCGGAAGATCGAACTGATCGTGCGGGACACCAAGACGAATCCCACAGAGGCCGCTCGCCTGGCCAACCAGGTCATCTCGGATGACAAGGTGATCGCCATCATCGGCGGCACGACCGGCTCCGAGACCATGGCCTTCGCCGATGCAGCCATGCGCGCAGAAGTGCCGATGTTCCCGATGGTCGGCACGCCGTCCGTCACCGACCCGGCCCATGCCTATTCCAAATGGGTCTTCCGCATGTCGGTGCCGCTGAACACTGACCTCACGGCGGCCTTCGGCAGGTTCGTGAAGGACGGCAAGAAGCGGATGGCGATCTTCTCCGAAGAAGACGCATACGGGCAACAGGGTGCCGCGATGGCCGTCGCCATGGCCAAGAAGCACGGCGGTGTCGAGGTGGTCGAGAACATCTCGGCACCGAAGACGGCTACCGACCTGACCACCCAGGCGACCAAGATCCGCAATGCCAAGCCCGACGGCGTGATCATGATCACGGCCTCGACCGGCTCGGGCGGCGCCTTCCTGCGGAAGCTCCAGCAGGTCGGCGTGGATGTGCCGGTTTACGGCATGGCTGGCATCGTGCAAAAGCAGATCCTCACCAGCGGTGGCAAGGCCGCAGAGATGCTGATCGCTCCTGCACTGGTCAACCCGCACGAAGCCGGGCCTCTCACCGAGCTTTTCGCGTTGATGAAGGACAGCGGCGGCGTGGACGGCTTCGGGGCAGTGCTGGGGGCGAATGCTGCCGCTGCGGTCGTCGAGGCACTGCGCAGTGGCGCCACCACCGGTGCACAACTGCGCGACGCGATGGAAAAGATCGGTCCTATCAAAGGCTATGCCGCCGGACCGATTCGATTCACACCCACGGACCACGACAGCTGGGGACCCGAGACGGTGTTCTTCGTGACCGTGCGCGACGGAAAGTTCAAGAACCTCTAAGGACACGCGCGGCCCTTCGGGGCCGCGCGCGACGAGAAAACGAGCCTATGTCCCAACACTATCCCTTGACCGGAATTCGCATCCTGGACTTCACGCAAGTCCAGCTCGGCCCCTGCGCCACCCAGGCACTGGGCGACTTCGGTGCCGATGTCATCAAGATTGAGCGGCCTGGTGCAGGCGACCTCAGCCGCGGCACCGACCCCTTTATCCGGGAGCCCGATGGACAGAGCGCCTATTTCATGGCGCTCAATCGCAACAAGCGCAGTTTGGCGCTCGATATGTCCACGGACGAAGGCAAGGCCATCGCCTTGCAACTGGTCGACCGCGCGGATGTCGTGGTGCACAACTTCCGGCCGGGCGTGGCCGAGCGCCTTGGCTTCGACTATGAAAGCCTCAGCGCACGCAATCCGCGCCTGATCCATGCATCGGGTTCCGGCTTTGGCCCGCACGGCCCTCTGGAACACAAAGCCGGTCAGGACCTGCTCGCCCAATCGATGTCGGGACTGGCGAGCCGCAATCCCGATGCCCAAGGCGGTGCGCAGTTGTTCCCCACCGCACTGGGCGATTTCACGACCGGCATGATCCTCGCGCAAGGGGTTCTGCTCGCGCTTTATCAGCGCGAGAAGACCGGGCGGGGGCAAGCCTTGAACGTCTGCCTGCTGGACACACTCCTGGCCATGCAGCAGCAAGAGGTCACGCAGTGGATGCTGCGCGGCCAGAAGGTCAACTGGATCACGCAGAACCTGATCGGCATCTTTCCCACCCGCGATGGCGCTGTGACGATGGTGGGCGTGTTCCGCCCCAATCCGCTGCAGCTGATCTGCGAGGCGCTGGGGCTGGAAGACCTGAGCCTTGAGCCCCGCTTTGCGACGCTGCCGCAGCAGCTCGCGCACCGTGCCGAGCTCTGGGAGTTGCTGGGCCAGGGCTTCGCCGCACTGTCGACCGAGGCGTGCGTGAAGCGACTGGATGCGGTCGACATCCTCTGCGCGCCTGTCCTCGAACTCGGCGAAGCGCTCGATCAGCCGCAGGTCCGGATCAACAACATCCTGACCGACTTCGACCACCCCGTGCACGGACGCGTGCGAACCGTGGGGAACCCGTTGCACATGGGCAGCGTCCCCGACATCCGTCGAGAACCCGCCCCGACGCTGGGCCAGCACAGCGACGCCATCCTGCGCGAGCTCGGACTCGACGACGAACGCATCGCGGGCCTGCGCCAGGCTTCGATCATCCACTGAAAGGAACTTCATGCTTCAAGTCAACGCGCACAGCGCCACGATCGACGAAATCAACATCGGCGACTCGGTGGTGCTGGAAAAAACGATCAGCGAATCGGACGTTTACCAGTTCGCGGGCATCACCGGCGACTTCTCGCCCAACCATGTGAACGAGCGCTACATGAAAGGGTCCATCTACGGCACGCGCATCGCGCAGGGTGCTCTGGTCGTGGGCTTCACGTCGGCGGCGGCGGCGATGTTCGGCATCAAGTTCGGCATCGACGGCGTTGCCGCCGGCTACGACAGGATTCGATTCCTCGGCCCGGTGTTCTTCGGCGACACGATACGGATCGAGTACCGCATCACCCGCATCGATCGGGAGCGGCAGCGGACGCACGCCGAGCTGGTGGTGACCAACCAGGACGGCAAGCAGGTTCTGGCGGGCGATCACATCATCAAGTTCACGCCCTACACGGGCGAGCGCCTGGGCCGCGACGCGCGAGGCGGCGCATGAGCGACGCCATGCTGGCCATGGAGCGCAAGGGGCGCGTGGCCGTCGTCACCCTGCAGCGGCCGGAAGCCCTGAACGCGCTGAACAACCAGCTGATGGACGAACTCACCGCCGTCCTTGAGACGCTTGAAGCTGATGCAGGCATCGGATGCATCGTGCTGACTGGCAGCGGCCGGGCCTTCGCGGCCGGCGCAGACATCAAGGAGATGAAGGCCAAGACCTATCCTGAAGCGTTCAACGAGGACTTCATCACACGCAATTGGGAGCGCGTCACACGCTGTCGCAAGCCGGTGATCGCCGCGGTGAACGGGCTCGCGCTGGGCGGCGGGTGCGAGCTCGCCATGATGTGCGACTTCATCATCGCGGACGACACCGCCCGCTTCGGGCAGCCGGAGATCCGCGTCGGCGTCATGCCGGGGGCCGGCGGAACACAGCGGCTGGCCCGCTTCATCGGCAAATCCAAAGCGATGGAGATGTGCCTGAGCGGTCGCATGATGGACGCCGCCGAGGCCGAGCGATGCGGCCTGGTCAGCCGCGTCGTTCCGGCCGCCGAGTTGCTGGAAGACGCCTTGCGCACCGCCGAGACCATCGCCTCCCATTCGATGCCGCTGGTCATGATGACCAAGGAAGCAGTCAACCGCGCCTACGAAACGACGCTGAGCGAAGGCGTCCGCGTGGAGCGCCGGCTGGCGCAGTCGGTCTTCGCATTCGAAGACCAGCGTGAGGGCGCCGCGGCGTTCATCGAGAAGCGTCCCCCCAACTACCAGCACCGTTAGGGGTGCACCCTTTCATCCGGAGTGTTTTCAATGAGCATCGATTCCCGAGAACTGGCGCAACGCGTCACCCACTACACCCTGGCCCATCCCGACGAGCGCGATCCGTGGGAGAAGGCGCCGGCCATCACGGGCGTGCTCGCCTGGGACGAGGCCGATGCCGTGGCTGGCGTGCGCCGGTGGATCGACCGCGCGGTCGATACGCAGGGCTCCGACGGCTTCCTGTGCTACAGCGAACGCATCGACCTGCCGCATGGCCACCTGCGCACGTTCACGCCCACGGGCAGCCTGTCGGCGAGCCTGGGCTATCCGTTGATGGATTTCCATGCCCGCACGGGGGATCCGCGCTACCTGGAAGCCGCGCGACTGCAGGCCGAGGCCCTGTTGCGGGCGCCGCGCACGCGCGACGGCGGCATCTCGTGCCGCCAGGAATCCCGCGAACTCTGGGTCGACTTCATCTACCTGATGTGTCCATTCCTCGTGCGCTACGGGCTGGCAACGAAAGAGCAGAAATGGATCGACGAGGCCTTTGCACAGTACGAAGTGCATGCCCAGCACCTGATCGATCCGTTCACCGGCCTCACGCGCCATGCGTGGTGCGAGACGCCCAACCATTTCCCTCAGTCGACCTTGTGGGCGCGCGGCAACGGCTGGCTGGTCTGCGCCGCGGTGGACATGCTGACGCTCGTTCCCAAGCACGACCGCGCGGAGTTCCTCTCGACCAGTTGCCGCAAGGCCCTAATGGCAATGCATTCGCTGCAGGACCGCAACGGATTCCTCCGCCATATCCTGGACGATCCGTTTGCCAAGCACGAGGCGTCTGCCACCGTGATGTATGCGTACGCCATTGCACGAGCCATCGAACTGGGCATCGTCGGCGAGGACATGCGCGAATCCGCCGTGCGCGCCTGGCGCGCAGTCGCAGCCACCGTCCAGGACGACGGGGCGGTGCCCGGTGTGGCGGTCCCGCCGGGCGGCCCGGGCGTGCCGTTCGGCACCACACTTTTCGGGCAGGGCTTCTTCCTGCTGGCCGGACACGCGCTTCGCGGACACCTGGACGACTGAGCGGCACGTCTTCCCGATGACATTGCCTGCCCACGAGCCGACAGACTGGACGGTCCCGCGCGCCATGCGCGCGCGGGCCAGCCGCAGCCCCGATCGGCCCTTCGTGACGATGGAGCACGAAGGCACGGAAACCTTCGCGCAATGCCACGCGCACGCCCTCGCAATGGGGCGCTTCTTGCAGGATCAGGGGGTGCAGTCCGGTCAGGTCGTCGCCGTCATGGCGCCGAATTCGCTCGTTGCCATTCACGCCTGGATGGGACTCGGATGCATCGGGGCGGTCGACGCCATGATCAACACCGGATATCGCGGCGGGCCGCTCGAGCATGCGTTGAACCTCGTGCAAGCCTCGGTGCTGCTCGTTGAGGAGCGCTTTCTGCCGGTGTTGCAGGCCAGCGAGCAGCGGCTGCTTCACCTCAAGACGGTGATCCACTTCCGCTTGCCCGACACGGACCCGGGTCCGCTACCGTCCTTCGAGCGGATCGCCCTGGCCCCGCTGACATATCGCGAGCTGGCCCCTGACTCCGAATGGGTACCAGAACCCGGGCCGTCCTTTCATGACCTCGCGTCGGTCATCTTCACCTCCGGCACCAGCGGACCCGCCAAGGGCGTGATGATGCCGCAGGCCCAGGCCTATGCCCTGGCGCTGCAGACGGTCAACGGGCTCAGGCTGGAAGCCGACGACGTCTACTACTGCGCGCACCCTCTCTTCCACACCGCCGGCAAGTTCATCGCCCTGTATGCCGCCTTGCTCGCCGGCGCGCATGTCGCACTCGATCGGATGTTCCGTGCGGACCTGTGGGTGCAACGATTGTTCGACCTGGGTGCGACTGTCACGCTGGCGCACGGTGCCATGCTGGAGATGGTGCACGCACAGCCGCCGTCGCCGCTGGACGGCCGCTTGCGCCTGCGCAGGCTGATGGCAGCACCCTTCCCCCGACGGATCGCTGCGGAGTTCGAACGACGCTTCGGTGTGCGCGGTGTGGAGGTCTGGGGAATGACCGAGGTCAACAATCCCTGCTGGAACGCCCTGGACGAGCCCCTGCATCTGGGCACATGCGGCCGACCCGACCCCGCCTGGGCCGAGATGCGTGTGGTCGATCCCGAGACCGATCTGGAAATGCCCATCGGGGAGATCGGAGAGTTCGTCGTGCGGCCGGTCCGCCCCTTCACCATGATGCAAGGGTACTGGAATGCGCCCGAGGCCACGGTCCGTGCCTGGCGCAACCTGTGGTTCCACACGGGCGATGCCGGCTACGTCGATGCCGACGGCCGCTATCACTTCGTCGATCGCTTGGGCGACCGCATCCGCCGGCGCGCGGAGAACATCGCCTCGTTCGACATCGAGACCGCCGCCCAGTCGCACGACGGCGTGCGCGAGTGCGCAGCGGTGGGTGTGCCATCCGGGTACGAATCAGACGATGACATCAAGCTATTCGTCGCACTGCGATCCGGGCAGGATCTCTCGCCGCCGGCGCTGCTGACGCACATGGCAAGCCTGCTACCGCACTACATGGTGCCGCGCTACATCGAGATCATCGACGCGCTGCCCCGCACCCCCACCAACAAAGTACGCAAGTCCGATCTGCGTGCCGGCGTCATCGTCGGCCGCTGCTGGGACCGCAAGGCTGCAGGCGTTTCCCTGCGCAACCTGATGGCCGATGGCTCGACCTCGGCAAACCGTCTGGACCCTTCACCATGAATGCCCCCACCCGCCTCCACGAATTGATCGAGGACAAGTCGGTCTTGTCCGGCACCCAGGCGCTGGCGCGTCTGCCGCTCGAACAGCGTGCCCGCGATCAGCGGCGCGGACTGAACACCGGCTGCTTCATCAGCGGCTACCGGGGATCGCCCCTGGGCACGTACGACCAGGAACTGTGGCGGATGAAGGCGGAACTCGCCGCAGCCAACATCCATTTCCAGCCCGGCGTGAACGAGGACCTGGCTGCGACCGCCGTGTGGGGCACGCAGTACGTCGGTCTCTACCCTGGCGCTACCGTCGATGGTGTCTTCGGCATCTGGTACGGCAAGACGCCCGGCGTGGACCGGAGCATGGATGCGCTGCATCACGCCAACACCGCGGGCACGTCGCCCCACGGCGGCGTTCTGGCGCTGGCCGGCGACGACCATGCGGCCAAGTCGTCGTCCCGCACGGGCCAGTCCGACCAGCAATTGCGCGCCTGCGGCATCCCGGTGCTCTACCCATCGAGCGTGCAGGAGATTCTGGAATTCGGGCTGCACGGAATCGCCATGAGCCGCTTCAGCGGATGCTGGACGGGGCTGAAGCTGGCGACCGACGTGGTGGAGACGAGCAGCGCGGTGCGCATGGGTGACTTGCCCGAGCCCGTGGTGCCCGAGTGGGAAATGCCACCCGGCGGCGTGCACATCCGTGCCAACGAGACGCCGCAGGACATGGAGGCCCGCCTCTACGAATCGCGCCTGCCGGCGGTGCTGGCCTATGCGCGTGCCAACCGGCTCAACCGCATCGAAGGCGCGCAGCGCGAGGCGCGCTTCGGCATCGTGAGCGCCGGAAAAAGCTGGGGCGACGTGCGTGGCGCGCTGTCGTTGCTGGGGCTGGACGAGCCCGGCGCGGCGCGCGCCGGCCTGCGCCTGCTGAAGCTGGGCATGACATGGCCGCTGGACGAAGAGATCCTCATGCAGTTCGCCGAGGGCCTGGACCACATCCTCGTGGTGGAAGAGAAGCGGCCTTTCCTCGAAGAGCAGATCAAGTCTGCCTTGTTCAACTCCCCGTTGGCCGGTCGGGTTCGGGTAAGCGGCAAGGCCGCGCCCGGCGCCGTCGGCTTGCCAGTGGCCGGTGAGTTGTCACCTCATGTGGTGGCCCGGACGATCGCCACGCTGGCGAACCTTCCCCCGCCCGCGGACATCAGCGTCGCTGCAGCGGGCTTGGTGCGCATGCCCAATTTCTGCTCGGGCTGCCCGCACAACACGTCCACCGTGGTGCCCGAGGGCAGCCGCGCCATGGCCGGCATCGGATGCCATGGCATGGCGATGTGGATCCGCCCGGAGAGCACGGGAACCGTCACGCACATGGGTGGAGAAGGCATGCTGTGGGTTGGGCAGCGGCCATTCACTACGGAGGAGCACGTGTTCGCCAACATCGGCGACGGCACGTTTTTCCATTCCGGCAGCCTCGCCTTGCGGCAAGCCGTAGCAGCGAAAGCGCGGATCACCTACAAGCTGCTTTTCAACGGCTATGTCTCCATGACAGGTGGGCAACCGCACGATGGCGAACTGAACGTCCGCAAGGTGGTGGACATCGTCCGTGCGGAAGGCGTCGGCCGCGTTGTGGTGGTCGCCGACGACCCTTCGCGCCATGCGGTCGGCAGCCTGCCTCCCGAGGTCACGGTGCACCACCGCCGCGAGCTCGATGCGGTCCAGCGGGATCTGCGGGAGTTCAACGGCGTGTCGGTGCTTGTCTACGACCAGGCCTGCGCCACCGAGATGCGCCGGCAGCGCAAGCGCAAGCCGGCGCTCGATGTCGCGAAGCGAACCTGGATCCATCCCGAAGTCTGCGAAGGATGCGGCGATTGCGGCGTCAAGTCGAACTGCATGTCCGTGGAACCGCTCGAGACGGAGTTGGGCCGCAAGCGGCGCATCAACCAGTCGAGCTGCAACAAGGACTTCTCTTGCGTGGAGGGCTTCTGCCCCAGCTTCGTGACCGTACAGGGCGGACGATTGCGGCGCCGTGCGCGCGCCGCTGGCGGAGCGGGCTTGTCACCCCTGCCAGCGGCGGCGCTCCCATCGGTCGAGCGTGGCTACAACGTGGTGCTCGCAGGCATCGGTGGCACGGGCATCGTCACGGTGGGAGCCATCCTGGCGCAGGCTGCCCTGATGGACGGACTCCAAGCGAGCGTCCTGGACCTCACGGGCATGGCACAGAAATACGGCGCCGTGATGTCCCACCTGCGCATCGCCACCGCGGGATACCGGCTGCCCTCCTCCCGCCTGAGTACCGGCGAAGCGGATCTGGTGATCGGGTGTGACCTGATCGTCACCGCCGGCCAGGAAGCGTTGTCGAAGATGGCGCACGGGCGCAGCAAGGTGGTGGTTAATTCGGCCGTCGTACCGACGGGCGACTTCACCCGAAGCCCCGACTGGGATCCCGACGCGGCGGTACAGCTCGCGCGCATCGCCGCACGCACCGGCGATGCATTCCACCCACTGGATGCGGAGCGCCTGGCGACGGCCTTGATGGGCGACGCGATCGCCACCAACATGTTCCTTCTCGGTCATGCCTGGCAACGGGGCTATGTCCCGGTCAGTCTCGAAGGGCTGGACCGCGCGATCGCCGAGAGCGGCGTGGACGTCGACTTCAACCGCGAAAGCTTCGAGTGGGGGCGGCGGTCGGCCGCGTTCCCGCACGAGGTGGAGAACGCTGCGGCGGATCCGGCGCCAGCGCAGGTCATCAGTTTTGCGCCTCGCCGGCTCGGCAAGCTCGAAGAGATCGTCGCGGACCGCGTCGGCCGGCTGAAGGCCTATCAAGGCGCCTCGCTGGTCCGGCGGTACGAAGCCCTGGTCGAGCGCGCAAAGTTGAAGGATGCGGAGCTGGAGGCCGGGGGCCGCCTGGCGCGGGCTGTCGCCCGCTCGCACTACAAGCTGCTGGCGCACAAGGACGAATACGAAGTGGCGCGACTCTTCAGCCAGCCCGAGTTCCGCAGCCAGATCGAGACCCATTTCGAGGGGGACTACAAGCTGCACTTCCATCTGGGCGCTTGGCCGTTGGTGAAGAAAGATTCACAGGGTCATCCGCAGAAGCGCGAAGTGGGGCCATGGATGCTGCGCGCGATGGGCGTGCTGCAACACATGCGGCATGTGCGCGACACGTGGCTGGACCCTTTGCGCAACACGGCAGAGCGCGTGCTCGCTCGGCAGCTGCTTGATGAGTTCGAGAAGGATGTGGCGCACATCCTGGCGCACGCACGCAGCGCAGCCGACGCGATCGAGCTGGCGGAACTGCCCGAGAAGATCAGGGGTTACGGCCATGTGCGCGAGCGGCACGCAGCTGCGGTATCCGCACAGCGCCAGGCATTGCGCGCCAGCATCGAAGCGCCGGTGGCTGAACTGCAAGCAGCTTAGTGGAACCACGGGGACCCGAGGCGCGCGTCAAGCAGTCCCGCTACGCTTCGGCCGCGGGGCCGTCCTCGTCCGGCCGGGCCCGCACCCGGTCAATGCGCCGCCCCTCGAGCGCCATCACTTCGAAATGCCAGCCCGCGCACTCGATGCGTTCGCCCACGGCGGGCAGGTGTCCCGACACCGACATAAGCAGGCCGGCCACGGTGTTGTAGCGTCCGCGGTCTTCTTCGGGCAGCTCGCGGATGGCGAGGCGTGCACGCAATTCGGAGACCGGCATCAAGCCGTCCAGTTCCCAGGCCCCGTCCTCGCGCTGCGTGGCCCATGCGTCGGTTTGCGCGCCGGGCTGCAGTTCGCCGGTGATGGCTTCGAGCAGGTCGCGCGGGGTCATCAGACCCTGGACGACGCCGTACTCGTCGACCACGAACACCAGCCGTCCAGCGCGTGTACGGAACTGCTCCAGCAGCTCCATGCCAGTCAGCGTTTCCGGCACGAAGGAGGCTGGCTGAGCGACCTCGCCGATCGTTCCTGCGTGTTGCGGCCCCAGTTGCAGCAGTGTCGCGACATTGGTCACGCCCACCACGTCGTCGAGCGAGCCGCGACAGACCGGGTACCACGAATGCACGAGATTCAAGGCGCCTGCGGCCGCGACGGTCTGCAGGGCGCCAGCGACGCTGCTTGACGCATCGAGCCATTCGATGTCCGAGCGCGGAATCATCAGCGACGACAACCGGCGGTCGTCGAGATGGAACACGTTGCGCACCATCTGGTGCTCATGCATCTCGATCACGCCCGCGTCCACGCCCTCTTCCAGGCTGGCCGATATTTCTTCTTCGGTCACCGTGCGCGCGGCGTTCGCGTCGATGCGCAGCAGCCGGAGCGTGGCACCCGTGGCACCCGAAAGCAGCATGACGAACGGCTTCGCACCCGTGGCGAGGCCACGCATCGGCCGCGACACCCAGCGCGCCACCGGCTCCGGGTACAGCTGGCCGATGCGCTTGGGCACCAGCTCGCCGAAGATGATGGTGAAGAAGGTGATGCAGATGACCACCAACGCGGTGGACACGACGCTGGCGGTGCCCTGGCCCATGCCGAGGTCTTCCATCCAGATGGCCAGCGGTCCCGCAAATGCTGCCTCCCCCACGATGCCGCTGAGCATGCCGATCGACGTGATGCCGATCTGCACCGTCGACAGGAACTGCGTCGGGTCTTCCATGAGCTTCAGCGCCGCTGCGGCGCCGGTGTCCCCCGTTTCGGCCAGTGCCGCGAGCCGCGCCCTGCGGCTCGTCGACAGTGCCATCTCGGACATTGCGAACACCGCGTTGAGGGTGGTCAGCAAAGCGAGGAGCAGGACATCCATGAACGAAGGGGAGAATGAAGACCATGGCACTTTACTTGATCGGTGATGTTCAAGGCTGCGACGCGGCGTTGGGCCGCCTCCTGGACGAGATCGCGTTCTCGCCGAGCCGCGACACGGTCGTCCTGCTCGGCGACCTGGTGAACCGGGGCCCCGAATCGGCAGCCGTCCTGAGGCGGGTGCAGGGCTATGGCAGCGCCGCACGCAGCCTGCTTGGCAACCACGACCTGCACCTGCTCGGTGTTGCCAACGGCGCGCGCAAGTCGGGCCGCAAGGACACGCTGGATGATCTGCTGGCCGCACCCGACTGCGATGCCTTGCTCGACTGGCTGCGCCACCAGTCGATGGCGCTGCACCTGCGAGTCGGCGACCGCGATCTGCTCATGCTCCACGCCGGCGTGCTGCCGCAATGGAGCGTGAGCGATGTAATGCGGCTCGCCGCCGAGGTGGAGGCCGTGCTCCGCGGGCCGGCGCTCGGCGACTTCGTCCGCACGATGTACGGCAACACGCCCGACCGGTGGAGCGAAACGCTCACCGGCCATGCGCGGCTGCGCGCGATCGTCAATGCGCTGACGCGCCTGCGCTTTTGTACACCGGAGGGTGTGATGGAGTTCGAGAGCAAGGACGGCGCCGCCACCGCGCCCGCCGGCTACATGCCGTGGTTCGATGTGCCCGGTCGGAAGACAGCCGATGCCACCGTGGCCTTCGGTCACTGGTCGACCCTGGGTTGGCTGTCGCGGCCGGACCTGATGTCGACTGACACCGGTTGCGTGTGGGGCGGTTGCCTGAGCGCCGTGCGCATGGGCACCACGACCGACGCACGCGAACTGATCCAGGTGAAGTGCGAGCAAGCCCAGCGACCGGCGACTTGACCTTGAGCGAGACCGGCGCAGCGGCGGGTGCCTGACGCTGCGGCCGGGACGTTGGACCCGTCAGCTGGCGCGGGTCGCTTCCAACGCCGCGCGCAAGCGCTGTGCCGCGCCCTCGACGGAGAAATTCTGCAGGTAGGCCTTGCGCGCCTCCACGCCAAGGGCCGCCCGCTGCGCAGGCGCCAGCGCCAGCCAGCGCGACAGCAGGCGCAGCGTACCCTCGGCCGTGTCGTCGTCCACCAGCCCGCCCGGTTCGCATTCCTTCCAGATATTGACCTGGTTGCTGATCAGCACCGGCCGCTCGCACGCCATCGCTTCGACCACGGCGATGCCGAAATTTTCTTGGTGGCTCGGCAACACGAACGCCTCGCAGCCGTGGATCGCGCCCCATTTCACGTCGCCGCTCAGCATGCCGGTGAAGTGGATGTCGGGCGCCTGCCCCGCCATGTCACGCAATGAGCGCCCGTAGACCGTGTCCATGCCGGGGCCCGCGACGACCAGCGCGGGCAGGTCCGCGCGTTCGCGCTGCAACTGCAGGTAGGCGCCGAGCAAGAGGTCGACGCCCTTCTTCTCGTGCACGCGGCTCAGGAAGAGCAGGTACGGACGGCCCGCCAGCGCCGGGCAATGGGCATGGAACGCTGTCAGAAGCTCATCGCGGCGTGGCGGCGGCGCCTGAATGCCGAGGCCCACATCGAGCTCCCGCTGCGGTCGGTAGGGTTTAAAGGGGATGCGGGCCAGCAGCAGTTCCTGCGCACAGGTGAAAAGCACGCCCTGCGCGCCGTTCACCGCCCGCCCTTCCAGCAGCTTCCAGACGATCTGGTTGCGCACGGCCTTCCACCGTCGATCGGGTGCGCGTTGAAAGTAGGGGTCGAGCATGCCGTGCGGCATCACGTAGAAAGCCGGCGTGGTCGCGGCCACATGACGGCGGCGATGGTGCGAGAGCGCGCTGGCGGTGCCGGCGTTGTTGTGCTGCCAGAGTCCGTGCGCGATCACCACGTCAAAACGATGGGCTTGCTGCAACAGCCACGGCTGCAGCCCGGCGCAGTAACGGTAAGGGCCCTTCGCCGGACCGATGGCATGAACGACGAACGCGTCCTGCCCCAGAAAGTCCGCACCCGGTGGGTCGAAACTGAGCACTTCGTTGTGCACACCCTTCGCGGTCAAGGCCGGCACCATGTTGCGCAGCGCTTGCGCCAGACCACCGGCCGCGGGGTCCATGGTGCAGATGACGTGCAGGATCTTCATGAAACAAAGCAGGTCACCGCGCAACGCGGGCGACGCGCCCGCGGGCCGATCAGCCCGGTTCCTGCGTCTTGAACAGCGCAGCGACCTTGCGCTTCGACTTGATGTTGGCCGAAATGCCGCGGGGCGGCGCAGCCTTGGCCGCAGCCTCCCACGCCGGTGTGGCATCGGGCTCGCCGGCTTCGTAGGGCTGGTCGAAAAACGGGTCCCGCGGCGCCGAGGGCGCACGGTGCGGATGCCCGCCACCACTGACCGCAGCGCGCCCGGGGCGTGGCTCGCTGCGTTCGCGCGGCTGGTCGAGCACATCGCGCGCATCGCCGCTCTCGCCCTCCTCGCGCCAATGGCGGCGGCCATCGTTGATGCGGCCGCGCGGCCGGTCTTCCTCGAATTCGACGGCTTCGAGCTCGATCTTCTTCTTGATCAGCTTCTCGATGTCGGCCACCAGCCGCACGTCGTTGCCGCCGCTGGCAAAGCTCACGGCCAAGCCCGACGCGCCGGCGCGGCCGGTGCGGCCGATGCGGTGCACGTAGTCTTCGGCATTGAAGGGAATGTCGAAGTTGAAGACCGCCGGCACATCCTTGATGTCGAGGCCACGGGCCGCGACGTCGGTGCACACGAGCAGGTCGACCTCGCCCTTCTTGAAGGCGTCGAGCGCTTTCAGCCGCTCGTCCTGGCTCTTGTCACCATGCAGCGCGGTGGTCTTGAGGCCCTCGCGCTCCAGTGAACGGGCGAGGCGCGCGCAGCCGAGCTTGCTATTGACGAAAACAAATGCCTGCGTGATGCCGCGCTGCTTGACGATCTGCTTGAGGGCACGGCGCTTGTCGTCGTCGCCCACGCTGTAGAAATGCTGCTCGACGGTGGACGCCGTTTCGTTCGGCCGTGCCACTTCGATGGTCACGGGGTTTTGCAGATAGCTGCCGGCCAGGCGCTTGATTTCGGGCGAGAAGGTGGCCGAGAAGAGCAAGGTGATGCGCTTTTTCGGCAGGTAGCTCAGGATGCGCTGCAGGTCGGGCAGGAAGCCGATGTCGAGCATGCGGTCGGCCTCGTCGAGCACCACGTACTCGACCTGGTTGAGCACCGCATTCTTGGCTTCGATGTGATCGAGCAGCCGGCCCGGCGTGGCGACGAGCACTTCGACGCCCTTCTTCAGTTCCAGCGTCTGCGGCTTCATGTCCATGCCGCCGAACACTACCGCGCTGCGCAGGTTGGTGTACTTGGCATAGAGCTCGACCTGCTGAGCGACCTGCACGGCGAGTTCGCGCGTGGGCAGCAGCACCAGCGCCCGCACCGGGTGGCGCGCCGGCGATGTCGAGGCGTTTTCGTGCGCCATCATCCGCTGCAGCAGGGGCAGCGCGAAGGCGGCGGTCTTGCCGGTGCCCGTCTGGGCAGCCCCCATGACGTCTTGCCCGGACAGCACGACCGGAATGGCCTGCTCCTGGATCGGGGTCATGGTCTCGTAGCCCATTTCGGCTACGGCGCGCGCCAGCGGTTCCGCCAGCGAAAGGTTGGAAAAAGAGCTTGTCATTGAGCCCGCTATTGTCGCACTGCCGCAAAAAACGGCAGTGACAGGAATGCGACGGCGCCCTGACCCACCTGCTTGCTACACTTTCGATAGCGAAAACGCCTTACACCGCGAGGCGCGGCGCCTGGGGAGCCTACAAATTGTTGGTGTTGAAGGTGTCGCAGGACTTCATCGTGCCGGTCTTCAAGCCGGTGTTGAACCAGCGCTGGCGCTGCGCGCTGGTGCCGTGCGTGAAGCTGTCGGGCACGACGGCACGGCCAGCCGAGCGCTGCAAGGCGTCGTCGCCGATCTTGGCGGCGGCATTCATTGCCGATTCGACATCGCCCTGCTCGAGGATCTGGCGTGCGTTCTGCGCATGGTTGGCCCACACACCCGCGAAACAGTCGGCCTGCAATTCGACGCGCACGCTCAGGGCATTGTTGTCGGCCTGGCTGAGGCGCCCGCGCATCGAATCGACCTTGCCGCTGATGCCCAGCTGGTTTTGCACGTGGTGGCCGACTTCGTGCGCAATCACATAGGCCTGCGCGAATTCGCCGGGTGCGCCCAGGTCGCGCTTGAGGGTGTCGAAGAAACCCAGGTCGATGTAGATCTTTGAATCACCAGGGCAGTAGAACGGCCCCATGGCGCTTTGGCCCGTGCCGCAGGCGGTTGGCGTCGCGCCGCGGAACAGCACCAGCCGCGGCTGCTGGTAGGCGCCGCCGTTCTGCTTGAACAGGGGCGTCCAGACGTCTTCGGTGTCTGCCAGCACGGTTGAAACGAAACGCGCCGCCTCGTCATTGGCGGGCGGCGCCGTGGCCGGGCCTTGCTGCACCATCGGGGCGCCGCCCCCGCCACCGCTCAATGCGCTGAGAAGCGTCAACGGGTTGATGCCGAAGACCCAGCCGGCGACCAGCGCCACGGCGATGGTCCCGATGCCGATGCCCCGTCCGCCGATGGGCATCCGGCCGCCGCCCGACCGGCGGTCTTCGACGTTGCTGGATTCCCGGTTGCCTTCCCATTTCATGCCGCTCTCCTTGGCCGGCGTGGGCCGGCTGACGCGTGATCGTACTTGTTCAGCGCACCGGTGCGTCACCAGCCGTCAGGGCCGCGCTCACGCCTTCGGCAGCGTCACGCCGGTCTGTCCCTGGTACTTGCCGCCGCGGTCCTTGTAGCTCACCTCGCAGACGTCGTCCTTGTCGCTCTCGAAGAACAACACCTGGGCACAGCCTTCGCCGGCGTAGATGCGCGCTGGCAGCGGTGTGGTGTTGCTGAATTCGAGCGTCACATAGCCTTCCCACTCGGGCTCGAAGGGCGTGACGTTGACGATGATCCCGCAGCGCGCGTAGGTGCTCTTGCCGAGACAGATGGTGAGCACGTTGCGCGGGATGCGGAAGTACTCGACGGTGCGCGCCAGCGCAAAGCTGTTGGGCGGAATGATGCAGCTGTCGCCGTGGAAGTCGACAAAGCTTTTCTCGTCGAAGTTCTTGGGATCGACCACGGTGCTGTGGATGTTCGTGAACACCTTGAATTCAGGCGCGCAGCGAATGTCGTAGCCGTAGCTCGAAGTGCCGTAGCTGATGATCTTGTGGCCGTCGCGTTCCCGGATCTGACCGGGCTCGAAGGGCTCGATCATGCCGGTCTGCTCGGCCATGCGCCGGATCCACTTGTCGCTCTTGATGCTCATGTCGGGTGTCCTTCTCGGGCCGCCATTCTAGGCAGCGCCGGGCGGCCACTTGGCGTTCAAGTTGCCTGTGCCTGGGAGATCATCGTGCGCTCGATCAGCCGGTCGTCGCCCAGCACGATCAGCGAGAACAGCAGTTCTTCCAGGTTCTGCGCGAGGCCCGTCTTGCGCGCCAGGAGCGGCGTGGCGGTGGGGTTGATGACCACGAAATCGCCTTCGCAGCCCGGCTGCAGGTTGCCGATGACGCCGCCGAGCCCCAGCGCCTGTGCCGCGCCACCGGTGTGGCGCCACCACAGTTGCGAGGGCGCGATGCTCACGCCCGGCTTGGTCTGGCCTTCACGGCCCGCGTAATAGGCCGCCATCATGGTCGTGAAGGGGCTGAAGCTGGTGCCGCCCCCCACGTCGCTGGCCAGGCCGTAGCGGTAGCCGACGCGGTCGGCGCCGTCGAAATCGAAGAAGCCGCTGCCCAGGAACAGGTTGCTCGTGGGGCTCACGGCCGAGGCGGTCTTCGTCTCGCGCATCAGTTGCCGGTCGGCATCATCGAAGTGGATGCAGTGCGCGTACACCGCGCGTTCGCGCATCAGGCCGAAGCCGGTGTACACGTCAAGGTAAGAGCGCGCCTCTGGGAACAGCTCGCGCGCCCACTGCACCTCGTCCTTGTTCTCGGCGACATGCGAATGGATCCAGGTGTCGGGGTATTTCGCCGCCAGTTCGCCGGCGCCGCGCAACTGCGCATCGGTGCTGGTCGGCGCAAAGCGCGGCGTGATGGCGTAGCCAAGCCGGTCGACGTTGTGCCACTGGCGAATCAGCGTCTCCGTCTCGACGAGGCTTTCCTCGGTGTCGTCGCGCACGCCATCGGGCGAATGGCGGTCCTGGAGCACCTTGCCACTGATCATGCGCAGCTGGCGCCGCTGCGCGCTCGCGAAGAACGCCTGCACCGATGCGGGATGCGAAGTCGCGAAGGTGAGCGACGTGGTCACGCCGTTGCGCATGAGTTCGTCGAAAAAGAACTCGGCAACCTCGGCCGAATGGCCCGCGTCGACGAAGCGGCTCTCGGCCGGGAAGGTGTAGTTCTCCAGCCAGGGCAGCAGGCCCTCGGCCGGCGCGCCGATGATGTCGGTCTGCGGGAAGTGGATGTGCATGTCGACGAAGCCGGGCGCGATGATCCGGCCGGGCCAGTGCGTCACGGGTACTTCGGCGTACGACGCATGCAGCGCCGACCAGGCGCCCGCCGCGACGACGACCTGGCGCCCGCGCGCATCGGGGCCGATGACCAGCAGGCCATCTTCGTCGAACAGCGGCTGGCCGGCATCGTCGAATCGCAGGAGGGAGGCTCGGTAGGCTTGCATGGCGGCGAGGGTAAGGCAGTCCGATGGATTGTCGATGGCGGCGCGTGTATAGCTGCTATACCCGGCAGCGCATTGCTGCGAAGGCCGTCCACCATAATGCCGGCGCGGCGCCACCGATGGCGCCCAACGCCCCCGTCCCCCTGCAACAACGCGCCCCGCCTGGAAATCGCCCCGCCAATGAAGGTACTTCTCGTCGCGAACTACGGCCCGGACGGCCAGACCAGCATGCAGGCCTTCCAGAACGTCCTCGCGCGCGAGTTGCCGGCCCAGAATTGCGAGATCCGCGTCATCGCACCCTCGCCCGTGGTGCTGCGCGTGCCGAGCACCTCCCGCCTCTGGAAGTGGCTGGGCTACGTCGACAAGTTCATCCTCTTCCTGCCGACGCTGCGCTACCATGCCCGCTGGGCCGACGTGGTGCACATCGTGGACCATTCGAACGGCATGTACGTGCCGCGCGTGCCGGGCCGCCCGACCGTCATCACCTGCCACGACGTGATCGCCTACCAGGCATCGATCGGCATGGTGCCGGGCTGGCAGGTGGGCAAGAGTGGGCAGTTGTTCCAGAAGCTGATCTTCGGCGGACTGGCGCAAGCCGACGCGATCGCCTGCGTGTCGGAGCACACACGGCGCGACCTGCGGGCGCTGGCACTGGCCGACGCGGCGAAGGTCCGCCTCGTGCCCATGGGCCTGAATGCGGACTTCGCGCCGGTGGCGCCCGACGAGGTGCTGCGGCTGACCGCGCCGCTGGGCATCGCGCCGCGCACGCGCTACTTCCTCCACGTGGGCTCCGATCTGCCGCGCAAGAACCGCATGGCGGTGCTCGAGGCTTTTCTCGCGCTGCAGACGCGCGCGGCGGACGCGGGGCACTCCACGGTCGCGGACCGTTTGGTATTTGTCGGACCCGAGCTGTCAGCGCCGATGGCCGCGCGCGCAGTCGACAGCGGGTTCGGCGATCGCGTGCAGGTGATCCGCGACGCGTCGCACGAAGCACTGCGCGCGCTCTACGCGGGCGCGGTGGCGCTGATCTTCCCCTCGTTGCAGGAAGGCTTCGGCTGGCCCGTGATCGAAGCCCAGGCCTGCGGGTGCCCGGTGTTTGCCTCCGACCTCACGCCGATGAACGAGGTCGGCGGCGACGCGGCGGTCTACATCGACCCGCACGATCCGCAGCAGATCGCCGCGACCATCGAAGCCGCGACACCGCGGCTGGCCGAGATGCGCACGCGCGGTCTGGACAACGCCCGGCTTTACGCGCCTCACCAGATGGCCGAAGGCTATGCGGCGCTGTATCGCGAGGTGATCACAGCCCGCACGGGAGCGCACGCATGAAGAAATTGCTGGGTCTGCTCGTGATGCTGCTGCCTTGGCGCGCCAAGCGCTGGGCGCTGCAGCGTTTCTGGGGCTATGCGCTGGCGCCCGACGCGCGCATCGGCCTGTCCTATGTGTTCCCGGGCCACCTGGTGATGGAACCGGGCGCGCGCATCGGCCACCTGAATGTCGCCATCCACCTGGAACGCATGGAATGCGGCGCGCATTCGATCATCGAGCGCGGCAACTGGATCACCGGGCATCCGCTCAATGGCGCGCACTTCAGGCAGCGCGTCGGGCGCGATCCGTCCTTTGTGCTCGGCGCGCATGCGGCCGTGACCAAGTCGCACACCATCGACTGCACCGACCGCGTGGAGATCGGCGCCTTCACCACGCTCGCCGGCTACAGCTCGCAGCTGATCACGCACGGCATCGACCTGGTCGCCTCGCAACAGGACTGCAAGCCGATCCGCATCGGCGCCTACTGCCTGATCGGCACGCGCGTCACGGTCATCGGCGGCGCGGTGCTGCCCGACTGTTCGGTGCTGGGGGCCGGCGCCGTGCTCAACAAGGCGCACAGCGCGACCCACACGCTGTACGCGGGGCAACCGGCCGAGGCCCGCAAGCGTCTGGACCCTGACGCGGCGTATTTCCGCCGCGCCGAAGGCTTCGTCGACTGAGCGTCAGTCCGCGCGCAGCACCTGCGTTCGGATGGGCAGCGGCCGCAATGCATCGGCCAACGCGGCCTGCAACCCCGGCGGCGCATCGGCCGGCACCCGCACCACAACGCCCTGCTCGTCGCTGTGCACATCGAGCGATAAGGCCGCTGCGCCAAGCGACGCGCACACCGTGCCGCACAACGCGCGCGCCACCTCGGCTGCGGCCAAGGCGCGCAGCTCGGGCTTGTAGATCTTGCCGACGTTCGTCACCGGCATCTGCGCCAGGATCGTCACCGCGCGCGGTCTGGCCGGCGCCTCGTCCACACCTGCTGCGGTGAAGGCCAGCAATTCGGCCTCGGTCGCCGTGGCGCCCGGCACGAGGGTGGCGAAGGCGACGGGCAATTCACCGGCGTACGCGTCGGGCGCGCCGACTGCCGCGCTCAATTGCACGGCCGGGTGCGCGCCCAGCGCGTCCTCGATGGTCTTCGGATCGATGTTGTGGCCGCTGCGGATGATGAGGTCCTTGGAACGGCCCGTGAGGTTCAGGCGCCCTTCCCCGTCGATCCAGCCGAGGTCGCCGGTCGCCAGCCAGCCATCGGCCGTGAACGCCTTCGTCGTGTCCGCCGGATCGAGGAAACCCGAGAAAACGTTGGGCGACTTGAACAGCACCATGCCGTGCTCGCCGGGCGGCAGTTCGACATCGCTGGCACCGCCCTGCGCGTCGAGCGCGACGATTTTCATCTCCGCATAGGGCAAGGGGAAGCCGACGCAGCCGGCCGGCCCGTGCACGCCCGGTGGCGTGACGGTCGAGATGCCGGCCATCTCGGTCATGCCCAGGCTCTCGTGCACATGCAGCCCGAACAGCCGCTCGAAGCGGGCGGCGAGTTCCGGCGCGAGCACCGCGGCGCCGGTGCGGCAGTAGCGGATCGACGAGATGTCGGCGCCCGCCAGCGGCACGTTCGCCAGCGCCGCCAACACGGTCGGCACCGCCGACAGCGAGGTCGGACGGAACTTCTCCACCAGCCGCCAGTAGTTGGCGACCACCGCCTTGTTGCGCAGCAGCGCGGTGGTCGGCACGATGGTCTCGACGCCGGCCGACAGCGACGCCAGCGAAGCCGGCAACACGCCGGCCACATGGAACAGCGGATAGCCGTTGATCGTCACGTCTTCGTGCGTGAGACCCTGCAACTGGACGCAGGCCCAGGCCGTGAACACCTGCGCGCGGTGGCTGTGGCGCGCCAGCTTCGGCGCGCCGGTGGTCCCGCCGGTGTGGAAGTACGCGGCAATGTCGTCGGGCGCGATCTCGCGGCCGCTGACCAGTCGGTCGTCGGGCTGTGCAGCGCGCAGCACCGCGAAATCGGCTGTGCCCGGCGGCAGATCGACCTGCGTGCCGGCTCGCTCGTCGTGCGGCGCCACGCGCAGCACGGTGCGCAGCGACGGCACCTGCGCGCGCAGGCGCAGCGCCTTCGACCACATGCCGCCGTCGGCGTCCGAGCCGTAGGCGATCAACACCCTGGCGCCGGCCGCGGTCATGAGCGACACGAGCTTCTCGTCGGTCAGCAGCGGGTTGAGCGGTTGCACGATGCCGCAGGCCTCGCCGCCCCAGAGCGCCAGGTGGTATTCGAGGCAACCGGGCAGCAGCACCGCCACGGCGTCCTGCGGGCCGACGCCGAGCGCGTGCAGCACATTGGCCGTCTGGTGGATGCCCGCGAGCAGCTGGGCGTAGGTCCAGCGGATCGGCGGCGTGGCCGGGTCGGCATCGCGCAGCAGGGTCAGCGCGGTGCGCCCGCCATGCGCGGTGGCGGCGTTGCGCAGCAGCTCGTAGGTGCTGTCGACAGGAATCGCCTCGCCGATCGGCGTCGCTTCGAGACGACGCACATCGGCCAGGGTACGGATGGGAAAGGACGCCTTGAACGGCGGGGCCACGGGGCGCATGCGACGGTCTCCTGGAATGCCGGACCGACAGCATGACAGAGCTCAGCGCGCGACGCGGCCCTGCACGCCTTCCACCAGCCAGTTCATCTGCAGGATCTGCGCGTCGGTCAGCGCCGCGCCCTGCGCGATGGCGACGCGGCCTTCGTTGTCCTTCACCTCGGCGATGGCCGCGCGAAAGGGTTGCAGCTTGCCGCTCGCGATGTCGCGCTGCCTTGCCATCACCTCGTCCTGCACCGCCTTCGGAACCTTCGGGCCGAAATCGCCGACGCGGATCATCCCTTCCTTGACACCGCCCCAGACGTTGCCGCTCTGCCAGCTGCCGTCGAGCGCCGCGCGGGCGCGTTGCGTGTAGTAGCCGCCCCACTGGTGCGTGACCGCGACGACCTGCGCATCGGGCGCGACTTTGCGCATGTCGGAGTGGTAGGCGATCGCGAGCTTGCCGCGCTCCTGCGCCGCCTGCATCACCGCCGTCGAGCCCGTGTGGAAGGCGACCACGTCGGCGTCCTGGTTGAACAGCGTCATCGCCGCGTCGCGCTCCTTCGAAGGGTCGAACCAGACATCGAGCCAGATCACCTTGACCCGCGCCTTCGAGTTGACCGAACGCATGCCGAGCGTGAAGGCGTTGATGCCCTGCAGCACCTCGGGAATCGGGAAGCCCGCCACGTAGCCCGCGACGTTCGTCTTCGTCATGCGCCCGGCCGCGATGCCCGCGAGGTAGCGGCCTTCGTAGTAGCGCGCGTTGGCCGTCGCGACGTTGGCCGCGGTCTTGTAGCCGGTGATGGATTCGAAACGGACGCCCGGAAACTCCTTCGCCACCTTCAGCGTCGGCTCCATGTAGCCGAAGCTCGGCGTGAAGATGAGCTTGTGGCCTTGCTGCGCCAGGTCGCGGATCACGCGCTCGGCATCGGCGCCCTCGGGCACGTTCTCGACGAAGGTGGTCTGCACCTTGTTGCCGAGCGCCGCTTCAACCGCCTTGCGACCCAGGTCGTGCTGGTGGACCCAGCCGGTATCAGCCAGTGGCGCGACGTAGACGAAACCGAGTTTCAACGGCTCGGCAGGAGGCGGGGGATTCTGCGACAACGCAGGAGACGAAAAGCAACAGGCAGCCGCGAGCGCGGCCACGAGGTTTTTGTACATGGTGTTCCTCAACATGGCCCCGGTACAAACAAAAACGCGTTGCAGCCGGGACGCCTGCAACGCGGGAGGATTTTAGTGCGACGTGCGCTGAATCAGAAGTTCAGTTCCTTGTCCACGTCCTGCGTCTTGCGGCGCGCCATCGCCAGGTTGGAGCGCCCCTTGTCGAGCACGAAGTAGATGAACACGCCTTCCTTGCGCGACGAGGGACGGATGATGTGGTAGTGCTTCCCGAGCGTGATGAGGATGTCTTCGATCACATCGTTGAGGCCCAGCGCGCGCATGGTTTTCATCTTGGCCCGTACGACCTCGGTGTTGCCGGCCGCCGCGATTTCCATGTCGACGCCGGTGCCGGCCGAGCCCAGGATCATGCCGCTGGTGGAGTCGACGACGCTGGCGCACATGGCGCCGTCCACTGCCAGCAGCTCGTCGAGGGTTTGTTTGATGGTTGCCATGAGGGCTCTCCGCTTTATTTTCTGGATGTGCGTGGTTACAGGAACAAAGGCGACGCGTCACGCAAACACGCGCCGCCGGGAAACACCATTGGATTCAGAGGTTGTCGACGAGGTCGGCCAGGCCGCTCGCCTGATCGAAGCAGGCCGGCCAGTCGACCGGGCCATCCTGCATGGCCAGGCACACCAACAGCACGCCTTGACCGCACGGCAGGAGCACCAGTTGCCCCTCTGCATGCCACATCAGCGAGCCGCGCAGGCCACCGAGGCGGCCGAACTGGGGCTCCAGGCGCAGGTAGAGGCGCCAGTAGTCGCTCGCTGCCTCGGCGATGTTCTGCACGTCGGGCATGTCGCCGGCGGTGTGCCAGACCATGCCGGCTTCGATCTCGACCAGCGCACAGCCGCTGATCCCCGGTACCAGCGTGACCCGTTCGAGCGCCTCGCGCAACGGCCCGCTGTTCATGAGGCAGCCAGCGTGCGCGCCATTTGCGCCACACGGTACGCCACCTGCCCCAGCAACGCACCGGTGCCGGCGATCACGTTGACGATCAATTCGCCGTCGGGCCGATGCACGGTGTAGACCACGGCGAAACCGCCTTCGGTGTCGATGGTGACGCTGCGGTTCCGGCCAAGCGCCACCTCTTGCGAGACCACCGCGCTGATGGCCGAGATCGAACTCGCCATCGCGGCCACGCGTGCAGGATCGGTGTCGCCACGGATCGCAGAGGCCACATCGAACCCGTCGATGCTGGCCACCACCACGGCCTTCACGCCGTCCACTTCGTCGAGCAGGGACTGCGATTCGCGCTGCGCCAGCG
The DNA here is from genome assembly GCA_004210915.1 of Variovorax sp. GTDB lineage: Bacteria > Pseudomonadota > Gammaproteobacteria > Burkholderiales > Burkholderiaceae_C > Variovorax. Next base: position 46,962 of record SEGS01000008.1, on the reverse strand, counting down.
CGCGGGTGCTTTCCGGCAGGCGCCATGCCGCCGCAGGGTGGGTTTCGAGTACTGTTTCGTCGTTCATTCCGGGATCTCGAACATTTCTGCTTCGATCTGCGCCAGGAGCGTGTCGATCAGCAGGATCACATCGTCGCGCCGGCGCACGTCGACGCCGAGCACGGGGAAAATCTGGCCGCGCCGGGCGAGCGCCTCGGCGTAATCGTCCAGGCTGGGTCGCGAATGGGTTTCCAGGCGCCCGACGCCGATCGCACAGGGAATGCCTTTCAAGGGTTCGGCAAAACCATCGAGGTAGGTGTGGAGGTCGGCCAGCGGATCGGGTCGGCTGTTGTCGGTCAGGATGATCATGCCGAGCGCGTTCTTGACCAGGATCTGCCAGAGGAAATCGAAGCGCGTCTGGCCCGGCGTGCCGAACAGGCGGACCCGGTCGCCGCTGTCCAGCGTGAGCTGGCCGTAGTCGAGGCCGACCGTGGTTCGTGCCTTGGCGGCGGACAGGTCGGTGTTGCGCACATCCGTCACGATCGGAGGCACTTCGCTGATGCTGCCGATGGCGGTGGTCTTTCCAGCGCCCATCGATCCGGTGAAAAGGATCTTGTATTCCTTCATGGCGATGTCAAAGTCCCAGCCGGCGACGCAGGCCGCCGATCAAGCCGCGCGCAAAGCGCTGCGCCGGTTTGTGCGGCGGCACCGCCTCGGCCGCGAGAAATGCGGGCTGCGAAGGCGGCACGATGGGTTCTTCTTCCACAAGGCCGGTTCCGCGCAACAGCCGAAGCAGCGCATGACATTCGGCAGGCGGTTGCTGGCTCACGGCTGCGAGTTCGGTCGCGCTGAAGGCCCGCTTGGACAGCAGCGTGGCCATGCGAACGCGGCGGGCGTCATTGCGCAGCACCGACGATGGCGGCCAGCGCTTCAGGCGATAGCGGATGTTGGCGAAGGTATCGGCCGTGTCGATGGCCGGGGTGTCTTCTTTCGACGGCGCGCGGTCGGCAGGCTTGGCGGCCGGCCTGTGCGCATCGAGCCATCGCAGCAGCCGGTCGGGCCGGATCGGCCGCTCGATGGAATCCGGCTTGCTGGCTTCGCCGATGCGCGTGATGCGCAGCACCGCGGCGGCTTGCGTGCCCCACGTGGCACGCGGCGTTTCGTGTGTGGTGTCGTCGACCAGCACAGCATCCCAGGGCGGCGCATCTGCCAACGTCCAGCGCCCGCCAGACGCCTCGCCCCCATACAACCGCAGCAAGGTTTGAATCAATACGACCTCCGCTGCCGGAAGCCTGTGAAGCCCGAGTTTCAATGTCGACATGACCGTCCCTTCGATGTACCGCGCCTTCCGCGCGTCATCGATGAAGCTGCCCTCGAAGCTGTTGGCCGCCAGCTGCCAGGCCTGCTGCGCCGTCAGGCCGGTCGCGGCGAAGGTCTGCAGGAAGTTCTCGTTCATGTAGCCGCCGAAGTAGGCCGGGTCGTCGGAGTTCACCGTGGCCACCAGCCCTGCATCGAGCAGTGCGCCCAGGTTGTGCTGCGCGAGATCGGGGAACACGCAGAGCTTGAGGTTCGACAACGGGCACACGGTCAGCGGGATGCGGTCGGCCGCCAGGCGCTGCATCAGGGCCGGGTCCCTGGTGCTCTGCACGCCATGATCGATGCGCTCGACCTTGAGCACGTCGAGTGCGCTCCAGATGTATTCGGGCGGGCCTTCCTCACCCGCGTGCGCCACCAGCCGCAGGCCGAGGTCGCGGCAGCGCGCGAAGACGCGCGCGAACTTCTCCGGCGGGTGGCCGACTTCGCTCGAATCGAGCCCGACACCGATGAACTTGTCGCGGTGAGGCAGTGCCTGTTCGAGCGTATCGAAAGCGTCCTCCTCGCTCAGATGCCGCAGGAAGCACAGGATCAACGCGGCGCTGACGCCCAGCTTCGGCTCCGCATCGACGCACGCGCGGTGGAGGCCATCGATCACCACCTGGATGTCCACCCCGCGGGCCGTGTGCGTCTGCGGGTCGAAAAACATTTCGGTGTGCACCACGTTGTCGGCCGCCGCGCGCTCCAGGTAGGCCCACGCCATGTCGTAGAAATCCTGCTCTTTCAGCAACACGCTGGCGCCCGCGTAATAGATGTCCAGAAAGCTCTGCAGGTTGGTGAAGGCGTAGGCGCGGCGCAGGTCTTCCACGCTGGCATAGGGCAGCACGACGCCATTGCGCTGCGCCAGCGCGAAGATCAGTTCGGGCTCGAGCGAGCCTTCGATGTGCATGTGCAGCTCGGCCTTGGGCATGGCGCACAGCAGCGCAGGCAGGCGGTCGGCAGAAATCGGGGGGACTTTGAATTCGTGAGGCATGGCGGGGACTCCAGAGGGCTTGGCCCGGGCGCCGCAGGCAGGGCGTGCGCCGGTCCCGCATTGTCCCGCAGCGCACGCGCCTGCGGTCGTGGCCTACCATCCGCACCCTCCCCCTCCTTGACCGACGCCGCATCGCGCGGCACGCATGATCCCCATGTCCCTGTCCCGTCTGCGCGCCGAATGGGCGCCGAGCATTCCCCGCGAGCTGATGGCCGGCGCCGTCGCCACCTTCGCGCTGATCCCCGAGGTGATCGCTTTCTCCTTCGTGGCCGGTGTCGATCCTGCCGTCGGCCTGTTCGCATCGTTCGTGATCAGCATCGTCGTCGCCTTCACCGGTGGGCGGCCCGCGATGATCTCGGCGGCGGCCGGCTCCGTGGCCCTGGTCGCGGCGCCGCTGGTGCAGGCGCACGGCTTGCCCTATCTGCTGGCGGCGGGCGTCCTGGCGGGTTTGGTCCAGGTGCTGTTCGGTGTGCTGCGGCTCGGTGCCTTGATGCGCTTCGTCTCGTCGTCGGTGCGGACCGGCTTCGTCAACGCCCTGGCCATCCTGATCTTCGCGGCGCAGATACCGCACCTGGTGGGCGCCAACGGCGCGACGTGGGGCATGCTGGCGCTGGGCCTGGCGATCATCTACCTGCTGCCGCGCCTGAGCTCGGTCATCCCGTCGCCTCTGATCTGCATCGTGGTGCTCACGGTGATCGCGTCGTGGTTCAACCTGCCGCTGAAGACGGTCGCCGACCTGGGCCAGTTGCCCGACGCCTTGCCCGTGTTCGCGTGGATCGACCTGCCCCTCACGCTGGAGACGCTGCGCCTGATCGCGCTGCCCGCGCTGGCCATCGCGATGGTCGGCCTGCTCGAATCGATGATGACGGCGAGCGTCGTCGATGACCTCACCGACACGCCCAGCTCGAAGAACCGCGAATGCAGCGGCCTGGGGCTCGCCAACATTGCCGCCAGCTTTTTCGGCGGCATTGCCGGTTGCGGGATGATCGGCCAGACGGTGAGCAACGTGCGCTACGGTGGCCGAGGCCGTCTGTCCACCCTGTTCGCCGGGGTCTTTCTGCTCATCCTGATGGTGCTGCTCAAACCCTGGGTGTCGCAGGTGCCGGTCGCGGCCCTTGTCGCGATCATGGTGATGGTGTCGGCCTCGACCTTCGACTGGGGTTCGCTGCGCGCGTTGGTGGTGCATCCGCGGATGTCGAGCGCCGTGATGCTGGCGACCGTTGTCGTGACAGTGGCCACCGACAACCTGGCCGCGGGCGTGGCGGTCGGCGTGATGCTCAGCGGCGTTTTCTTTACCTTCAAGGTGGCGCACTTGCTCGATGTGCGGGCCCACGACGACGACGCCGACGGAACGCGCCACTACCGCGTCACCGGCCAGGTGTTCTTTGCCTCGGCCGACCTGTTTGTCGACGCCTTTGACGTGCGCGAGACCGAAGGCCGACCAGTGCGCATCGACGTCACGCAGGCGCACTTCTGGGATGTGACTGCCGTCGGCGCGCTCGACAAGGTGGTTCAGCGCCTGGGCAAGCACGGCAGCGCCGTCGAAGTGATCGGCCTGAACCGCGCAAGCGAAGTGCTGATCGACAAGCTCGGCACCAAGGCCTGACGGCGGCGGACCAAAGAAAAAGGGCTGCCCGAAGGCAGCCCTTTGTGGCGAGCGCGGGCCTTACTTCGCGCCTGGCACCTTGCCTTCGACACCCTTGATGTAGAAATTCACGCCCGACAGGAACTTGTCGTCGGCGACAGCGCCGGCGGCCACGAGTTCCTTGCCGTCCTGGCCGACGATCGGGCCCTTCCAGATGTTGTACGTGCCAGCCTTCAGGCCGCTGCGCACTTCATCGACCTTGGCCTTGATGTCGGCGGGCACGTCTTCGGCCACCGAGACCATGTCGATCGCGCCTTCCTTCACACCCCACCAGCTGCTGCCGGTGGCCCACTTGCCGTCGAGCGCATCCTGCGTGGCCTTGATGTAGTACGGCGCCCAGTTGATGATGGCCGAACCCAGGTGGGCCTTCGGGCCGTAGGCGGTCATGTCGGAATCCCAGCCGAAGGCGCGCGCGCCGCGTTCCTGCGCGGTCTTCAGCACAGCGGGCGAATCGGTGTTCTGGAACAGCACGTCGGCGCCGCCGTTGATCAGTGCCGTGGCCGCCTCGGTTTCCTTCGGCGGGCTGAACCATTCGTTGACCCACACCACGTTGGTGGTGATCTTCGGGTTGACCGATTGCGCGCCCATCGTGAAGCTGTTGATGTTGCGCAGCACCTCCGGAATCGGCACCGAGCCGACCACGCCGAGCTTGTTCGACTTGGTCATCGCGCCCGCGATGATGCCGGCCATGTAAGCGCCTTCGTAGGTGCGGCTGTCGTAGGTGCGCATGTTCTCGGCCGTCTTGTAGCCGGTGGCATGCTCGAACTTGACGTCCTTGTGATCGGCTGCGACCTTGAGCATCGGTTCCATGTAGCCGAAGGTGGTGCCGAACACCAGCTGGTTCTTCTGGCCCACCATGTCGCGGAACACGCGCTCGGCATCGGCCGACTCGGGCACCGACTCGACGAAGCTGGTCTTGATCTTGTCGCCGAATTCCTTCTCGAGCGCCTTGCGCCCGTTGTCGTGGGCGAAGGTCCAGCCACCGTCGCCGACCGGGCCGACGTACGCGAACGCGATGTTCAGCGGTGCAGCGGGTGCCGGTGCGGCCGCGGCGGGTGCCGGTGCCGGGGCGGCGGCCGGCGGCGCTGCCTCTTCCTTCTTGCCGCAGCCGATCAGGGCGGCCGATGCGACAGCCGTGAGGGCCGCCAGCTTGAGCAGGGAGCGCTTGTTCAGATCATTCATTGTCAATTTCCTCATCAAAGAACGGGGTGGCAGGAAGCAGAAATCCGGTGTGATTATGAGCCGGGGTAGAACGGTTTCCCGATGGAAGCCGGCATGTTGATGCGGATGAATGCCGGATTGCGCGAGATCAATGCGAGCACCACGATCGGCGCGATGTACTGCAGCATGCTCAGGAACTGGCTCGGCACGTTGATGCCGATGCTCTGGAAGTGGAAGCCCAGCATCGACACGCCGCCGAACAGGTAGGCGCCCAGCAGCACGCGGATGGGTCGCCAGGTCGCAAAGGTCGTCAGCGCCAGCGCAATCCAGCCCTTGCCCGCGACCATGCCTTCGACCCAGAGGCCCGTGTAAACGATCGACAGGTAGGCGCCCGCCAGCCCGCACAGTGCGCCACCGGCCACCACCGCCATGAAGCGGATGCGGCGCACCGGATAGCCCAGCGCATGCGACGACTCCGGCGATTCGCCGACCGAGCGCAGCACCAGCCCGGCGCGCGTGCGGTACAGGAACCAGATCAGCCCGAAGGTCAGTGCCACCGCGAAGTACACCAGCGGGTGGTGCCGGAACAGCGCCGGCCCGACGAGCGGGATGTCGCCCAACACCGGCAGCGCGTAAGAGATGGTGGCGGGCAGCTTGGCCTGCACGAAGCCGATCCCGGCGAAGGCCGAGAAACCCACGCCGAACAGGCTGAGCGCCAAACCCGTCGCGTACTGGTTGGTGTTGAGCCAGATCACCAGCACGCCGAAGAACACCGCCAGGATCGCGCCCGCCGCCATGCCCGCCAGAAAGCCGAGCCAGGCGTTGCCGGTGACCACCGTCGCCGCGAAACCCGCGATGGCGGCGCAGAGCATCATGCCCTCGGCGCCGAGGTTGACGATGCCGGCCTTTTCGTTGATCAGGAGGCCCAGCGCGGCCAGCGCAAGGATGGTGCCCGCGCTGAGCGTGGAGCCTAGAAGCAGTGCGTAGGAGTCCATCACACGCCTCCTTGCGTGGCGTTGGCAGCAGGGACCGTGAGCGGTGTGCTGGCTTGCAGTGAGGCAGTCGGCGCGGCGGCAGCAGCCGGCCGGGCGCCGGCCTTGCGCTTGATTCGGTAGGCGATCAGCGTGTCGCAGGCCAGCAGCGTGAACAGCAGCAGGCCCTGGAACACGCCCGTGAGCGACTTGGGCAGGCCCAATCGCGATTGCGCGAGCTCGCCGCCGATGTAGAACATGCTCATCAGGAGCGCCGAGAAGACCATGCCGACCGGGTGCAGCCGACCCACGAAGGCCACGATGATCGCGGCGAAGCCGTAGCCCGCCGGTACGTACGGCGTGAGCTGGCCGATGGGCCCAGCCACTTCCAGCGCGCCGGCCAGGCCGGCCGCGCCGCCCGAGGTCAGCAGCGCGATCCACACGGCGCGCCGCGCCGAAAAGCCGGCATAGCGCGCCGCCGCGGGCGCCAGGCCACCGACCTGCTGCGCGAAGCCGGCGCGCGTGCGGAACAGGAAGACCCACAGCACGCCGACCCCGACCAGCGCGATCAGCAACCCGATGCTGACGCGCGAGCCCTTCATGAGGCGCGGAATCTGCGTCACCGCCTCGAAGGTGCGCGACTGCGGGAAGTTGTAGCCACCCGGGTCCTTCCACGGCCCAGCGACCAGGTAGCCCAGGAGCAGGATGGCGACGTACACCAGCATCAGGCTGACCAGGATTTCGTTGGCGTTGAAGCTGTCGCGCAGCCAAGCGACGATGCCGGCCCAGACCATGCCCCCGAGCACGCCGGCCATCAGGATCACCGGCACGATCCATGGCCCGGTGCCCTTGCCGGCCAGCAGCGCGACGCCGCCCGCGGCGATGGCGCCGAACACGAACTGCCCTTCGGCGCCGATGTTCCAGACGTTCGAGCGGAAGCACACGGCCAGCCCCAGCGCAATGATCAAGAGCGGCGTCGCCTTGACCATCAGTTCGCCGATGGCATAGGGGCTCTTGATGGGCTCGTAGAAAAACACCATGAGCCCGCGCACCGGGTCCTTGCCGAGCGCCGCGAACAGCGCAGCACCGATCAGCACGGTGATCAGCAGCGCCAGGATTGGCGAGCCGTAGCTCCAGAAGCGCGAGAGTTGCGGACGGGGTTCAAGCTTGAGCATGGATCGCCTCCTTCGGGGTCGTGCCGGCAGAGGCGTTCGGGGCGTTCCACAGCCCGCTCATCCATTCGCCGATGCGCGGCACCGTCGCGGCCGCACGGTCGACCGAGGGCGACAGCCGCCCCTTCGCAATCACGTAGAGCCGGTCGCTGATCTCGAACAGCTCGTCGAGCTCCTCGCTCACCACCAGCACCGCACAACCGGCGTCGCGCAGCGCCAGGATCTCGCCGCGGATCAGCGCCGCGGCGCCGACATCGACGCCCCAGGTCGGCTGCGAAACGATGAAGAGCTTCGGGTTCGCGTCGATCTCGCGCCCGACGATGAATTTCTGCAGGTTGCCGCCCGACAGCGAACGCGCTGCGGCGCCCGGCCCGCCGGCCTTGACCTTGAAGCGATCGATGATCGCGGTCGCATGACGGGCCAGCGCGCCGGTGTCGATCCAGCCGCTCTTGCCGACCGCGTTGCTGCGCGTGAGCAACATGTTTTGCGCCAGGCTCAGCGTCGGCACCGCACCACGGCCCAGCCGTTCTTCGGGCACGAAATGCACGCCCAGCGCGCGGCGGCGGCGCGGCCTCAGGCGCGCGGCCGGTTGGCCGAACACCTCGATCATGGCGGGCGCGGCACGCACGTCCTCGCCCGACAGCGCATAGAGCAGCTCGCGCTGCCCGTTGCCCGAGACGCCCGCGATGCCGACCACCTCGCCGGCGCGCACCTCGAGCGACACGTCTTCGAGGTCGACACCGAACTGGTCCTCGCGCGCCAGCGTGAGCGCCTGAACGCGCAACGCCACCTCGCCGGTCTTGACCTCGCGGTGCTGCAGCGGCGGCGGCTCGGCGCCGATCATCAGGCGCGAGAGCGACTCGTTGCTCTCTTCCTGCGGGTTGCACACGCCCGTGACCTTGCCGCCGCGCAGCACGGTGCAGGCGGTACACAGCTCGCGGATCTCGTGCAGCTTGTGGCTGATGTAGAGGATGCTGCAGCCCTCGGACGCCAGCTTCTTGAGCACCACGAAGAGCTTCTGCACGGCCTGCGGCGTCAGCACCGAGGTCGGCTCGTCGAGGATCAGCAGCTTGGGGTCGGTCAGCAGCGCGCGGATGATCTCGACGCGCTGCATCTCGCCGACCGACAGCGTGTGCACCGGCCGCGCGGGGTCGATGTCCAGCCCGTACTCGCTGGCCTTGGCGGTGATGCGGCGCGTGACCTCGGCCAGCGCCAGGCTCTTGTCGAGCCCCAGCCAGACGTTCTCGGCCACCGTCAGCGTGTCGAACAGGCTGAAGTGCTGGAACACCATGCTGATGCCCAGCGCCCGCGCCTCCTGCGGGTTGCGGATGTTCACCGGCTGGCCGTTGAAGCTGACGGTCCCTTCGTCGGGCTTGACCGAGCCGTAGATGATCTTCATCAGCGTCGATTTGCCGGCGCCGTTCTCGCCGAGCACCGCATGCGTCTCGCCGGGCTGGACGGTCAGCGACACGTCGCTGTTGGCCACCACAGCCGGGTAGCGCTTGGTGATGTGGGCGAGCTGGAGTCTGTGGATTGTCATGCCTGTGCCTGGCCGTGGTCGTCGATGGAGGGGTCGTTCCGGGTCGCTATTGTCTTCAGTGTCCGCCGACGTAGATGAACTTGAAAAGAAACACGGCGGCGATGATCCAGACCATGGCATGCACTTCCCGTGCCCGCCCCGTGAAGAGCTTGAGCACCGCATAGGTGATGAAGCCGAACGCCAGGCCGTTGGCGATCGAATAGGTAAAGGGCATCGCCAGCGCGGTCACCGCGGCGGGAATGACCTCGGTCGTGTCGTCCCAGTCGAGCTCGGTCAGCTCGCGCAGCATCAGGCAGGCGACAAAAAAGAGCGCGGGCGCCGTGGCGTAGGCGGGCACCACGCCAGCCAGCGGCGCGATGAACAGGCAGGCCAGGAACAGCACCGCCACGCTCAGCGCCGTGAGGCCGGTGCGCCCGCCGGCCTGCACACCGGCTGCGCTTTCCACATAGGCCGTGGTGCTGGAGGTGCCCAGCAACGCGCCCGCAAAGATGGCGCCGCTGTCGGCCAGCAGCGATTTGTTGAGTCGTTCCATCTTGCCCGGCACCAGGAGGCCGGCGCGCTTGGCCACGCCCATCAGCGTGCCGGTGGCGTCGAACAGCTCGACCAGGAAGAACACCAGCACCACGTTGAGGAGGCCCGCCGACAGCGCGGTCTTGATGTCCAGCTGCAGGAAGGTCGGCGCGATCGAGGGCGGCGCGGAGAAGACGCCACGGAACTGGTTGCCCGCGAAGAAGAACGAAGCCACCGTGACCGACACGATGCCGATCAGGATGGCGCCGGGCACCTTGAGCTTGTCGAGCACCACGATCAGCACGAAGCCCAGCACGGCCAGCACCACCGGCGCCGTGTGCAGGTCGCCCAGCGTCACGAAGGTGGCGGGCGATGCAGCCACGATGCCGGCGCTCTTGAGCGCGATGAGCGCAAGGAACAGCCCGATGCCTACCGTGATCGCATAGCGCAGCGACAGCGGAATGCCGCGGATGATCAGCCCGCGCAGCCCGAACAGCGTGACCAGCAGGAACAGGCAGCCCGAGATGAACACCGCGCCCAGCGCCGCCTGCCAGGTGAAGCCCATCTGCAGCACCACCACGTAGGAGAAGTAGGCGTTGAGCCCCATGCCCGGCGCCAGAGCGATCGGGTAGTTGGCATACAGGCCCATGATCAGCGTGCCGAAGGCCGCGATCAGGCAGGTGGCCACGAACACCGCGTCTTTCGGCATCCCCGCGTCGCCCAGGATCGAGGGGTTCACGAAGATGATGTAGGCCATCGTGAGAAAGGTGGTGAGCCCCGCCACGAGTTCGGTGCGCACCGTGGTGTTGTGCTCCTTGAGCTTGAACACCTTTTCCATCCAGTTCATTTTTGTCTCCTGCTTTGTTTTTTCTTTTCGCGGCCCGGTCAGGGGCCGGTCAGTGGTCCGGCGGCGCGCCTGCGCCGGGTGGCGGCCGCAGCGACGCAGCGACCGACTTGGTGCGTTCGCGCAGCCAGCGCGCCGAACTCGACGCATGCGTGCGCTCGTGCCACAACTGGTAGTACATGAGGCGCGGCAACGCGACCGGGCACTCGAGAATCTTCACGGGCAAGCGCGGCGTGTAGCGCTCGCAGTACTGGCGTCCGGTGGTGAGCACCAGCAGACTCGATGCCACCATTTCGGGAATGAGCCCGAAGTGCGCGCAGCGCGCCGTGATGTGGCGCTGCAGGCCCATGCCATCGAGCATCTGGTCGATGATCCCGCGGCCGCCCGGGTGCATCGGCGTGGGCGCGATGTGTTCGGCCGCAAGCCAGCTGTCGACGTCCCAGCCGCGCCGCACGGCCGGATGGTCCTGGTTCACGAGCGACACCACCTCGTCGCCGAAGAGCCGCGCCATGTGCAGGTCTTCAGGTGGCTTGAGCCAGTTGCCGATGACCAGATCGACCTGCCCGAGCGACAGGTGGCCGTGGTAGTCGGAATCAGGCGACAGCGGATGGATTTCGATGCCGCACAGCGGCGCCTGACTTTTGATCTGCGCGACGAGCATCGGCAGGAACAGCGGGTCGAGGTAGTCGCTGGCCGCAATGCGGAAGGTCGTGACGGCGGTCTGCGGCTCGAAGCCGCGGGCGTCCGAGAACAGCACCTCGGCCGCGCGCAGGATGCTCGCGCTCGGCTCGATCATGCGCAGGCCCGCGTCGGTCGGCACCATCCCCGAGCCCGAGCGCACCAGCAGCGGATCGCCCGACAGGTCGCGCAGTCGCTTGAGCGCGGCCGACACCGCCGGCTGGTACATGCCCAAGCGGATGGCGGCGCGCGAGACGCTGCGTTCGGTCAGCACGGTGTGCAGGACGCGGATGAGGTGCAGATCGATCTTGTCGAACAGGGCCTGGTCACGCATGGCGCGCGCCTTCCTGTGTCGCAAAAAACGATGACGTGCTGGCGCGGGGCATGGAGAGGGCTTCGGACATGCGCCAAAGTCTACGGTCGCCTAGGCGGCCTGCACGGCCGTGATCGCGTTCAGGATGGCCTCGCTGGTCGCCGGTGCGCGCAGTGGCGGGTCGACGCGGTGCTCGGCCACCGCCGACACGGCATCGCGGATCGCGAAGAACACCGAAAACGGCAGCAGCAGCGGCGGCTCGCCCACGGCCTTGCTGCGGTGGATCGAGTCCTCGAAGTTTTCGCCCTCGAACAGCTTCACGTTGAAGACCGGCGGGCAATCGTTGGCCGTCGGGATCTTGTAGGTGCTGGGGGCGTGCGTGGTGAGCTTGCCGCTCTGCGGATGCCAGACCAGCTCTTCGGTGGTGAGCCAGCCCATGCCCTGAATGAACGCACCTTCGACCTGGCCGATGTCGACTGCGGGGTTCAGCGACTTGCCCGCGTCGTGCAGGATGTCGGCGCGCAGCAGCTTGAACTCGCCCGTCAGCGTGTCGACGATCACCTCGCTCACTGCCGCGCCGTAGGCGTAGTAGAAGAACGGGCGGCCCTGCATCTTGTCCTTGTCCCAGCTCAGGCCCGGCGTGGCGTAGAAGCCGTCTGACCAGAGCTGCATGCGGTCGAGATAGGCCTCGCCGACCACTGTGGCGAAGGACAGCGTGCGGCCGTTCACCTCCACCTGGTCGTTGGCGAAGCGCACCGCGCCGGGTTCGCCGCCGTGCCGTGCCGCCGCGCAGGCGGCCAGCCGCTCGCGGATCTGCCGCGCGGCATCCTGCGCGGCCTTGCCGTTCAGGTCGGCGCCGGTCGAGGCCGCCGTGGCCGAGGTGTTCGCAACCTTGGTGGTGTCGGTGGCCGTGACGCGCACCGACTCGAAGCTCACGCCCAACTCGTGCGCCACCACCTGCGCCACCTTGGTGTTCAGGCCCTGACCCATCTCGGTGCCGCCATGGTTCACCAGGATCGAGCCGTCGGTGTAGACATGCACCAGCGCGCCGGCCTGGTTGAAATGCTTGACGTTAAACGAGATGCCGAACTTCAGCGGCGCCAGCGCGATGCCGCGCTTGAGCACCGGGCTGGTCGCGTTGAAGGCCGCGATCTCGGCACGGCGCGCGCGGTAGTCGCTGCTTTCTTCCAGCTCGGCGACCAGCTCGTGAATGATGTTGTCGGTCACGACCTGCTGGTAGGGCGTGACGTTCTGGCTGTCCTTGCCGTAGAAATTGACGCGCCGCACGTCGAGCGGATCGCGGCCCAGCTCGCGCGCCACGCTGTCCAGGATGTTCTCGATCGCGATCGCGCCTTGCGGGCCGCCGAAACCGCGGAAGGCGGTGTTGCTCTGCGTGTGGGTCTTGCCGGAATAGCCGTGCATCGCCACGTCGGGCAGCCAGTAGGCGTTGTCGAAGTGGCAGAGCGCGCGCGTCATCACCGGGCCCGACAGGTCGGCGGAATGGCCGGCGCGCGACACCATCGTGACTTCGGCGCCGAGCACGCGACCCTCGTCGTCGAAGCCCACCTCGTACTCGTACCAGAAGCAATGGCGCCGGCCGGTGATCATGAAGTCGTCGTCGCGGTCGAGCCGCAGCTTGACGGGGCGTCGCAGCTGGTTGGCCGCCACCGCGGCCACGCAGGCGAACAGGCCCGACTGCGACTCCTTGCCGCCGAACCCGCCACCCATGCGCCGGCATTCGACATGCACTTCGTTCGCGTGCAGGTGCAGCGCGTGCGCGACCAGGTGCTGCATCTCGCTCGGGTGCTGCGTCGAGCAATGCACGTGCATCGCGCCACCCTCCTTCGGAATCGCGTAGCTGATCTGACCTTCCAGGTAGAACTGCTCCTGCCCGCCGACATCGAGCGTGCCGCGCAGGCGCCGCGGGGCGCGGGCGATGGCCGCTGCGGCGCCGCCCTCGTTCGTGCTGCGCACCAGGTGCATCGGCGGCACGACGTACAGGCCGCGCGCGTGGGCGTCCTGCGGCGTCAGCACCGGCGTGGCGGCTTCGATCTCGAGCACGTCCTTCGCCTTCGCGGCGGCGCGGCGCGCGGCATCGCGTGTCTCGGCGATCACCGCGAACACCGGCTGCCCCAGGTAGCGGATGTCGCCGCTGCACAGGATCGGGTCGTCGTGCACGATCGAGCCGCAATCGTTGCTTCCCGGAATGTCGGTGGCGCTCAGCACGGCGACCACGCCCGGCATCGCGCGGATGCGGTCGAGCGACATGCCGACCAGCCGCCCCGCTGCCATGGGCGACAGGCCCAGCGCGCAGTGCAGCGTGCCGGCCAGTTCCGGGATGTCGTCGATGTAGGTGGCCTCGCCGGCCACATGCAGCGCTGCCGACTCGTGCGGGCGGCTGATGCCGACGCGCGCGCCATCGGCCACGGCCTTCGCCTCGGCGCCGGTGTCGATCCGAGCGGCCGCGTTCTTCAAATAGTCGGCAAAGGCCTCGGCCGGTTGCAAGAGGCGGGCGTCGATGGGCTTGTTCATGCGCGGGCTCCTTCGCGGATAGCAGCGTCGCCGACCGCATGCGGCATCACGCTCCAGACGCTGGTGGCGGAAGTCGGCAGTGCGTCTTGCGTTCGGGTTTCGAGCCACAGCCGCTGGATCAGGTTCTGCGCCACCTGCAAGCGGTAGCCGGCCGAAGCCCGCATGTCCGACAACGGCTGGAAGTCCTGCGCCAGCGCCTGTCGCGCCGCGTTCACGCTGGCCTGCGTCCACGGCTTGCCCACGAGCGCGGCTTCGGCCAGCGCGGCACGGCGCACGGTCGCAGCCATGCCGCCGAAGGCCAGGCGCACGTCGGTGACGACGCCCTCATCGAGCGCGATCGCGAAACCCGCGCACAGCGCGGAGATGTCGCAGTCGAAGCGCTTGCTGATCTTGTAAGCCCGCACCTGGCGCTGCATCGCAGTCAGCGGCACGGCAATGCCCTGAACGAACTCGCCGGACTCCAGCTGGTTCTTCATGTAGTCGAGATAGAAGTCGGCCAGCGGCATGCGGCGCACGCGCGCCCCCTGGCGCAACTCGATCTCTGCATCGAGCGCCATCAGGACCGGCGGCGAATCGCCGATCGGCGAGCCGTTGGCGACATTGCCGCCCATCGTGCCGGCATGGCGGATCGGCGGTGAGGCGAAGCGCAGCCACACATCGGCCAGGCTGGGCACGCGCGCCACCAGGGCGGCGAAGGCACGCTCGAGCGAGGCGCCCGCGCCGATGTAGAGCTCGCCGTCTACCGCATCACCGCGCACCTCGACCGCCTTCATGTCCGCGACATCGCCCACGAAAAGGATGTCCCCGAGGTCGCGGAACTGCTTGTTGACCCAGAGGCCCACATCGGTCGAGCCGGCGAGGATGCGCGCGCCCGGCTTCTCCATGCGCAGCGCCGCCAATTGGTCGAGCGTGCGAGGCGCGTGGAAGTGGTCGATGCGCGCACCCAGCGGCGCGGCGTAGTCGAAGCTCCCCTCGCGCTGCAGCGTGCGCAGCGCGGCCACGACCGGCGCGGTGTCGAGCCGCACGGCCGGCAGGTCGAACATGCGCTGGCCCGCATCGATGATCGGCCGGTAGCCGGTGCAGCGGCACAGGTTGCCCGAGAGGTCGTCGGCCAGCTGCTGGCGCGTCGGCTGCGTGCCCTGCGCCTGGTGGTGTTCGTAGGTCGACCAGAGCGACATCACGAAGCCCGGCGTGCAGAAGCCGCATTGCGAACCGTGGCAATCGGCCATGGCCTGCTGCACCGGGTGCAAAGGGTGAACGGGGCGCTTGTCGTGCAGCGCCGGATCGCGCTTCGGCGCGCCGCACTGCCCCTTCAGGTCTTCCACGGTGAACAGCGCCTTGCCGTGCAGCGTGGGCAGGAACTGGATGCAGGCGTTGACGGTCTGCAGGTCCAGCGCCTCGCCGCTGGCCGAGAGCTCGCCGATCACCACCGTGCAGGCGCCGCAGTCGCCTTCGTTGCAGCCTTCCTTGGTGCCGGTACACCGTGCGTCCTCGCGCAGCCAGTCGAGCACCGAGCGCGTCGGATGCACGCCGCTCACGTCGACGACTGGCGACAGGCATTCGACCCACGCCGGAAGTTACCGGCTGGCAGCGCCGCAGCCATACCGTCGCAGCCATATTGCGTATGTGGGGCACGGTATGCAAGCTGCGGGGAAACCCTGAATTAGAGCTAGTCCCGGGCCAGAGCGGTCCAGAGCCGGACTTCTAAAATGCCCGCTTCCCCCTTCTCACCTCCCCTGCACGCACCCTCGTGGACGCTCCCGACTTCCCGACCTTCGACAGTTCCGACTTCAGTGGCGAGGAAGGTGCGTTCTATTTCGATCTGGTGCGGCTGGAAAATCGGCCGGACATCCCGCGCGGCTTTCCGCACCGGCACAACTACTACCACCTCCTGTGGATGAGCGAGGCGGCGGGCACGCACCTGCTGGATTTCGAGAGCTTCGACGCGCGCGCGAACGCAGTGTTCTTCGTGTCACCCGGCCAGCTGCATGCATGGGCCTCGACGGTGCAGCCCAAGGGTTTCGTCATCAACTTCAGCACCGAGTTTTTCGTGCAGATGTTCCCGCGCTCCGACGAGATCGCGCAGTACCCGTTCTTCCACATCGCCTCCGATGCGCCGGTGCTCTACCTGAGCCAGGCGCAGCACGACGAGTTGCTGCCACTGCTGCTGGAGATGGAAAAGGAAATGCTCGGCCGCGCCGAGGCGCGGCTGGACATCGTGCGCTCCTACCTCCTGGTGCTGCTGACGCGCCTGCGCCGCCTGTACCCCGAGCGCACCAGCGACGACGCCTCGCCGCAGAGCTACTCGCTGACCAAGCGCTTCAAGCTGCTGATCGATCAGCACTACCTCGATTTCGGCCCCTTGCGCGACTACGCCGAGTCGCTGTATGTCACCGAGCGGCAGCTCAACGACGCGGTCAAGCGCACGGTCGGCAAGACCGCCGGGCAGCTGGTGCAAGAGCGGCTGGTGCTGGAAGCCAAGCGCTTGCTGAGCAACACCGACATGGGCGTGGCCGAGATCGCGTTCCACCTCCATTTCGAGGACCACGCCTACTTCAGCCGCTTCTTCAAGAAGCACACGCAACTGCCGCCCGGCGAATTCAGGAAGCGTTTCGGGTCGGTGCGCCTGACGGCCCGGCCCTAGCGTAAGCCCCTAGTCGGGGCTGCGGAAAAGTACAACACGCACACCCAATCGTCCTAACGCTCCGGGCACCCGCTTGCCTAGAGTCAATGCCATCTCAACTCCACCGCCGCGATGGCGGCCCGATGGCTGGCGATGAACGATTCCCCCAAACTCCGCACTGGCGGTCAGCTGATCGTCGATGCCCTGCTTGCGCAAGGCACCGACACCGTGTTCTGCGTGCCAGGCGAAAGCTACCTCGACGTACTGAACGCGCTCTATGCCCAGCAGGACGCAATGCGCGTGGTGGTGTGCCGGCACGAGGGCGGCGCCGCCTTCATGGCCGAGGCGCACGGCAAGCTCACCGGCCGCCCCGGCATCTGCATGGTGACGCGCGGGCCCGGCGCCACCAACGCCAGCATCGGCGTGCAGACGGCCTTCCAGGATTCGACGCCGATGATCCTGCTGATCGGCCAGGTCGGGCGCGACATGATCGAGCGCGAGGCCTTCCAGGAGATCGATTACCGCCGCATGTTCGGCACCTTCGCCAAGTGGGTCGCGCAAATCGACGACGTGGCGCGCGTGCCCGAGTTCATGGCGCGCGCCTACGCGGTCGCGATGTCCGGCCGCCCCGGGCCGGTGGTGCTGGCGCTGCCCGAAGACATGCTGACGGACTCCGCCTTTCCCACCGTGGTGCCGCGTGTCGAGGTGCCTGAAGCGCAGCCGGCCCCTGCTGCGATGGCGCAACTGCGCGAAGAACTGGCGCGCGCGCAGCGCCCGTTGCTGCTGCTCGGCGGACCGGGCTGGAGTGCCGACGGCCGCGCTGCCATCAAGCGCTTCGCCGTGCAGAACGGCCTGCCCGTGGCATGCGCCTTCCGGCGGCAGGACCTGTTCGACAACCGCCATCCGCAGTATGTCGGCGAGGTCGGCATCGGCGTGAACCCGGAGCTGGCGAAAGCCGTACGCGAGGCCGACCTGCTGATCGCCGCGGGCACCCGCCTGGGCGAGATCGTGACCAGCGGCTACACGCTGCTCGAAGTGCCGGTGCCGCGTCAGCGCCTGGTGCATGTGCTGCCGTGCGCCGAGGAGCTCGGGCGCGTCTACCAGCCGGTGCTGAAAGTGCTGAGCCACCCGGACCCGTTCGCCACAGCGGCCGCCGCATCGGCCCCCGTCGACGGCGCACGCTGGCGCGGCTGGCTCGACCAGTTGCGCGGCAACTATCAGCGCTACGTGACGCCGTCGAAGCGCGAAGCCGTGCTCGACCCGGCGCGCGTGATCGAGGTGCTGCGCGACACGCTCGCACCCGACGCGATCCTGACCAACGGCGCCGGCAACTACAGCGCATGGGCGCACCGCTACTACCCGTTCTCGCACGCGCACTCGCAGCTGGCGCCGACCAGCGGCGCCATGGGCTACGGCGTGCCGGCGGCCATCGCGGCCAAGCTCACGCACCCTACGCGGCAAGTGATCTGCCTGGCGGGCGACGGCTGCTTTTTGATGACCTCGCAGGAGCTGGCGACCGTCAAGCGCCACGGCCTGGCCATCGTCTTCATCGTCTTCAACAACGGCATGTACGGCACGATCCGCATGCACCAGGAAGTCAACTACCCGGGCCGCCCGATCGGTACCGACCTGTGCAACCCCGATTTCGTGCAGTACGCGCAGTCCTTCGGCCTGCAGGCCGAGCGGGTGGCGCGCAGCGAGGACTTCGCGCCCGCGCTGCAGCGCGCGCTGGCCGCCGGCGGCGCAGCGCTGATCGAGCTGACCATCGAGACCGAGATATTGACGCCGCGCGCCACGCTCAGCGAGCTGCGCGACAAGGCCCTGCGCGCCGCGGCCTGAAAACTTTTTCGACCACAAGGAGACAAGACATGAACAGACTGCTGCGGGCTTCGGCCCTGGCGGCGTGCGGCGCCTGCGCGCTCGCGCCGGTCCACGCTCAGGACGCGAGCGACTTCCCGTCGCGCCCGATCCGGATCATCGTGCCCTTCGCGGCCGGCGGTGCCACCGACGTGATCGCGCGAGTGGTGGGCCAGAAGGTGTCCGACCAGCTCGGCCAGCCGGTGGTGGTGGACAACCGCGCCGGCGCCAGCGGCAACATCGGTGCGGTGGCCGTGGCCCGCGCGGCGCCCGACGGCTACACGATCCTGATGGCGACCTCAAGCCACGCGATCAATGCCACGCTCTACAAGAAGCTCGACTACAGCCTGACGAAGGATTTCGCGGGGCTGTCGAACCTCGCATCGGTGCCGCTGCTGATGGTGGTCAACCCCAGCGTGCCGGCGCGCACCGCGGGCGAGTTCGCGGCCTTCGCCAAGGCGCAGGGCGACAAGGTGAACTTCGCCTCGGGCGGCACGGGCACTGCGGCGCACCTGGCCGGCGAGCAGTTCAACACGCTCATCGGTACGCGCATGCAGCACGTGCCCTACAAAGGCGGCGCGCTGGCGCAAACCGACCTGATCGGCGGCCAGGTGCAGGCGATGTTTGCCAACCTGCCCGAAGTGCTGACGCAGGTGCAGGCCGGCAAGCTGCGACCGCTGGCAGTCACGGGCCAGGCACGCCGCAGCAACCTGCCCGAGGTGCCCACCTTCACCGAAGCGGGCTACCCGCAAATGGACGCGCGCTCGTGGTTCGGCCTGTTCGCGCCCGCCGGCACGCCCGCGCCGGTGGTGGCCAAGCTCTCGGCCAGCATCGCCCAGGCCGTGGCCGACCCGGCCGTGCAGGCGCGGCTGAAAGAGCTGGGCGCCGACCCGATCGGCGACCGCCACGAAGCGTTCCAGCCTTTCGTCGCGCAGGAAGTCAAGCGCTGGGGCGCGTTGGTCCAGCGCTCGGGCGCCACGATCGATTGAACGCCCCTCCCGCTCCGATACCGACCGTTTACCCAAGGAGACACACCATGCCTTTCACGCCCTCCCGCACCTTCGCCCGCGCCACGATCGCGGCCATCCTCGGCTTTGCCGCACTCGGTTCGGCGCAAGCCGCCACCACGCTCAAGCTCGCGCACTTCGCGGCCGAATCGCATCCCGCGCACACTGCCGCGCTGCAGCTCAAGAAGAACGTGGAGGCGCGCACCAATGGCGAAGTCCGCATCGAGCTGTACCCGTCCAATCAGCTCGGCTCCCCACCCGACCAGTTGGAGCAAACCACCGTCGGCGTGATCGACATGAACCTGCCGACCCAAGGCGCGCTCGACAAGTACGAGAAGGCCTTCGCGACCGTCATGACGCCCTACGCGTTCACCGACTACGCCCAGGCGCATCGGGTGCTCGACGGCCCTTTCCACGACTGGGTGGCCCCGCGTCTCGAGAAGAAGGGCCTCGTGCTGCTGTCGACTTGGGAATATGGTTTTCGCAACACGACGAATTCGAAGCGGCCGATCAACAGCCCGCAAGACATGAAGGGCCTGCGCCTGCGGACACCGCCAGAGCTGCAGATCATCGCGGCGCTGGAAGCCACGGGCGCCTCCACCACCCAGATCGCATTCCCCGAACTGGCGGCGGCGCTGAACCAGGGCGTGGTCGACGGGCAGGAGAACCCGATCGGCGTGACCTATCACTTCAAGCTGTTCGAAGTGCAGAAGCATCTGGCGATCACCCGCCATGTCTACAACAGCATGACGCACGTCATCAGCCAATCGAGCTGGAAGAAACTGACGCCGGCACAGCAGACGGTATTGCGCGAAGAAAGCAAGCTCGCGCGAGACCTCATGCGCAAGCTCGTGGCCGAACAGGAAGCCGCCGAGATCTCGAAGATGGAAGCGGCCGGCGTCGCCGTCACCCGGCCCGATCTCGCGAAGTTCCGCGCCATCATGCAACCGGCCTACGACCGTGTCGGCGCCTATGCGGGCAAGGACAACATGAAGACCTTCATGGACATGCTCGCCACCAAGTAAGGCAGGACCGGAAAGAAATTCATGCAAGCATTTCTGGTCATGGGAGGGCTCTTGGCCCTCATCATGTTTGGCGTCCCGGTGGCCGTGGCGATCGGCGTCACGGCCATCTCCGCCTACGTCTTCGCGGGCGAAGCGCAGGCCCTGACGATGATCGCGCAGCGGATGTTCTCCGCGTCGTCGGGCTTCACGCTGCTCGCCATTCCCTTCTTCATCCTTGCCGGCTCGCTGATGAACACCGGCGGCATCACCGACCGCATCTTCCGCTTCGCGCATGCGCTGGTGGGCCACTTCACAGGCGGCCTGGCGCAGGTCAACGTCGTGGGCAGCCTGATCTTCTCGGGCATGTCCGGCACCGCGGTCGGCGATGCGGCCGGCATGGGCCAGGTCGAGATCAAGGCGATGAACGACGCGGGCTTCGAGCCCAAGTTCTCTGCCGCGGTCACGGCAGCTTCCGCCACGATCGGCCCGGTGTTCCCGCCCAGCGTGCCGATGGTGATCTTCGGCGGGCTCACCGGCGTTTCGGTGGTGCAGCTGTTCATCGCCGGCATCGTGCCGGGGCTGCTGCTCACCGTGGCGCTGATGGTGGCCGTCTGGGTCGTTTCCAGGCGCCGCAAATACCCGGTCGAGCGCCGCGCCAGCCTGGTCGAGCTGGGCAGCGCGTTCCGCGGTGCCGCGCTGCCGATGATGGCGCCTGTCATCATCATCGGCGGCCTGATCAGCGGCCTGTTCACGCCGACCGAGGGCGGCGTGGTCGCGGTGATCTACTGCCTGGTGCTGGGTTTGTTCGTCTACAAGGAGATCAAGGTGGCCGATCTGCCGGCCATCCTGTGGAACGCGATCCAGCACAGCGTGCGCGTGCTGTTCATCATCGCGGCCGCCGGCTATCTGACGTGGTTCCTCGTGCACAAGCGCATTCCGGACGCGATGATCCAGGCGGTCATGTCGATCTCGACGGAACCCTGGCAAGTCACGGCGCTGATCATCTTCGTGCTGATCGCCATCGGCCTGTTCCTCGAGGGTGTGGCCGTCATCATCCTGACCGTGCCCATCTTCATGCCCATCGTGACGCAGATCGGTATGGATCCCGTGCAGTTCGGCATGCTGATGGTGATGTGCTCGATGATCGGCCTGGTCACACCGCCGGTGGGCATCCTGCTCTTCGCCGTGAGCAGCGTTTCCGGCGTGAAGGTCGGCGCCATCGTGTCGGAGTTGTGGCCGATGTTGATCGCCATCTGCGTCGTGACGCTCATGGTCGCCTACTGGCCGGCCGTGTCGCTCTGGCTGCCAAGGAGCATGCTGTGAAAACCCATCCTTTCTTTCGCCTGGAAAGCGCGTTGGGCACGCTGCTCAGGAATTTCTCGATTGCCTGCGTCGTGGTCCTCACGCTGCTGCTCGCACTCAACATCTTCAGCCGCGCCACAGGCTGGTTCGGCATGAACTGGTTCGACGAGGTCGTGGCCACCGTGTTCGCCTGGCTGGTGTTCATCGGTGCCAGCGCGCTGTGGCGGGAGCGCGACCATTTCGCGATCAGCCTGCTGTCGGATGCCCTCAAGGGCAAGCGACTCGAAGGTGCGCACAAGGTGGTGATCGCGCTGCTCGGCCTGCTGTTCGCGGCCGTGCTGATGGTCTACGGCGCGCGCTTCGTCGGCCGGACTACCGCGACCACGCCGGTGCTGGAACTGCCGCAGGCCTGGGCCTACGCCTGCATGCCGGTCGCCGGCTTCCTGATGACGCTGTACGCCCTGCGCGACGTGTGGAGCGCGCTCCGCGAGACGTTCACGCCCGCCGCCGATCGCACCCGCTCAACGGCTGCACCCCCGCATACCAACGAAACCATTTGAGAACCCAACGAGAACGAACCATGCTCTACGACGTCAGAACCTACACCTGCATTCCCGGCACCATCAAAAAGCACCTGGCGCTCTACGCCGAACACGGCTTCGACATCCAGCGCCGCCATCTGGGCGAGCCCGCGATGTATGCGCAGACCGAGACCGGCGACGTCAACAGCTACCTGCACATCTGGGCCTACGACAGCGCGGCCGACCGCGCCACCAAGCGCGCCGCGCTGCAGGCCGACCCGGCCTGGGCGAATTACCTGAAACTGAGCGCGGAAGCGGGTTACCTGATGTCTCAGACCAATCGCCTGATGACGCCTGTTTCCTTCTTCAAGCCCCAACGCTGACGCATGGCCATGCAGAACTACCGCCAACTCTTCGATCTCAGCGGCAAGGTCGCCGTCGTGCTGGGCGCGGCCTCGGGCATCGGCCAGGCGTCGGCCCACGCACTGGGCTCGCTCGGCGCGCATGTGGTGTGCGCCGACCGCGATGCCGAGGGCGCTGAAGCCACCGCCCGCGACATCACCGCATCGGGCCAGGGCTCGGCCGAATGGCGCGCCACCGATGCGGCGAACGGTGCGCACATCGCCGCACTGGCCGAACACACCGTGAGCACGCACGGCCGCGTCGACATCGCGGTCGCCACGCCGGCGCTCAACATCCGCAAGCTCATCGTCGACTACACCGACGACGAGTTCGACCAGGTGATGAACCTGAACCTCAAAGGCGCCTTCCACTTCATGCGGCGCTTCGGCGCGCCGATGATGAAGGCGGGCAAGGGCAGCCTGGTGCTGTGCTCTTCGATGCGCGCCGTGACCATCGAGCCCGGCCTGGGCATCTATGCCGCCTCGAAGGCGGGCATCGAGCAGATGGTCAAGGGCTTCGCCTCGGAAGTCGGCAGCTACGGGGTGCGAGTCAATGCCATCATGCCGAGCATCATCGAAACGCGCCTCACGGCACCGCTGAAGGAACGCCGCGAAATCTACGACACCTACGCGGCCCACACGGTGTTCAACCGCTGGGGCCAACCGTCGGAAGTGGGCGCGGCCGTGGCCTTCCTCGCGTCGGATGCGGCCAGCTACATCAGCGGCAGCTCGTTGTCGGTGGACGGCGGCTGGACCGCCATCGACGGGCCACCGACGGGGCTGACGCAGACGCGCCCGTCTGCCTGATCGCTGTTCGCTGTTCGCCTTCGAGGCGATCGCCGTCGCGTATCGGCCCCCGTCCGCTTGCTTTCCGTTTCCGCAATCACAGCAGCACCGCGACCGCCGGGCCGCTAGCTATTGCAGGATGAACTCAGAGATCGCCTGCATTGCAGGGCCATCCAGTCCGCCAAAGCCATGCGTGCCCTGGTGCGCGCACAGGTCGCCTTGAGGTTGGCCTCCGGTCAATTCAACGACCTGCTTGCGTGGACTGCCGGTCAGACGATCTGTGACAAGCGGGAGATCCTTGGGCGCCGTCACCGAGCAACCATCGTTCTGGTGGGCCAGAACGAGCACGGGCAGTTGCAGCTTCTCCAGCTGAAAATGCGGCACCGAGCGCCCTTTGACAAACGACGACTCCGATGAGATGGGCGCGGCGAGAACCAATCCATCCGGGCCCGCCGGACTTGCCCCCAAGCGAACCGACGCCGCAGCCGCCGACTCAGTCCCTCGACTGTGGCCAATCAGCCAGACGGGGCCTCCTGTTCGACTGCGAAGCCATCGGATGGTTGCTTCAAGGTCGGACCGGTGTTCGTCCGAATCTCTGAAACCCGCAAGACCCGAGCGTCGGTCAGATGGTGTGTCAATGATCGCGACGGCAATGCCTTGCTGGACCAGCAACCCGCGGTTGCGAACCAGAAAACCTTGATCACCCCAGCCCAGGCTGCCGTTGTCAAATATCTTGAGTGCGCCGTGACCGCCCGGGATCAAGACGGCCGCAGCACGCGGTTGCGTATCCGGCGACACGAAAAGCATGCGTTGGGTCACCCCTGCGCGCGTCGGAAGGTCGACGACAGTCGACGTTTCTGCCCAAGCAGGGAATATCAGCGCGAGCTGCGCTACCAATGCAAGGGCGGTGAGAGCGTGGCGCATGGAACGACTTCTCTAGACAGCTATGGGTTCAAGGTCCGGGCCATCGATTGTGATCGCGGCAAAAGGCGCCGAGCCAGGCGATGACGCAGTTCAGATGGCGATTCTCGGCTCGCATCCCGCTTTTTCACCCCGTCGGCCGCCTATTCCTGCAGGCGCTTGACCAAGGTCAATCGCCTGCAGGCACAGGCGTGGTTAGCCTCGGGGTCTATAGAAGGGGAACCCGTGGAACTCGAGATACCGGAGATCCTGGCCGTTGCGCTGCAGGCCGAGGTTGGCGCGCAATCGCCGCTTGGCCTTCAGCTGGGTGGACAAGGCATCGGCAGCGGGACGCGTCTGGTGTCCAGTCGCCATTTCGACAGCCACTCACTGAACTTGCTCTACCGGATGGGCCAGGCCACTGGCGCGCGTGATCTGGTGTTCCAGCTCCTCGCGCTGGACAACCTCCATGGCGAATCGCAGGTGCGGCCGATCCTCAGCCTGGAGTCGATGGTCCCTGCATTGATCGAGTGGCTGGGGCGAGACCTGATCGACGGCTGGCTGTACCAGCGCGGCAAGGATGGCGTACTGCTGGCCTGGCTGGTCCACTCGGTGCGCCTGGTGAACCCGGCGGAGGGCATGGCTTACGTGGTGGTCGGCCTGCTGGCCAACACGCTGCCAGCTGCCGGCCGCGAGCCGCCCGCCGAACCTCGCCTGCGTTTTTCGGGCATGACCTGGGGCCTGAGCTTCTATGCGGAGGACCTGCCCGGCCGGACCGTGGCAGGCCTCTTTGCCGACCACGGCTTCCACAAGGAGTGCGCAGAATTCAGGCGCGAATACGACATGCAGCTGGAGCGCTTCACCAGGCTGCAGCCGCAGTTCGGTGCCCAGTTCACCATCAGTGGCAGCGCCTGGGCGCCCGGCGAAGGTCCGCGGGCAGCAATGACGTGCCACCGCCTGCCCACAGCCACGGCGGCGCGCTGCGTGAACGACGAGGAGCTGCTGCGCCGCCGCGTCGACCTGGCAGCCGACCCGCACTACTGGCGGGAGAGCGGCATCGCCAACGGCTTCGATCGCATCCCGCTGCACTGCTACCTGCACCTGTTCCATCTGGAGTGGCACCGCAACATCTGGGTCCACGCGCAGCATGTGCAGGAATACCAATACCAGCCCAGCCTGCGCGAGCGGCTGGTGCTGCCGCAGGCGCACCGCGACCTCGTCGACATCCTCACGGCCGATCGCAGCTTCCTCGTGGAGGACGTGGTGCCCGGCAAGTCGGGCGGCACCACCATCCTGTGCAGGGGGGCGCCGGGACTGGGCAAGACCCTCACCGCCGAGGTGTACGCAGAGGTGGTTGGCAAACCGCTCTATCGGGTGCATTCGGGCCAGCTCGGGGTGACGGCCAGCTCGGTCGAGGCGAGCCTGACGCAGATCCTGCAGCGCGCCGCACGCTGGGACTGCGTGCTGCTGCTGGATGAGGCCGATGTCTACATCCGCCGGCGCGACAACGACTTGCAGCACAACGCCATCGTCGCGGAGTTCCTGCGCACGCTGGAGTACTTCAGCGGCCTTCTCTTCATGACCACCAACCGGCTGGGCGACATCGACGAAGCGATCCTTTCCCGTTGCATCGCGGTGATCGACTACCAACCACCGGACGCGGCCGACGCGCGTCGCCTGTGGTCCACATTGGCGGCCCAGCAGGGCATTGACCTGCCGGGCACGCTGATCGACACGCTGGTGGTCGACTATGTCGGCGCCAGTGGGCGGGACATCAAGGAACTGCTCAAGCTCACCGGCAAGTACTGCCGCCGCAAGGGCCTGCCGATGTCAACCGAGGCGTTCGCGCACTGCGCGGTGTTCCGTGGCATCCCCTGTGCCTCATCGCGGACAGGAGCGGCTGCGCCATGATCGACCCCAGCCTGCTGGGCGGCGCGCTGGCCGGCCGCATGGCCTTCCGACCCGGCACCGCGCCCGTGGCGCCCCCGCTGCCGCCCGGGCGCCACGGCCTGTCGTTCGCCGAAGGGCGCGAAGCGGTGCTGGTGGTTCCCGAGGCCCTGCCCAGCGATGCACCGCTGCCGCTGCTGGTGATGTTCCACGGCGCAGGCGGCGAGGCCAATCGGGTGCTGCCGCATTTCGTTGCTCACGCGCGAACGCGGCGCTTCCTGCTGCTGGCTCCGCAGTCGATGTACCCCACCTGGGACATCGTGGTCGGCGGGCACGGCCCTGACCTAGAGCGGCTCGACGGCGCGCTGTCCGTCGTGGCTGACCATTTCCGCATCGACCCTGCACGACTGGCATTTGCCGGCTTTTCCGACGGTGGCAGCTACGCCCTGTCACTCGGCCTGACCAACGGCGACGTGGCCAGTCACGTGATCGGGCTGTCGGCGGGTTTCATGAATGCATTCACCCAAACAGGCAAGCCGCGGGTCTTCCTGGCGCACGGGCGGTCGGACAGTCAGTTGCCGATCGAGACAAGTGCGCACCCGCATGCGCGGCGGCTGCTGGAGAGCGGGCACGACCTGACGCTACAGCCATTCGATGGCGACCATGTGATCCTGCCTTGGGTGGTCGCGCGGGCGGTCAAGTTTTTTCTTGGATCCTAGGGACGACCTGCATCAGCCCACCGCTCGCGGGATGTGACCATTCGGATGAGGCGAATCACCCTGTTTGGGTTGATGGAGTTGTCCGAGGTACTTGCGAAATGTCCCGCTTCTCTGCCGGATGCGGAAATCTGAAGGCTGCTTTACCTGGTTGAAGCCGCTGCAAGGCGTACCGTTATGCGCGGTGGTGCGGTCCGGCTCAGGCCGTGCCGTACAGCAGCCGCTCGAAGAAATCCACGCCGCCCATCTGCCCGCCCTTGAGCGCGATCTCCAGGCCATCGAGGCCAGGCGCGGTGCTGTGCAAGCGGCACAGGGCGACCCCCGGTGACAGCGCGGCCAGGTACGACAGGCCCCACGCATCGAGCGCCTGCACCGCGTGGCTCGAGGTGTCACCACCGGCCACGCCGACGCGCGAGAGCGGTGTTGCCGTGAGCACGCGCGAGAGCAGATCGCCACCAGCTTCGGCGAGCGCACGCGAACCCACGGTGTCGCCCGACGCAGACCGGTCACCCGGCCTCACGGTACAGGCCAGCACGTTCGTTCCTGCCGCCAGCGAGCCGTTGAGCCGACGCGCGGCCTCGGCCCGATAGCCCGCGGAGCCGGCCAGCTGCACGGGGTCGAGCCAGATCTTTTCGTACGACACAGCCGCCGCGACCTGCCCTGCGGTCACGGGCGACAAGCTGCCAGCCAGCACCAGAACCGGCCCGCGCGCGCGCGACACGGGCAGCGGCGTCACTTCTCGCCGCGTGATCTGCGGCGCCAGCGCCTGCGCCACGCTGCTGGCACCGGCGACCAGCAGCGGCGCGCGGCTCGCGTGCCGCCACAACAGATCCCCAATGCGGGCGAGATCGGCGTTGCTGCTCACATCGAACAGCACGCCATCGGCCGCTGATGCCTGCAACTGTTGAAAGGTTTCGTGCAGCGCCGCGCCACCGCCTGCATGCGCGGTCCACGGCAGCAATTGCAGATCGGCCAGGCCCTGGAGCGCCAGATGCTGGCGCAGGTCGGCCTCGTGCATTGGCGTGACCGGGTGCTGGCTCATGGTCGGATGGCGGTCGATGCGGTGCACCTCGCCGCCGCTGCCCGCCGCGGCGAACAGGTTGCCGAAGAGGCAATAGCGCCCGAGGTCGGGTTGCCCGCCAACGATGGCGGTGCGCATGCCCGGCACGGCGTCGCGCAGGGTCTGCACCGCCACGCCGATGTTGCCGACCGCGGGCGCGCTGTCGAAGGTCGAGCACAGCTTGTAGTGCAGCACGCGCGCACCGAGTTGCTGGAACAGCGCGCTCACTGGCGCCAGCGCCTCGCGCATTTCTTCGGGGTTCATCGCGCGGGCCGCGCCCGCGATGCCGAGGCAGTCGAGCGGGCCTGCATCGGCCAGCTGCTGCGCTGTGGGCACTTGCAGGAACAACAGCGTGCGCAGCCCGGCGCGCGCTGCGGTGCCGAGCGTGTCGGTGGCGCCGGTGAAGTCGTCGCCGTAGTAGACGATGGCCGGCGCGGCAGCGTGCATCACTTGCCGAAAAAGGCGAGCGCCTGGGCCAGCTCGGGCGCCTGGCGCGCCGCGTCGGCGAGCGACACGCCCTCGCGCGCGGCCGCCCAGGCCTGACGGATGCTGGCCACGCCCGCGGCCGGGCCGGCCGGATGCGCGAGGATGCCGCCGCCCGACATGAAGAGCAGGTCGTCGCTGCCGATGGCCGACCATGTGGCCGGCACGGTGCCCGCCCACTGGCCGGACGAGAAGGCCGGCATCACGCGGTCGTCGAGCCCGTCGGCCAGCGGCGTGTAGCAGTCGCGCGCCGATTCGATGACTTCCTCGTCGGGCTGCGAGAACTTGCCCTGCAGGCCGTGCACATGCATGTGGTCGACGCCGGCGAGTCGCCACAGCGTCTGGTAGGCCTGGAAAGAAATGCCCAGCAGCGGATGGCGCGACAGCGCGCCGAAACCGTTGCGGTGGCCGTGCACCGCCAGCGGCGTGTGGCGGCGCAGCGTCTGCATGGCCGAGTAGCCGCACCAGTTGAGGCTGGCCATGACGCAGGAGCCGCCCTCGCGCGCCACGAGGTCGGAGTGGCGCTTCATCGCGTCGGTTTCGTCGGTGATGTTGAAGGCCACCATCACGTGCTTGCCGGTGCGCTCCTGGTGCGCGCGCACCACCGCCATCACGGCGGGCACGCGCTCGGCCAGCGGCGCGTGATCGGGGTCGGCGCAGACCTCGTCGTCCTTGATGAAGTCGACGCCGGCCGCGCAAAGGCGGCCCACCAGCTCGGCCGTGTCGGCCGCGGAGAAGCCGACGTTGGGCTTGATGATGGTGCCGACCAGCGCACCCGTTGCCACGCCCGTGGCGCGGCGCGTGCCGGCGATGCCGACCTGTGGCAGCTCGAAGCGCGCGCGGTAGGCCGCGGGCACGTGCACCGTTTCCAGCCGCAGCCCGCTGACCTCGCCCAGGTCGTACAGGTTGCCGGCCACGGTGGCGGCGAGCGTCGGCAGGTTCGCGCCGATGTTGGCGACAGGGAACGAGATGTGAACGCGCGCACGGTGCCACGGGCCTTGCGTGCCCTTGCGTTCGAGCAGCGCGTTCGGCAGGCTCGGCGCGCCGACCGACTCCAGCTCTTCGATGGATTCCACCGTGGCGCGTGCGCGGGCACGCAGCACATCGGTCTCGCCCTCGACGCGTGTGAAGGTGCCGCAGGACTGCTCACCCGCCATCACTTCGGCCACCTTCTCAGGCGCCACCGGGGTTTCGATCAGGTAACTGGCGTGGATGCGGTCGGGGGCAGTCATGGCACTCACAATTTGCTCAGGTCAGGAAAGGGGCGCACCGGGTCGGTGATGCCGTCCCAGGTCTTGGACGACTCGCGAATCAGGTCGAACATCTTTCCCTTCGGGCCGGCGACTTCCGACAGCTCGATCACGGTGCCCGGGTGGTACTCGGTGTCGAAGTAGATGAAGCGGCCGCGCTCGCCGACTTCGCCGCTCATCTTGGGCTTGAAGCCCTGCTTGAGCAGGCGCTCGACATCGGCGTCGTAAGCCTCGGTCCAGTAGGCGACGTGCTGCAGCCCGGTGCGGCCGGCCTGCAGGAAGTCGCGGTACATCGAGGGCACGTCGTTGCGCGTCTGGATCAGCTCGACCTGCACGAAGCCCGAGTTGGCCAGCGCCACCGAGTTGTGCGGCTCGTACGACTGGCCGTCGTACTCGTAATTCACGATCGGCACCTTGGGGTTGTAGTACCAGGGGCCGACACCGAGCGTCTTGCTCCAGTAGTCCATCGCGGCCTCGATGTCGTGCACCACGTAGCCGAGCTGGCGGATCTCTCCGAAATGGCGACTCATGCTTACTTCGCCCCGTCGATGATTTCCTTGGGGATCGGCACGCCCGCATGCTTCATGTGGATCTCGTTCAACTTGCCGTTGGCCAGGTTGGTCTTGATCCAGCCGTTCACTGCGGCCATCAGCGCGGGCTCGTTCTTGCGCATCGCCACGCCCAGCTGGTAGGACTGCAGGATGAACTTGACTTCGTACTCGCGCGACGGGTTGCGCTTGGCGATGGCCGCGATGATCGGCGGCGTGATCGCCACGATGTCGGCCTGGCCGGTGGCGCCGGCGGTGATCGATGCAGCTTCGTCGTCGAAGCGCACCACCTTGGCCTGGGGCGCGCGCTCGGTCACGATCTTGTCCTGCGGCCCGCCGCGCGTGACGGCGACCGTCTTGCCGGCCAGGTCTTCGATGCCGGCGATCTTCAGGCTCTTCGGCGCGCCCACGGCCGCCTGGATGGCGCCGTAGGGGATCGAGAAATCGACCGCCTTCTGGCGCTCGGGCGTGATCGACAGCGACGAGATGATCAGGTCGGCCTTGTTCGACAGCAGGTTGGGAATGCGCGCCGAGTTCGTGGTGTTCACGATCTCGAGCTCCACGCCCAGGTCCTTGGCCAGCAGGCGCGCGGCGTCGACGTCGGAGCCGACGGGCGCCATCTTGTCGTCGACGTAGCCATAGAACGGCGCGCCCAGGTCGATGCCGACGCGCAGCTTCTTGGCGGCCTTGATGTCCGACAGCGCATCGGCCGCGGCGGTGAAAGACAGGGCACCGAGGCCGGCGACCAGCAGGGTGCGGCGCAGGATGGTTGAAATGGTCATGGTCGTTGTCTCCTTGGGGTTGGAATGAATGGGTGAACGGGTCACAGGCCGTGGGCGAGGAATTCGCGAAGCTCGGGGGTTTGCGGGTCGCGCAGCATCGCGCCGGCACCGGTCTCCCAGACCTTGCCCTGGTGCATGAAGATGATGGTGTCGGCCACGCGCGCGGCGAACTCCATTTCGTGGGTGACCAGCACCATGGTCATGCCGTCAGCGGCCAATGCTTCGATCACGCGCAGCACCTCGCCGGTCAGTTGCGGATCGAGCGCCGAGGTGACCTCGTCGAACAGCATCACCTGCGGTTCCATCGCGAGCGATCGGGCAATCGCCACGCGCTGCTGCTGGCCGCCCGAGAGCTGCTCGGGGTAGGCGTTGGCCTTCTCGGCGAGGCCGACCTGGCGCAGCACGCGCTCGGCGATCTCGTGGGCTTGGGCCTTGGATTTCTTCTTCACGGCGATCGGCGCCAGCGTGACGTTTTCTTCGACCGTCAGGTGCGGGAACAGGTTGTAGCTCTGGAACACGATGCCCACGTCCTGGCGCAGGCGGCGCAGGTCGATGTCGGGCGAATGGATCGCGTGGCCGCAGACCTGGATGGTGCCACTGTCGATGATCTCGAGGCGGTTCATGCAGCGCAGCGCGGTGCTCTTGCCCGAGCCGCTGCGGCCGATGATCGCCACCACCTGGCCCTTGGGAATGGAGAAGGACACACCCTTGAGCACGGCATTGCTGCCGAAGCTTTTGTGGACATCCTGGAGTTCGACGACGGCGTTCATTGTTTTTCCTTCGGATCGCATCAGGCTTCGGCCACCGGGCGCGCGCTGAACTGCATGCGGCGCTCGAGCTTGCGGCTCCAGGCCGAGAGCGGGTAGCACATGGCGAAGTAGAGAACGGCGATCAGCACATAGACCATGAAGGGCTGGAAGATCGAGTTGTTGATGAGCTGGCCGGCACGCACCAGCTCCACGAAACCGACGATGGACGCCAGCGAGGTGTTCTTGACGATTTGCACCATGAAGCCGACGGTGGGCGGCGTCGCGATGCGCACCGCCTGCGGCAGGATGACCAGGCGCATGCGCTGCGTGCGCGACAGGGCCAGGCACTCGGCCGCTTCCCATTGCGTCTTGGCGACCGACTCGATGCAGCCGCGCCAGATCTCGCCGAGGTAGGCGCTGACGTAGACCACCATCGCCAGGCCCGCGGCGACGATGCCGGGCAGCGAGAAGCCCAGGATGCTGATGCCGAAGTAGCAGACGAACAGCACCACTAGGAGCGGCGTGCCCTGGATCAGCTGGATGTAGCCGATGGCCAGCCAGCGCACCCAGCGCAGCGGGCTGATGCGTGCCAGCGCGATGGCGCCGCCGCCGATGCCGCCGCCGACGAAGGCAATGATCGACAGGCAGATCGTCCAGCCCGCGCCGATCAGCAGGAAGTAGAGGTGGTGGATGTTCAGGCCGCCGGAAGTCATCGCCCTGCTCCTTGTGCGCCCAGGCGGCGACGCCGGGTGAAGATCATCTGGCCGAAGGCCCACAGGCCCACGCGCATCAGCAACGACAACATGAGGTACGCCACCGCGACGAGGATGTAGGCCTCGAACGGGCGGAAGGTGTCGGACTGCACGCGCGCCGCGGCCGCAGTCAGTTCTTCCACCGAGATCTGCGAGGTGATCGACGAGGCCAGCATCAGCAGCACGAACTGACTGGTGAGCGCCGGGTACACCTTCTCCATCGCGGGCCGCAGGATCACGTGCCAATACACCTGCCGGCGCGTGAGGCCCAGGCACTCGGCCGCTTCGAGCTGGCCCTTGTGGATCGAGTCCATGCCGGCGCGCATGATTTCGCAGGAGTAGGCCGCCACGTTGATCACCAGCGACAGCAGCGCGGCTGCGAAGGCCGAGACCTTCCAGCCCAGGCTGGACAGGCCGAAGAACACCAGGAACACCTGCACCAGCAGCGGCGTGTTGCGGATCACCTCGACGTAGATGCCGCAGGCGCGCACCAGCCAGGCCACCGAACTGCGGCGCCCGACCGCCAGCAGGGTGCCGAGCACGAAGCCGATCAGCGTCGCGGGGAAGGACAGCTGGATGGTCATCCAGGCGCCTTCCAGAAACTGCGGCCAGCTCGCCAGCACGCTGGCGAAGTCGAACTCGTAGGTCATGGATGCGGGGCGCGCGCGAAGCCGGCGAAGGGCATGGATCTGTCTCCTGTGGCACGGCTGGAGCCGGCTCGACTGAGGGTTTACACTGATTCGATTTGATGTTTCACGGCATCGAATTCCGAGTGATAGTATCCGCTTCACATCAGATTCACCAGTCAATACTCTGATGGGTTTTGATGGTTTTAATCCCATGCGTCTCTCGCCCCGTATCCCCGACATTGCCCGCCTGGCCGGCGTTTCCACCGCCACGGTGGACCGCGTCCTGAACCAGCGCCCGGGCGTTCGCACCGCGACCGTCGAGCGCGTGATGCGGGCCGCGGTCGAACTGGACTACATGCCCGCCGCGACCGGAGCGGCGAGCGCGGGCGCGGCCCTGCCCGCGCCCATGCGCCTGAGCTTCCTGCTGCCCGCGGGGCACAACCGCTTCATCCGCATGCTGGGCGACATGGTCGGCTACGCCGAAGAGCACTGGGCGCCGTTCAACGTGCGCTGCCGCGCCGAGTTCATCGCCAGCTTCGACCCCCAGGAACTGGCTGCGGCCTTGCGCCGCCACGGCAAGCGCAGCGACGGCATCGCGGTGATGGCGCTCGAGCACCCGGCCGTGCGCGAAGCGGTCAGCGAACTGGCCGAGCGCGGCGTGCCGGTGATCACGCTGATCTCCGACCTGTCGAACTCGCGGCGCGCGGCCTACATCGGCCTGGACAACCGTGCGGCCGGCCGCACCGCGGGCTACCTGATCGGCCGCTTCATCGGCGCGCGCGAGGCCAAGGTGGCCTTGATCGCCGGCAGCCTGAGCTACCGCGCGCACGAAGAGCGCGAAGCCGGCTTCCTGCATGTCATCGACGAGCTGTTTCGCCCGCTGCAGGTGGTCGGCTTGCGCGAAGGGCACGACGACGCCGAGCAGAACTACCGGCAGACGCGCGCCCTGCTCGAGCAGCACCCCGACCTGGCCGGCATCTACAACATCGGCGGTGCGTCGGACGGCGTGGCGCGCGCGCTCAAGGAAGCCGGGCGCGACCAGAAGATCGTGCTGATCGGCCACGGCCTCACGCCCGACACGCGCGCCCTGCTCATCGACGGCAGCATGGACGCCGTGATCACCCAGAGCCCGCACACGACCCTGATGAGTTGCATGCGCATCTTCACCAACCTGCGCGACGGGCGCGAAGCGCTGAGCGGCGTGGAAGGCACGCGCAGCCAGGTGATCTTTCGGGAGAACCTGCCCTAAAGGATCAGCAACGCGCGGAAGTCATTGACGTTGGTGTTGGTCGGCCCGGTCACGACCAGTGTCGGGCGCGACGAAGGCGCCGGCGTTGTCTTCCACGCCGTCGATGCCGTCGGTGTCTGCCGCGATGGCCCACACCTTCGCATCGCCGGCCAGCGCACCGGCCAGGCCCAGGCAGAACTCGCCGGCGCGGCCGCCGCGCCCCTTCGCCTGCCCGGGCTGGCGCGGGCGGATCGTGACCGTGGTCTCGCCGCCCGAGAGGATCACGCAGGGCGGCGTGAACGGCGCACCGCGCCGCGCGACCGCCCTTGCCAGCGCACCGTGCACCTTGCCGACTTCGCGCGACTCGCCCTCGATCTCGTCGCTCAGGATGTGCGCCGCGATGCCGGCCGCGCGCGCCGCCGCAGCAGCCGCTTCGAGCGATTGCTGCGGCGTGGCGATCAGGTGCACCGCGTTGCCGGCGAAGGCCGCGTCGTCTGGATCGGGCGTTTCGAGTGCGCCGCTTTCCAGGTCGGCGCGCACGGCGGGCGGCACCTCGATGCGATAGCGGTCGAGGATCGCGAGTGCATCGGCGCAGGTCGTGAGGTCGGGCACGGTCGGGCCGCTGGCGATGATGGCCGGGTCGTCCCCTGGCACATCGCTGATCGTGAGCGTGACCACGCGCGCGGGCGCGCAGGCCGCTGCCAACCGGCCGCCCTTGATGCGCGAGAGGTGCTTGCGCACGCAGTTCATCTCGCCGATGTGCGCGCCGCTGTCGAGCAACTGCTTGTTGATGCGCTGCTTGTCGGCCAGCGTCAGCCCCTCGGCCGGCAGCACCAGCAGCGACGAGCCGCCGCCGGAGATCAGGCACAGCACCAGGTCATCGGGCGTGAGCCCCTGGGCGAGCGCCAGCATGCGCTGGGCGGCCTGCTCGCCGGCGGCATCGGGCACGGGGTGCGCCGCCTCGACCAGTTCGATGCGCTGCGGCACGCCTTCGGGTCGCGGCGGAATGTGGTCGTAGCGCGTGACGACCAGGCCCGACAACGGCGCATCGGCCGGCCAGAGCGCCTCGAGCGCCTGCACCATCGAACCGCCGGCCTTGCCCGCGCCCAGCACCAGCGTGCGGCCTTTTTTCGGATCCGGCGGCGTCGGCAGATGGGCGCCCAGGGTCGACAGCGGCAGTGCGCGGTCGACCGCGACGCGGTAGAGCTGTTCGAGGAAGGCGCGCGGCGCGCGGTGCGGGTCGGGCATCGCCGGCGGCGTCGGGTTCGGTGCGATCATTTGTGTCATCTCCTGGCTTCATTGTGTCGTGTCATGACCACCTTGCTGATCCGCGATGCCGAATGCGTCGCCACCTTCGACGATGCGCGCCGCGAGCTGCGGCGGGCCTCGGTGTTCGTGCGCGACAACGTGGTGGAGGCCATCGGCCCGGCCGACACCCTGCCGCGCAGCGCGGACGAAGTGATCGATGCGCGCGGCCACCTGGTCATGCCGGGCCTGGTCAACACGCACCACCACATGTACCAGTCGCTCACGCGCGCGATCCCCGGCGTGCAGGACGCGGAACTGTTCGGCTGGCTGCGCGGGCTCTACCCGATCTGGGCCGGCCTGACACCCGAGATGGTGCAGGTCTCGACCCAGGTCGCGATGGCCGAGCTGCTGCTGTCGGGCTGCACGACCAGCAGCGATCACCTCTACATCTACCCGAACGGCGTACGGCTGGACGACAGCATCGAGGCCGCGCGCGCGATCGGCATGCGCTTTGTCGCGACGCGCGGCAGCATGAGCGTCGGCGCCTCGCAAGGCGGCCTGCCGCCCGACCGCGTGGTCGAGCGAGAAGAGGCGATCCTGAAAGACACGCAGCGGGTGATCGAGACCTTTCACGAGGCCGCGCACGGCGCGATGACGAACGTGGCGGTGGCGCCCTGCTCGCCCTTCAGCGTGAGCCGCGACCTGATGCGCGAATCGGCGCGGCTGGCGCGCTCGTTCACGGGCCGCGGCGTGCGCCTGCACACGCACCTGGCCGAAAACGACCACGACATCGCCTACAGCCGCGAGAAGTTCCACTGCACCCCGGCCGAGTACGCGCAGGAACTCGGCTGGCTCGGCGATGACGTCAGGCATGCGCACTGCGTGAAGCTCGATGCGCCGGGCATCGCGCTGTTCGCGGCCACGCGCACCGGCGTCGCGCATTGCCCCTGCAGCAACATGCGGCTGGCCTCGGGCATCGCGCCGGTGCGACGCATGCTCGATGCGGGCGTGCCGGTGGGCCTGGGCGTGGACGGCAGCGCGAGCAACGACGGCGCGCACATGGTCGGCGAGGCGCGCCAGGCGCTGCTCCTGGCGCGTGTCGGCCGTTCGCTGGAGCCCTTCGGCTGCGATCACGGGCCCGCCGAGATGACCGCGCGCGACATGCTGGCCGTAGCCACGCGCGGCGGCGCCCAAGTGCTGGGACGCGCCGACATCGGCCATCTTGCGCCCGGCATGTGCGCCGACCTGGCCCTGTTCGACCTGCGCACGCTGGGCTTCGCGGGTGGCGCCGTGCATGACCCGGTCGCCAGCCTGCTGCTGTGCGCGAGCGCCCAAAGCGCATGGACCATCGTCAACGGCAAGGTGGTGGTGCGCGAAGGCCAACTGGCCACGGTCGACCTCGGCCCACTGGTCGAGCGCCACAACCGGCTGACGCTGCAACTCGCGCTCGCTGGGTAGAGAACGAGCCGCAGCTAAGTTCGCCGGCTCTTCCGGAAACACGGCGGAACCGGCTTCGCCGGGCCGCTCGTGTTGCCCCCGGTAGGGGGTGGGCGAAGCGACACGAAGTGCGCTCAACCTGGGGGCGAGCCTATTTCGTTGCGGCGCCGGCCTGGAACCAGGTGCCGATGAGCGCGCGCTCGGCGTCGGTGATGCCGGTCGAGTTGTTCATCGGCATGATCTTCGTGACCACCACCTGCTGGTAGATGCCCTGCGCATGGGCGGCCACCTGCTCGGGCGTGTCGACCCGCACGTTCTTCATCTGTACGGCCGCGCCGTGGCACATGTAGCAGCGCTGCTCCAGCACCTTCTGCACATCGCCGAACGCGACCTTGGGCGCCACCGCGCCCGCCACCGGCGCGGCCACGGGGGCCGGCTTCATCCAGACGATGGTGAGGCCCAGCACCACGATGCCGACCAGCGCGTAGGGCAAGGGGTTGCCCGCGTTGCCCAGCTTGAAGCGGTGCCGCACCACGAAGAACTGGCGAATCGCCGCGCCGCCCAGCATGATGAGCAGCAGCACGATCCAGTTGTATTCGTGCGTGTAGGTGAAGCTGTAGTGGTTGCTCAGCATCGCGAACAGCACCGGCAGCGTGAAGTAGGTGTTGTGCACGCTACGCTGCTTGCCGCGCACGCCGTGGGTCGGGTCGACCGGCCGGCCTTCGCGCAGCGCCTGCACGTTCTTGCGCTGGCCGGGAATGATCCAGAAAAAGACGTTGCCGCTCATCGTCGTGGCCATCATGGCGCCGACCAGCAGGAAGGCCGCGCGCCCCGCGAACCACTGACACGCGAGCCAGGTCGCGAACACGATGAACAGGGCGATCAGCACGCCCACGATGGTGTCGCCGTTCTTGCGCTTGCCGAAGATCTGGCAAATGCCGTCGTAGACCATCCAGAACACGACGAAGAAGGCCAGGGCGACGCCGATGGCGGCGCCCGGCTGCCAGTCCATCTTGGACTTGTCGATCAGGTAGGTGCTGGCGTTCCAGAGGTACGACATGGTGAAGAGCGCGAAGCCCGTGATCCACGTCGTGTAGCTTTCCCAGTACGACCAATGCAGGTGGTCGGGCACCTTCTTGGGCGCCAGCGTGTACTTCTGCATGTTGTAGAAGCCACCGCCGTGCACCGCCCACTGCTCGCCGCCCACGCCCTTGTCGAGCGATTCCTTGTCCTCGGGCTTCTCGAGGCTGTTGTCCAGCATCACGAAGTAGAAGGAGGCGCCGATCCAGGCGATGGCGGTGATGACGTGGACCCAGCGCAGCAGCAGGTTGGCCCAGTCGAGGTAATAACTTTCCATGTGCTCTCAACCTTGTCGGCGCGTGGGGGCGCCGTGATGGGGTTCGATTCTGCTCACCACCGCGGGCGCTGTAAGCAGGGAAAGTGCCGCGAACGCAGGCGGTGGGCGCCTGGCTCCGCTGCGGCGGATTCTGGTGAACCGAAGTGTATACACTTTATGAAGGCCCAGGCAACTTTCTGCACCCCCTTCCAGGCACACCGCGGAACCGGCTACGCCGGGCCGCTGGTGTTGCCCCCGGCAGGGGTTGGCGCGCGCGACACGAAGTGCGCGCAGCCTGGGGGCGAGCCTAATTCAGCAACAACTGTGCCGCGACGGCCACGGCGATGACCTCGGGTTCCTTGCCCGTGATGCCGGGCACGCCGATGGGACAGGTGACGCGCGCCAGTTCGGCGTCCGCGAAGCCACGCGCTTCGAGCCGGTGCCGGAAGGTCGCCCACTTCGTCTTGCTGCCGATCAGGCCGATGTACGGCAGGTCGTCCCGCGCGCGCAGGCGCTTGAGGCAGGCGATGACGATGTCGAGGTCCTCGGCGTGGCTGAAGCTCATGATGAGCACGCGCGAACCTGGCGCGAGCTGGGCCACTGCGTCCTGCACCGGCTCGGAATGCTCGGTTTCGATCTGCGCCGGCAGCGCCGCGGGGAACACGCCGTCGCGGCTGTCGATCCAGCGCACGGCGAAGGGCAAGGTCGCGAGCAACCGGGCCAGCGCCGCGCCCACGTGGCCACCACCGAACAACGCGACCGGCCGCAATGGCGCCACGAGCTCGCGGCGCAGCGCGGGCGCGTCGGCCGCGCCGATGCGTCGGTAGCGCAGGAACATCACGCCGCCGCAACACTGGCCCAGCGTGGGGCCGAGCGGGTAGCGCCGCACGGTGTCGATCGGCGGGCCGCCGGCGAGGATTTCGCGGGCTTCGCGCGTGGCCTGGTACTCGACCTGGCCGCCGCCGATGGTGGCCGTCAGGCCATCGGCCCACACCGCCATCCAGGTGCCGGCCTCCCGCGGTGCCGAGCCCTGCGTCGCGTCCACCTGCACCAGCACCGCATCTTCGCGCGCGAGGCGGCCCAGCAGTTCGTCGACCGCGCCGGTCATGCGGCACACCACCGGATGCCGTCGCAGCCCGGCGACACGGTATAAATCCGCCGATGACCCACTCGCCCACGATGCGCCGCATGGCGCTTTACGCCGCTGTGCTTCCCAGCCTCTGGCTCGCCGCCTGCAGCAGCACGCCACCCGGCCCGACCGCGCCTTTCGCCGCCCCGGTTCCGGGCCAGCTCAGCAGTGCCACACCGTCGCCGGCACAGGCCGGCACCACGGTGCCACGCGCATCGAACGCGGCGACGGCGCGCGACTACCGGCGCGATGCCGCGCGCCACGTCTACGACGCCAACCAGCCACGCATTTACGGCGGCAAGCTGCCGCCCGTGCTGTATGCCGTCGGCACGCTGCAGGTGCACCTGGACGCCGCGGGCCGCGTGAGCGCGATGCACTGGATGCGTGCGCCCTCCCATGCGCCCGAGGTCATCGCCGAGATCGAGCGCACGGTCCTGGCCGCGTCGCCCTTCCCCGCTGCCACGCAGCTGGGCCCGGTGGTCTGGACCGACACCTGGTTGTGGGACAAGGGTGGGCATTTCCAGCTCGATACCTTGAGCGAAGGGCAGCTCTGACTCAGGAGCCCCGGTAGGTAGAGTAGCTCCACGGGCTCACGAGCAGGGGCACGTGGTAGTGCTGGTCGGTGTGCGCCACGCCGAAATCCAGCGACACCTTGTCGAGGAAATTCGGCTCCGGCAGCGTCACGCCGCGCGCCTTGAAATAGCCCGCCACATCGAACACCAGGCGGTAGGTGCCGACCTTGATCGTGCTGTTGTCGTAGAGCGGGCCGTCGCTGCGGCCGTCGGCATTCAGCGTGAACCGCTTGACCAGCGTGGCGGTGTCGCCGGCGGTGGTGTACAGCGCCACCGCCATGCCGGCCGCAGGGCCGCCGTGCATCGTGTCCAGTACGTGGGTGCTCAGGCCCATGGGAGCGCTCCTTCCGAAAAGAGGTCGGGAAATTCCGGTGGACAAAAGTGTATACAGTTGTCGGCGTTGGGTCTATCATCAATCGCATGGAGTCTTCCACCACCCGTGCGATCGTCGATGCCCTGACCCGGGCCATTGTGGAGCACCGCCTGCAGCCGGGCAGCAAGCTGGCCGAGCAGAAGCTGGCCGATCACTTCGGCGTGTCGCGCACGCTGGTGCGGCAGGCGCTCTTCCAGCTGTCGCAAAACCGGCTGATCCGGCTCGAGCCGGCGCGCGGCGCTTTCGTGGCGGCACCGGCGGTCGACGAGGCGCGCCAGGTCTTCGCGGTTCGCCGCATGCTCGAAGCCGAGATGACCCGCGCATTCGTGCGCAATGTGACACCGGCCAAAATCAAGGCGCTGCGCGAGCATGTGGCGCTCGAAAAAGCCGCGGTCGCCGGTGAAGACATTTCCGACCGCACCGAGCTGCTGGGCGACTTCCATGTGCGCATGGCCGAGCTCATGGGCAACGCGGTGCTGGCCCAGATGCTGGGCGAACTGATCTCGCGCTGCGCGCTCATCACGCTGATGTACCAGAGCGCCAGCGCGGCCGAACACTCGAACGACGAGCACGCCGACATCGTCAAGGCGCTGGCCGCCAAGGATGAAGAGCGCGCAGTGCGCCTGATGACCGAACACCTCGACCATGTCGAGGCCAACCTGACCTTCGATCGCAAGGTCCCTACCAGCGACATCTCGCTGGCACTGTCCTGAGCACTGCCATGGCCAACGTCTACGACAGCACCCTGCCCTACCCGCGCGACCTGGTCGGCTACGGCCGCGATGTCCCGCACGCCCGATGGCCGGGTGGCGCACGCATTGCGGTGCAGTTCGTCCTCAACTACGAAGAGGGCGGAGAAAACGCGGTGCTGCATGGCGACGCAGGCTCCGAGCAATTCCTCTCGGAGATGTTCAACCCGGCCAGTTACCCCGAGCGCCACATCAGCATGGAAGGCATCTACGAATACGGACCGCGCGCCGGCGTGTGGCGCATCCTCCGCGAGTTCGAGAAGCGCGGCCTGCCGCTGACCGTGTTCGGCGTCGGCATGGCGCTGCAACGCCATCCCGAGCTCACGGCCGCCTTCAAGGCACTGGGGCATGAGATTGCCTGCCATGGCTGGCGCTGGATCCACTACCAGAATCTCGACGAGGCGACAGAGCGCGAACACATGCGCCTGGGCATGGAGGTCATCGAGCAGCTCACCGGCGAGCGCGCGCTCGGCTGGTACACCGGCCGCGACAGCCCGCGCACGCGGCGCCTCGTGGCGGACTACGGCGGCTTTGAATACGACAGCGACTACTACGGCGATGACCTTCCCTTCTGGATGAAGGTGCAAAAGACCGACGGCAGCGTGGTGCCGCAGCTCATCGTGCCTTACACGCTTGACGTCAACGACATGCGTTTCGCGTTGCCGCAGGGCTACTCGCACGCCGACCCGTTCTTCCAGTACATGAAGGACAGCTTCGATGCGCTCTACGCCGAGGGCGATGCAGCCGGCGACGACCGGCCGAGGATGATGAGCATCGGCATGCATTGCCGCCTGCTAGGGCGGCCTGGCCGCATCACCGCGCTGCAGCGCTTTCTCGACCACGTCCAGGCGCACGACAAGGTTTGGGTGTGCCGCCGCATCGACATCGCGCGCCACTGGAAGCAAACCCACCCCTTCGAAACGGCTGCTCTTTCGAGCTGACTGGAGCTGACCATGAGCCTGACCCCTCTGTCCCTTGCGCAACTCAACGCCGCCTCGGCCGCCGAGGCTGTCGCGCTGCTCGACGGCGTCTACGAGCATTCGCCGTGGATCGCCGAGCGTGCGCTGGCGGCGCGTCCCTTCCGATCGCTGGCGCACCTCAAGCATGCGCTGGCGCAGGCCCTGGCCGCTTCGTCGGCCGACGAGCAGATCGGCCTGATCCGCGCCCACCCCGAACTCGCGGGCAAGGCCATGGTCAGCAAGACGCTGACGGCCGAGTCGACCAACGAGCAGCGCAAAGCCGGCCTCACGGACTGTTCGCCCGAGGAGTTCGCGCAGATCCAGCAGCTCAATGCCGACTACAACGCGAAATTCGGCTTCCCTTTCATCCTCGCAGTGCGCGGCCCGCGCGGTTTGGGTCTTCCGAAGCAGGAGATCATCGCGACCTTCGCACGCCGGCTGCACCATCACCCCTCGTTCGAGCTCGGCGAAGCGCTGCGCAACATCCACCGCATCGCGGAGATCCGCCTGAACGACAAGTTCGGCGTCGAGCCCACGCTGGGCAACGAAGTCTGGGATTGGCAGGAGCAGCTGTCGGTTCACACCGACCCTGGCTATGCCGAACTGGGCCAGCTCACCGTGACCTACCTGACCGACGCGCACCGCGCGTGCGCCGCGCAGATCGCGCAGGGCATGCGCGACTGCGGTTTCGATTCGGTGCACATCGACGCGGTCGGCAACGTGGTCGGCCGCTACGAAGGCGCGACGCCGGACGCCAAGACTTTGTTGACCGGCTCGCACTACGACACCGTGCGCAACGGCGGCAAGTACGACGGGCGCCTGGGCATCTTCGTGCCGATGGCCTGCGTGCGCGAGCTCAAGAAGCAGAACCGCCGCCTGCCCTTCGCCTTCGAAGTCGTCGGCTTCGCGGAAGAAGAAGGCCAGCGCTACAAGGCGACCTTCCTCGGCTCCGGTGCACTGATCGGTCACTTCAACACGGCCTGGCTCGACCAGGCGGACGCGGATGGCATCACCATGCGCGAGGCCATGAAGCACGCGGGGCTCCGGGAAGAAGACATCCCGAAAATCCAGCGCGACCCGTCGAAGTACCTCGGCTTCGTCGAGGTGCACATCGAGCAGGGCCCGGTGCTGACCGAGCTCGACCTGCCGCTGGGCATCGTGACGTCGATCAACGGCAGCGTGCGCTATGTGGGCGAAGTGTTCGGCATGGCCAGCCATGCCGGCACCACGCCGATGGACCGCCGCCGCGACGCAGCGGCCGCCGTGGCAGAGCTGATCCTTTTCGCCGAGCAGCGCGCTGCGAAGGACGGTGACTCGGTGGCCACGGTCGGCATGCTGCAGGTGCCCAACGGCTCCATCAACGTGGTGCCGGGCAACTGCAAGTTCAGCCTGGACATCCGCGCGCCGAACAACGCGCAGCGCGACAGCCTGGCCGCCGACATCCTCGCCGCGCTGAAAGACATCTGCGAGCGCCGCAGCGTGCGCTACACGCTCGAGGAGACGATGCGCGCCGCCGCCGCGCCGAGCGCGCCCGAATGGCAGGCGCGTTGGGAGAAGGCGGTCGACGCGCTGGGCATCCCGCTCTTTCGCATGCCCAGCGGCGCTGGCCACGACGCGATGAAGCTGCACGAGGTGATGCCGCAGGCGATGCTCTTCGTGCGTGGCATCAACTCGGGCATCAGCCACAACCCGCTCGAATCGAGCACCAACGACGACATCCAACTCTCGGTGGAGGCGTTTCAGCTGCTCCTCGACAACCTCGCCAAAGAAACCCCATGACCGACTACGCCAAGCTCGACGCCTGGATCGACGCCCACTTCGACGACGAAGTGAAGTTCCTGCAGCAACTCGTGCAGGTGCCCACCGACACGCCGCCGGGCAACAACGCGCCGCATGCCGAACGCACCGCAGAGCTGCTGAAAGACTTCGGCTTCGACGCCGAGAAGCACCCGGTGCCGGCGCAGGAGGTGAAGGACTACGGCCTCGAATCGATCACCAACCTGATCGTTCGGCGCAAGTACGGCGCGGCCGGCGAGGGTCGCACCGTCGCCCTCAACGCCCACGGCGACGTCGTGCCGCCCGGCGACGGCTGGTCGCATGACCCCTACGGCGGCGAGATCGACAACGGCGCCATCTACGGCCGCGCCACCGCCGTCAGCAAGAGCGACTTCGCGAGCTTCACCTTCGCGTTGCGCGCGCTCGAAGCCGTCGCCAAACCGGCGAAGGGCAGCGTCGAGCTGCACTTCACCTACGACGAGGAATTCGGCGGCATTCTCGGCCCGGGCTGGCTGCTGAAGAACGGTCTCACCAAGCCCGACCTGATGATCGCGGCCGGCTTCAGCTACGAAGTGGTGACTGCGCACAACGGCTGCCTGCAGATGGAAGTCACCGTGCACGGCAAGATGGCACACGCCGCCATCCCGACCACGGGTGTCGACGCGCTGCAGGGCGCCGTCAAGATCCTCAACGCGCTCTACGCGCAGAACGCGCTCTACCAGCAGGTCACGTCGAAGGTCGAGGGCATCACACACCCTTACCTGAACGTCGGCCTCATCGAAGGCGGCACCAACACCAACGTGGTGCCCGGCAAGGTCATGTTCAAGCTCGACCGCCGGATGATTCCGGAAGAGAACCCGGT
This sequence comes from Variovorax sp., assembly GCA_004210915.1. Taxonomy (GTDB): domain Bacteria; phylum Pseudomonadota; class Gammaproteobacteria; order Burkholderiales; family Burkholderiaceae_C; genus Variovorax. The sequence goes on along the minus strand of SEGS01000008.1, from coordinate 2,344 downwards.
GGAGGTCGAGGCAAACATCCGCCAAGTGATCGCCGACGCGGCCGCCGAGAGCGCCGGCATCACGGTGGACATCAAGCGCATGCTGCTGGCCAATTCGATGCAGCCGCTGGCGGGCAACAAGCCGCTGGTCGATGCGATCCAGAAGCACGGTCAGCAGGTCTTCGGTGAGACCATCAAGGCCATGGGCACACCGCTCTACACCGACGTGCGGCTGTACGGCGAAGCGGGCATTCCGGGCGTGATCTACGGCGCCGGCCCGCGCACCGTGCTGGAATCGCATGCCAAGCGCAACGACGAACGCCTGCAGCTGGAAGACCTGCGGCGTGCCACCAAGGTGATCGCGCGGACGCTGGCCGACCTGCTGGCCTGAAAGGGGCTCGCGCCAGCCCCGACAACTTCAGCGTCCGCCTGGCGAATGCGGGAAGCTGTCAAGCCGCCAGCTTCTTCTGCGTACCCAGCAACAGCTCGCGAAACGCCGCGGCCGCGGGCGACAGCGAATTGCCCGGCGCGCGCAGCAGCGTCATGGTGCGCGCGATCTGCGGGCGTCCGACCGCGCGTATTTCCAGGCCGTGCCATTGCGCGAGCGGCCGCAGCGCCATCGTGACCACGGCAATGCCCAGACCCTCGCGCGCGAGGCCCATCATGGTCCAGGGCAGCGCGATCTCGAAGGCGTAGCTCAGCACGATGCCGCGCTCGGCCAGCTTCTCTTCCAGCAGGCTGCGCACCGGGTTGCCAGGCAGATAGCCGATGAGCGGCTCCTGCGCAATCTGCGCCCACTCCAGCGTCCGACGCCGCGCCAGCGGATGCTCGGGCGACAGCGCGACGATGAATTCGTCGGCCGACAGCGCCGTGCCCATCAGATCGGTGCGCGCGTCAGTCTGCGTGGCAATCCCGAAATCCGCCGCGCCGCTGCGGACCAGCGCGTGCACTTCGTGCTCGGGGACATCGTGCAGCACGACGCGCACCCCGGGGTGCGTGTCGCGAAAGGCGCGGATGGCCGGTGGCAGCAACAGTGCGCACTGCGCGTTCGGCGCGGCGACCGTGACGCGGCCGCGCGAGAAGCGCGCGAAGTCGCGTGCGTCGGCGAACAGGTGATCCCAGTCGGCGACCAGTCGCCGCGCTGCGGGAAGCAGCGCCGCGCCGGCTTCGTTGACGCGGCAGGAGCGCGTGTGGCGATCGAACAGGCGCGTGCCCAACTGCTTTTCCAGCTTGACCAGCGCCGCGCTCAGTGATGACTGCGACATCCCGAGGCGCTCGGCAGCACGCGTGAAGTGCCCGCTTTCGGCCAACGCCACGAAGACACGCAGTTCGGCGAGCGAAGCTTTCACGGTCATTCATCCCGATTCGCGATTGATTTATACGATTGTGCGTCTTTTTCGATGGACGCTCCGGCTCTATTCTTGCCGTGCGTTCGATGCCCTTGTTCTCCGTGTCCGTTGTTCCGTCAGGAGTCGCTCATGAGTTCCACTGCCGTTCATCCCGTCGACCAGCGACTGCCCGGCGGCAAGCTCGCCGCGCTCGGCCTTCAACATGTGCTGGTGATGTACGCGGGCGCCGTCGCGGTGCCGCTGATCGTCGGCCGCGCGCTCAAGCTGAGCCCCGACGAGGTCGCGCTGCTGATTTCGGCCGACCTCTTCTGCTGCGGCATCGCCACGCTGATCCAGTCGCTCGGCGCGACGCAATGGTTCGGCGTCAAGCTGCCCGTGATGATGGGCGTGACTTTCGCCTCGGTTGCACCGATGGTGGCCATCGCCAATGCCAACCCGGGTGCGGCCGGTGCCCAGTTGCTGTTCGGCGCGATCATCGGCGCCGGCGTCATCTCGGTCCTGATCGCGCCGATGGTCAGCCGCATGCTGCGCTTCTTTCCGCCGGTGGTGACCGGCACCATCATCGCGGTCATCGGCATCAGCCTGATGCGCGTGGGCATCAACTGGATCTTCGGCAACCCCTTCGGGCCGACGGCACCCAACGTGGTCGATCCGGCGCACCTGAAGTGGCTGGCCGACGTGACCTCGCCCGGCAGCGCGACCCCGGCTGTGCCCAAGGGCTTCGCGGTGGTGCCGACGGTGCCGAACCCCAAATACGCCGACCTCACGGGCGTGGGCATCGCCGCACTGGTGCTGGTGTCGATCCTGCTCATCGTCAAGTACGCCAGGGGTTTCATCGCCAACATCTCGGTGCTGCTGGGCATCGTGATCGGTGGCGTGGTCGCCACGCTGATGGGCATCATGACCTTCGAGAAGGTCGGCAAGGCGGCCTGGTTCGACGTGGTGCTGCCCTTCCACTTCGGCATGCCGCTGTTCGATCCGGTGCTGATCCTCACGATGACGCTCGTGATGATCGT
>SEGS01000081.1 GCA_004210915.1 Variovorax sp. | reverse complement strand
GGCGACGGGTAGAAGGTCTGCACCTGGTCGGCACGGAAGCCGTTCTTCTTGAGCCAGATCGCGAGGTTCATCATGTCCTCGTCGCTGGTGCCCGGATGCGCGGCGATGAAGTACGGAATGAGGTACTGCTTCTTGCCCGCCTCGGCGCTGAACTTCTCGAAGAGCTGCTTGAACTTGTCGTAGCTGCCGATGCCCGGCTTCATCATCTTGGTGAGCGGGCCCTGCTCGGTGTGCTCGGGGGCAATCTTGAGGTAACCGCCCACATGGTGCTGCACCAGTTCCTTGACGTACTCGGGGCTTTGAACCGCGAGGTCGTAGCGCAGGCCAGAGCCGATCAGGATCTTCTTGATGCCGCGCAGCGCGCGCGCACGGCGGTAGATCTTGATGAGCGGGTCGTGGTTGGTGCCCAGGTTCGAGCAGATGCCGGGGTACACGCAGCTGGGCTTGCGGCACGCCGCCTCGATCTCGGGGCTCTTGCAGCCCAGGCGGTACATGTTGGCGGTCGGGCCGCCGAGGTCGGAGATGGTGCCGGTGAAGCCGCTCACGCTGTCGCGAATGGCCTCGACCTCCTTGATGATCGATTCTTCCGAGCGGCTCTGGATGATGCGGCCCTCGTGCTCGGTGATCGAGCAGAAGGTGCAACCGCCGAAACAGCCGCGCATGATGTTCACGCTGAAGCGGATCATTTCCCATGCAGGGATCTTGGTTGCGCCGTCGTGGCCGCCCTTCTCGTCCGCATAACTCGGATGCGGGCTGCGGGCATACGGCAGGTCGAACACGAAGTCCATCTCGGCCGTGGTCAGCGGGATCGGCGGCGGGTTGATCCACACGTCGCGTGCCGTGGTGCCTTCGCCGTGGGCCTGCACCAGCGCGCGGGCATTGCCGGGGTTGGTCTCGAGGTGCAGCACACGGTTGGCGTGGGCATAAAGCACCGGATCGGCGCGCACCTGTTCGTACGACGGCAGGCGGATCACAGAGCGGTCGCGTGGCGGCACCGAGATCTTCGCGCGCGACACCAGCGCCGGATTCGGCATGAAGGTGAGCGGCTTGATGGCGGGGCTGGCGCCGGCTGCAGACTGCGCGGCCTGCGCGACGGCTTCGGCCTCGTCTTCCTTCGCGCAGGTCGCGCCGTTGGCCTTGGCCTGGTCGGACACCATCAGGTACGGGTTGACATGCGCCTCGACGCGGCCCGGTTCGTCGACGCTGGTGGAGTTGATCTCGAACCAGCCTTCAGGCGTTTCACGGCGCACGTAGGCGGTGCCGCGCACGTCGGTGATCTCGTGCAACGGCTCGCGCGCGGCCAGGCGGTGGGCGATCTCGACGATCGCGCGTTCGGCGTTGCCGTACAGCAGCAGGTCGCACTTCGAATCGACGACCACCGAGCGACGCACCTTGTCCGACCAGTAGTCGTAATGCGCGATGCGGCGCAGCGACCCTTCGATGCCGCCGAGCACGATCGGCACGTCGTTCCAGGCTTCCTTGCAGCGCTGCGAATAGACGATGGCGGCGCGGTCGGGTCGCTTGCCGCCGATGTCGCCGGGCGTGTAGGCGTCGTCGCTGCGAATCTTCCGGTCGGCGGTGTAGCGGTTGATCATCGAATCCATGTTCCCCGACGTCACGCCGAAGAACAGGTTGGGCTTGCCCAGCGCCTTGAAGGGCTCGGCGCTTTGCCAGCCGGGCTGCGCGATGATGCCGACGCGAAAGCCCTGCGCCTCCAGCATGCGGCCGATGACGGACATGCCGAAGCTCGGGTGGTCGACGTAAGCGTCGCCGGTGACGACGATCACGTCGCAGCTGTCCCAGCCCAGAGCGGTCATTTCTTCGCGCGTGGTCGGCAGGAATTTCGCCGTGCCGAAGCGGGCTGCCCAGTACTTGCGGTAGCTGGTGAGCGGCTTGGCAGCGCGCTGGAAAAAGGAGACGTCGATGGGGGCGTTCATGTGTGGGGAGTACGGCAGCAGAGGCTGGCGCATGCAACGCCATGTGGGCCCGGGTTTGGACAGATCCGGGCAACCGGCGATTTTAGGGTTTTACCGGGGATCTGTCGCCTCCAAGGCCATGCGGCGCCATTGCGGCACGGAATTATGATTGCCATAGTCAACCATATTGAATGACCATGACAACAATCCAGGCCGATATCGGCACGCCCGACGCCGTCGCCGCCGTCAAGGCCGTGCGCCGATTCAATCGCTTCTACACCGCGCGCATCGGCGTATTGGATGGCTACCTGGGCAGTGACATGTCGCTCACCGACGTTCGCGTGCTCTACGAGCTGGCCCATCGCCAGCAACCTGTGGCGCGCGAGATCGGCAGGCTGCTGGGGCTCGACGCCGGTTACCTCAGCCGGATCCTCCGGCGCTTCGAGGCGGCCGGCTGGCTGGTGCGCCAGCCCCACCCTGACGACGCGCGCCAGAGCCAGCTGACGCTCACCGAAGCCGGCCACGCGGCCTTCGCACCGCTGCAGCAGAAGTCACGGGATGCGGCGGGCGCGCTGTTGTCTGCGCTCACATCCGGCGAGCAAGCCAGGCTCATCGATGCGATGGCGACCGTGCAAGCGCTGCTCGACCCTGCCCCGGGCCTTGGCCTTGGCCGCCCGAAGCCAGTCACGGTGGTATTGCGGGATCCAGCGCCTGGCGACATCGGCTGGGTGATCCAGCAACACGGCGAGATCTATGCACGCGAATACGGATGGAACAGCGAATTCGAGGCGCTTGTCGCGGACATCGCCGCGCAATTCATCCGCAAATTTCAGCCCGCGTGGGAGCGCTGCTGGATCGCCGAGCTCGATGGACAACGAGTCGGTGCCGTCTTCGTGGTGCGCAAGTCGGCCAGCGTGGCGCAGCTGCGCATGCTCATCCTGACACCCTCCGCGCGCGGGCTCGGATTGGGCGCTCGCTTGACGGACGAATGCATCGCCTTCGCCCGCGCCAAGGGGTACCGCAAGCTGGTGCTCTGGACGAACAGCTGCCTCAGCGCCGCACGCGGCATCTATGCCACTCGCGGATTCCGGCTGGTGAAGACGGCGCCCTACCAGGGCTTCGGCCAGGAGCTGGTGGGCGAGACGTGGGAATTGAAGCTGTAGCGCGGCGGGCCTGTATCACATCCTCGGCAGCAATTGCCCTCGGATCTCGCCGCCGGGATGCGCGGCGGTGTGCACATTGACATACCACTTGCCGGCAACGAGGTCGGCAGCCTGTGCCGCGGTGAGCGTGGCGGTGCCCTCGATCGGGCTGTCGGCCTTCGCAAACGGCAGTGCCACGGCAGCGTTCGCGCCCGCCGCCGCGGGTCCGTGGAAATGCGCCGCGGTCGCGGGACCGGTCAAGCCGATGTAGATGATCTTGTAGCGCAGGGTGTTGTTGCGCTTGTCGAGCCAGGCTTCGGCCATGCCGGTCCCGCGCGCTGCATTGGGCGGCACCTGGCTGGCAGCGTTCATGACGCCCTGAAAGCTGGTGCTGCTCGATTCAGACATTGCGCCGCAGCCCGCCAGCGCGATGGACGCGAGTGCGGCGAGCAGCCCCGCGCGGATCGAAACGGGATGGTGGGTCATGCGATGCCTCTTTGATGTCTCTTTGGATGCGAGCCCAGCATAGGAAGACCGCTCGCCGCTGCCTGTCGTCCTTCAGCCCGACTTGCGCGATCGCCGGCTGAGGGTTCGGTGCCGGCATTGCCTCATACGCAAATCGTTCAGGCGCGGGTCGGCGGCGGCTCGGTCTCGGCCGCGCCCGGCCGTGGCGAACCCTTCAGCGATCCGTGCTTGTGGGCATATACCCAGGTGAATTCCGCGCCCAGCAGAAAGATTTGCGCCGAGTAGTACACCCACACCAGCACCACCACCAGCGAGCCCGCGGCGCCGTACCCCGAGGCGATGCTGCTCTTGCCGATGTAAAGCCCGATGAGGTGCTTGCCGACGGTGAAAAGCAGTGCCGTCACGCCCGCGCCCACCCACACATCGCGCCACTGCACCCGCACGCGCGGCATGATCTTGTAGATCAGCGCGAAGATGACCGTCACCATCGCGAAGCTGAAGACGAAGTTGACGCCTTGCGCCAGCGTGGCCCAGCCGCCGAAGACCGGCGCCCACCATTTGCCCAGCGCCGCCAGCGCCGCGCTGGCGACCAGCGAAACCATGAGCAGAAAGCCAATGCCCATGATCATGCTGAACGACAGCAGCCGCACCCGGAGCATGTTGAACAGTCCCTTGCCCTGCCTGCGCGCTGGCGCGCGCCAGATGCGATCGAGCGCGTCCTGCAGTTCGCCGAACACCGTGGTCGCGCCGACGATCAAGAGCGCCACGCCGATCACCGTGGCGATGATTCCCTCGGCCGGCTTGTTCACCGCTTCCAGCATGCCCTGCACCGCCAGCGCGCCCTGCTCACCCATCATTCCGGACAGCTGACCGAAGATCTCTCCGCGCGCGGCCTCCTGCCCGAACACGAGGCCGGCGACGGAGATCACGATCAGCAACAGCGGCGCCACGGAGAACACGGTGTAGTACGCCAGCGCCGCGCCCATGCTCGGCGCGTAGTCGTTGGACCAGGAGGCGAAGGCCTGCTTGCACAGGTCCAGAAGTTCTCGGGCTTTCATGCGCGCCAGTGTCGCAGGCGCTGTCCCGCCAGCCTGTCAGCGCAGAACCCGGGTTCGCCATACGGCGCCGTCGCCCGTGATAATTCACGCCTCATGCCCGCGCCCCTTCCTGCAACGCCACCAGAGGCCGAGCGCCCTCATCCCCGGTCGCCCCGGGATCTTTTCATCTCCTTCACCTGGCTGGCACTGCAGGGTTTCGGCGGCGTTCTGGCCATCGTGCAGCGCGAGATGGTCGAGAAGAAGAAGTGGCTCACGCCCGAGGAGTTTCTCGAAGACTGGGCCGTCGCACAGGTCCTGCCCGGACCGAACGTGATCAACCTCGCGCTGATGATCGGAGACCGCTACTTCGGCCTGCGCGGCGCGCTGGCCGCGGTGGCCGGCATGCTCACCGTGCCGCTGTGCGTGATCCTCGCGCTGGCCGTGCTCTACGCCCACTACGCCGGCAACCCGCAGGTCGCTGGCGCCCTGCGCGGCATGGGTGCGGTCGCCGGCGGTTTGATCGCCGCGACGGGCATCAAGCTCATTCCGCAACTGCGCAAGAACCCGCTCGGCTTCGGGGTGTGCCTTGGCGTGGTCGCGCTGGTCTTCGGCGGCATCGCGGGGTTGCGCATTCCGCTGGTGTGGGTGTTGGCAGTGGTGGGCGGCGCGGCCTGCGTCTGGACCTGGCGAAAGATCGGCCCATGAGCATCGTCATGGGTTGGCAGGACTGGCTGGCGCTGTTAGCCCAGTACCTGATGCTGTCGATGCTCTCGATCAGCGGCGCCATCACCACCGTGCCCGACATGCATCGCTATCTGGTCGAGCGCAACGGCTGGCTGACGGAAGCGCAGTTCACCTCGTCGGTCGCCATCGCGCAGGCCGCGCCCGGGCCCAATGTGCTGTTCGTCGCGCTGATGGGCTGGAACGTCGGCCTGAATGCCGGCGGCGGCATCGGCGCGGGCCCGCAGGCCTGGTTGCTCGGACTTCTGGGACTGATGATCACGATGGTCGGCATCATGCTGCCAAGCACCACGCTGACTTACGTCGCCACGCGATGGGGCCATCGCAACCGCGACCGCCGTGAAGTGCGCGCCTTCAAACAGGGGATGGCACCTGTGGTGGTGGGCCTGTTGATCGCGACCGGCTGGGTGCTCGCCTCGGGTAACCATGCGGGCAGCGCGCCTGCATGGCACTTGTGGCTGCTCACCAGCGTCTCCGCGTTTATCGTTTGGCGTACACGCCTGCATCTGCTGTGGCTGCTGGGTGCGGGTGCCGCACTGGGCGCCATCGGCTTTGTTTGAACTCTCGAGAAACTTCATTCCTATGCAACTTCGCCCCCTCGGCCGCTCCGGCCTCGATGTGTCTCCCCTCGCCTTCGGCGGCAACGTGTTCGGCTGGACCGTCGACGAGACCTTGTCGTTCCGGCTGCTCGACGCCTGGCTCGACGCGGGCTTCAACTTCGTCGACACGGCGGACGTTTACTCGGCGTGGGTGCCCGGCCACACCGGCGGCGAGTCCGAAAGCATCATCGGCAAGTGGCTCAAGCAAAGCGGCAAGCGCAACCGCGTGGTGCTCGCGACCAAGGTCGGCAAGCCGATGGGCGAAGGCAAGGTCGGGCTGTCGGCGAAGTACATCCGCGAAGCGGTGGACGCGTCGCTGCTGCGGTTGAAGACCGACCACATCGACCTCTACCAGTCGCACGACGACGATGCGGCCACGCCGCTGGAAGAATCGCTTGGCGCCTTTGCCGACCTCATCCAGGCCGGCAAGGTGCGGGCAATCGGGGCTTCCAACTACACCGCACCTCGGCTCGCGGAGGCGCTGGACGTGTCGGAACGCCTGGGCCTGCCGCGCTATGAGAGCTTGCAGCCGCTCTACAACCTGTATGACCGCGCGGTGTTCGAGGACGCGCTGGAACCGCTGTGTCTGGAACGCGGCGTTGGGGTCATCAACTTCTACGCGCTGGCGGCCGGGTTCCTGACCGGCAAGTACCGGACCGAAGCCGATGTGTCCAAGAGCGCGCGCGGCGCCAGCACGGCCAAGAAATACCTCAACGAGCGCGGGCTTCGCATCCTCGTCGCGCTCGACAAAGTGGCGGCGCAACACGGCGCGAAGCCGGGTCAGGTCGCCATCGCCTGGCAGATCGCGCGGCCTGCCATCACCGCGCCCATTGCGAGCGCGACCTCGGTTCAGCAACTGGACGAACTGGTGGCCGCAACGCTGTTGAAGCTGGACCCCGCATCGATCGCCGCACTGGACGCCGCGAGCGCCGAGTCCGCCGCCGCTTGACCGCGAAACGGTAGTCCGGCACCGACACCGATTGTCGGCCCCGGACGGTAGGTGCCACGGCCCCGGTAGGGATACTGCGTGGCACTACAACTTCCGGAGGACGCAATGTCTTTTGCGCTTTACATGGTGGGTTTTCTGATCTTCTTGGGTGGCCTGGCTTGGGGCGCCTCGGTGGCCGGCGTGCCGACCCTCTATATCGGCATCGGCGCGTTGATCCTGCTGGGCATTGGCATCTTCAGTGGCGTGGGGCGCACCCGCGGCAAAGACCCGTCCTGATCGAAACTTGAACCCGCTTCAGGCGCTCTTTTGCCGCGCCTGAGTGCCTGAATATCAGGCGCCAGACGCGCCGCGCTGTCGCATGGCCTCATAGAGGCACACACCGCTGGCCACGGACACGTTGAGGCTTTCCACGGCGCCGGCCATAGGAATGCTGATGAGCTCGTCGCAGGTTTTGCGCGTCAGCTGACGCATCCCCTCACCTTCGGCCCCGAGCACCAGCGCCAGCGGGCGCTTCAGATCGCTCTGGTAGAGCGTGCCCGGTGCGTCGTCGCTGGTGCCGACGCACCAGATCGCGCGCTCCTTGAGTTCGTTCAGCGTGCGCGCCAGGTTGGTCACCATGAAGTAGGGCACCGTCTCGGCCGCGCCGCTGGCCACCTTGGCCACCGTGGCGTTGATGCCGGCCGCATGGTCCTTCGGCGCGATCACCGCGTGCGCGCCCGCGCCGTCGGCCACGCGCAGACACGCGCCCAGATTGTGCGGGTCGGTCACGCCGTCGAGCACAAGCAACAGCGGCACCGTACCGGCCGCTTCGAGCCCTTCCAGCAATTCGTCCAGCGAATGCATTTGCGCCATCGGCTCGACCCGCGCGGCCACACCTTGGTGGCCGTGGCTGCCGGCCAACTTGGCAATGCGCATTGCGTCGGCTTCGACCAGGCGCACACCAGCCTCCTGCGCGCGTGCGATGAACTGTTTCATGCGCGCATCGCGCCGGCTGGCGTCGAACAGAACCTCGAGCACCGAATTCGGGGCGGTCTTGATGCGCACGCCCACGGCATGAAAGCCGAAGATCACTTTGGGGGAAGACATGCCCGGATTATCGAGCGTGCCCGGGGCTGGCCTCAGGCGGCCGCGATGCGGAGTCGCGCGGCCTCGGACTCGAGGCGAGGAGAAGGCCTTGCAATCGCCATTAATCGGCGGGCTGTGGCGCAGAGGTGGGAAGCGGATCGACCCGCTCGAGCGCGTCGTCGTGTGCCGCAACGGCCTTGACCAATTGATCGCACGCTGGCGCCAGTTGATTCAGCGCTTGCGCCATCTGCAGTTGCAGCGGCACCTTGGGAGCGCCCTTAGCGCGGTGCAATGCGGTGTGTTGCAGCAAGCCCGCCTTGTCGACGCACAGTGAAAGCGTCGCGCGGTGGGTCCCATCGGGATCGAGTCGCTGCACCGGATGCACCTGCCGGATGCGCGCGGCGAGCGCCTCCATGGCGACTGCGACGGCAGTCAGGCTTTCGGCATCGGCAGCCGTGACGCGATGGAGGACCTCCAGCAAGGCAAGATCCTGCTGGCACTGCATGGCCATCAGGTGGAGATGGGCCCCGGTGCTCGAGGCGAGAAGCGGCAATGCCGGCTCGGTCATGTTTTTTCCTCTCCCCTGGGCCTGGATCACACAGCAATCATCCTCGATTGCGGCTTCTGGAGCGCTCGCCGGCACGCGCCAGCGAAAAGACAGGGAGTATTTACATTATGTGACAAATCAGCAGGGATTGTGCGCTGGCGGGCCCCATCAGCACAAAGCCGCAATCCGCCGACTGAGCATGGCTCAGCCCAACGGCAAACCGCTGTGCGCGCGGGCCTCTTCGTCATGCACCTCCCGCACCGCCAGCGTTGCCGGGTGCACGGTGGCGCTGCCCATCGCTGTGCGAAATTGACAGGCCGCATGGCCCTTGGCGGCCTGCTCGTAATGCGCGACCCACGCATCGCGCGCCGGCAAGCGCTCGGGCGCCACGGGCCAAACGCCCGGCCGCGGACGCAGCGGCTCGGAGATGCCGATGCGCCAGGGCTTGGCACTGAGTCGCGCGCGAAAACAATGCTGGTTGCGGCACATCCGTGCGTAGACGGTGTCTGCACCCAACGCCTGAAAGCACTCGGCCACGGCCGGCTCCGACGGGTCGAAGGTGCGGTGCATGGCCAGCACGCGCAGGCCCACCGGCGTGCGGTACAGACGCAGATGCCAATCCGGGTGCTGCCCAATGAAAGCCGCGACGCGCGCCGTGGCCTCCTGCTCGGGGTCGAGCGTCTCGGCTTGGGGGCCGGGTCGCCTTGCGGCCATCCAGCCAGCGCCCAGCAGGCCCACCGACGCCAGCGCGCCGCCCGCGACAAACAGCGAGCGGGTCGCCAAACCCGCCAGCGCGGCCGCTGCGAGCGCCAGCACGATCCATCCGGCCACCGCAGAACCTGCACCCACGGACGACGGCGTGTCGAAGTCGATATCGACGAAAAGCACATCCGGCGTGTTCAGACAACGCGCGCCATAGCTGTTGCGCGTCACGATGGCCTCGCCGTGCCGCGCCACGATTTCCTCGCGGATCGGCAGGCCGTCGGCGCCGTTGTAGGGTGCCTTGCGCTCGCGCCGGATCAGCCCGCTCTCGCCGGCCACGATTCTTACCAGGGCTTCCTGGGTGCGTGCATCGGCATGCGCCTGAGCCGCGATGGGGCTCTCATCCGACCAGCCGAAGCGGCGCACCGTGATCTGCTTGCCGGCCAGTTGCTGCTGGACGCGTCCCTCGGCCCAGAACGCAGGAACAATCACCGGCTCACCCCTGTCGACCCAGCCAGAACCACGCGACCACGGCTGCGATCAGCACCATAGCGATCAGTACCCACTTCCCTGAGCCCGCGCCCTGCACCCTGCCGGGCTCCGCCATGGGATCGAGCATCGCGCCATAGCCGGTGTGATCGTCAACGCCCGCAGCCTCATCTTCGACCAGACGTTTGGACTCCGCCAGACCCAGCCCTGTGGCTTCGCGTGTGAGCCGGATGGCCTCCACCTTGTTGCCATTGGCCAGGGCATCGAGGGCGGCCCGGGGCACCATGGCCTCGCGCGCGTCTGGAATGTCTGCATCGTCGATGGCGAGGCCGCCGAGATACCGATCGACCAACGCTTTCGACTCCTTGAGGTCCAGTCCGGTGCGCTCCCGCACGATGCGGATCGCCTCGACAGTCTCGCCGCGGGCCAACGCGGCCATGGCTTCGGGGGGCAGTTGGTTCATGTTCATGCGCAGCTCCTTTGACGTGGCGTGGACAGGATGACAGGCGGCCGCGCGGACGGCCTCTTCAAGCGCTGCGGTCGTTGGAGGCGACGCGGCCCGCTTCGATCGTGATCCGGCGCTCGCATTGCGCGGCGATGCCGCGGTCGTGCGTGACGAGCACCAGGGTGGTTCCGAGCTCCCGGTTCAGGTCGAACATCAGCTTCATGACCTGTTCGCCGGTGGCGAAGTCGAGACTGCCGGTCGGCTCGTCGGCCAGCAGCAGCTGCGGCTGAACGACGAAGGCCCGCGCCAGCGCCACACGCTGCTGCTCGCCGCCCGACAACACGCGCGGGTAGTGGCTCAGGCGCTGGCCCAGACCGACGCGGTCGAGCATCTCGGTGGCGGCGCGGCGTGCATCCTTGCGGTCTGCCAGCTCCAGCGGAAGCATCACGTTCTCCAGCGCGCTGAGGTTGCCCAGCAACTGGAAGCTCTGGAACACGAAGCCCACGCGACGGGCGCGCATCGCAGCGCGCTCATCCTCGTCGATGGCGAAAAGGTCGTCGCCCGCCAGACGGACCGTGCCGCGCGTCGGCGTGTCCAAGCCCGCGATGATCGACAGCAGCGTGCTCTTGCCCGAGCCCGAGGCACCCACGATGGCCGCGGTCTCCTGCACGCCGAGGGTGAAATCGATGTCCTGCAGAATGTCCAGCGTACCGGCCGAATCCGTGACGGACTTGAAAACATGCTCGACGGCAACAATTGGAGCGGACGAGGCAGAGGGCGACAAGGACATTGAAAGGCTTTTCGTTTTGAATCGACGTGACTTTATCGTGACAGCCGCTGCAATCGGCAGCGCAGGGACTTCCCCCTTCGCACTGGCACAGGCGCCGGGCGGCACGCCACCGGTCATTCTCGTGGTCGGCGATTCGCTCAGCGCCGAGTACGGACTCAAGCGCGGCGAGGGCTGGGTCCCACTGCTCGAACAGCGTTTGCGCCAGCAGAAGATCGCTGCGACGGTGGTCAATGCGAGCATCAGCGGCGACACAAGTTCCGGTGGCCGGGCCCGGTTGCCTGCCTTGCTGGCACAGCACAAGCCCACGCACCTCGTGCTCGAACTGGGTGCCAACGATGCGCTGCGCGGCCTGCCTCTGGGCAACACCGAAGAGAACCTGACGCAGATGACGAAGGCAGCGCAGGCCGCAGGCGCCAAAGTGCTGATCGTCGGCATTCAGGTGCCGCCGAACTATGGCAGCGACTACACCCGGCGCTTCGAAGCGATCTTCCCGAAGGTGGCTGCAACGACGCGCGCGGCGGTCGTACCCTTTCTGCTGAGGGGCGTCGCGGATGGCGCCAACGCTGCCTCACTGTTCCAGGCCGACCGCATCCACCCTACCGCGGCCGCGCAGCCGGTGATGCTCGACAACGTCTGGCCCGAATTGCGCAAGCTGCTCGGCAAATAGCACTCACGCGCAGCCGGGCGCAAAAATGCCGCCGCAGACTTGAGCCTGCGGCGGCATTTTCACGAGCCTGACGAGGAACGGTCAACCGTTCTTGGTGGGCAATTCAGGCACCGTGGGTGGATCGCGTTCCAGCGAGGCCACGTCGGTCTCCGGATCCCCGGGCGCCAGCCCGTCGCTGCTGGGGCTCAGCTTGCGATGGGCCTTGTCCCTCAACTTCTCTTCCTTCTTCTTTTTCTTGGCCAGTTCCTTCTGACGCTTCTCGTAGCCGTAATTTGGTGTTGCCAACTGCTCCTCCTTCGGGCGATGCAATCAGGGTGACTGCGCGTTGTTCGACTGTAAGCGATAACGCCCGGCCTGAAAGCGGTCAGGTCACATCCGCGCCAGTGCCTGGGCCAGGTCGGCCCGCAGATCATCCACGTCCTCCAGACCGATCGAGAATCGCACCAGGGTGCCCTTGTAGGGCCAGCGCGAGACGCTTGCATCACGCATCAGGCCGATGTCGTAAGGGACCACCAAGCTGATCGGGCCACCCCAGGAATAGCCGAGCTTGAAGAGGTCCAGGCTGTCGCAGAAGCGGTCGACCTGCCCGGTGCTGAAGTCTTCATCAAAGACTACCGAGAAGAGCCCCGCGGCCAGGCCGCTGGCGCCACACAAGCGCGCCCAGTGCGCATGCCCGGGCGATCCCGCCAACGCGGGGTGCAGCACCTGCGCGATCTCCTCGCGGCCTTCGAGCCAGCCGGCCAGGTCACGCGCCGCGCGGTCGTGCGCAGCGTAGCGCAGGCCGATGCTCGGTAGCGAGCGCAGGACCGTTTCGACATCGCCGACGCCCACGCCGAAGCCCATGCGCATGTGCGTGAGCTTGAGCGCCTGGTGCAGCCGCGCATCGCGGGTGGCGACGCTGCCCATCAGCACATCGCCGCCACCGCTCGGGTATTTGGTGAGGGCGTGCACCGAGATGTCGGCACCCTGCCCGGTCCCGTTGAAGTCGAAAGGCGGAAACGCGAGGCCTGCGCCCCAAGTGTTGTCGAGCGCCGTCAGCACGCCGCGTGCGCGGCAGACATCGACCAGCGCCGGCAGGTCCGGGAACTCCATCGTCACCGACCCTGCGGCTTCGAGCCACACGAGCCGCGTGCGGTCTGACAGCTTCTCCGCCAGATCGCGAGGATTCATCGCGTCGTAGAGCCGGTGCGCAATGCCGAAATTGGCCAGTTCGCCCGTGGCCAGCGATTTGTTGGGACCATAGACGTTGTCGGGCAGCAGCACTTCGTCGCCGGCCTTCAGGAAAGCAAAGGACACCAGCGAGATGGCGGCGAGCCCGCTGGGCACCAGCAGGCAATCGGTCGCGCCTTCGAGCGAAGCCAGGCGCGCTTCCAGCGTGAAGGTGGTCGGTGTGCCATGGAGGCCGTAGGTGTAGCCGGCCTTGGTTCGCCAGTCGCGCGCGCGCATGGCGGCCACGTCGGCGAAGAACACCGTCGAGGCCTTGAACACGCCGGGCTGCGGCGCCGCAAAGCTCTCGGGCGCGATGTAAGGGTGGTGGATGAGTTCGGTGGAGGGCTTGCGCATGACCCGATGCTAGCGCTCTATCTGCACCCGGCGCCCGAGCTCCGGCGCCCGACCCAGATCACACGGACCACTTGACCAGCAGCTTTTCCGCGCCCATGGAGTCGTAGCTCTCGAAGGGCTGGTGAATCCACGGGTTGGTGGGCAGGAACTCCACCTGGTAATCGGGTTGGAAGGTCGACAGGGCCTTCGTCCAGATCACTGCGCTGCGCAATTCGGTGATCGGCGTGTACTTGGTACGGAGCATCTCCACCACCGCATGCAGTGTGTGCCCGGAGTCCGCCAGATCGTCCACCAGCAAGACCTTGCCTGCAATCGTGCCTTTGGGCGTCGTGATGTAGTGGGCGATGTCGAGATGCCCCTGCACCGTGCCGGCCTCGGCGCGGTACGAACTGGTCGACATGATCGCCAGCGGCTTGTCGAAAATTCGCGAGAGCACGTCGCCCGGGCGCATGCCGCCGCGCGCGAGACACAGGATGGTGTCGAACTCCCAACCCGACTGGTGCACCTTGATCGCGAGCTTCTCGATCAGGTTGTTGTATTCGTCGTAGCTTACGTAGAGGTGTTTGCCGTCTTCAGTCAACATGGGAGGCTCCTGCTTGTTCAGTCGGCGAGGTAGGGGTGACGCATCATGATCGTGTGATCGCGATCGGGGCTGGTGGACACCATGTGAATGGGCACGCCGGTGATTTGCTCGATGCGTTGCAGATAGAGGCGCGCATTGACGGGCAGCTTGTCGTACTGCGTGACGCCGACGGTGCTGTCGCTCCAGCCTTCCAGCGTTTCATAGATCGGCGTACAGCGCTCGATCTCGTCGGCGCCCATCGGCAGGATGTCAGTGATTTCGCCATCGAGTTCGTACCCGGTGCACAACTCCAGCTTCTCGAGGCCGTCGAGCACATCGAGCTTGGTGATGCACAGGCCGCTCAACCCGTTGACCTGCGCCGAGCGCTTGAGCAAGGCCGCGTCGAACCAGCCGCAACGCCGGCTGCGGCCCGTGGTCACACCTTTCTCGGCCCCGACGGTGCTCATGTGATAGCCGGGTGTCCCAGGCGCTTCCCAATCGAGCTCGGTCGGGAACGGGCCGCCGCCGACGCGCGTGCAGTAGGCCTTTGTGATGCCGAGGATGTAGTGCAGCATGCCCGGGCCCACGCCCGAACCCGCGGCGGCGTTGCCGGCCACGCAGTTGCTGGAGGTGACATACGGATAGGTGCCGTGGTCGACGTCGAGCAAGGTGCCTTGCGCGCCTTCGAACAGCAGATTGGCGCCGTTTCTGTGGGCGTCGTTGAGCTCGCGCGAGACGTCGGCCATCATGGGCTTGAGAAGTTCGGCGTGCTTCATCGCTTCGTCGAACAC
This sequence comes from Variovorax sp., assembly GCA_004210915.1. Taxonomy (GTDB): domain Bacteria; phylum Pseudomonadota; class Gammaproteobacteria; order Burkholderiales; family Burkholderiaceae_C; genus Variovorax. Next base: position 597 of record SEGS01000081.1, on the reverse strand, counting down.
GGTGTCGAAATCGATCGCGGGCGCGCTCAGCACCTGCGTCAGCACGTGGTTGTGCAGGTCGAGCAGCACGCGCAGCTTGGTGGCGAAGCGCTCCGGATGCTTCAGGTCCTGCACGCGCAGCGCGCGGCGCGCAATCTTGTCTTCGTAGGCGGGACCGATGCCGCGGCCGGTGGTGCCGATCTTCTCGATGCCACCCTTTTCGCGGTACGCCTCGCGCGCGATGTCGAGTGCCGCGTGGAATGGCAGGATCAGCGGGCAGGCCTCGCTGATGCGCAGGCGCGATCGCACCTCGACGCCAGCCTTCTCAAGCCCTTCGATTTCTTCAAAGAGCTTGGCCGCCGACAGCACCACGCCGTTGCCGATGTAGCACTTGACGCCCGGTCGCATGATGCCGCTGGGGATCAGGTGCAGCGCCGTCTTCACGCCGTTGATGACCAACGTGTGGCCTGCGTTGTGGCCGCCCTGGAAGCGGACCACACCCTGGGCGCTCTCGGTCAGCCAGTCGACCAGCTTGCCCTTGCCCTCGTCGCCCCATTGGGTGCCGACGACGACCACGTTTCTTCCGGTAGTCACGCTCATGATGTCCTGCTTGTCAAA
>SEGS01000080.1 GCA_004210915.1 Variovorax sp. | reverse complement strand
TGGCGGAACAGCGCGTTGCTGTCGAAGTTGAACTTGGCGTCCAGCGCCATCACGTTGCCCTTGCTGTCACGGTTGAGCGGGTTGATCTCGACCAGCGAGGCGTCCGTCTCCATGTAGCACTGGTAGAGCTTTTTGAGGATGTCGACCGTCTGCGCGGTCGAATCGGCCGGCATGCCGATGCCGTCGGCAATTTCCTTGGCTTGCGCGTCGGTCAGGCCTTCCTTGGGATCGGCCATCACGGTGATGATCTTCTCGGGCGTGTCGTGGGCGACCGCCTCGATGTCCATGCCCCCTTCGCTCGACGCGATGAACGCGATCTTCTGCGTCGCGCGGTCGGTCACGGCCGAAACGTAGTATTCCTTGTTGATGTCGGCGCCGTCTTCGATGTAGAGGCGGCGAACCTTCTGGCCTTCCGGACCGGTCTGGTGCGTGACCAGTTGCATGCCGAGGATCTCGCCGGCGATGCGCTTGACGTCTTCAATCGTCTTGGCGACCTTGACGCCGCCGCCCTTGCCGCGGCCGCCCGCGTGGATCTGGGCCTTGACCACCCAGACCGGGCCGCCGAGTTTCTGGGCGGCTTCAACCGCCTCCTGCACCGTGTATGCCGGAATGCCGCGAGGCACCGGTACGCCGAACTTGGCAAGGATTTCCTTGCCTTGGTACTCGTGAATCTTCATGAGGGAGGTCTCTCGGAAGGGGTTGGAACGGGGAATCTGAGACGGGTTCTGGCTGTTGTTCGCGGGCGACGGCAGCCTGACGGCCGGGGCGGCGAACAACCGCGGACTGTATCATGGTGCGCCGCACCAAGGCGCTCGCAGCGCCTGCGGTCAATACGTACTTCCCGTAGTTCTTTCAGGGCACCCACAGATGGTCAAGGTCTTCATCGACGGCGAAGCCGGCACCACCGGATTGCAGATTCGTGAGCGGCTTCAGACGATGCCGCAGATCGAACTCGTGAGCATCGCACCCGAGCTGCGAAAGGACGTGGCCGCCAAGCGCGAGTTGATGGCGGGCGTTGACCTCGTCGTGCTCTGTCTGCATGACGATGCCGCCATCGAGTCGGTGGCGCTGATCGATCAGTTGCCCGGCAAGAAGCCCAAGATCATCGACGCGTCGACCGCGCACCGCACGAACCCGGCCTGGGCCTTCGGCTTCCCCGAGCTGGTGGCCGGCCATTGGCAGGCCGTGGCGAAAGCCGACCGCGTCGCCAACCCTGGCTGCTACGCCACCGGGGCGATCGCCATCGTGCGCCCGCTCGTCGATGCCGGCCTGCTCCCCGCTGACTTTCCGATCGCGCTGCCCTCCGTCAGCGGCTACTCGGGCGGCGGCCGCACCATGATCGAAGCGTACGAAAAGGGCGAGGCGCCGCTGTTCGAGACCTACGCGCTGGGCTTGAAGCACAAGCACATCCCCGAAATCATGAAATATACCGGCCTCACCCGCCGCCCTGTCTTCATCCCGTCGGTCGGCAACTTCCGCCAGGGCATGCTGGTGCAGTTGCCGCTGCATCTGGATGACCTGCCCGGCAAGCCGAAAGCCGGCGACCTGCACGACGCACTGGCCGCGCACTACGCGAAGAGCAACACGCCCGAGCAGTTCGTGACCGTGCTGCCGCCGACGGACGACGGCAAGCTGGAGCCCAGTGCGCTCAACGACACCAACCAGTTGGAGCTGCGCGTGTTTCCGAACGAGGACCATCGCCACGCCGTGGTGATTGCGCGCCTGGACAACCTGGGCAAGGGTGCCAGCGGCGCCGCTGTGCAGAACCTGAAGCTCATGCTGGCCCTCTGAGGCCGCGGCGTTCGCGTTTCGCATGGAGTTGAATCTGGCCAGCTACGTGCTGGCGTTCGGCAAGAGCGCCTTGCTGGTGGTGGCGACCTTGCTGCCCATCATCAATCCGCCGAGCACCGCGACGATTTTCCTGTCCCTGACCGAGGGGGCCTCGGAAGCCACGCGGCGCGAGCTCGCACGGCGCATCGCGCGCAACGTGTTCCTGCTGATGCTGGGCTGCACGCTGGTGGGCTCCTTCGTGCTCGACTTCTTCGGCATCTCGCTCGACATCGTGCGGGTCGGCGGCGGCTTGCTGGTGGTCAACATCGGTTGGCGCCTGCTGAGCGCAGAGAGCAGCGACACGCCCCGCACGGCGCGGCTGGCCGAGGTCTACACCGCCGAAATGGTGAACAAGACAGCGTTCTATCCGCTGTCTTTCCCGATCACCTGCGGGCCCGGCACGCTGGCCGCCACCATCACGGTGGGCGTGAGCCTGGCCGACCCCTCGCTGGCGCTGAGCGCCGCGCGCACCGGCGGCGCTGTGGTTGGTCTGGGTGTGGTCGCCGTCGTGGTGTTGCTGTGCTACCGCTATGCGCAGAACCTGCTGCGGCCGCTGGGCGAGACCGGCACCGTGATCTTCCTGCGTTTGTCAGCGTTCATCCTGCTCTGCCTGGGCATCCAGATCTTCTGGGACGGCGCCGGCGCGCTCCTGGCGGAAGCGGTGCAGCGCGGCACCCGAGCAGGGTAGAGCAGGTTTCGGACAACGCCCGGCTCAACGCACCAGCCAGAGCCCCACGCCAAGCAGCAGAGCGTGCGCGCCCAGGGCGATGTAGAGCGGCTGACGCGACGGCGTCGTCAGATCCATCAGCGTTTCGCTGATCCGGCGCGCGACGAGGCCGCGCAAGGCCGTCTCCGGCTGCTCGCTGCGCATCGCCTGCCACTCGGCCAGCAGTTCGCGCATCGGCAAGCGGTTGAGCACGAAGCCGACGATGGCGCGCACCGCCTTGCCGTCACCCAGTACCGGCGCGATCTGGCGGGTCAGTGCGTCCACCGACAGGCCATCGACGGTGCGCCCCAGCGCGTTGTGGGTGCGCGGCATCGCTTCGATGCGGCTGGCGATCGCGTCGCCCAGCTTGTGCGAGATCGCGTCACCGCGCGACGCGACCACCTGTTTCAAGGCCATCGACCGGCCGCGCGACACGCCGAGCATCAGGTACAGCGGCACGAAGCCCAGCAGCAGCAAGGCCACCAGCGCACTCGGCGACACCAGCAGCGCGAGCGCGGCGCCGGCCCCGCCGGCGCGGGCCGCGGGCACGCCAGCACCGTTGAGCTGGCTCAGGTAATAGAAGAACACGCCACCGCCCAGCACGAGCGACAGCGCAGCGCCCTGGGCGACCGACGCCGCAAAACTGGCACCGGCCCGCAGACCGGTGCGCGCCAAGGATGGCGGAGGATTCGACGACATGGACACTCCCTGTAACAAGAACGGAATGGATCATGCCACCGGCCGTTCGGGTGACTACAGAACGGGTGCCGCGGCAAGTGCAAGTTCGGGCGGCTTCACGGCGCCCGGCTGCGCTACTTCCGGATGGCCCGGATCACCTTGCCCACTACGTCGCCGCTGAAGCCGCGCGCGAGCAGGAAGCGGGTTTGCCGGGCGCTCTCACGCGCATCGACCGGTGGCGTGGCAAAGCGGCGCTCCCACAAAGCGCGGGCGCGCGTCAGCTCACTGTCTTGCAGGCTCGCCACAGCCTCGGCGATGGCGTCGGGCGCGATCCCCTTGTGCTGCAGCTCCTGCCGCACGCGCAGGGCACCGAGCCGCGGCGCGCGCTGGTGCAGCACCGACTGCACCACCCGCGCCTCGCTGATGAAGTCCTTGCCCGCCAGCTCGTCGAGGGCGGCCGCGAGCGTGCCGGGCTCTTCCTCGTACTTCTTGAGCTTGCGTTCCAGCTCGGCACGCGAGTGCTCGCGCTGGCTCAGCAGCCGAAGCGCGCGGCCTTTGAGCGAAGGGGCGGCAAATGCCATGGCGCGGTCTGACTCGAAAGAGGCGTCGAAGCGCGGCCACCGCGCATCCGCGCCGTGGCCGCAACTCGGACAACACGCTTACTTGTCGGTCTTCTCGATCTTGTCTGCCTTCTCGGCCTTGGCCAGTTTGGCAGGCGTCGCCTCGCTGCCCGCATCGGCGGCCAGCAGCGGGATGCCCAGCGACTCGCGGACCTTGTTCTCGATCTCGCGCGACAGCTCGGGGTTCTCGCGCAGGAACTCGCGTGCGTTGTCGCGGCCCTGGCCGATCTTCTCGCCCATGTAGGCGTACCAGGCGCCGGACTTGTCGACGATCTTGGCGTTCACGCCCATGTCGATGATCTCGCCCTCCCTGCTGATGCCCTCGCCGAACAGGATGTCGAACTCGGCGGTCTTGAACGGAGGCGACACCTTGTTCTTCACCACCTTGACCTTGGTCTCGTTGCCGATGGCTTCGTCGCCCTTCTTGATGGTGCCGATGCGCCGGATGTCCAGCCGCACCGAGGCGTAGAACTTGAGCGCGTTGCCGCCGGTGGTGGTTTCGGGCGAGCCGAACATCACGCCGATCTTCATGCGGATCTGGTTGATGAAGATGACCATGCAGTTGGTCTTCTTGATCGTGGCCGTCAGCTTGCGCAGCGCCTGGCTCATCAGGCGGGCCTGCAGGCCGGGCAGCGAGTCGCCCATTTCGCCTTCGATTTCAGCGCGCGGGGTGAGTGCGGCGACCGAGTCGACCACGATCAGGTCCACGGCGCCAGAGCGCACCAGCGAATCGACGATCTCGAGCGCCTGCTCGCCGGTGTCGGGCTGGCTGATCAAGAGGTCGGACAGGTTCACGCCGAGCTTTTGCGCGTACTGAACGTCCAGCGCATGTTCGGCATCGACGAAGGCGCAGGTGCCGGCCTGCTTCTGCATCTGGGCAATGACCTGCAGCGTGAGCGTGGTTTTGCCCGAGGATTCCGGTCCGTAGATTTCGATCACCCGGCCGCGCGGGAGGCCACCGACGCCCAGCGCGATGTCCAGGCCGAGCGAGCCGGTCGACACGACCTGCACGTCTTCCAGTGCCTCGCCTTCGCCCAGACGCATGATGGTGCCCTTGCCGAACTGCTTTTCGATCTGGGCCAATGCGGCCTGGAGGGCCTTGGCCTTTTCGCTGCCTGCGACCGAGATACTGGTGCCTTTGACGAGTGCGTCCATTTGAAAATCTCCTTGAATATCAACGGGTTGTGACTGGATGCACCCCGTCTGCTGTTAATCACAGGCTGGATGCTTGAACAGTAATGTACAGGTGGATATCGGCCCGTGCATCGAATTAATGGTCAGTTTGCATTACCATTTGCCTATGCCTTCTGCGACCCTCGACGACTGGCGCCAAACCCACCTCGGCCGCCTGCTCGGCCACGCAATGCGGCGCTTCGACGAGCGCGTGCTGGCGCTCATGGCGCACGACATCGAGGTGCCGCTGGCGCTGTCGAACCTCGCGGCGCGCGCCCAGATCAGCGCCGCGCACGTCCACATCACGCGGCATCTCGCACGCGAGGGTTCGCGCCTCACCGAGCTGGCCGAGCGCGCGGGCATGACCAAGCAGGCGATGGGCGCGCTGGTCGACCAGTGCGAGGCCTGGGGGCTCGTCACGCGCGGGCCCGATCCGCTCGATGCGCGCGCGCGCCGCGTGCTGTTCACGGCCGACGGGCTGGCCTGGCTCGACGCCTTCCGGCGGGCGGTGGCGCAGGCCGAACACGAGTTCCGCGCCAGCGTGGGCGACGAGATTGCCACCGTGGTAACCATCGGCCTGGAGGCCTACGCCGCGGCCTAGAATTCCGCCGGGGATACAGGCGAGCGCCCGCAGGGCGCCGAACCAGCCGGAGGTGGCAATGCGGATTCTGATTGCGGAAGATGACCAGGTGCTGGCCGATGCGCTGCTGCGCAGCCTGCGGACCTCCGGCGCAGCGGTCGACCACGTCGCGACCGGCTCCCAGGCCGACGCGGCACTGCTGACCAACAGCGAGTTCGACCTGCTGATTCTCGACCTTGGCCTGCCCAACCTGCACGGCCTCGAAATCCTCAAGCGCCTGCGCGCGCGCGGTTCGCAATTGCCCGTGCTGGTGCTCACGGCGGCCGACAGCGTCGAAGAGCGCGTCAAGGGCCTCGATTACGGTGCCGACGACTACATGGCCAAGCCCTTCAGCCTGCAGGAGCTGGAAGCCCGCGTGCGCGCGCTCACACGCCGCGGCATGGGCGGCACCAGCAACGCGATCAAGCACGGCCCGCTGGTGTACGACCAGGCCGGCCGCGTGGCGACCATCGACGGCAAGATGCTTGAGCTCTCGGCGCGCGAACTCGGCCTGCTCGAGGTGCTGCTGCAGCGCGCCGGCCGCCTCGTGAGCAAGGACCAGCTGGTCGAGCGCCTGTGCGAATGGGGCGAGGAAGTGAGCCTCAACGCGATCGAGGTCTACATCCACCGCCTGCGCAAGAAGATCGAAAAGGGCCCGGTGCGGATCGCGACCGTGCGCGGCCTCGGCTACTGCCTCGAAAAAATCGCTTCGTGAACATCTTCCAGCGCGGCCAGCGCTCCCTGTTCGGGGAAATCCTCGACTGGATGCTCACGCCGCTGCTGCTGCTGGTGCCGGTGAGCATCGGCGTCACCTGGCTGGTGGCCCAGGGCATCGCCAACGCGCCCTTCGACCGCGCGCTCGAATACAACGTGCAGACGCTGGCCACACTCGTCACGGTGCAGGGGCAGCAGGTGCGCTTCTACCTGCCGCAACCGTCGCGCGACATCCTGCGCGCCGACGACAGCGACCGCGTCTACTACCAGGTGCGCACGGCCGAGGGCGATGTGCTGGGCGGCGACGCCGACCTGCCGCTGCCGCCCGAAGACGAGCCACCGACCGACGAGCGCGTGTTCATGCGCGACGAGCGCATGCGCAACGAGCTGGTGCGCGTGGCCTACACGTGGGTGCAACCGGCGCTGCCAGGCTCGGGTCTGGTGCTGGTGCAGGTGGCCGAAACCCGCACCAAACAGAAAGTGCTGGCCACCGAGATCATCAAGGGCGTACTGCTGCCGCAGTTCGCGATCCTGCCGCTGGCAATCCTGCTGATCTGGCTCGCGCTGGTGCGCGGCATCAAGCCGCTGTCGGTGCTGGAAGACCGCATCCGCGAGCGCAACCCCGACGACCTGAGCCCGCTGGACGACAGCGGCGTCCCGGTCGAGGTGGCGCCGCTGGTGATGTCGGTCAATGGCCTGCTCACGCGGCTTCAGGATTCCATCGCCACGCAGAAACGCTTCCTGGCCGACGCCGCGCACCAGCTCAAGACGCCACTCGCGGGCTTGCGCATGCAGGCCGACCTGGCGCAGCGCGAGGGCGCCAACGCCGATGAACTGAAGCAGTCGCTCAAGCAGATCGGACGCGCCAGCGTGCGCGCCACGCACACCGTCAACCAGTTGCTGGCGTTGGCACGGGCCGAGGGCACTGGCGCGAGCATCAGCCGGCAGCCTTGCGACCTGGCGCGCCTGACGATCGAGGTGGTGCGCGAAGCCGTGCCGCGCGCGATCGAAAAGCACATCGACATCGGCTACGACGGGCTTGAGGCTGGGGCCAAGGGCGTGATGCTCCAGGGCAACCTGACGCTGTTGAAAGAGCTCGTTCGCAATCTGGTCGACAACGCGCTCAACTACACGCCGTCGACGGCTGATCGTCCCGGCGTGATCACCGCGCGGGTGCTGGCCGACCCGTTCGGCCGCGTGCTGATGCTGCAGGTGGAAGACAACGGCCCGGGCATCGCGATGCACGAACGCGCCCTGGTGTTCGAACCCTTCTACCGCGTGCTCGGCAACGAGGCCGACGGCTCCGGCCTCGGCCTGCCGATCGTGCGGGAGATCGCCAACCAGCACGGCGCGCGCGTAACGCTGGACGACGCACACCCCGGCAAGCAACCGCCCGGCACCTGCTTCAGCGTGCGCTTCGACACCGGCGCCTGACGGGTCAGCGCGGCGCGCTCGGCTCCGGGACGATCTGCAACAGCTCGGGGCGGATCTGCTGGCCCATGCGATGCGGCTCGGTTTCGGTCAGGCGCGCGGGCACGGTGCCGAAGAGGGCCAGCCCACCCAGCGTCCAAGCCAGATAAAGGACGTTGGCGAGCACCAGCACGGCCAGCACGGCGCGCCCCATGGTCACGCCACCGGCGTGCGGGGCCGCACGCTCACTTCGTCGCTGGTGATGGTCTGCAGACCTGCGGCGGTGCGCACCTGCAGCTCGCCGCTCCAGGCCACGCCCTCGCAGACGCCGGCCATGCCGTCGCTGAGCTGCACCTCGCGGCCACGCAGCACGTCGCGCGCGGCAAAGCGTTCGGCGAAGGGCGCGAAGCCCTCGGCCTCGAACGCGCGCACGCTGCGCACCAGCGGCGCCGCCAGCAAGGCCAGCGTCGACGCCGACGTGGCCTCGGGATGCCACTGCTGCAACCAAGCCGGGGGCGTGCGCATGCCGTCTGCGTCGCGCGCGCCGATGTTGATGCCAACGCCGATCACCACGTAGCGCTGCGCGCCGGGCGCGCCGGCATGCGGCAATGCGGTTTCGATGAGGATGCCGACCAGCTTGCGGTCGTCCACCCAGATGTCGTTGGGCCACTTGAGGCCAATGCGGTGTGCGCCGGTCGGATCGAGGCTTTCGGCCACGGCGACGCCCACGGCCAGCGACAGCCCTGACCAGTCGCGCGGCGCGAGCGGCAGGCCCAGCGAGAAGGTGAGCGACGCTGGCGCCTCGCCCTGCTGCGCGCTCTGCCACGGACGGCCGAGGCGCCCGCGCCCGGCCGTCTGGCGCTCTGCCACAAGCAGCACGGGATCGGTGCGGCCGGCGCGGGCGCGGCGCATCAACTCGGTGTTGGTGGAGTCGATTTCTTCGACCAGCTCGACCGCGAGGCCCGGCGCCACGGGCGCCAGCGTGGCAACGATGCGTTCTGCGAGCCCGTCCGGTGTCATGCCTTCAAGCCTCGTCGGCCTTGTGCTTCTTGCGGGATTTCTTGTCCGACTTCTTGTCGGCCTTCTTTTCAGACTTCTTCTCCAACGCCTTGTCCGCCTTTTTGGCCTTCTTCTTTTTCTTCTTGCCCTTCTTCTTGTCGTCGTCTTCCTTCGGCGTGAGCAGCGTGCCGCGGCATTCTTCGGAGCCGCACCAGCAAGGGAAGTCCGCCAGCAAGGCCGGCGTGTAGGGTTCGTCGATGATCAGGCCGTAGTCGTAGTTCAGCTCTTCGCCCGCCGAGATGTTGCGCAGGGCCTTGATGAAGACGCGGCCGTCGGTCTCATCGGCTTCGCAGTTGGGCTCGCACGAGTGGTTGATCCAGCGCGAGGCATTGCCGTTGACGTTGCCATCGATCACCCGGCCATCGTCGATGTGGAAATAGAAGGTGTGATTGGGCTGGGCCGGATCGTGCGGATGACGGCGCAGCGCTTCCTTCCAGTTGATGATCTCGCCCTTGTATTCGATGAGCGTCTCGCCTTCGGCGATGTCGGTCAGCGCGAACACGCCCTTGCCGTGGACGCCCGAGCGGCGCGTCTGGATACGCGGACCCTTGATGGGCGGCGGCGAAACAGGGGATTTGGAAGGCATCGCCGAAGTCTGATAGTTTGAATATGCACACATGTGCGTGCGCGCGTGTACGCACGCGAGAGCCGCAGAGTATAGAGAGCCCCTCATGACAAAGACTTTGGTAATTGCAGAAAAGCCATCGGTGGCGCAGGACATCGTCCGCGCCCTCACGCCCGTGGCCGGCAAGTTCGACAAACACGACGAGCACTTCGAGAACGAGAAGTACGTCGTCACCAGCGCAGTCGGTCACCTGGTCGAGATCCAGGCCCCGGAAGAGTTCGACGTGAAGCGCGGCAAGTGGAGCTTCGCGAACCTGCCGGTGATTCCGCCGCACTTCGACCTGAAGCCCGTCGACAAGACGAAGACGCGGCTGAACGCCGTGGTCAAGCAGGCCAAGCGCAAGGACGTGACGCAACTGATCAACGCCTGCGACGCGGGCCGCGAAGGCGAACTGATCTTCCGCTTGATCGAGCAGTACGCCGGCGGCAAGAGCCCCCTGAACAAACCCGTGCGCCGCCTCTGGCTGCAATCGATGACGCCGCAGGCGATCCGCGAGGGCTTCGACTCGCTGCGCAGCGAGCAGCAGATGCAGGGCCTGGCCGACGCGGCGCGTTCGCGCTCCGAGGCCGACTGGCTGGTCGGCATCAACGGCACGCGCGCCATGACCGCCTTCAATTCACGCGACGGCGGCTTCTTCCTCACGACCGTGGGGCGCGTGCAGACGCCGACGCTGTCCGTCGTCGTCGAGCGCGAAGAGCAAATCCGCAAATTCGTCTCGCGCGATTACTGGGAAATCCATGCGAGCTTCCAGGCCGAAGCCGGCGCCTACCCGGGCAAGTACTTCGACCCGGCGTGGAAGAGGAGCGGCGCACCGACGCTGCCCAACGGCGAGCCCGATGCCGAGCAGAAGGCCGACCGCGTCTGGAACGAACGCGACGCGCTCGCCATCGCCGACGCCGCGCGCGGCCAGCCCGCCACGGTCACCGAAGAAAGCAAGCCGACCACCAGCGCCTCGCCAATGCTTTTCGACCTGACCTCGCTGCAGCGCGAGGCCAACGGCCGCTTCGGCTTCTCGGCCAAGACCACGCTCGCGCTCGCGCAGAGTCTTTATGAGCGCCACAAGGCGCTGACCTACCCGCGGACCGACTCGCGTGCGCTGCCCGAGGACTACCTGCCGGTCGTGAAGGACACGATGAAGATGCTCGCCGACAGCGGCATGAAGCACTTGGCGCCCTTCGCGAAGCAGGCGGTCGACGGCAACTACGTGAAGCCCAACAAGCGCATCTTCGACAACGCCAAGGTGTCGGATCACTTTGCGATCATCCCGACGCTGCAGGCGCCGAGCGGGCTTTCGGACGCCGAACAGAAGCTCTACGACTTCGTCGTGCGCCGCTTCCTGTCGGTGTTCTTCCCCAGCGCCGAATTCCAGGTGACCACGCGCATCAGCACCGTCGAGCGCGATGCGAAGAAGTACGCCTTCCGCTCCGATGGCAAGGTGCTGGTCAAGCCGGGCTGGCTCGCGATCTGGGGCAAGGAAGCCACCAGCGACGAGGACGAAAAGGATGGCAAGAACCTCGTGCCGGTGAAGCCCGGCGAGACCGTGCACACCGAATCGGCCGACGCCAAGGGCCTGAAGACCCGCCCACCCGCGCGCTACTCCGAAGCGACGCTGCTGGGCGCGATGGAAGGCGCGGGCAAAACCATCGACGACGACGAGCTGCGCGAGGCGATGCAGGAAAAGGGTTTGGGCACACCTGCGACGCGCGCAGCGACCATCGAAGGGCTGATCGCCGAGAAGTACATGCTGCGCGAAGGCCGCGAGCTGATCCCCACCGCCAAGGCCTTCCAGCTCATGACGCTCTTGCGGGGCCTGGGCGTCGAAGAACTTTCCAAGGCGGAGCTCACGGGCGACTGGGAATACAAGCTCGCCCAGATGGAAAAGGGCCAACTCAGCCGCGACACCTTCATGAAGGAAATCGCGGCGATGACCGAGCACATCGTCAAGAAGGCCAAGGAATACGACCGCGACACGGTGCCGGGCGACTACGCCACGCTGGCCACGCCTTGCCCCAACTGCGGCGGCGTGGTGAAGGAGAACTACCGGCGCTACACCTGCACCGGCAAAGCGGGCGCAGAGCCCTGCGGCTTTTCCTTCGGCAAGTCGCCGGCCGGCCGCACCTTTGAAGTGGTCGAAGCCGAGGCGCTGCTGCGCGACAAGCACATCGGCCCGCTGGAAGGCTTCCGCTCCAAGGCGGGCTGGCCTTTCACCGCCGAGATCATTCTGAAGTTCGACGAGGAAGAAACGAAGAACTGGAAGCTGGAGTTCGACTTCGGCGACGACAAGAACGCCGACACCGGGGAGATCGTCGACTTCAGCGCGCAGGACACGGTCGGCCCCTGCCCGATCTGTGGCGCGCCGGTGTTCGAGCACGGGAGCAACTACGTGTGTGAAAAGTCGGTGCCGACGAACGCGCAGCCGACGCCCACCTGCACCTTCAAGACCGGCAAGATCATCCTGCAGCAGCCGGTGGAGCGCGCGCAGATCGAGAAGCTGCTGGCCACCGGAAAGACCGACTTGCTGGACAAGTTCGTGAGCATGCGCACGCGCCGGCCGTTCAAGGCCTTCCTCGCGTGGAACGCCGAAGAAGGCAAGGTGACCTTCGAGTTCGCGCCGCGCGAAGGCGGCAGCAAGTTTCCGCCGCGCAAGACTTTCGGCAAGGCCGCGGCCGCCGCCAAGAAAACGGCCGCGAAGAAGACACCTGCGGCCAAGAAGGCGCCGGCCGCCAAGAAAGCCGCCGCGCCCAAGGCCAAGGCACCGCGCAAACCCGGCACGGGCCTCAAGCCGAGCGACGCACTGGCCGCAGTGATCGGCGCCGAACCGGTCGCGCGCACCGAGGTCATCAAGAAGCTCTGGGACTACATCAAGGCCAACGGCCTGCAGGACGCGACCAACAAGCGCGCGATCAACGCCGACGCCAAGCTGAAGCCCGTCTTCGGCAAGGACCAGGTGACGATGTTCGAGCTGGCCGGCATCGTGGGCAAGCACCTGACGGCGGCAGCGGCGCCCGAGTGACGCCGTGCGGGGCAACCCGCTCTTGCGAGAGGGACTTTGACGCGCCACTGCGCGGCCTTGCCTATAGTGGGCAGATGCTTATTTCACCCGCCGCTTTGTTGAAGTCTCTCGCCGTTGCCTGCTCGGCCATCGTGCTTGTCGTCCTCGCAGGTTGCGCCGGCACTTCGGCCGGCGGAGAACGCACAGGCTCCGGCATCGAGGTCTTCGGCACCATCGACACCAGCATCAGCCGCACGACCACGAAGTCGGCGCGCTGAGCGCAGGCGCTGCCGGTCAGCGGCGCAAGAGCGCCTGACGCAGCACGCGCGCCGCGCGATCGCGGATCTTGCCGGGCGCTGCGCGCAGCGGTGACTTGGGCGTGACCTTCGCGGTTGCGCAGGCCCACAGGAAGTCATGCAGGATGGCCGTGTCGTCGACTGTTTCCTTGCTGCCGTACTTGTGGAATTCAGGATGCCATTGGGTCGCCGCGATGTAGCTGCGGCCGCGGTCGGCCCGGCGGCGGATCGCCTCGGGCACGCGGTCGGGCAAGCTCCAGGCTTCGATCTCGAATCCCGGCGCAAGCCCCTTGATGCCCTGGTGATGGATGCTGTTGACGCGCGCGCTGTCCACGCCCGGGTAGAGCCGCGACAGGCGCGTGCCCTGCACGATCTCGATGTCATGGAAATTCTGGTCGTAGGTAACAGGGTCGCGATGCCGCAGCGTTTGCGGATGCCCGTGCTGCTCCTCGATGTCCTGGTACAGCGTGCCGCCGAAGGCGACGTTGATCAGCTGAAGGCCGCGGCACACGCCGAAGATCGGCTTTCCCGCCTGCTCGAAGGCCTCGACCAGCGCCAAATCGTAGAGGTCGCGTATGCGATCGCCGATCCAGGCTTCCTTGAGCGGCTCTTCGCCATAGCTGCCTGGCCAGACGTCGGCGCCGCCGTGCATCACGACGCCATCGAGCCATTCCGCGTAGTGGCTCAGCTTCGTGTCGCCGCGTGCCGTCTCACCCGTCGGGCAAGGCACCATCACGACCATCGCGCCCGCCGACATCAGCCAGTGCGCAATGGATTGTTCGACGTATTGCAGCGTCTTGTTGCTGAACATCGAGCGCGCCGGATCTGCATGGGAAAAACAGGCAGACAGACCGATCTTGAGGCGGCCGGAGACGGTTTGAGACATCGCGTGACAGTCCGAGCGGGAAAGGATTTCATTGTGCCGCCGCCCCCGCGAAACAGAGGTCGGACGACATGCCAAGTATGCTTTCGGCTGCCATCTTTCACGAAACGAGCAGACGCATGAAAACCATCAAGGGTCCCGCGATCTTCCTGGCCCAGTTCGTGGGCGACACCGCCCCCTTCGATTCGCTCGATGCCATCGCCGGCTGGGCCGCCGGCCTGGGCTACAAGGGCGTGCAAATGCCCACCGGGGACGCGCGGCTGATCGACCTGAAAAAGGCCGCCGAGAGCAAGACCTATTGCGAGGAAATCCAGGGCACATTGGCCCGTCATGGACTCGAGATCACCGAGCTGTCGACCCACTTGCAAGGCCAGCTGGTGGCGGTGCATCCGGCGTACGACGCGGGCTTCGACGGCTTTGCCGCGCCCGAGGTGCGCGGCAACCCGGTGGTGCGTCAGCAATGGGCCGTGCAGCAATTGCGTTACGCAGCCAAGGCCTCGCAGAACCTGGGCCTGACGGCGCATGCCACCTTCTCCGGCGCGCTGGCCTGGCCGTACTTGTATTCCTGGCCGCCGCGCCCGCCGGGCCTGATCGAGGAAGCGTTCGATGAACTGGCGCGCCGCTGGCGGCCGATCCTTGATGCCTTCGACGAAGCCGGCGTCGACGTCTGCTACGAAATCCATCCCGGCGAAGACCTGCACGACGGCGTGAGCTACGAGATGTTCCTCGAGCGCGTCGGCAACCATCCGCGCGCCTGCCTGCTCTACGACCCGAGCCATTTCGTGCTGCAGCAGCTCGACTACCTCGCGTACATCGACCACTATCACGAGCGCATCAAGATCTTTCACGTTAAGGACGCGGAGTTCAACCCGACCGGCAAGCAGGGCGTGTACGGCGGCTTCCAGACCTGGCTGAATCGCGCCGGCCGCTTCCGCTCGCTGGGCGACGGGCAAGTCAACTTCCCTGCCATCTTCTCCAAGATGGCGGCGTACGACTTTCCGGGCTGGGCCGTGCTCGAGTGGGAGTGCTGCATCAAGCACCCGGAAGACGGCGCACGTGAAGGTGCACGCTTCATCGCCGACCACATCATCCGGGTCGCAGACCGCGCCTTCGATGATTTCGCGGCGGGCGGCGCCGACGCGTCGGCAGCCAACCGCAAGGTGCTGGGGATAGGCTGATTCCGCACCAAAATCGCGACCCGGCTATAATGTCGGGTTCGTTTCGATATCCGACGAAGCATTTCGTCTTCTCACCGGCTGGCCTGGCCGGGTTTACGGACCCCACCGCGAACTCCACAGGCCCTCATTTCCAAGCCGGCTCACAGTGTGTTGGAGCGCCAGACCGGGCGCCCATGATTGCCACCACTGCCTTCGTACTTGTTGAAGCGAATCGCGCGTCCGCCGCGCCATGTGCCTGTGCTTTTGCAGGCGCCCATGGTGGGTTCACGCCACGTTTTCACTTACTTTTTTTCGGCGCTTTGCGAGAATTCGCGCTGCGCCAAGGCTTCATGGACATCATTCAACACAGCATTGCAGTGGGCAAGTACCTCGTTTCACCGCTCATCAAGACCCAGGACGACGGCCGGTTCGCCGCCTCGGTCTCCATTCGCTCGGGCCGCGGCAGCGGCATGACCGACCGCGTCATGCGCTTCACCCCGCGCTTCGGCAGCCATGCCGCCGCGGTGCGCTACGCCGTCGAGCAAGGCCTCGGCTGGGTGCACGACAAGCATCCGGCGTGCGCCGCCGCCTGAACTCCGGCATTCGAATTCATCTCCAACAGACAAACACGTTTTCAGAGGGTAAATATGGCCAAGGAAGAACTGATCGAAATGAACGGCGCAGTGACCGAAGTGCTGCCCGACTCGCGCTACCGCGTCACGCTCGACAACGGGCACCAGCTCATCG
>SEGS01000007.1 GCA_004210915.1 Variovorax sp. | reverse complement strand
CCGTCGCCGGGGATCTTCTGCTCGGCCATGCCGAAGTCGACCGAGCGGTGCTCGACGAACATGTCCCACTCTTCGAAGGTGCCGTCGTCCAGCAGCAGCTCGATGCGCTCGCGGGCGGTCAGCTTGCCCTTCTTGTGCTGCGCGTCGATGCGCTTCTGGCCGCCGCCCAGGCGGGCCTTGGCACGGCGTTCTTCGAGTTGGTCGATCAGTTCTTGCATGGTGTGGTTCCGAAGCTGAAGATACGATTTGCTATGGTTTTGATAGCTTCTCACGCCCGGCTGGCGGCCGCTGCGAGCAGATTTCGTGCGGCTGTGGAGGCAGGCAGCTGGCCCGCGGCCACCTGCCGCGTGAAGGCGGGCAGCAGCTCGCGCACCTGCGGATGCTGCTTGAAGGCTTGCTTGAGGCCGGTGTCGATGCGCTCCCACATCCACGCGAGCGCCTGCTTCTCGCGCCGTGTCGCGAGCTTGCCGTTGGCCGTCTGCAGCACGCGGAACTCGCTGACCGAGGTCCAGAAGGTGTCGACGCCCGTGCCGAGCAGCGCGCTCAGCTGCATGACGCGCGGCAGCCAGAAACGCACCTCCGCCTCCGACGAGCCTGGCGTGGCGTGCGCCGCCTGCATGGCCTGCGCGTGCGCCGGGTTGCCGTGGTGGCCGAAGAGGCGCAGGGCCGAAGTGATCTGCGCCTGCGCGCGCGTCGCCGCGTCCTTGTCGAGGTCGGCCTTGTTGATGACGACCAGGTCGGCCAACTCCATCACGCCCTTCTTGATCGCTTGCAGATCGTCGCCGGCGTTGGGCAACTGCATCAGCACGAACATGTCGGTCATGCCCGCGACCGCGGTTTCGCTCTGGCCGACGCCGACGGTTTCGACGATGACGATGTCATAGCCTGCAGCCTCGCACACCAGCATCGCCTCGCGCGTTTTCTCGGCAACGCCGCCCAGGGTGCCCGAGGACGGGCTCGGGCGGATGTACGCACGCTCGTGCACCGACAGGCGCTCCATGCGCGTCTTGTCGCCCAGGATGGAGCCGCCCGAGACGGTCGACGACGGGTCGATGGTGAGCACGGCGACGCGATGGCCCAGGTCGATAAGGAAGAGCCCCAGCGTTTCGATGAAGGTGGACTTGCCGACACCGGGCACGCCGGAGATGCCGAGGCGGAACGAATTGCCTGTGCGTGGCAGCAAGGCGGTGAGGAGCTCGTCGGCCTCGGCGCGGTGATCGGTGCGTGTGGACTCGAGCAGCGTGATCGCCTTGGCGATGGCTCGGCGCTGCGGCATCGCGGCAGCACCGGTCAACGCGGTCTCCAGCACCGCCACTGCGCTCAAGACACCGACTCCCGCACGCGCCAGCGATAGTGCACGTCCACGCCCTCTTCGCCTTCGAGCACGAAGCCGTGGCGCAGATAGAAGCGATTGGCGTCGCTCTGCAAAAGCGCGGTGAGCCTGATGTCGAGTTGCTGCGCGCGGGCCTGTGCCATCGCCCAGCGCAGTACCCATTCGCCGATGCCCACGCCCTGGAAGCCGGTGCGCAGGAACAGGTGGTCGAGACGCAGCGCATCCGGACCCTCGGGCTTCAGTGTGACGAAGCCCACTCGATGCTCGCCATCGAGCACGATGTGGTGCATGTAGGGCGCGTCGAAGCCGGCGGTCAGCCGCTCGCGCGAGCGCTGCGGGTCGAATCGACCCACGCGCTCCAGGCTCGGGCGCATCGCGTCGATGCGCAGCGCCAGCATGGCTTCGAAGTCGCTGTCCTCGACCGGTTGCAGCGAAAGCCGCGATGAAAGGTCCCGCACCGCGCGCCCCGATCAGGCCGCGGTGGCAAGCGAAGCGCGGATCTGCTCCAGCACGTCCTTCGCGCTGGCCGGGATCGGCGTGCCGGGGCCGTAAATGCCCTTCACTCCCGCTTCGTAGAGCATCTCGTAGTCGCCACGTGGGATCACGCCACCGACGAACACGATGATGTCGTCGGCGCCCTGCTTCTTCAGCTCTTCGATGATGGCGGGCACGAGTGTCTTGTG
Source organism: Variovorax sp. (assembly GCA_004210915.1). GTDB lineage: Bacteria > Pseudomonadota > Gammaproteobacteria > Burkholderiales > Burkholderiaceae_C > Variovorax. The sequence goes on along the minus strand of SEGS01000007.1, from coordinate 108,158 downwards.
GCCCGCAGCGAGGGTGCTGACGCCGACCGCATGCACGTCGTTCTCGATGGCCTGGCGCGCGCACTCTTCGGGCGTCTGGAACAGCGGGCCCATGTCGACGTCGAAGCCGAGGTCGGCGAAAGCGGTGGCGACCACCTTCGCACCGCGGTCGTGGCCGTCCTGCCCGAGCTTGGAAATCATCACGCGCGGACGCCGGCCTTGCTCTTCGGCGAAGGCGGCGATCTCGTGCTGCAGCGCTTCCCAACCTTCGGCCGAGTCGTAGGCCGCGGCGTAGACGCCCGTCACCTTCTGCGTGTCGGCGCGGTGGCGGCCGTAGACCTTTTCCAGTGCATCGCTGATCTCGCCGACCGTCGCGCGCAGGCGCACGGCATCGACGCTCAACGCCAACAGGTTGCCTTCACCGCTTTCGGCCGCGGCGGTGAGCGCATCGAGCGCGGCCTGCGTCTTTGCCGTGTCGCGCTTCGCGCGGATGGCTTGCAACTTGGCGATCTGGCCGTCGCGCACTTTCACGTTGTCGATCGACAGGCTGTCGATCGCGTCTTCGGTCTTGAGCTTGTACTTGTTGACGCCGACGATCACGTCGCGGCCCGAGTCGATGCGCGCCTGCTTGTCGGCCGCGGCCGCTTCGATCTTCAGCTTGGCCCAGCCGCTGTCGACGGCCTTGGTCATGCCGCCCATCGCCTCGACCTCTTCGATGATGGTCCAGGCCGCATCGGCCATGTCCTGCGTGAGCTTCTCCATCATGTAGCTGCCGGCCCAGGGGTCGATCACGCTGGTGATGTGGGTCTCTTCCTGGATGATGAGCTGCGTGTTGCGCGCAATGCGCGAGCTGAACTCGGTCGGCAGTGCGATGGCTTCGTCGAGCGCGTTGGTGTGCAGCGATTGCGTGCCACCGAACACCGCCGCCATCGCCTCGATCGTCGTGCGCACGACGTTGTTGTAAGGGTCTTGCTCCGTGAGCGACCAGCCCGAGGTCTGGCAGTGCGTGCGCAGCATCAGGCTCTTGGCGTTCTTCGGCTCGAACTCTTTCATGATCCGGCACCACAGCAGGCGCGCCGCGCGCATCTTGGCGACTTCGAGGTAGAAGTTCATGCCGATGGCCCAGAAGAAGCTGAGCCGCCCGGCGAACACGTCGACGTCGAGGCCCTTGGCGAGCGCCGTCTTCACGTACTCCTTGCCGTCGGCCAGCGTGAAGGCGAGCTCGAGCGCCTGGTTGGCACCGGCTTCCTGCATGTGATAGCCGCTGATGCTGATCGAGTTGAACTTCGGCATCTTCTCGGCCGTGTACTCGATGATGTCCCCGATGATCCGCATGCTCGGCGCCGGCGGAAAGATGTAGGTGTTGCGGACCATGAACTCCTTGAGGATGTCGTTCTGGATGGTTCCGCTCAGCTGGTCCTGGCTCACGCCCTGCTCTTCGCCCGCCACGATGTAGCCCGCCAGCACCGGCAGCACGGCGCCGTTCATCGTCATCGACACGCTCACCTTGTCCAGCGGGATCTGGTCGAACAGGATCTTCATGTCCTCGACCGAGTCGATCGCCACGCCGGCCTTGCCGACGTCGCCGGTCACGCGCGGGTGGTCGCTGTCGTAGCCGCGGTGCGTGGCAAGGTCGAAGGCCACGCTCACGCCCTGCCCGCCGGCGGCGAGCGCCTTGCGATAGAAGGCGTTGGATTCCTCGGCGGTCGAGAACCCTGCGTACTGGCGGATGGTCCAGGGACGAACCGCGTACATCGTGGCCTGCGGGCCGCGCAGGTAGGGCTCGAAGCCGGGCAACGTGTCGGTGTACTTCAAGCCCTGCAAGTCGGCTGCCGTGTACAGAGGCTTGACCGTGATGCCGTCGGGCGTGAGCCAGTTCAGCGCGCTCACGTCACCACCAGGCGCCGATTTGGCGGCCGCCTTGTTCCATGCGGCGAGGTCGGCGGTCTTGAAGGTCGGTTCGGGTGTGCTCATGGCAGTGCGGGCGGCGTCCGTGCAATTTTGACCAGTCTAACGCATCCGTAATTATTAATTCAATCGCGTTTTTTGCAGTACATTGCGGCCCATGTCCGCCCTTACCCTGACCCCGCGCGCTCTCTACGAAGAGGTGGCCGAGCTGCTGCGTCAGCGCATCTTCCGGCGGGAGCTGGAGCCGGGCAGCTGGATCGACGAAATGAAGCTCGCCGAGGAGTACGGCATCAGCCGCACACCGCTAAGGGAAGCGTTGAAGGTACTCGCCGCCGAGGGCCTGGTGACGATGAAGGTGCGCCGCGGCGCCTACGTGACCGAGGTGTCGGAGCAGGACCTGGCAGACGTGTACCACCTGCTCGCGCTTCTGGAGAGCGATGCGGCGGGCGTCGTGGCCGCGCGCGCCACCGACGCGGAGCGAGACGACCTGCGGCGCCTGCACACGGAACTGGCGGCGGCGGCGCGCCCGGGCCACGTCGATCGCGAGCTCTTCTTTGCGATCAACGAGCGCTTTCACATGCGGCTGCTCGCGATCGCGAACAACCGCTGGCGTGACCAGATGGTGGCGGACCTGCGCAAGGTGATGAAGCTCAACCGGCACAACTCGCTGCTGAAGTCGGGACGCATCGGCGAATCGCTCAAGGAACACCGGGCGATCATGGACGCGATCGAAGCGCGCGATGCCGAGGCAGCGGCGGTGCGCATGCGCGCGCATTTCGCGAATGGGCTCGAAGCAGCCACCTGAGCCAAGCGCTCTGGTTTTGATAGCTGGAGGCGCCCACCCCACGGGCGCTTCAGGCCCTTTTGACCTTCAAGCCGCCTGCGCCACGGGCTCGTGCGCAATCGCCATCACGGCGTGCGGCGCGAGCCCCTTGAGCTTGTGGTCGCTCCACACCTGCCGCCAGCGACGCGCCCCCGGCAAGCCGTTGCGCAAGCCCAGCATGTGACGCGCAATGTTCGACCACGGCGTGCCGTGCTCTGCGGCCTCGCGCGCCATGTAGTCGCACATCTGCGCTTCCACCCCTTCACGCGTGAGCTCGCCGGGCACCTCGCCGAAGAATGCCGCATCCCACTCGCTCAGCCACCAGGGGTTGTGATAGGCCTCGCGCCCGACCATCACGCCGTCGAGCAGCCGCAGTTGTTCGAGCACTGTCGACTCGTCGGCGATGCCGCCGTTGATCGAGAAGCGCAGAGCCGGAAAGTCATGTTTCAGTCGGTGCACGAGCTCGTAGCGCAGCGGCGGCACCTCGCGGTTCTGCTTGGGCGACAAGCCCTTGAGCCAGGCGTTACGCGCGTGCACGATGAATGTCTCGCACCCCGCTTCGGCCACGGTACCGACGAAGTCCCGCACGAACTCGTAGCTCTCCGTCTTGTCGATCCCGATGCGGTGCTTGACTGTCACGGGCAAGCTCGTCGCGTCGACCATGGCCTTCACGCAGTCGGCCACGAGCTGCGGCTCGGCCATGAGGCAGGCACCGAAGGCGCCGCGCTGCACGCGCTCGCTCGGGCAGCCGCAGTTGATGTTGATCTCGTCGTAACCCCATTCCTCACCGAGCTTCGCGCAATGCGCAAGATCGGCTGGCTCGCTGCCACCGAGCTGCAACGCGACCGCGTGCTCTTCCACGTTGAAGCGCAGGTGCCGCGGCACGTCGCCGTGAATGAGCGCGCCGGTGGTCACCATCTCGGTGTAGAGCAGCGCATGGCGGGTCAGCAGGCGGTGCAGATAACGGCAATGCCTGTCCGTCCAATCCATCATCGGCGCAACGCTCACACGCATGGCGTCCGGACGTGGATTCAAGTCGCTTCTGGGGGTCACTCGGAACTGTCGGGAAGTGCTGGGCAGGCGACGATTTTCTCACGCGGCGCGCGGCGCGAACGGTTGGACCCTCCCGCGGGCGCGCAGATCAGGGCTCGCCCAAGTGCCCGAAGGAGGTACGCAGGCCGGCGTAGTCGGTCGGGCCGCTGCTCTCGGGCGGATGGCCGGTCGCCGAGAGCCACGCAGCGATGCTGGGCAGGCGCTTGTCGAAATAGACCTGCAACCCCGTCCAGTTGCCTTGCTGGTGGTGACTTTCTGTCAGCTCCAGCGCCTCGACGGCGATGGCACGCAGACTGGTGGCCATGGCCAATGACCGTCCATCCAGCAGTTGGAGCGTGACTTCGCGCCCCTGCAACAGGATCTCGCCGAGGATGCGCCGGTGTACGGCGTAGTCGGCCCAGCTGCGCTTGGCGCAAGCGTCGCTGAGCTCACGAAAAACCCAGTGCATGTTGGAGGCGAAGATCGCCGCGACCTGCCCGGCCTGCCGCGCACCCTGGCCGGCGGCTTGCGATTGAAGCCAGACCGCCCACAAGATGGCAAGAATGACGCCGAAGGTTTGGACCCAGGCCGCCCAGGCGGCGGAGCTGTCGGGCCGCTTGAACCACAAGATGACCACCAGCGCTCCGAAGATTGCCGCACCCGCCAGACCCAGTTTTCGCATCGGTTTCCCTGCTGTCATCACGGCGCGTGGACGCGCGGCCCGTCCTTGCCAAACATCCGCCGAATGGCGGCCACACCCGCCACCAAAGCATTCGCATAACTGGCGTGCGGATCCCGCGCCGCGTCCAGCGGGAGGTACGGCAGCGCCTCAGTGACCACTTCCGTCGTCCCTTCCATCAATACCCAATAGAACTCGCCTACTTCGAGTTCATGAACAGTGAGTGCAATATTTCGCAGTTGTGACATGGGTCAAGCGTATGCCGGTGGTCTGGCGTGGATCGTAAGCAGCCTCCCCATCAACGTCTGCGAACAATGTCACGCCATCGCACAATTGTATCTAGTCGTAATTTCTTAATTACATTGATACAACACGCCAAGCGCAACTCAGCGTTTGGAGGCAAATTGTTGATATCAGCTCCCATGCTTTTCCTACAGTGATTCCTGGATCCGCTCGTACTCTGATAAGCAGCCTTAAACATCCAGGAGCGGAAGCAAAATGAAACATTTCAACCTTGATTCGAGCATGCTGGCGACGATCGGCGGCGCCTTCTACCCCACCGGGCATTCATTCGTGATGTTCGCTGACGCGGAAAACGCCCGCCAAGTGGCGTCACAACTGGTCGAAAACGGATTTAGCAGCCAGGCCATCACATTGATCCCGCCTGAAACCGTGCTGTCCCAGATCACCCCCACGACGAGCGATGCCGACAACCCGCTGCCTTCGGCTGGAACGGAAGGCGCCACCGTCCGCGCGTATACAAAGCTGGCCCGCGAAGGGCACACCGCCCTCCTCGTCGAGACGAAGGACGAAGAGGCTGCCGAAGCCATGATGGCGGTGGTTCGCACGGTGCCGTACGCGATTGCTCAGCGCTATCGAACGCTGGTGATCGAGGATCTTTGAAAGCATGAACTGAGCGGCTGCAACAGCGCGCTGTTGCGCCGCCCCCGCGGCACCTAGTTGGCAAGAGCGCGGCCGACGACGTCGCGCGCCATGGCTTGAGCCAGTTCGTGCTCGCCGAGAAAAACTGTCACGGACGCCTCTCCATTGAGCAACTGCGCCTCATCCTCGTTGTGGCTGCGCACGATCGTTTCGATGGCCGGATTCAGCGTTCGGGCGTTCTCGATCATCTGCCGCACGTTCAGCGTGTCGGGCGTCGCGACCACCAGCACCTTGGCGCGCGCGATGTGCGCCTGAATGAGGACCACGGGTTCGGCGGCGTCGCCCCAGACCGCCGCCATCCCCTGTGCACGCAGGGACTCCACCAACTCACGGTTCTGCTCAGCCACCACAAAGGGGATGTCACGCGCCGTCAGTTCGGCCGCGATGCGCCGCCCCACGCGCCCGTAGCCGACCAGCACCACCTGGCGAGACAGATACCGGGCCTCGGTGGACATCGGCAGTTCGGCCAGCGGATCGTCACGCAGCGCAAGGCCTCGAATGAACGAAGACCGTTTGTGCAACCAGGTTTGCAAAGGCTCGATCAGTCCGAACCACAGCGGGTTGGTCGCGATCGAAAGCAGTGCGCCCGCCAGGATCAGGCTCTGGCCTTCCACCGGAAGCAAGCCGAGCGACACACCAAGGCTCGCCAGGATGAACGAGAACTCGCCGATCTGGGCCAGGCTCGCGCTCACCGTCAGCGCCGTGCCGAGCGGATAGCGAAACGCCAGCACCAGCGCGCACGCCGCCACAGACTTGCCGACAACGATGACCAGCACGACTGCCAGCACCTGAAAAGGCCGCTCCACCAGCACCGACGGGTCGAACAACATGCCGACCGAAACAAAGAACAACACCGCGAAAGCGTCGCGCAGGGGCAGCGACTCCTCCGCAGCACGGTGGCTGAACTCTGATTCGCGCATGACCATGCCGGCGAAGAACGCGCCGAGCGCGAACGACACGCCGAACAAAGCGGCCGACGCGAAAGCGATGCTCACTGCGGCGGCCACCACGCACAGCGTGAACAGCTCGCGCGAGCCTGTGCGAGTGACTTGCCACAGGAGCCACGGAAACACACGCCTGCCGACCACGAGCATCAGCACCACGAAGCCGCCGACCTGGAGCAAGGTGAGGCCCAAGGTCTGCCAGATCGGCGCGGCGCCGTCGGGATCGACGCGACCACCCATCGCGCCCGCAAGCGGCGGCAACAACACGAGCATCAGGACCATGGCGAGGTCTTCGACCACCAGCCAGCCGACGGCGATCCGGCCCGTGAAGGAGTCGAGGACACCGAGGCTTTCCAGCGCCCGTAGCAGGACCACCGTGCTCGCGACGGAAAGGGCCAGACCGAAGACGAGTGCAGCGCCCCAGCTCCAGCCCCACCAGGTGGCCAGTGCGCCCCCCAGCACAGTGGCAACGGCCATCTGCGCGAGCGCTCCGGGCAGCGCGATCTTGCGCACCGCGAGCAAGTCGTCCAGCGAAAAGTGCAGGCCGACGCCGAACATGAGCAGCATCACGCCAATCTCGGCCAGCTGCGCCGCGATCTCCGCATCGGCCACGAAGCCTGGCGTATAGGGGCCGATGATGACTCCGGCCAGCAGATAGCCGACCAGCGCCGGCAAGCGCATCTTCACGGCGAGAAAGCCGAGCACCAGCGCCAGGCCGAGCCCGGTGGCGATGGTGTGGATCAAGGTCACGCTGTGCGGCATCGGATCATTTTGCAGGAACGATGCCAGCTTCAGCGCCCGATGCCCACTTCCTGCGCGCCTCGCGTCAATTCAGCGCATGAAAAAACCCGCCGAAGCGGGTTTTCGGAGTCAGATGCGCAGCACGCTCAATGCATGTGCAGACCGCCGTTCACCGAGAAGTCGGCGCCCGTCGAATAACCGCCTTCATCGGTGGCGAGCCACGAGATGATCGAAGCGATCTCGCTGGGTTTGCCCAGGCGCTTGACCGGGATGGTGGCGATGATCTTGTCCAGCACCTCTTGGCGGATCGCATTCACCATGTCGGTGCCGATGTAGCCCGGGCTCACGGTGTTGACCGTCACGCCCTTGTTGGCCATCTCCTGGGCCAGCGCCATCGTGAAGCCGTGCATGCCCGCTTTGGCAGCCGAGTAGTTGGTCTGACCCGCCTGGCCCTTGGCGCCGTTCACCGAGCTGATGTTGATGATGCGGCCCCAGCCCTTTTCGACCATGTCGCCGACCACCTGCTTGGTGACGTTGAACATGCTGTTGAGGTTGGTCTCGATCACCGCGCTCCAGTCTTCGGGCGACATCTTCAGGAACATGCGGTCGCGCGTGATGCCGGCGTTGTTGACCAGTACATCGATGGCGCCATGTTCGGCCTTGGATTTGGCAAACGCCTCGACCGTCGAATTCCAGTCGCCGACGTTGCCGACCGATGCATGGAACTCGAAACCTTCGGCCTTCTGCTCCGCCAACCACTTGGCATGGTCCCGGGTCGGGCCGCAGCCCGCGATGACAGTGAAGCCGTCCTTGTGCAGGCGCTGGCAGATTGCGGTACCGATGCCACCCATGCCCCCGGTGACGTATGCGACTTTTTTGCTCATTAGTTTTCCTTGATTCGTAGAGCCTGAACAGGCGCAGTCACTGTAGCGAGAATTGTTCCCGGGCCGGTTGAGGAAAACACTGAGCCCGCTTGCAACCAGCTGTCACAACCGCTCCATATACTTATTCAATGTCATCGATCCAGCTCGTCGGCGTCGCCAAATCCTGGGGCGACAGCACAGCACTGCACGCCATCGACCTTCAGATCGAAGAAGGTGCGTTCTGCGTGCTGCTCGGCCCGTCGGGCTGCGGCAAGTCCACCACGCTGCGCATCATCGCGGGGCTTGAAACAGCCAGCACCGGACAGGTGCACATCGCGGGGCGCGACGTCACCCACCTGGCGCCCGCGCAGCGCGGCATTGCGATGGTGTTCCAGAACTACGCGCTGTTCCCACACCTGAGCGTGGCCGACAACATCACCTTCGGCCTGTCGGTGCGCAAGACGCCTGAGACGGAAACCAGAGCGCGACTGAAAGAGGCGGCCGCCCTGCTCGGCCTCGGCGCCCTGCTCGACCGCAGGCCGGGCCAGTTGTCGGGCGGCCAGCAACAGCGCGTCGCGCTCGGTCGCGCGCTGGTGGCGCAAGCCCGCGTCTGCCTGATGGATGAGCCGCTCTCGAATCTGGACGCCCAGCTGCGCCAGGAGATGCGGCGCGAACTGCGCGAACTGCAGCAGAAGCTGGGACTGACCGTTGTCTACGTGACGCACGATCAGACCGAAGCGATGAGCATGGCCGACCAAGTGGTGCTGCTCAACAAGGGACGCATTGAGCAGGTCGGCCCGCCGCGCGCACTCTATGCGCGGCCGGCCACCACCTTCGCTGCGCGCTTCATCGGCACGCCGCCGATGAATCTCGTGGCGCTCGCGGACGGTCGCATCGCTGGCAGCGATGTCGCGACGGGTCTCGCAGCCCACATGCTGGGCGTGCGGCCCGAGTCCATCGCGCTCGGTACCGAAGGTGTGGCCGCGGTGGTGCAGAGCGTCGAGTACCTGGGCGCCGATCTGGTGCTGCGCTGCGGCGTCGGCTCCGAAGCGCTCCTGGTGCGGGCCGAGGGCCGGCACCAGGCCGAGGTGGGCCAGACGGTGCATCTGCAATGGGCCGCGCACGACGCGCACGGCTTCGATGCCCAGGGCCTGCGCATTCATTGAAATTCCCGAAAGGACGAAACCGTGAAACGAAAGACTTTTCTTGGCGCCCTGGCGCTCCCCGTCATCGCCGGCAGCGTTCTGCTGGCAGGCGCCGCGCATGCCCAGAGCCAGGTGGACGTGCAGTTCTACTACCCGGTCGCCGTGGGCGGCCCGATCGCCAAGACCATCGATGGCTTTGCAGAAGGCTTCATGAAGGAGAACCCGGGCATCAAGCTGACGCCGATCTATGCGGGCACGTATCAGGAGACGATCGTCAAGGCGCTGACTGCGCACAAGTCCGGTACGCCGCCCGTCACCTCGGTGCTGCTGTCGACCGACATGTTCACCTTGATCGATGAGGACGCCATCGTTCCGTTCGACACCTTCGCCAGGACCGCGGAAGACAAGGCCTGGATGGGCAGCTTCTACAAGGCGTTCATGATGAACAGCCAGACCGGCGGCAAGACCTGGGGCATCCCGTTCCAGCGCTCGACCGTGGTGATGTACTGGAACAAGGAGCTCTTCAAGGAAGCCGGCCTCGACCCCAACAAGCCGCCGACCAACTGGGCCGAGCTGAAAGAGGCTGCGACCAAGCTGACGAAGAAGGACGCGAGCGGCAAGGTCACGCAATGGGGCGTGCAGATCCCCTCGAGCGGCTTCCCGTACTGGCTGTTCCAGACGCTGACCACGCCCAACGACGCGATCCTGGCCAACGAAACCGGCACGCAAGTCAAGTTCGACGATCCGAAGGTGATCGAGGCGCTGCAGACCTGGGTCGATTTCGGCAAGGCCGGCATCCATCCGCCGGGCGTGGTCGAGTGGGGCACGACGCCCAAGGACTTCTTCGAGAAGAAGGCCGCGATCATCTACACGACCACCGGCAACCTGACCAACATCAAGGCGAACGCCAAGTTCGATTTTGGCGTCGGCATGATCCCCGGCAACAAGCGCAAGGGCTCACCGACCGGCGGTGGCAACTTCTATATCTTCAAGAAGTCGACGCCGGCGCAGCAGGAAGCGGCCTTCAAGTTCATCAAGTGGGTCACGCAACCCGAGCGCGCCGCCCAATGGAGCATGGACACGGGCTACGTCGCCGTGTCGCAGGCCGCTTACGACACGCCGACGCTCAAAAAGTACGGCGCCGAGTTTCCCGCTGCGTTGGTGGCGCGCGACCAGCTGCCGGTCTCGGTGGCCGAGTTCTCGACCCACGACAACCAGCGCGTCACCAAGGCATTGAACGACGGCCTGCAGGCCGCGCTGACCGGCACCAAGCCGCCGGCGCAAGCCATGAAGGACGCCCAGCGCGAGGCCGACCGCATCCTTCGCACTTACAAGTGAATCTCCCCCAGGTCGCTGCGCACTTCGTGTCGCGACTCCCACCCCCTCACCGGGGGCAACACCAGCGGCCCGGCAAAGCCGGTTCCGCGGTGTTTCCCGAAGGAGTGCCATCGCGATGACGAATCAGCGCTCGGTTCACGCATGGCTGATGCTGCTGCCGGCGATGGTGTTGCTGGTCGCGTTCACGCACTATCCGGCCATCTCGACGCTGGTCGACAGCTTTTTCTCGACGCCCAAGGGGGGTCGGGCTAGCTTGTGGGTGGGCGTCGAGAACTACCAGGTCATGGCCGAGGACCCGGTGTTCTGGAAAGCCGTGCGCAACAACCTGTGGTTCGCGGGCGCGACCATTCCGTTGTCCATCGGCCTCGCGCTGGTGATGGCGCTGTGGGTCAACGAACGCATCGCCGGCCGCGCGTTCCTCCGCATGGCGTACTTCACGCCGACCGTGCTGCCGATGATCGCGGTGGCCAACATCTGGCTGTTTTTCTACACGCCCCAATACGGGCTGCTCGAGCAGGTCACCGGCGCGCTGGGCCTGCCTTCGCACAACTGGCTGGGCAGCCCGTCGACCGCGCTCGGTGCGGTCACGGTGGTGGCGATCTGGAAGGAGGCCGGCTTCTTCATGATCTTCTACCTGGCCGCGCTGCAGACGCTCAACCCGAGCCTGCGTGAGGCCGCAGCCATCGAAGGTGCGTCGCGCTGGTATTTCTTTCGCCGCGTGCAGTGGCCGCTTCTGATGCCGACCACGCTCTTCGTGCTGGTCAATGCCTTCATCAACGCCTTCCGCATGGTCGACCATCTGTTCGTGCTGACGCGCGGCGGCCCCGACAATGCATCGACCCTGCTGCTGTACCACCTCTACGAAGTGGGCTTCAGTTTCTGGGACACGGCCTACGCCTCGGCGATCACCGTGGTGCTCGTGGCCGTGCTGGCCGGCATTGCGCTGTTCCAGTTCTTCGTGCTCGACAAGAAGGTGCACTACAAGTGAAGACCGCGCCCCAGCGCCTGGCGTTCAACGAGCCGACCTGGATCGACACGGTGGCGGCGTGGCTGCTGGCGCTGCTGTGGATCCTGCCGCTGGTTTACGCCGTGTGGACGGCCTTCCATCCGGCCGAGTACTCGACGCGCTTCGACCTCTTCGCGCCCCTCACGCTCGACAACTTCCGCCGCGCCTGGGAAGCCGCGCCGTTCGCGCGCTACTTCCTCAACACCACGCTGCTCGTCGGCATGATTCTGATCGTGCAGCTGGTGCTGGGCACGCTCGCCGCCTATGCCTTCGCGCGCTACGAGTTCCGCGGCAAGAACATCGCGTTCGCCCTCGTGCTGGTGCAGCTGATGATCATGCCGGACATCCTCGTGGTCGAGAACTACAAAACCATGGCGCGGCTCGGCCTCATCGACACGCTGCTCGCCATCGGCCTGCCCTACTTCGCGTCCGCCTTCGCGATCTTCCTGTTGCGCCAGACCTTCATGGGCATTCCAAAAGAGCTCGACGATGCCGCCCGGGTCGAGGGTGCGAGCGCGATGCAGACGTTGTGGCGGGTTTACGTTCCGCTGGCCAAGCCGGTCTACACGGCGTTCGCACTGGTATCGGTGAGCTTCCACTGGAACAATTTCCTGTGGCCGCTCATCGTGACCAACAGCGTCAACGCCCGGCCGCTCACCGTCGGCCTGCAGGTCTTCTCGTCCGTCGACCAGGGCGTCGACTGGTCGATCATCACGGCAGCGACGCTCATGACATCGGCGCCGCTGCTCATCGCCTTCCTTCTTTTTCAGCGTCAGTTCGTGCAGAGCTTCATGCGCGCCGGCATCAAATGAAACTTGTCACCTGGAACACCCAATGGTGCCGCGGCCTCGACGGCACCGTGAGCGTCGCGCGCATCGTCGAAGGCGCGCGCGCCATGGCCGACTTCGACGTCCTGTGCCTGCAGGAAATCGCGCAAGGTTTCGACGGCATGCCCGGCAGCCCCGGCGACCAGCCCGCCGAACTGGCGGCGTTGCTGCCCGGCTTCCAACTCTTCTTCGGCGCTGCGGTCGATGAGTTTTCGGCAGATGGCCAACGCCAGCGCTTCGGCAACCTGATCGCCACGCGACTGCCGGTGGCGCAGGTGCGGAACCACCCGCTGCCATGGCCGGCCGACGCCGGCGTGCGCAGCATGCCCCGCATGTGCAGTGTGGTCACCGTGCAGGATCCGGAACTCGGACCGGTGCGCGTGATGACGACGCACCTCGAGTACTACTCGGCGCCGCAGCGCATGGCGCAGGCCCGCGCACTGCGGGACCTGCACATCGAAGCCTGCGCACAGGCGGCCGCGCCACCGAAGGAAGAGAACGGCGCATCGCCCTTTCGCACCAAGGCGCACACGCCGAACGTCATCCTCTGCGGCGATTTCAATCTGGGCCCGACGGAGCCAGAGTACGCCGCGATCAGAACGCCGTTCGAAGGCGGACAGCTGCACGATGCCTGGGTCGCGCTGCACGGCAGCACGCCGCACGCACCGACCTTCCGGCTGTTCGACCGCACCTACGGCCCCGAGCCCGTGGCCTGCGATTTCGTCTTCGTGAGCGACGCGCTGGCGCCCAAGGTTCGTCGCGTCGACGTCGACCTGCAGACCCGCGCGTCCGACCACCAGCCGGTCGCCATCGAGCTGTAGCCGGACGGCCCATGTCAGCCACCCCCCACCAGGCCGATTCGCGCTACGCGATGGCGCGCCTCTTCGTCACGCTGCTCATCATGACGGTGGGCAGCAGCGGCATGTACGTGGTGTCGGTTGTGCTGCCCGCCGTGCAGGCTGACTTCGGCGTGGCGCGCGCCGACGCATCGCTGCCCTACACGATGCTGATGATTGGCTTCGGCATCGGCGGCGTCGTCATGGGCAAGCTGGCCGACCGCTACGGCGTGATGTGGCCGCTGCTACTGGGTGCCGCGTGCGTGGGCGGCGGCTACATCGCCTCCAGTTTCGCGACCAGCATCCTTGCGTTCTCGCTGGTCCAGGCGCTGCTCATCGGGCTGGGCAGCGGCGCGGTGTTTGCCCCGCTGGTGGCCGACACCTCGCTGTGGTTCGTCAAGCGGCGCGGCATGGCGGTGGCGGTCTGCGCGAGCGGCAATTACCTGGCGGGCGCCGTGTGGCCGCCGATCGTGCAGCGCTTCGTCGAATCGTCGGGCTGGCGCGCGACTTACGTGGGCCTCGGGCTCATTTGCGGACTCGCCATGGCCGGGCTGGCCCTCTTCATGCGCACCCGCCCGCCGGCCACCGTGATGGCGGCCGCGCCCACCACCGCAGCCGGGCGCGCGGCCGCCGCGTCCACGATGCGCCCCTTCGGCCTCAGCCTGGGCGTGGCGCAAGGGCTGCTGTGCATCGCCGGCGTGGCCTGCTGCGTGGCCATGGCGATGCCGCAGGTGCACATCGTCGCGTACTGCACCGACCTGGGCTATGGCGCCGCGCGCGGTGCGCAGATGCTGTCGCTGATGCTGGCGTGCGGCATCGTCAGCCGCCTCGTCTCGGGCGCGATCTGCGACCGCATCGGCGGCCTGCGCACGCTGCTGCTCGGCTCGGTGCTGCAATGCGTCGCCCTGCTGCTGTTTCTGCCCTTCGACGGCATGGTGCCGCTGTTCGTAGTATCGGCGCTGTTCGGCCTGTTCCAGGGCGGCATCGTCCCGTCGTACGCGATCATCGTGCGCGAGTACTTTCCGCCGGCCGAAGCCAGTGCGCGTGTGGGCACGATCATCGGCTGCACGCTGCTGGGCATGGCGCTCGGCGGCTGGATGTCGGGCATGGTGTTCGACCTCACAGGCAGCTATCACGCCGCCTTCCTCAACGGCATCGGCTGGAACCTGCTGAACATGACGATCGCGATCACGCTGCTGGTGCGGGTGCGGCGCATGGCCCGCCAAGCTGCTTTCGCCTGAGGTGCCCACGATGCCCGCCTTCTGGCTGATGAAGTCCGAGCCCGACGACTGTTCGATCGACGACGCGCTGGCCGCCCCCGCGGCCACCGTGGCCTGGACCGGCGTGCGAAATTACCAGGCGCGCAATTTCATGCGCGACGCCATGCAGGTGGGTGACGGCGTGCTCTTCTATCACTCGGGCTGCGCGCAGCCGGGCATCGTCGGCATTGCCCGCGTTGCATCGGCCGCGCGGACCGACCCAACCCAGTTCGATCCGGCTTCGCCGTACCACGATCCGGCATCGAAACCGGAGTCGCCGCGCTGGCTGCTGTGCGATGTGCAGGCGCTGCGCAAGACGCGTTTACTGGCGTTGCCCGAGATGCGCGCCACGCCCGCGCTGGCCGACATGCGCGTGCTGCAAAAGGGCAATCGCCTCTCGATCACGCCGGTCGACGCGGCGCACTGGCAACTGATCACCGAGCGCATCCTGGCCTGACGGCCAGTGACAAGGCGCGAGCCAGGCGGCGCGAACGCGCTCTGCTTGCGACCTTGGCGTCTGACGCGCGCGGCAGTCCGCGTCGAGCCCGCGTTTTCACCCTTGCGCGATCGCGGGACAACATGCTTTACACGCAATGATAGTGATTCGCATTTATACTGATCGCTGTTCCAGCCGCACCCTGCAACGCGCGCCATCCAAAAGATTTCGCCGGGTCGAGATGCAAGCCGCCGATCTCGGTCAGTCGACTTGCAGCGCCGCCAGGTCTACCGCCCCGAGGTCACGGATTCGCTTCGACGCAGGTGCGCCGTCCGGGCGCCGCAGACCCCGCAAGGGCCCGCCCCGGTGCCAAGCCGGAACCACCTGACCGCCATGCCCGTCGCCTGGCGGTCTCCGTTTTTTTAACTCAGGAGCACAGAAAGCATGGACAAGCAGATGGGCCTTCCCGCCCGGGCACAGGGGCGCTTCGCCCGCACGATGATCGCGGCGTCGCTGACGCTGGTGCTGGCCGCTTGCGCCACCTCCCCCGCCTTCGAGACCCCGGATGCGAGCTTCAAGGGCCGCGTCAACGTGGTCGAGACGCCGCTGGTGATCGCCGGCACCGACGTCAAGCTCGCGGGGCGCGACTTCAAGTCCGGCCAGCAGGTCCAGCTTTCCTATGGCGGTGCAGCGCTCGGCGGCAGCACTCCGGTCACGGTCGGCGCCGACGGCACCTTCCGCACCCAGTTCAAGGTTCCCTCGAACGCGCCGGCCGGCCTGCATCCGGTGGTGGTCAGCGCGACCCAGCCCGCGGCCGCGCTGGTCTACCCGCTCAAGGTGTCGCCGACCGTGCCGCTGTCGGGCGAGGACCGCTTCACGCTGACCTCGCAGAAGCTCACGCCCGGCCTGTACCAGGCGGCGTACTCCGCCCGGGCCGATCGGGTTTTCGTGACCTCCGCCTCCGGTCGTCCGCCGGTCTCGCAATCGGAACTGCTCAGCATCAACCCGCAGACCCTGGCCATCGAGCGCCGCGTGAAGCCGGCGCAGACGCCGCCGGCACCGCCCCGCGCAGCACGGCCGGGCGCACCCGCTGCAGCGGCACCCGCCGCACCGGGCGTGTACGCCGTCTACGGTGTGGGTGTCGACGATGCCAACGGCACGGTCTGGGTCACGAACACGCGGCAGGACACGGTGGCCGTGTACCGCCAGTCCGATCTGGCGCTGCTCAAGCAGTTCGAGCCGGGCCTGGTGCCGCACGCGCGTGACATCGTGATCGACGAGAAGCTGGGCAAGGTCTACGCCTCGCCGTTCGGCAAGCCGCAGATCGCCGTCTTCGATGCGAAGACGCTGACCTTCGTGAAGAACATCCCGATCAGCACCGGCCGCGACATCGCAGACAAGGAGTTCGCGCCGATGAGCCTGGAGCTCGACCGCACGAACCACAAGCTCTACACCGTCAGTCTCGGCACCGAAGAAGCCGCCGTGATCGACACCCGCGCCGACAAGGTCGACAAGGTGTTCATGCTGGAAGGCGCCAAGTCCCCGATCGGCGTGGGCTTCGACGCGAAGACCAACCGGCTGCTGGTGGCCGCGCAGGGCTCCGACAGCCTGCTCATCCTCGACGGCACCACCGGCAAGACACTGCACGACGTGAAGGTCGGCAGTGGCCCGCTGAACGTCGCGATCGACCATGCGCGTGGTCTGGCCTACGTGCCGAGCCGTGGCGCGGGCACCGTGACGGTCGTGAGCCTCGACGGCAAGATCGTCGCCAACCTGCCCGCCGGCAGCCTGCCGAACCATGTGGCCGAAGACGGCAAGGGCACGATCTTCTCGATCAACAAGGGCCGCGGCGACGACGCACAAGGCGACCGGATCACCCGCATCGTTCCGCGCTGAAGGGTCTGCCACAGGTCGGGGAGCCTCGGCTCGTCGCCCTGCACATGCGCCGGCGGACCCAGGTTCCCGGCGCGTTTGCGTTTCTTGTTCCCGCTTTTCGTCCAACACGCCCGACCGCATGACTTCCTCGCGCCCACGCTCCCGACTTCACCTTCTCGCCGCCGCCGCGCTGCTGGCGGGCCTGGCGTTCCCCGCCGCAGCCCAGCCCCTGCCCGCGAAGTGGCAGGCCGTGGCCGGCACCAGCGCGCTGCAGCCGCAACGGCTCACGCCGCGCCTTCCCGCCGACGCGCCGTCGGACGACGGCGCCACCGTGCGCATCACCGATGCCGCGCGCGTCATCACGGGCGGCGACGACGTGATCGACATCATGGAAGCGCTGGGCCTGGGCGACCGCGTGTTCGCCGCGCCCGAGCGCTCCGTGACCGAGGCCGGGCGTAAGGCCAAGCAGCACTTCCTGTTCAACCGCACCACGGGCGCCGAAGGCATCCTGAGCCTGGGCGGCACGCTGTTCATCGGAAACAGCCTGCGGCGCCACGGCAAGCTGGCCTCCACGCTGCGCAGCACCGGCATGCCGGCCGTGGTGATCGATGACGTGCAGCCCGTGCCCCAGAAACTGCGCAAGGTGGCCGCGGTCTTCGGCTTGCAAGCCCAGGGCGAAGCGCTCGCGCAGACGCTGCAGACGCAGCTCGATGCCGCGTCGGCCGTCGGCAAATCGCTGCCGCGCCCGCCGCGCGTGCTGCATGTGTCGGCCACCGGTGGCGGCGGCAAGCCGACCGTCGGCGGCCGCGACACTGCCGCGGCGCAGCTCATTCGCCTGGCGGGCGGCGTCAACGTCGGCGACGCCGCGCAGGCGGCCGACTACACCGCGCTCAGCAACGAAGGCGTGGTGGCCGCCGCGCCCGAGATCGTGCTGCTCAGCCGCAACGACCTCGAGCTGCTGGGCGGCGAAGCGGGCCTGTGGCGCAGCTACCCGACCCTGCGCCAGACGCCGGCCGGGCAAGCCAACCGCGTGTGGGTGATGCCCGACAACCAGTTGAAGGTGCTGGGCACGGCGTCGGGCGCGGGCGCCATCGCGCTGGCCCAGGCCTTCCGCGCGCTGTCCACCGCGAAATGACGGCCGCGGCTCTCACCTTGCCGAAGGCAGAAACGCGGCGCGCCAGCAGCGTACTGCTGCTGGTCGTGCTGGTCGCGCTGCTGCTCGCGGCCATCGTGCTGTCGTTCGGCATCGGCCCACTGCATGTGGCGCCGGGTGACGTGCTGCGCATCGTGCTCGGCCGCTTCGGGCTGGCCGACATGGAAGGCATCGCCGCCCGCGACATCGCGGTGGTCTGGAACCTGCGCATCCCGCGCGCGCTGATGGGCGCATTGATCGGCGCGGCGCTGGCCCTGGCCGGCGCGGGCCTGCAGGGCCTGTTCGGCAACCCGCTGGCCGATCCCGGCATCGTCGGCGTCACGCACGGCTCGGCCTTGGGCGCCATCGGCGCGATCGTGCTGGGCTTCACCACCTTCGGGGAGTGGACGGTGCCGGTCAGCGCCTTCGTCGGCGGCCTGCTGGCGACGACGCTGATCTACCTGCTGGCGCGGCCGGGCCGCGGCTCGGGCACCGTCACGCTGCTGCTGGTGGGCATCGCCATCGGCGCGGGCTGCTCCGCGGCCATCGGCTTCTTCACCTACCGCGCGAGCGAGGTTCAGCTGCAGTCGCTGACCTTCTGGCAAATGGGTTCGCTCGGCACGGCCGACTGGGCCGATCTGGCAGCCGCACTGCCGGTGTTCATCGTCGGCCTGACCGGCATGCTGCTGCTTTCCACGCCGCTCGACATGCTGGCGCTGGGCGAGCGGCAGGCGCAGCACATCGGGCTGGACGTCAAGCGCACGCGCGCGCTGCTGATCCTGTGCTCGTCGCTGCTGGTGGGCGCCGCGGTTGCCTTCGCAGGCATCGTCGGCTTCGTCGGCCTGATCGTGCCGCACGTCGTGCGGCTCCTGGCCGGGCCGCGCCATCGCAGCTTGCTGCCGCTGGCCGCCGTCGCGGGCGCGCTGCTGGTGGTGGTCGCCGACACCGCCGCGCGCACGCTCGATCCGCCATCGGAAATTCCGCTGGGCCTGTTCACCGCTTCGCTGGGCGCGCCCTTCTTTTTGTGGCTCGTGATGCGACAACGCCCCGGAGGCGCGCGATGAGCACGATGCCGATGCTCTCGCTGCGCGGCGCCGGCCTGTCGATCGACGGCAAGGCGCTGGTCGACGACATCACGCTCGACTTCCTGCCCGGCACGCTGACGGCGCTGGTTGGCCCGAACGGCGCTGGCAAATCGACGCTGCTGAGTCTGGCCGCGGGCGACCAGCGCCCCACCGCGGGCAGCGTCGACCTGCACGGCCGCCCGATCCACCAGTGGAAGATCGCGGAGCTCGCGCGCGAGCGTTCGGTGCTGCCGCAGGACCACGCGGTGCGCTTCGCCTTCACCGTGCGCGAAGTGGTTGCGATGGGCCGGCTGCCGCACCCGCCGAAACCGGCGCAGGATGCCGCGATCGTCGATGCCTCCCTGGCCACGGCCGATGTGGTGCCGCTGCAGCAGCGCGATGTGCAATCGCTCTCGGGCGGCGAAGCGGCGCGCACCGGCTTCGCGCGCGTGCTGGCGCAGCAGACGCCGCTGATCCTGCTCGACGAACCCACCGCCGCACTCGACCTGCAGCACCAGGAACGCGTGCTGCGCAGCGCGCGCGCGTTGACGCGCGAAGGCGCCTGCGTCATCGCCGTGCTGCACGACCTGAACCTGGCCGCGGCCTACGCCGACCGCATCGTCGTGTTGAGCGACGGCCATGTCGCGGCCGACGGCACGCCGCGCGACGTGCTCACGCGCGAACGCATCGAAACCGTGTATCGGCAGTCGGTGGTCGTCATCGAGCACCCGACGCGCGCGATCCCCCTGGTTGTCATCACCGATCCATGAACACACTGTCTTCCGCCCTCCCCGGTTTGCTGCATCGGCGCACGCTGCTGGCCGGCCTGGCTGCACTGGCCGCCGGCCTGCAAGGCTGCGCCGCGTCATCGACCACGCCCACGCCATCACAGCAGCCGGCACCGGCCGGCGGTCTCGACCTGTCGCGCTATGCGCTGAACCGTCCGGTCGGCCCGACCGTGGCCGAGACCGGCTCGCCCCACTACCGTTTCGACAGCTTCAAGCTCGCGTCGGCCGACGGCAAGCGCCGCTACCACGTCCAGCTCGCGGTCCCGCTGGCTGCGCCGCCGCAGGCCGGTTACCCGCTGCTCTACCTGCTCGACGGCAATGCCGCTTTCGCCGCGCTCACGGCCGAAGAGCTCGAAGCCATGGCGCGCAGCGGCAAACCGCTGGCCATTGCAGCCATCGGCTACGACACGCCGCTGGGCGTCGACGTCGAGGCGCGCTCGTACGACTACACGCCGCCCGTGCCTGGCGAACGCATCACCTTCGATGACGAATCGCGCGGGCGCCTCGGCGGGGGTGCCGACCTGTTCCTCGACCTGCTCGCGCAGCGCATCCGGCCCGACGTGGAAAAGCGCGTGCCGGCCGATCCGATGCGCACCACGCTCTGGGGCCATTCCTACGGCGGCCTGCTGGTGCTGCACACGCTGTTCACCCGGCCGCACATGTTTCCGCGCTATGCCTCGGCCGATGCCTCGCTGTGGTGGCACGACGGCTTCCTGCTCAGCGAAGAGGCGCGCGCCGTGCCGCTGCCCGCGCAGCGCACCACCCAGTTGCTGCTGATGGCCGGCAGCGCCGCGCAGGAAGTCGCGAGCAACGTGCAGCGCCCGCTGCGGCCCGGCATCGATCCCGCGGTCGCGGCCAATGCGCTCGCGCGCCGGCGCGTGCTGCCGCCCGATGCGGCCGAGCGCCAGGCCGAGCGGCTGCAGAAGCGCGCCGGGCTGGCCGTCGACTGGCGCATGTTCCCCGGCGTGAGCCATGGGCCGATGCGGCCGGCGTCGATTCCGCCCACCTTGTTGTTCGCCGCGCAATGACCGAGACCGCCGTTCCTGTCGAGACCGCGATGCCCGGCGCGCCCGCGCCCGCGCCGGCGCTTCCGCGCGTGTCGCTGCAGCCGCTGCTGATCGCCGCGCTGCTGGGCACGATGGCCATGATGGCCTACGTCGCCGTCGTCGGCCCGGTCGTGCGCCGTCTCGGTCTGCCCGAATGGGTGGCAGGCCTCTCGATCACGGCGGGCGGCGTCTTCTGGATGGTGCTGGCGCGCTGGTGGGGCCGCGTGAGCGACCGCCGCGGCCGCAAGCCGGTGCTGATGGTCGGCCTGGCCGTGTTCGCCGTCACCTATTTGGTCATGGCGATCGGCGTCGATGGCGCGTTGCGGCATGCCGTGAGCCTCTCCGCGGCCGTGGTGTTGCTGGTCGGCACGCGCTGCCTGGTGGGCGCGTTCTATGCGGCGGTGCCGCCCACGACCGCGGCGATGATCGCCGACCACACCCTGCCGGCCGAGCGGCCGTCGCACATGGCGCGGCTCGGCACGGCCAATGCGGTTGGCCTGGTGCTGGGCCCCGCAGCCGCGGGCGGTCTGGCTTCGGTCAACCTCAGCCTCGCGCTGTACGCCGCTGCGGCCTTGCCGGCGATCGCCTTGCTCGTGATCTGGTTCGGTCTACCGCGCAAGGCGGCCACACCGTCCGCCCCCCAAGGCGGTCCGCGCGCCGCACCGGGCGTGAAACTCTTCGATCCGCGGCTGCGGCATGCGTCGCTCACCGCCTTCATCGCGATGACCTCCGTCGCCATCGCGCAGGTGCTGGTCGGCTTCTTCGCCATCGACCGGCTCGGCCTTGGCGAAGAAGCTGGCGCCCGCGCGGCGGGCTTCGCGCTGGCCGCCGTCGGCATCGCGTTGATCGTGTCGCAGCAGTTCGTGATGCGCATGAAGAGCGTGCCGCTGATGCGCTGGGTCTGGGTCGGCGCGCTGATCTCGGGCGCCGGCTTCGCCAGCGTCGCGCTCGCACAGACGCAGACGGTGCTGCTGCTTTGCTACGGCATCGCGGCCTTCGGCATGGGCTTCGTCTTTCCGTCTTTCCAGGCGATGGCCGCCAACGCGGTGGAACGCCACGAGCAAGGCGCCGCCGCGGGCACCGTCTCGGCCGCGCAGGGCCTGGGCATGGTGATCGGGCCGCTCGCCGGCACCTTGCTGTACCGCTTCTCGCCGGGCTTGCCCTATCTGTTGATCGGCAGCGCGTTGGTGCTGCTCTCCCTCTTCACGCTGTTTCGGCAGCGCAACCGATGAGCTTTGAATTGAACACCCGACACAGCGGCGACGACCGGGCCACGGGACCGGACGGCGACTTCTCGACGGACCACGCCGACACGCTCGACGCCCTGCTCGCGGCCTACCAGCCCGGCGACAGCCTGTTCGCCTCGCCTTCCGGCGCGTGGCTCGGCCAGGGCGTGGCATGCACGCTGCGGGCCGGCGATGGCACCGCCTGGCCCGCATCCGTCGAAGGTCGCGCGCAGGCGGCGGCCGACGTCGGCCGGCGGGCGCGCGCCCTGCTCGCGCAGGCCGAACAGACGCCGGGCCTGCACGATCCGATCGTCATGGGCGTCGTGCCCTTCGACGTGCGCCAGCCGGCGCGGCTGGTCGTGCCACGCCAGGTGCGCCGTGCCGTCGGCGGCCAGCGCATCGAGGCGACCGCGCCGGGCTCCGCCTGGGCGCCCGTGGTGCTCGCCCGGCCGGCGCAGCCTGCACCCGAACCTGCCGCCTACGAAGCCGCGGTAACCAACGCTCTGGCCCGCTTCGCCCGCGGCGATCTCGACAAGGTGGTGCTGGCGCGCACGCTGCGCCTCACGCTGCAGGCCGCGCCTGACCGGGCCGCGCTGCTGCGCCGGCTGGTGGCGGGCAACACGCACGGCTACACCTATGCCATCGCGCTGACCGACGCCGCCGGGGCTGCGGCCGAGGGGCTGGCCGAACCGGCCGCCTTCGTCGGCGCCACGCCCGAACTGCTGGTGCGCCGCACGGGCCGGCAGGTCGTGGTGAATCCGCTGGCCGGCTCGGCCGCCCGCAGCGCCGACCCGGTGCGCGACCCGCAGATCGGCCAGGCGCTGATGCAATCGCCCAAGGACCGCCACGAGCATGCCGTCGTCATCGACAGCGTGGCGCGCGCGCTGCGTCCGCTGTGCCGCACGCTGACGGTGCCAGAGGCGCCGTCGCTGGTCGCCACCGACGCGCTGTGGCACCTGTCGACCACGCTCACCGGTGAACTCGCCGACCCCGCCACCAGTTCGCTCGACCTGGCGCTGGCGCTGCATCCCACGCCCGCCGTGTGCGGCCATCCGAGCGCGCCGGCCTTCGATGCGATCGCCGCGCTGGAGCCCTTCGAACGCGGTTTCTTCGCTGGCTTCGTCGGCTGGTGCGACGCCCGCGGCGATGGGGAGTGGGCCGTGGCCTTGCGCTGCGCCGAACTGCGCGACCGCGAACTGCGCCTGTACGCCGGCGCCGGCATCGTGGCGGGCTCGGTGCCCGCCTCCGAGAGCCTGGAGACCGGCACCAAGTTCCGCACCATGCTCAGCGCGCTGGGCCTGGGCAGCGCGCTGGACTGACACACACCTACTTTTTTCGATCTGACATCTGTCGAACCGACCTCATGAGCATCCCCGTCATCACGCCCTACCCCATGCCCTCGCAGCCGGTCACGAACCGCGTCGACTGGCAGCCCGACGCGGGCCGCGCCGCGCTGTTGATCCACGACATGCAGGCGTACTTCCTCAACAAGTTCGACACCACGCAGGCGCCGATCCCCGCGCTGCTGGCGAATGCGCGCGCCTTGCGCGACCTGTGCGACGCCGCGGGCGTGCCGGTCTTCTACACGGCGCAGCCGGCCGAGCAGCCCGCGGGCGACCGCGCGCTGCTCAACGATTTCTGGGGGCCGGGCCTGACGCAGCCGCAGTTCCACGCCGAACAGCCCATCGTCGAGCTGCTCGCGCCGCGCGCGACCGACACGGTACTGACCAAGTGGCGCTACAGCGCGTTCCAGCGCTCCGATCTGGCCGAGCAGCTGCACGCGCGCGGACGCGACCAGTTGATCGTCTGCGGCATCTACGCGCACATCGGCTGCATGGCGACCGCGCTCGAAGCCTTCATGCGCGACGTGCAGCCCTTCTTCGTGATCGACGCGGTGGCCGATTTCTCGGAAGCCGAGCACCGCATGGCCGTCGACTACGTGGCGCGCCGCTGCGGTGTGAGCCTGACGCTGGCGCAGGTGCAGGCAGCCTTGGCCACCCACGTCAGGGCTTCGGTATGAGCACGCCGGACACCGAGTTTCAAGGCCAGCATGTGCTGGTGACCGGTGCGGCCGGTGGCATCGGCGCAGCGCTGGCGCGTCGCCTGCTGCAACAAGGCGCCAGGGTGACGGCGCTCGACGCCGACGACGCCGGCCTCGCCGCCCTGCAAACAGAGACCGATGCCAGCCGCCTGCTGACGCGCGTCGTCGACGTGAGCGATGCCGCCGCCGTCGATGCCGCCGTGGCCGAAGCCGAAGCCACGCTCGGCCCCATCGACCGCCTGGCCTGCGTGGCCGGCGTGCTGCAGATGGGCCGCGTGATCGATCTCGACGATGCGCAGTGGTCGCGCACGCTCGCCATCAACGCGGGCGGCGTGTTCCACACCTGCCGCGCGGTGGCGCGCCGCATGGTGGAGCGGCGGCGCGGTGCCATCGTCAACGTCAGTTCCAACGCCGCGACCACACCGCGCGCGGGCATGGCCGCCTACGCCGCATCGAAGGCGGCCGTGACGCAGCTGAGCCGCTGCCTCGCGCTGGAGCTGGCCGAGTACGGCATCCGCTGCAACGTGGTCTCGCCCGGCTCCACCGACACCGAGATGCAGCGCGCGATGTGGCGGCAAGGCTCGTCGCGCGAGGCGGTGATCTCGGGCCATGCGCCGAGCCACCGGCTGGGCATTCCGCTGGGCAAGATCGCCACGCCGGACGACATCGTCGATTCGATCCTGTTCCTGCTCTCCGACCGCGCGGGCCACATCACGCTGCACGACCTGCGCGTGGACGGTGGCGCGACGCTCGACCAGTAAGGCCACCTCCATGGCATCCGACACCCTCCTTCCGCTGCACCAGACCTGGCCCGACGACTTGGTCGCGCGCTACCGCGCCGCCGGCCACTGGCGCGGCGAGACCTTTCCGGCGTTCATGCGTGAGCGCGCCGCGCGCTTTGGCGAGCGCACCGCGCTCGTGGGCGGCGACACGCGCTGGAGCTATTCCGAGCTGTGGCAGCGCGCCGAGACCGCGGCGGCCGGCTTCCTCGCGCTGGGCCTGCACGCGGGCGACCGCGTGGTGGTGCACCTGGGCAACGTGCCGGCCTTCTACAGCGTGGTGTTCGGTCTGTTCCGCGCCGGGCTGATCCCGGTCTATGCGCTGCCCGCGCACCGCATCGTCGAGATCAGCCACTTCGTCGAAAAAGCCCAGGCGGCGGCCTACGTCGCGGCCGACGACGAGGCCGGCTTCGACCACCGCACGCTGGCGCGCGAACTGCAGGCGCGCGCACCGGGCTTGAAGCACGTGGTCATCGTCGGCGACGCGGCCGAGTTCCACGCCTTCGACGAATTCACGCCCGACCCGCCGCGCCTGCCGGCGCAGGACCCCGACCCGCAATCGGTCGCCTTCCTGCAGATCTCGGGCGGCAGCACGGGCCTGTCGAAACTGATCCCGCGCACGCACGACGACTACATCTACAGCTTTCGCGCCAGCAACGACATCTGCGGCATCGGCGCCGATTCGCGCTACCTGATCGCATTGCCCGCGGCTCACAACTTCCCGATGAGTTCGCCGGGCGCGATGGGCGTCTTCCACGCGGGCGGCACGGTGGTGCTGGCGCGCTCGACCTCGCCGGAATCCGCCTTCGCGCTGATCGAGAAAGAGCGCGTGACCGACCTGGGCCTCGTGCCGCCGCTCGCGCTGCTCTGGGCGCAAGCCGCCGAAACGACATCGCACGACCTGTCGAGCCTGCGCACGCTGCAGGTGGGCGGCGCCAAGCTCACGCCCGAGGCTGCGCGCCGCGTGGTGGCGGGCCTGAAATGCACGCTGCAGCAGGTCTTCGGCATGGCCGAAGGCCTGGTCAACTACACGCGGCTCGATGACGATGTCGAGACCATCCTCACCACGCAGGGCCGCCCGATCAGTGCGGACGACGAGGTGCTGGTGCTCGACGACCAGGGCCAGCCCGTGCCCGACGGCCAACCCGGCCACCTGCTGACGCGCGGGCCGTACACGATCCGCGGGTACCACAACGACGATGCGGCCAACGCGCGCGCCTTCACCGACGACGGCTTCTACCGCACCGGCGACATCGTGGTGCGCAGCACCGGTGGCTACCTCACGGTGCAGGGCCGCGCCAACGACCACATCAACCGCGCGGGCGAGAAGATCTCGGCCGAAGAGGTCGAAGACCACCTACTGGCCCATCCGCAGGTGTTCGACGCCACCGTCGTCTCGCTGCCCGACCCGTACCTGGGCGAGCGCATCTGCGCCTTCATCATTCCGCGCGGCGAGGCACCGCGCAGCCCCGCGCTCAAGGCCTGGATGCGCGGTCGCGGCCTGGCCGCCTTCAAGGTGCCGGACCAGATCGTCTTCGTCACCGCCTTCGAAACCACCGCCGTCGGCAAGACCAGCCGCAAGGAACTGCGCGCCCGCTTGCGCGCCGACCTGCTGCGCGCAGAAGCCGACGCCACCGCCGCCCGCGACGGCGCCTGAACCGCACTCACACGGATTCCCGATGACCGCTTCTTCCACCCCGCCGGCACCCGCCGCACCCCTCACCCTCGACACCCTGCGCGCCGACATCGCCCGCATCATCGGCGAGCGCCCCGAAGAGATTGGCCTGGACGACGACCTGATGGACTGGGGCCTGGACTCGCTGCGCCTGCTGAACCTCGTGATCACCTGGAACCAGGGCGGCCTGCAGCTCGACATGTCGGAGCTGGCCGGGCAGCTGACCACGCGCGCGCTGTGGCAGGTCGTCGAAAGCCGCCAGACGCGCGCATGAAGACCCCGCCTGTAGCCGCTGATGCAGCCACGGCGGACCCGGCATCGAAACCGAGTCGCTCTCGCTGGCGATGAAGACGGGCGCGGGTGGCCCGGTGCAATGGATCGACCCGGCACGCACGCCATGGCTCGAGATCCTCGACCTGCGCGCGCACGCCGACCCGGACAGTGCCGCGGAGGCCGCGCGCGCCGCGATGCAGACCGACATGCAGACCCCGATCGATCCGGTGCGCGATGCGCTGGCGCGGCAGTGCCTGTTCGTGCTCGGCGAGGCGCGCTTCGTCTGGTACCAGCGCGCGCACCATCTGGCGAACGACGGCTACGGCATGGCCTTGTGGGGCACGCGCGTGGCCGAGCTATACGCGAGCCGCGTGCAGCCGCCCGGCGACGCGCCCTTGCCCGGGCGCGCGCCGCTGGGCCCGCTGCAGGCCGTGGTCGACGAGGACGCGGCCTACCAACAGGGCGAGCGCCGCGTGCGCGATGGCGCCTTCTGGCGCGAGGCCTTCACGCCCATGCCCGAGGTGGTCGGCCTGGCCAGCGGCCGGGCCTTCAGCGCGCACCGCTGCCACCGCCGCGTGGCGCCGCTGCCGACCCCACTGCTCGGGCCGCTGATGGCGCTGGCGGCCGACAGCGGCCAGCCCTGGCCCGATGTGCTGACCGCCCTCACCGCCCTGTACTGCCTGCGCATGGCCGGCACGGCGCAGACCGTGATCGGCGTGCCGTTCATGGGCCGCATGGGCAGTGCCAGCGCGCGCGCCACGGCCACCGTGATGAACGTGCTGCCGCTGCGCGTGGCGGCCACGCCCGACACGTCGCTGCCCGCCTTCGTGCGCGACCTCGCGCTGGCGCAGGTGCGGGCGCGCCGCCACGGCCGCTACCGCAGCGAGCAGCTGCGCCGCGACCTCGGCCTGCTCGGCGGGCAACGCCGGTTGCATGCGGCGCTGGTCAACGTGCAACCCTTCTACAAGCCGCTGTCGCTCACGGGCGTGCGCGCCACGCTGGAGATCCTGGGCACGGGCCCGATCGACGACCTGACCATCGGCTTTCGGGGCGATGGCGTGCACAGCCTCGACCTCGAGATCGAGGCCAACCCGACGCTCTACAGCGCGGAGGCGATCGACGCGCACATGGCGCGCCTGCAGGCTTTTCTGGAAGCCGCGACCCGCGCCGCCACGTTGGGCGACATTGCGCCGGCCAGCCCGGCCGAAGCGCAGCGCCATCTGTTCACGCTCAACGCCAGCGACCACCCGGTGCCCGACACCACGCTGACCGCGCTGATCGAGGCCACGATGGCGCGCGCGCCCGACGCGGTGGCCCTGGAATTCGAGGGCGCGGCGCTGACGTACGCCGAACTCGACACGCGCACGCGCGCGCTCGCGCAGCAGCTGCGCCAGCGCGGCGTGGGCGCCGACACGCTCGTCGCCGTCGCGCTGCCGCGTTCGCTGGAGCTGCTGGTGGCGCTGGTCGCCGTGCTGCGTGCCGGCGGCGCCTACCTGCCGCTGGACTTGGCGCACCCGGCCGAGCGGCTCGCGCGTGTCGTGGCGCTGTCGCAGCCGGTGTGCGCGCTGGTGCGCGAGGAAGATGCCGCGCGCCTGCCCGCAGCCCTGCCGTGCCTCGCGCCTTCGCAGTGGGCCGACACGTCCGGCGCCGCGCCCGATGCTGCGCCGCTGCCCGCCCCCTTGCCGCAGCACGCCGCCTACGTCATCTACACCTCGGGCTCCACCGGCGAACCCAAGGGCGTGCTGGTCGCGCACCGCGCCATCGTCAACCGGCTCGAATGGATGCGCTCGCACTACGGCTTCGCGCCGGGCGAGCGCATCCTGCAGAAAACGCCGGCCACCTTCGATGTGTCGGTGTGGGAGTTCTTTCTGCCGCTCATCACCGGCTGCACGCTGGTGATCGCGCCACCCGAGGCGCACCGCGATCCGGCCCGGCTGGCCGCGATCATCCGGCAGCAGCGCATCGGCACCTGCCACTTCGTGCCGTCGATGCTGGCCGCCTTCCTGTCGGAGCCCTCGGCGCGCGGGCTGCAGATGCAGCGCATCTTCTGTAGCGGCGAAGAGCTGCCGGCGTCGCTGCGCGACCGCCTGCACGCCACGCTCGACAGCGAACTGCACAACCTCTACGGCCCGACCGAAGCGGCGGTCGACGTCAGCTACTGGCCCGCCGACGCGGCCGACCACACGCAGCCCGTGCCCATCGGTTTCCCGGTGTGGAACACACGGCTCTACGTGCTCGACGACCGCATGCGGCCGCTGCCACCGGGCGTCGCGGGCGACCTGTACCTAGGGGGCGTGCAGCTCGCGCGCGGCTACCTCGGCCGCGACGACCTCACGGCCGAGCGCTTCCTGCCCGACCCGCACCGCCCCGGCGAGCGCATCTACAAAACCGGTGACCTCGCGCGCTGGCGTGCCGAAGACGGCGCGGTGGTGTTCCTCGGCCGCAGCGACCACCAGGTCAAGCTGCGCGGCCTGCGCATCGAACTGGGCGAGATCGAGGCGGCGCTGACCGCGTCGCCGCAGGTGGCGCGCGCCGAGGTGCTGCTGCGCGACGACCGCGGCGGCGACAAGCGGCTGGTCGCGTACGTGCAGCCGCGGAATGACCTTGCCGCGCCCGTCGACGTCGACGCACTGCGCCGGCACCTGGCCGGGCGCCTGCCCGACTACATGCTCCCCCACGCCATCGTCGAACTGCACGACTGGCCGGTGACCGCCAACGGCAAGCTCGACCGCGGCGCGTTGCCCGCGCCTGCGCTGGATGTCGCGGCGGGCCGCGCCGCACAGGGCGACACCGAAGAAGCGCTGGCCCGCCTCTTCGCCGAGGTGCTCGGTCTCAGCGGCACCACGTTGCCGGGCGCCGATGCGGACTTCTTCGACCTCGGCGGCGATTCGCTGTCGGCCGTCGAACTGCTGCTGCAGATCCGGACGCGCTGGCAGCGCAACCCGGGCCTGGGCACGCTGTTCGCGGCGCCCACCGTCAGCGCGCTGGCCGTGGCGATCGAAGCGGATGAGGTGCGCTTCGACAGCGGCCTCGCACCGGTGATCCAGCTGGCGGCCGGCGATCCGGCACGCGCGCCGCTGTTCGTGATCCACCCCGCAGGCGGCATCGCCTGGGGCTACAGGCACCTGGCGCGCGCGCTGGCGCAGCCAGCGGAGGGTCAGGCGCAGGGACCGTCGCGCAGCGTGTTCGGCCTGCAGTCGCCCGCGCTCGCGCCCGATCACCCGCTGCCCGAGAGCATCGACGCGCTGGCGCAGCAGTACGTGGCGCGCGTGCTGGCGGTACAGCCGCGCGGACCTGTGCATCTGCTGGGCTGGTCGGTCGGCGGCATCATCGCGCAGGCCATGGCCGTGGAACTGGAACGCGCGGGCCATGCGGTGGGCGTGGTTGCGCTGCTCGATGCGTACCCGGCCGATGTCTGGCGGGCCGAGCCCGAACCCACACCGCTGCAGGCACTGCGCGCGCTGCTCGCCATCGCCGGGCTCGATCCGGAAGGCCATCCCGAGCTCGCGACGCGCGATGCCGTGGTCGATTTCCTGCGGCGCGGCGACACGGCCCTGGGCCATTTGCCGGCTGAAGCGCTCGAAGGCGTGGTGCGGGTGGTGACGGACACCAACCGCCTGATTCGCCAGCACCACCACCGGCGGCAAGCCGGCACGCTGACCCACGTGCGCGCCGGCAAGGACCACGCCGACAAGCCGCAGCTGCAGGCCAGCGCGTGGGCGCCCTACGCGGCCTCACTCGACACGCTGTCGCTGCCGATGCTGCACGCCCACATGACGGGCGCCGAAGCCACTGCACTGCTTGCGCCGACGCTGGCCGCGCGTCTGGCAGCGACGCCGGGCGACGGGCCGGCACGGGAATCGCATCCACCGACCACCGCCCCCCTTTCAACGGAGAAGACGCCATGACACCGACCTTCCGCATCCGCCCCCGCTTGCTCGCCGCGCTGGCCCTCGCCCTGTCTGCGCTGGCCTTCGCCTTGTCCGCGCTGCCGATGGCACAGGCCGCCGAAGACTTTCCGCGCAAGCCGATCACGCTGCTGGTCAACGGCGGCGCGGGCAGCCTGCCCGACAGCTTCGCGCGCCCTCTGGCCGACAAGCTGCGCGTGGCGCTGGGCCAGCCGGTGGTGGTGGACAACAAGCCGGGGGCCGGCGGCATGGTCGCCCTGCAGACGCTCAAGAGCGCGCCGGCCGATGGCCACACGCTGGCCATCATCACCAACGCGCACGCGGTGTGGAACCCGTACGTGTTCCCCAAGCTCAGCTACGACCCCGTCGCCGACCTGCTGCCCGTCAGCCCGATCGCGGTGATCCCGATGGCGCTGGCCGTCCACCCGAAGGTGCCCGCGAACTCGCTGGAAGCGCTGGTGCAACTCGCCCGCAAGCAGCCGGGCGCGCTCAACTACGCCTCGTCGTCGAGCGGCAGCCCGCCGCACGTGCTGTTCGAGCTGTTCAAGGCCGAGGCGGACACCCGCATCGTGCACATCCCGTTCAAGACCGGCACCGATGCGCTGACGTCGGTGGTCAGCGGCGACACGCACATCTACCTGGCCGGCACCTCGCTCGTGGAGCCGATGGTCAAGGAAGGCCGGTTGCGCGTGCTGGCGGTCAGCCCGCAGGTCAAGAGCCCCACCTTCGCCGGCGCACCGACCTTCGCATCGAAGGGCTACAAGGGCTTCGAAGACGCGGTGTGGCTCGGCGTGGTCACCAGCACCGGTACGCCGCCCGCGGTGGTCGAGCGGCTCAACCGCGAGATCGGCATCGCGCTGCAAGACCCGGCCATCCTCAAGGCCTTCGATGCGCACGGTTCCCTCCCCTGGCATGCAACGCCGGCCGCCTTCGCGCAACGCATCGCGGCCGACCGGGCGCTCTGGACGCCCATCCTGAAATCACTGAAGCTCGACGCCAACTGAGCGCGAGCCGGCGCACCCACCACAAGCACACCACCATGAACCTCATTGACGCCATCACCGAACAGGCCAGCTTTCTGAAGGGCGTGCGCCGCGACCTCCACGCCCACCCCGAACTGTCCTTCGAAGAAACACGAACCTCCGATCTGGTCGCGGACATGCTCACGCAGTGGGGCATCCCGATCCACCGCGGCCTGGGCAAGACCGGCGTGGTCGGCATCCTGAAGAACGGCGCGTCTTCGCGCGCCATCGGCCTGCGTGCCGACATGGACGCGCTGCCGATCCAGGAATCGAACCAGTTCGCGCACGCGAGCCGCCATGCCGGAAAGATGCACGCCTGCGGCCATGACGGCCACACGACGATGCTGCTGGGCGCCGCGCAGTACCTGGCCAAGCACCGCGACTTCGACGGCACGGTCTACCTGATCTTCCAGCCGGCCGAAGAGCACGGCGGCGGCGCGCGCGAAATGATGCGCGACGGCCTGTTCGAGAAGTTCCCGATGGAAGCCGTCTTCGGCATGCACAACATGCCGGGCATCCCGGCCGGCACCATCGCCGCCTCGCCCGGCCCGG
The DNA here is from genome assembly GCA_004210915.1 of Variovorax sp. GTDB lineage: Bacteria > Pseudomonadota > Gammaproteobacteria > Burkholderiales > Burkholderiaceae_C > Variovorax. The sequence goes on along the minus strand of SEGS01000007.1, from coordinate 76,019 downwards.
TGCTCGCTTCCAACAACGAGTTCAAGCTGACGATCCGCGGCAAGGGCGGCCACGCCGCCATGCCGCACCTGTCGGTCGATCCGATCCCGGTGGCGGGCGCGATCATGCAGGCCTTCCAGACCATCATCAGCCGCAACAAGAAGCCGCTGGAGACCGCTGTCGTTTCGATCACGATGATCCACGCCGGCGACGTACCCAACGTGATTCCCGACCGCTGCGAGATGCAGGGCACCGTGCGCGCCTACACCGCCGAGACGCTCGACCTGATCGAGCGCCGCATGCGCGAGATTGCGCAGCACACAGGTGCCGTGTTCGGCGCCGAAGTCGACTTCGAGTTCCGCCGCAACTACCCCTCGACCATCAACCACGTGGCCGAAACCGCCTTCGTGCGCGAGGTGCTGCAGGACATGCTGCCCGCCTCGCAGATCGTCACGCAGGTGCCGATCATGGCCGCGGAAGACTTCTCCTTCATGCTCGAAGCCGTGCCCGGCTGCTACGCCTTCATCGGCAACGGCGACGGCGACCACCGCGACCCCGGCCACGGCGCGGGGCCGTGCGTGGTACACAACCCGAACTACGACTTCAACGACGAGGTGTTGCCGCTGGGCGCGACCTTGCTGGCGCAGTTGGCGCGCAAGTGGTTTGAGCGCGGTCCAGGCTGAAATGAAAACGCCGCTTTGAAGCGCGGCATAGCGAACTGCGTCGACGAGGCCAAGGGCGGTAGGTGGCCCCTTCCGCGAATGTCCTCCGGCCTGCGGCCTCCCCTTTAATTTCGCGGCAGGGGCCACCTGCGGGCCTCGGCCCAGCTCGCCGTTGAATGTGGGTCCAAGCGGAAACTAGGGATCATCTGCACAAGTCCACCGCATGCTGCGTTTTGAACCTGGTGGTGCCATGGGCCGAGTTGGTCAGGCTCATCCAGCCGCACGCACCCGCAGGCAAGACTGGTCGGCCACCCTTCGCGGTGGAAACCTTGCTTCGCATCCACTTCATGCAGCAGTCGTTGAACCTCTCGGACCCGGCGATGGAAGAAGCCCTGTACGACACGCCGCTGTACTGCGAGTTTGCACGACTGGACCCCGGCATCAACCGCCTGCCTAACGAGAGCACCATCCCTCGATTCCGCCATTTTCTCGAAGCCAACGACCTGGCCTTGCAGATCATGGCCACTGTCAACGCCATGCTCATAGCCCGAGGCCTGCTGCTCAAGGCGGGTACCGCCATGGATGCCACCCTCATTGCCGCGCCCAATTCCACCAGGAACAAGGACGATGCGCACGACCCTGAGATGCACCAAACCATGAAGGGCAACCAGTGGCACGTTGGCATGAAAACCGCCGTTTGCGGACAGTCAAAGCTTGGCCGAGCGTTGAGCTGGCCTCAAGAGAACTGGCTGCGTCCATGTACTCGCGGCTGTGATTCCATTTTCAGAATACTGATCGCTCAATAAATGTATTTCTGATCGCGCCAGCTCTCGCCTACATTGCTTTCAGGCCGACGCGATACCTGTCGCGGCGCTGAACAAAAAGCCTCCGAGGCGCATGGAGACAACCATCATGGCAATGAATCTGCTTGGCAGATGTGCAATAAAAGCGATTGGCCTTTTGGGCTTCGTCCTTATCGGGTCCGCTATCGCCCAGACCTCCTACCCGAACAAACCTGTCCGCTTTGTGGTGGCCTACACACCGGGCGGAGTGGTGGATAACACCGCGCGAGTTGTGGGGGAGCGGATGGCAAAAGGGCTCGGGGAGTCCATCGTCATTGAGAACCGCGCAGGAGCGAACGGGCAGATCGGTGCCGAGTTGGTCTCCCGAGCACTACCGGACGGCTATGTCATTCTGTTGACCAGCGTGGGCATTGCGTACCGTCAGCATCTGGTGAAACTGCCCTACGACCCCATCAAGGACTTCGCGCCAATTTCGCTTTTGGCGATCAATCCGCTGATGCTTGTTGTGAACCCCAAGCTGCAGGTCAAGACCTTGGCCGAACTGATCGCTTACGCCAAGCAAAAGCCCGGCGGGTTGCGCTATGGAACATCAGGGACTGGAGGACCCAGTCACCTTGCTGGAGAACTTTTCAAGTCCCGAGCGGGCATCGACATGATTCACGTGCCGTACAAGGGCGACAGTGCCGCGGTCGTCGATCTGCTGAGCGGCAATCTGGATCTGACGGTCTCCTCGATCTCCGCCACGGTCCCGCACATCAAGGGCGGGAAATTGGTCGCAATCTCATTGATGACAGAGAAGCGCTCACCCCTGCTTCCCGATGTCCCGACGACCGCCGAAGGCGGCCTGCCCAACCTCCACGCCGACGCGTGGGTGGGCATGTTGGCTCCGTCTGGTACACCCGCACCGGTACTCCAAAAACTGCAGGCAGCGGCGGTGAAGGCTCTCGCCGATCCTGCGGTTCGCGACAACCTGATCGCCGGCGGAAACCTGATCGTTGGCAACACCCCGGCGCAGTTCACGCGCTTCTTGAGCGACGAGTCGACGAAGTGGGGTCAAGTCATCGAAAAAGCCGGCATTCAGGTCACTGAATGATCCGGTTCTGAGCCAGTTGGCTCCTGGATTACCCACTCGCGCTCCTGGAGCGCCCTTTCTCAAGAAAGTTTGATATGCCGCTTCTTCATGAACGCAGCGGGCCCGTTGTCGTCCTCACGCTCAGCCGCCCCGACGGTCGGAATGCCTGGGACGAAGACTTCAATCAGGGCCTGATCGAAACGCTCTCGCAGCTCGAGGACGACCCTGAAGTCCGTTGCGTGATCCTCACCGGAGATCCAGCCGGAAGAGCCTTCTCTGCCGGCGCCAATCTGAAAGATGAACGTACGCATCGCAACGAATCGCCAGCGGGCTTTATCGAAGGGCTGCCGAAATGGCGGCGCTTCGTCTCGCACCTTTTGACCGAATTTCCGAAGCCGGTGATTGCGGCAGTCAACGGTTACGCGATCGGCATTGGCTGTATCGCGACGTTCTGTTGCGACATCGTGGTTGCATCTGAAGATGCCGAGTGGCGGTTGCCGCAAGTCAAGCTGGGCATCTTGCCAGCCTACGGCGGCAGCGTGCGACTGGCACGCTGGGTCGGCCGCGGGCACGCGATGCGCGCATCGCTGGGCTATCCGATCGACGCCCGCGAGGCCTATCGCATTGGTCTCGCACAGTGGCTCGTCCCTCCGGAGACGCTCATGGACAAGGCGATGGAGATCGCGCAGGAAATCTCCGCGTTGCCACCGCTTGCGGTACGCATGGTCAAGGAATCGCTCAACCGGGGTCAGGACATCCCCAACCTCGCAGATGCCGCCCTGTGCGACGTCTACCGCTTCATGGCATTGGAGAACACGGAGGACGCGCGCGAGGCGCATGGTGCGTGGCGTGAAGGACGCGTGCCGCAAGTGCACGGCAGATGAACGGCTGACCCTCCGATCCCGGCCCCGCGCATCGCGCATCGCCAAAACCTCTTCCATCATGAACGAACTGTCTACCGACCTTGTCACTTACCGCCGCGATGGACCCATCGCGTTCCTGGGATTGAACCGCCCGCAGAAGCTGAATGCATTCAGCGACGAGCTGGTTGTCGCGCTGGTTGCAGCGCTGCGGCGCTTCGACTCAGAGGATGAAGCCAGGGTTGCCGTACTCAGCGGACACGGCCGCGCATTCTCGAGTGGAGCCGATGTCCAGCAAAGGCAGATGCGCAGTCGCGAAGAACTGCTAGCGCTGGGCGGGCCCGAAGGCTGGGGCGCGCGTGGTGCGGATGTCTTTACCCGGAGTGTCAACTGGAAGCCAGTTGTTGCGGCAGCGCACGGCTATGCCATCGGCATGGGCCTTGGCATCATGCTGAGCGCCGACATGGTGGTGGCTGAGTCCGGTACGCAATTCCAGGTGACGGAAACTCCGCGCGGATTGTCGCCAGTACGTTATGCCTTCCTGATGCGGCTTCGCGGAAGCCCGGGCTTTGCGATGGAAATGGGGCTCACGGGGCGCTACTTCACGGCGGAGGAAGCGCATGCCGACGGTCTTGTTGACCGCGTCGCGCCCTCCGGCGAGCACGTTCGGATGGCGGTCGATCTGGCCCTCCAGATCGCAGCCAACCCCCCCTTGAGCGTGCGCGCCCTGGTCCGGGCACGACGCGCTGAAATGGAAGAAGCGGAGCGGCGCGCCGCCCTTTTGACGGAGCCCATGCAATTGCACCTCACGGCGGACTTCGCAGAGAGCGCACGCGCGTTCGTCGAAAAGCGCAAGCCACGAGCCTTTCTGGGCAACTGAAAAGGAAAACACCATGAATCGTCGAAGTCTCATGCTTTCCCTTGCCGGCACCGCCGCATCGGCACTCACCGCCCGCACATCCGTGGCGCAACAGGGCTATCCCCAGCGGCCTTTGCGTGTCATCGTGCCGTTTCCTCCCGGTGGGGCGACCGACAACAATGCGCGTGTCATCGCAAGATCCATGAGCCAGTCGCTTGGACAGAGCATCGTCATCGACAACCGTACGGGCGCAAATGGGCGAGTTGGCACGGAGGCGGTCGCGCTTGCGCCAGCGGACGGATACACCCTGCTCGTGGGCGGAATCGGCGCGCTGACAATTGCTCCTCATCTGGAAAAAGTGCCATACAACCCGCTCAAGGACTTCACACCGGTCAGCTGCCTGGTCACCTTCGACACCGTGCTGATCGTCCATCCGTCGTTGCCGGTGACCGATGTTCCGAGCCTCATCGACTACCTGCAACGCAAAGGCAAAGACACGAACTACGCCTCGTCGGGTCCGGGCGGGCCCTATCACATGGCAGGTGAATTGTTCAAGACGATGGCCAATGTAGAAATGACGCATGTGCCTTACAAGGGCGATGGTGCAGCCATCGTTGATTTGATGGGTGGGACTGTGCAGTTGATGTTCACCTCCACTTCTGCAGCTGTGCCACACATCCGCGCCGGCAAGGTCAAGCTCATCGCCAGCGGCGGTAGCCAACGCACACGTGTGTTCCCGGATGTGCGCACCGTCAGCGAGCAAGGTGTCACGGGATATGCGCTGGATTCATGGGGCGGGCTTTTCGGTCCGGCAGGTCTTTCGCCGCAAGTCGTGCAGACACTGTACGGCGCCGTGGAGAAAGGCACCCAGGACGCGGCGCTGCAGGAGTCCATCTCTCTGCAAGGTGGCACCTGGATTGCCAGCAAACCGGTCGATTTCGAACGCTTCTTACGCGCCGAGCACGAAAAATGGGGCAAGCTGATCCGTGTACGGGATCTGAAGATCTGAACGGCGCAGCTGTGCAGTTCCTATTGCTCTGCGAAAGCGCGTCGGGGCCGCTTCGTTGTCCTCTTGCTTGCGGGTTCGCTCGCGAGCAGCACCTGGAAGGCTGTCAGCGCCCGCTTCAGTGCTGCGGATTTGTTGAGCGGGTTCCAGGCCAATGCAAGCTGGACTTGCGGAACGCGTCCGGCAATTTCGAGAAATCGCACGTCTGGAAAGCCCGCACTGGTGAGCCAACGTGGAACAACCGAAACGCCGGAGCCAATCGAAACCAGACTGATCATGGCCAGCATGTCACGCGCATGGTGCGGAATGGCCGGGCTGAAGCCAGCACCGTTGCAGGTTGCGATGATCAAGTCATAGAAACCCGGTGCACTTTCTCTTGGCGGCAGTATGAATCCGTCCGTACTGAACGCCTTCAATGGTGCCGACGCACGCGCGGCCATAGGATGCGATGCATGGACGGCGATCACCAAGCGCCCGCCCACAATCGGATGAACCTTCAAACCCGGGTGCTCGGCGGGCAGATGCACGAAACCCACATCGATCTGCTGCAGCTGCAGTGCGCGGATCTGTTCGCTGGTGGTGAGCCCATGCCATGTCACACTGATGCCGCGAAGTTCGCGCGCAAGGCAGGTGTACAGCTCACGCGCCTTCGCGAATGGCGCCGAACTCATGAACCCTGCGCGAATCATTCCCGTCTCGCCGAGCCCGGTTCGCTGCACGATGCGTCGAATGCCGTCGATGTCGCCGAGTATGCGGCGCGCTTCATCGACCATCGCCTTTCCGGATTCGGTCAACTTGACCGTTCTTCGGTTGCGATCAAAAAGCCGTACGCCAAGGTCCGCCTCCAGCTTTTTTATGTGTTGAGTCAGCGGCGGCTGCGAAATGTTCAGCCGCGCAGCAGCGCGCCCGAAATGCAGCTCCTCAGCGACGGCAAGGAAATAGCGGATCTCACGAAATTCCATCAACACCTCGAATCTGCAAAGCGTCAAACCGAATGAATGATGACAGACGGCCAACTCAGGCACTGCCGACAGGCGCGGAGTCTTCGCTGCATGGCGTGCGGGTCATCGACATGTCCCGCGTGCTCGCCGGACCATGGGCCGCGCAGCTGCTCGCCGACCTGGGGGCCGATGTCATCAAACTGGAGCACCCCCTGAGAGGCGACGACAGCCGCAGCTGGGAGCCCTCATTCCAGTCCTCCAAGCGGCCGGACCTGCGGCAGTCGGCTTACTTTTGCGCTGCCAATCGTGGAAAGCGTTCGGTCACCGTGGACTTCGGGACCACGAAGGGCTGCGACATTGTTCGGCAGCTGGCGCGCAGGTCCGATGTATTGATAGAGAACTACAAGGTCGGCACATTGGCGCGGCACGGACTCTCGTACGCTGCCCTTGCAGCGGAGAATCCGGGTCTCATTTACTGCTCCATCACCGGATTCGGCCAGACAGGTCCCTACAACAATCGCCCTGGATACGACACGATCATTCAGGCGATGGGTGGACTGATGAGCCTTACAGGTCAGCCCGACTCAAGCCCCGGAGGTGAGCCACTTCGGGCCGGGCTGCCCGTGATCGACCTCATGACAGGCATCCACGCGGCGCTGGCAATCACCGCTGCGCTGCGGCACAGGGAGCGCACCGGGGAGGGTCAGCACATCGACATCGGGTTGCTTGACGTGCACGTCTCGGCGCTCTCGTACTTCGGCATGAACTACCTGGCGTCTGGGGTGCTTCCGCAGCGTACGGGCAACTCAAACCCAGTGACGTTTCCTAGCGGCACCTTTTTGGCGCGCGACCGTCGCGTGGTGATTCTGGTAGGGAACGACGGACAGTTCCGTCGCTTCTGCGAGGTCGTTGGCAGCCCTTCGTTAAGCGATGACCCGCGTTTCTGCACTTCGCCGAACCGGGTGTTGCATGAGAGTTCACTTCGGTCTCTGATAGAGCCGTTGCTGGTTGCTCGTAATGCTGAGCACTGGATCGAAGCCCTTGAAGACGTCGGGGTGCCTTGCGCACCAATCAATGACCTCCAGGCGGTATTCGCCGACCCACAGGTGCGCGCTCGCGAGGGCGTCCGAACGCTCACGCATCCTGTTCTTGGCGATATGCCCATTCTCGCCAACCCGGTGCGAATGTCGGCGACGCCGATGCGCCACATCACGGCTCCGCCCACGTTGGGCCAGGATACGGACGATGTTCTGTGCGAACTGCTCGGGATGTCGGCGGACGATATCTCCGGGCTGCGCAGCGACGGAACCATCTGAGGCAGGCAAGCGGCACGGGCGTGCGCATGACCTCGGACTAAGACAGCCAGCCCCAGCAACGCAGACCGACAGGTGCCTCCACCGTAAGCCATTCAAGACCTGTCCTGTCGATTCTCTGGATCAGGCCGCCGCAGGAAACCCCCGCCGGATCGCCACATGCAGCGAAGACGGAATCGCGATGGCACGGTGCGTTTCAAGCGAGGTCGTCACGATCACCTGCTCCATCTCGACGCGCACCGCATCCGTGCCCTCCTCGAGGCACCGCACCGCCAGCGTGAGCGAGGACCGGCCGAGCCGTCGCACGGTGAGCCCCAACGTGACGCGGTCGCCCATCCGGCTCACCGCGCGGAAGTCGACCGCCAGCTTGACCGTCGGCAGGCCGATGCGCTGTTCGGCGATCAGCTGGTGGTAGCGCAGGCCCAAGCCCTCGTTGACCCAGTCCTCCACCAGGCCGTTGAACATCACGAAGTACTGTGGGTAGAACACGATCCCGGCGGGGTCGCAGTCGGAGAAACGGATCAGGCGCCGGGTGCGGAACTCCGTCCCACGGGCTCCAGGCTGTGCGGGGCGCGCATCCATCCTCAACCCTCCCCGCCTGCGGGCTCGCCGCGCAGCACGTGGACGCGGAGCCGTCCGAGCTGGCTGTGCATCTGCTGGACGGCCTTCATGTCGAGGCCCGAGAACATCTCGAGGATCCATTGCTCATGCTCGGCGGCGATGGCCTTGAAGGCGCGAAGTCCCTTCGGCGAGAGGCTCACGATCCAGGCACGACGGTCCTCGGGACTCGGCGATCGGACCACCATCCCTTCGCGCTCGAGCTCGTCGGTCAGGCCGGTCACGTTGCCGCCGGTGACCATGAGGTACTGCGACAGCACGCGCATCTTCAGCCCGCCTTTGTGGCGGTAGAGCTGGGCCATGTAGTCGAAGCGCGCCAGCGAAATGTCGAAGCGCTCGCGCAGGCGGCGGCGGATTTCGGCTTCGATCTGCGTGGTGCTGGCCAGGAGGCGCAGCCACAGCCGGAGCATGGCGTGGTCTTCGCGGCCGGCGCGCGCCTCGTAGCCCAGTTCTTCGGCGTCGCTGAGCGTGGCGTGCGACGCATCGTCCTTCGTCATGTGACCTCCCCGCCGGAAACCGAGATGGACTGGCCTGTCACGGCGGCTGCCGCAGGGCCGCAGAGCCAGCGCACCGCATCGGCCACTTCCGCAGGTTGCACGATGCGCTTTTGCGGGTTCACGCTCGAGAACTCGGCCAGCGCATCGGCTTCGCTGCGGCCGGTCTTGCCGACCACGTTGGCCACGCTGTCGCGCAGGATGTCGGTGTCGGTGTAGCCGGGGCACACGGCGTTGACGGTGATGCCCTTGCGGGCGACCTCGAGCGCGAGCGCCCGCGTCAATCCGATCACGCCGTGCTTGGCTGCGGTGTACGCCGTGACATACGCATAGCCCTTCTGCCCGGCCGTGCTGGCGATGTTGACGATCCGGCCTGCGCCACGCGCGAGCATGTCAGGGAGGGCCGCCTGGGCACACAGGAAGCTGCCGGTCAGGTTCACCGAGAGCATCCGCTGCCAGAGCGCGACCGAGGTCTTGAGGAAGGGCGCACTCTCGGCCGCGCCGGCATTGTTCACAAGAATGTCGATCGGGCCGCGTGCCGAACGTGCGGTGGCGAACGCGGCAGCGACGGCCTCGGGATCCGCCACATCGGCAGCGACCACGCCGTGGCCGCCGCCGTCCAGCGTGGCGGCCACGCGCTGCAGCGCATCGGCGTCGCGGCCCAGCAGGGTCAGCACGGCGCCGTCGCGCGCGAGGGTGCGGGCAATCTCCGCGCCGATGCCGCGCGCGGCCCCGGTGACGAGGGCATGTTGCCCAGAGAGTGAAAGAGATGACATGGAGCGATCTTCCCTGTTTTGAATCGCGCTGCCGCTCAGCGCATGAGGCGCCCGCCGTTGAGGTCGAGCGTGGCGCCGGTCATGAAGGCGGCGGCGGGCGACGCAAGGTACACGACGGCCGCGCCGACCTCTTCGCCCTGCCCGAAGCGCCCCACCGGGATCGCGGCTGCGAGCGCCGCTTGCCGGTCGGCCGGCATCGCGTCGAGCGCCGGGCTGGCGATGGCCGCCGGCGCCAGCGCGTTCACGGTGACGCCCTGCGGCGCCAGTTCCTGCGCGAAGGCACGCGTCAGCGCGAACTGGCCGGCCTTGCTCGCCGCGTAGTGCACACCGGTCGCGGTGCTGGCTTGCTGGCCGGCGAGCGAGGCGATGTTGACGATCCGCCCCTGGCGGCGTTCGCGCATGTGGCGTCCGGCGATGCGGCACCCGAAGAAGGTGCCTCGCAGATTGATGGCCAGCACGTCGTCCCACTCGGCCACATCGACATCCCAGAGGGACGTCGTCGGCGTGCGCGCGGCGTTGTTGACCAGGATGTCGACCGCGCCGAAGTGCCGCACGGCGGTCGCGAAAGCAGCGCTGAAGGCCTGTTCGTCGCGCACGTCGAGTGCCAGCGCGAGCCCATCGACTTCGGCAGCCACGCTCGCGGCCAGTTCGCCGTCGACATCGGTGAACGCGACCTGCGCGCCCGCCTGGCGCAGCGCGCGTGCGATGTCGGCGCCCAGCCCCTGCCCTGCCCCCGTGACGAAGGCGATACGCCCCGCCAGCGACTGTGCCTGCGGCTGCACGCTCACGGCCGCGCAGCCCTGGCCGGTCGGCCGTCCCAGGTGGCCGACCCGACACCGCGCTCGCGCAGCTTGAATTTCTGCACCTTCCCGTTCTCGGTGCGCGGCAGATCGGCCACCACGTCGATGTAGCGCGGCACGGCGAAATAGGGCAGCCGGCTTTCGCAGAAGCGCGCCACCTCGGCCGGATCGATGGACGCGCCGGCGCGCGCCACCAGCGCCGTCATCACTTCGTCCTCGGCCAGTTCGGACTGCACCGGATAGACCGCGCAGGACGCCACCGCCGGGTGGCCGAGCAGCACCTGCTCGACCTCGAAGGAGGAAATGTTCTCGCCGCGCCGGCGGATCGCGTCCTTGATGCGGTCGATAAAGCGGAATGCGCCATCGGGGTCCTGCACCACGCGGTCGCCCGTGTGGAACCACAGGTTGCGCCAGGCCTCGACCGTCTTGTCGGCCATGTTGAAGTAGCCGCTGGCAAAGGCATAGGGTTCGTCGGCGCGGAGCAGCAGTTCGCCGGCTTCGCCGGGCGGCAATGCCACGTCGTCAGCATCGGCCACGCGCGCCTCGAAGCCCGGCCGCAGCCAGCCCATGACCCCGCCGCGCGGGGAGTCGGGCGCCGTGGCAATGGCGAAGTTGCTTTCGGTGGAGCCGTAGCCCTCGAGCAGCGCGACGCCGGTTCGCGACCGGAAGGCCTGGCCCGCGGCCGGCGGCACGCCAGGCCCGAGGCCGATGCGCACCCGGTGCGACCGCTCGCCCTCGCCTTCGGGCTGCGCCAGCAGGATCGGCACCATCGCGCCCAGCAGGTAGACCACGGTCGCACCATGGGCCCGCATGGCGGGCCAGAAGCCCGAGGCCGAGAAGCGCGACTCGAACACCACCTCGCAGCCCATGAGCGACGCCTGTGCGAAGGTGTTGAGCGCGTTGATATGGAACAGCGGCAAGGTCGTGCACAGCACGTCGTCGGCCGAGACGCCCAGCACTTCCGCGCTGTTGAGACCCCACCAGAAATACTGGGCATGCGGGCAGATCACGCCCGGCCGCGGCCGGATACGGTTGAACGCGCACGCCTGCTGGCGCAGGCCAGTCGGTGCCCGTTGTTGCCGCACCCACGATCCAGATTTCCTGCAAGCCGGTGCGTTGCAGGTCGGCACCGGCCAGCCGCTCGAGGAACGCGGCTTCGATCACCAGGAGCCGGGACTCGCTGTTGGCCAGGAAATATTCGATCTGCGGGCCCATCGACGCGGTGTTGACCGGCACGATCACCGCGCCGAGCCAGCCTGCTCCCACGAAGGCCTCGATGAATTCGCCGCGGTTGCCGCACAGGATGGCGATGCGGTCACCCCGTGCCACGCCGGCCTCGCGCAGCGCGCCCGCACGCCCGGCCGCGATCGCCGCCGCGTCGCCATGCGTCCAGGATTCCCCGCCGATGCGCAGCAGCGGGCGCGCGCCGTGCTGCGCCGCCTGGCGCTGCAGCATCGCGGGCAAGGTGCGTTGCCCGGGCGGCACCGCACGCGCCTCATTCGTCATCGTGCGTGCCCCCTCCGAGGTAGGTGGCCTGCACGCGCGGGTCGTTCGACAGTTCGGACGAGGGGCCCGACAGCGCGATCTCGCCGGTCTCGAGCACATAGCCCCGGTCGGAACTCTCGAGCGCGGCCCGCGCGTTCTGCTCCACCAGCAGGATCGAGACGCCGTCGTCCCGCAGCTGGCGCACGATCGTCAGGATGTCGCGGACGATCAGCGGGGCCAGCCCGAGGCTCGGTTCGTCGAGCATCAGGAGGCGCGGTGCCGACATCAGCGCGCGGCCCACGGCCAGCATCTGGCGCTCGCCGCCCGAGAGCGTGTCGGCGCGCTGCGCGCGGCGCTCTGCCAGACGCGGGAAGCGGCCGTACACCGAGTCGAGCTGCCGCTTCATCGCGTCACCGCGCAGCCGTCGCGCGTAAGCGCCGAGCTGCAGGTTGTCGAGCACCGTCAGCTCGCCGAAGAGTTCGCGCTTTTCGGGCACGAGGCACAGCCCGCGTTCCACGCGCGCCTCCACGTCGACGCCTTGCAGGTCTTCGCCTTCGAAGCGCAGCGTTCCCTTGCAGGGCAACAGCCCCATCGCAGCAGCCAGCAGCGTGGTCTTGCCCGCGCCGTTGGGGCCGATCACCGAGATGATCTGGCCCGGTTGCAGTTCCAGCGACACACCGCGCACGGCCTCGACCTGCCCGTAGGCCACGTGCAGGTCGCCGATCTCCAGCATCGCGGTCATACCACGCTCCCCAGGTAAGCGGCCTGCACGCGCTCGTCGGCACGCACGGCCGACGGCACGCCCTCGACGAGCTTGGAGCCGAAGTTCATCACCACCAGCCGGTCCACGAGTTTCATCACGAAGTCCATGTCGTGTTCGACGATGAGGATGGTCACGCCCTCCTCGCGCAGCTTCTTGAGCAGTTCGCCCAGCGCCATCTTTTCCTTGCGCCGCAAACCGGCCGCAGGCTCGTCGAGCACCAGCAGCACCGGGTCGGCCGCGAGCGCGCGCGCGATCTCCAGGATGCGCTGGGTGCCCAGCGGCAGGCTGCCGGCCATCTCGTGCGCCCGGTCGCCCAGACCGATGCGGTCGAGCTGGCGCTGCGCCTCCTGCAGGGTCTGCCGCTCTTCCACGCGGTCCAGGCGCAGGCCCGCCTTCAGGATGCCGGCATGGGTGCGCGAATGCGCGCCCAGCGCCACGTTGTCCAAGAGGCTCATGTGCGGTCGCAGCTTGACGTGCTGGAAGGTGCGCGCCAGTCCCAGCCGTGCGACCTGCCGCTGCGGCATGCCGCCGATGTCCTGGTCGAGGAAGCGCACCTTGCCCGCCGTCATCGGCGTGGTGCAGGTCAACAGGTTGAACATGGTGGACTTGCCGGCGCCGTTGGGGCCGATCAATCCCACGATCTCGCCCGCCTTGACGTCGAAGCTCACCTCGTTCACGGCCACCAGGCCGCCGAAGCGCTTGACCGCGCCTTCCACCGACAACACCGGCGTGCCCCGCGCGGGCAACTGGCGATGGGGCAGCGGCTCCACGGCCGGAACGTCTTGCCGTGCCGCACCGCGCCCGAGGCGGCCCAGGGGCGTCCAGCGCCGCAACAACCCCATGACGCCGCCGCGCGCGAAGTGCAGCAGCAGGATGAACAGGGTCGCGAACGCCACCGCTTCGAGCTGGCCTGCGCGCTGCGTGAACATGGGCAGCACATCCTGCAGGCTGTTCTTGAGCACCAGGACCAGCGCCGCGCCGACCAGCGCGCCGGCCAGGCTGCCAAGGCCGCCGGCCACCGCCATCAGCAGGTACTCGATGCTGGCCCGCACCTCGAAGGGTGACGGGCTGACGAAGCGGTTCATGTGCGCGTAGAGCCAGCCCGCCAGGCCGGCGAACAGGGCGGCCGTGACGAACAGCGTCAGGCGCACCCGGTAGGCATCGGCACCGACGCTGGCCAGCAAGGTGGCACCTCCGCGCAGGCCCCGGATCGCCCGGCCCGGCCGCGACTGCAGCAGGTTGTGGCTGAACAGGCAGGCGATGCCGACAACGACCCAGATCAGGTAATACATCGAGCGGGGATCGGCCAGCGACCAGCCGCCCAGATGCAGCGGCGGGATGCCCGACAGACCCGTGTGGCGCCCCAGCCCGTCGATGTTGCCGAACAGCATCGCGATCGAGAGCCCCCACGCGATCGTGCTCAGCGGCAGGAAGTGCCCGCCCAGCCGCAGCGTGAGCATGCCGATGGCGAGGGCCGACAGGCCGGTCAGCAGCAGCGCGAACAGCAGCCCCAGCCAGGGCGACAGCCCCTGCGCAGTCGTCAGCCACGCCGTCGCGTAGGCCGCGATGCCCACGAAAGCCGCCTGACCGAAAGAGGTGGCGCCGCCGACCCCGGTGAGCAGCACCAGGCCCAGGGCCACCAGGGCGCCGATGCCGATGTCGTTGAGCAGCGAGACCGTGAAGCTGCCAGCCACCGCAGGCACCAGGGCCAGCAGCAGGACCACCACGGCCACCGCGATGCGCTTGTGTGTCGCGTTCATTGCTCCACCTCGTCTTCTTCCTCTTCCGAATGAACGGCCATGAACGAGCGCAACATCAGCACGGGAATCAGCAGGCTGAACACGATCACGTCCTTCAGGGCGCCGCTCCAGAAGGAAGCGAAACTCTCCAGCACGCCGACCGCGAGCGCGCCCAGCGCCGTGACCGGGTAGCTGACCAGGCCGCCGATGATCGCGGCCACGAAGGCCTTGAGGCCGATGATGAAACCGGAGTCGTAGTACATCGTGGTCACCGGTGCGATCAGCACGCCGATCAGCCCGGCCAGCAGCGAGGCGCAGCCGTAGGCCAGCAGCGCCGTGCGCACCGGCCGGATGCCCACGAGCCGGGCGCCCACGCGGTTGACGGCGGTCGCACGCAGGGCCTTGCCCGCGACCGTGCGCTCGAACACCAGGAAGAACAGCCCGCTCAACACGATCGCCGCCCCCACCATCAACACCACCTGCCCGCTGACGGTGAACCCATCGCCCAGCGTGAAGACCGCGCTCGTGAGCGGTGTCGTGCGCGAGCCTTCCGGACCGAAGAACAACAAGCCCAGGCCCGACAGCAAGAAGTGCAGCGCCAGCGACACGATCAGCAGCACCAGCACCGAGGCATCGGCGATCGGCTGAAACACCACGCGGGCGAGCAGCGGCGCGATGGGCACCACCAGCAGCACCGCCACCGCGATGTGGACGGCCACCGGGACGCCGGGTCGCGCGGCCAGCCAGGCCAACACGCACGGGATGGCCGGCAGCACGCCCCACGTCAGGAAGGCCCTGGGAATGCGCGCCAGTTCGCCGCGCCGCCAGAGGCTGCCGATTTCGGTGGCCAGTGCCAGTGCAGCGAGCACGGCAACCATGCCGATGGTGGCCGGCACGCGGCCGGTTTCGAAAGCCGCCAGCGACAGCGCGGCAAAAGCCGCGATGTCGCCGAAGGGCACGAAGACCACCCGCGTGACCGAAAAGATCAGTACCAGGCCGAGTCCGGCCAGCAGATAGACGGCACCGTTGGCCAGGCCATCGGTGACGAGGATCAGCGCCACGTCCCATGTCATAGAAAGACTCTCCTGCAGTGCTTGGTGGGCGTGGGGCGGTTCAAGGGGCGAGCTTCCATTGACCGTTCTCGAGCTTGACGATCACCCGTGCGCGCTGGTCCACGCCGTACAGGCTGCCGGGCTTGAAGCTGTAGACCCCGTGCGTGCCCACCACCTCGTTGGTGCTGAAGATCGCATCGCGAAGAGCGACCCGGAAGGCGGGCGTCCCCGGCTCCGCGGTCTTCATGGCACGCGCGGCCGCGTCGGCAAACACGAGCCAGCCGTCGAAGGAATAGGCGGAAAACGCGTCGCTGGTCGGTGCGTTGTTCACCTTCTGGAAGATCGCGCGGAAGTCGGTGGCGATCTTCTTGGTCGGGTAGCTGTCGGGCAATTGCTCGGCCACGATGACGGGGCCGGTGGGCATCAACGCGTTCTGGCCCGCCGCGCCGACGACACGCACGAAGTCGGGGTTGATCAGGCCGTGCTGACCGTAGACGCTGCCCTTGAAGCCGCGCTCCTGCAGCGCCAGGAAAGGCAACGCGCCAGGGGTGCCGGCGCCACCGGTCATCACGGCGTCGGGCCGCAGGGCGACGATCTTGAGCACCTGCCCCGTCACCGAGGCGTCGGCACGTGCATAACGCTCGTTGCTGACCACCTTGATGCCGGCGCCGGGCGCGGCCTTCATCAGCGCGTCGTACACCAGGTCGCCCCAGGCGTCCGTGAAGCCGATGTAGCCCACAGTCTTCACGTTGTCGCGCTTCATGCGCTCCACCACCGCATCGATCATCAATTGCGTGGGTTGCGCCACCGTCATCACCCAGGCGTTCTCGGCAGGGTCGAGCAGGATGGGCGTCAGGCCAATCATCGGCGTCTGCGCACCCTTGCCGACCTGTGCCATCGCGATCGCTGCGGGCACGCCCGAGGTGCCCATCAGCACGTCGACCTTCTCCTCTTCCACCAGCTTGCGGGCATTGCGGCCGGCCGTGGTCGGGTCCGAGCCATCGTCCAGCACGATGAGCTGCACCTTGCGCCCGTTGATTTCCGGCTTGTAGGCCAGCGCGGCCTGCATGCCCTTGGCGTAAGGCACGCCCAGCGACGAATTGGGGCCCGAGAGCGAAACGCTCAGGCCGACCTTGAGGTCGGCCGCGAAAGCGCTCGCGGCGCCGCAAGCAGTCAGCGCCGCGGCGAGGGCACCGCGCGTGAGGGTCAGCATCAGGCTCTTCATGTCGTAGCTCCAGTCAGGTGGGATGGAAGAAAGGTCAGCTCAGATAAACAACTGGATCGCCGGCAGCGCACGCGGCGCGTTCAGCAGGTCGATGCGCTTCTGGCGGATGGCCCAGCCCGCGGCGGCGCGAACCAGGTGGTGGCGTGCCACGCCGCTCAGCAGAATCTGGGAGTCCCCGCGCGCTTCGATGTAGACGAATGGGGTGCGCAGGTGCGCTTCGTGCGGTGTCTCGCGCTCGATGGCCGGAGGCTGCAGCACGTGCTGGGTGTGGCTCGCAGGATGTTGCGAGTGCGCCCGCGGGTTCTTGAGCCGGTCGATGCGGATCTGCAGCAGCAGGCGGTCTTCGTAGGCCAGCGAGTTGTGCGAGAACGGATCGGCCTGCGCCGCACCGAGCAGCGGCACCCAGTAGTGGCCGTCCTCGGCGAACAGGGCGAGCCAGTCGTCGAAGCGACGCTCGTCCAGGAGGGTGGCCTCGCGCACCACGAAGTCGCGCGCGTCGGTCATGGCGCCTCCCCGGGCTCGGGCCTCATCGCATTCGCCCACGCGCGGAACTGGTTGCGCATGAGCAGTTCATTGGTTCCGTTGGTGGTGATGGTGGCCTGCGCGAACTCCGACGGATCGAAGTTCCGGTGCAGGCTGACCCATTCGTTGCCGCCGGCGCGCAGGCCGTGCTGGATGCTCTCGAACAGGTGCACGTCGTCGTGCGCGACCACCGACATCGGCGAGAAGACGAGCCGGTTGTAGCTCATCGCCCGCTCGAAGAGCAGGTCGGGCGCGCCCGCGGCGCGGAAGCTCCAGGCCTCGATCAGCGTGCGATCGGCGGCCAGCGGCCGAATCACGCGGATGGCTTGCGGCGAGCCCTTGACCGAGAGGCTGGGATAAAAGACCGAGTTCTGCGGTGAGCGCTGCAGGATGTCGGCCGCGCGTTCCGCGCCGTGCGCGGCTTGCATCGCGGCCTCGTACTCGGGCAGCTGCGCATAGTTCGAGTGGATGCTGAAGTTCACGCCCAGCACGCTGTGGCCGTTGGCGAACACGCGCCCGCCCATCTTGTCGAAAAACTCGTAGCCCGAACCGAAGGGCAGGATCTGCTCCATGGCCATCGGTTTGGGGTCGGTGGGTGCGTGGCCCTGCCAAAGGGCCTCGGCGGCCTGCGTGGCCGATTCATGGGTCGACATCGGATGCACCGTGTCGTTGATGTTCTCGAGGTACATCTTCCAGTTGCAGTGGACGATGTTGCGAAGCACCCCGCCACCGACCGTCAACTTGCCCTCGGGCGAGCGGTCGACCATGTTGTCGATGGCGCCGAGGACCTCGCCGAAATAGGTTTCGAAGTCGGGGCCTGTGTCCGACAGCCGCACGAACACGAAGTCGCGGTAGACCTTCACGTGCTCGACGGCCGCCATGCCCTGCCCCGACTCGCAGGCCTTGAGTTGCGTGCCCTCGTACCCCGCCTTGAGCGGCACACCCATCGGCGCACCGTCTAGCTTGTAGGTCCACGCGTGGTAGGGGCAGCGGAAGAAGCGCCCGGTGTTGCCGCTCTCGTCGGTCACGAGCTGCGTGCCCTTGTGGGCGCAGCGGTTGTAGAGCACGCGCACCTCGCCGTCGGGCTGGCGCACCATCAGCAGCGGCCGCCCGGCCACGTCCTGCGCGATGAAGTCGCCGGCCGCCGGCACCTGGCTCGCGTGACCGAGGAAGACCCATGTGCGCGCGAACAGGCGCTCCTGCTCGAGCGCGAAGATCTCCTCGCTCAAGTACAGGTCGCGGTGCACCCGGTCGTGCTGCACGAGGGCAGCGAGCGCGTCGGGTTGATGGCGGTAGCGGGTCATGGGCGGTGCGTGCAGGTGCAGGGTGAAGGGCTTCAGGCGCTCAGGGCACGAGCTTCCACTGGCCCTTGTTCATCTGCACCACCACCACGCCGCGCTGGTCGGAGCCATAGCGGTCGTCGGGCTTGAAGGTGTAGATGCCATGCGTGCCGGTGAGCTCCTTCGTGCTGACGATCGCTTCGCGCAGCGCGGTGCGGTATTGCGGCGTGCCCGGTTCACCCTGGGTCCGCTTCGCCGCATCGGCGAGCAGCAGGTACGCGTCGTAGGTGTAGGAAGAGAAAGCGTCGGTCGGCACCGCGCCATTGGCCTTCTGATAGGCCGCGCGGAAGGCCATCGAGACCTTCTTGATCGGGTTGCTTTCGGGCAACTGATCGGCCACCAGCACCGGGCCGCTGGGCACTTGCAATCCTTCGATGGACGCGCCGCCGACACGCACGAAGTCGGCATTGATGAGGCCGTGCGTGCCGTAGATCTTTCCCTTGTAGCCGCGGTCGGCCAGTGCCAGGTAGGGCAACGCGCCCGGCGTGCCGGAGTTGCCGGCGAACACCGCGTCCGGGCGCTGCGCCACGATCTTGAGCACCTGTCCCGCCACCGAGGAATCGCTGCGCGCATAGCGCTCGTTCGCCACCACCTTGATGCCTGCGGCCGCGGCGCTCTTCATCAACGAGTCGTAGGCCAGGTCGCCCAGCGCGTCGGAGAAGCCGATGAAGGCGACGGTCTTGACGCCCGACTTCTTCATGCGGTCGACCACGCCGGCCACCATCAGCGGAAAAGGCTGCGACACCGTCACCGTCCAGGCGCCATCGGCACCCGCGATGGTCACAGGGGTCGGCGAGATCAGCGGCGTGTTGAGTTCACGCGCCACCGAAGCGATCGCCATGGCGCCGGGCACGCCCGACGTGCCGATCAGCACATCGACCTTGTCTTCGGTCACCAGCTTGCGTGCATTGCGCGCCGCGGTGGTGGGGTCGGACGCGTCGTCCAGCACGATCAGCTGGACCTTGCGGCCGTTGATCTCCGGCTGCTCGGCCAGCGCCGCGCGGATGCCCTTTTCGTAGGGCACGCCGAGCGCGGCCACGGGGCCCGACAGCGAGCTGATGAAGCCGATCTTGAGGTCGGCGGCCAAGGCCTGGCTGCAGGCCAGTGCCACGGCGGTCAAGCCGAGGCATCGAATGAGGTGCTTGTTCATGGCGTCGTTCCAGGGGTGTGTCGTGCAGGGGATCTCAGGGAACCAGCTTCCACTGGCCCTTTTCGAGCTTCACGACGACGCGCGACCGCTCGTCCGAGCCGTAGCGGTCGGTCGGCTTGAAGTTGTAGACGCTGTGCGTGCCCACGAGCTCCTTGGTGCTCGTGATGGCATCGCGCAGCGCGAGCCGGAACTGCGGCGTGCCCGGCTCGGCCTTGGTGGCCAGTGCGCGCTGCGCAGCGTCGAGGTACAGCAGCCAGGCGTCGAAGGTGTAGGCAGAGAAGGCATCGGTGGGGGCTGCGCCGTTGGCCTTCTGGTAGGCCGCGCGGAAGTCCATCGACACCTTGCGGATCGGGTTGTCGCTCGGCAGCTGTTCGGCCACGATGACCGGGCCGGTCGGGGCCAGCAGGCCTTCGACAGCCGCACCGCCGACGCGGACGAAATCGGGGTTGATGAGCGCGTGCATCCCGTAGATCTGGCCCTTGTAGCCGCGGTCCGCGAGCGCGAGGTAAGGCAGCGCGCCCGGCGTGCCCGAGGTGCCGGTGATCACCGCGTCCGGCCGCAGCGCGGCGATCTTGAGCACCTGGCCCGTGACCGACGAGTCGGCGCGGGCGTAGCGCTCGTTCGAGACGATCTTGATGCCGGCCGGGCCGGCGCTCTTTTGCAGCGCGTCGTACACCAGGTCACCCCAGGCGTCGGAGAAGCCGATGTAGCCCACGGTCCTGACGCCCGACTTCTTCATCCGTTCGACGACAGCGCTCACCATCAGCGGCGCAGGTTGCGGCAGGGTCACCATCCAGGCGCCCTCTTCGCCCGGCAGGTTGGCATTGGCGATGGAGATCAACGGCGTCTTCGTCTCGCGCGCCACGCCGGCGATGGCCAGCGCGCCGGGCGAACCCGCCGTGCCGATGATCACGTCGACCTTGTCCTCATCGATCATCTTGCGGGCGTTGCGCGCCGCCGTGCTTGGGTCGGAGGCATCGTCCAGCTGCACCAGCTGGATCTTGCGCCCGCCGATCTCGGCCTGGTAGGCCAGCGCGGCTTTCATGCCCTTGTCGTAGGGGATGCCCAGCGACGACACGGGGCCCGACAGCGACGTGATGAAACCGACTTTGAGGTCGGCAGCCCAGGCGCTGGCGGCGCCGAGGGCGCCGGCGACGCCCATTGCGAGGCCGGCGATGGCACGGAAACGGTTCAGGACTTTCATGGCGATGCTCCAGAGGTGAGGGATGAACGGAATGACGCGTGGAAACTAGAGGGCAAGGCTGCCGACGCTGGTGCCGCCGCAGACGTACAGCACCTGGCCGGTGATGAAACTGTTGTCGGGGTCGGCGAAGAAACGCACGGCGCGTGCCACGTCGGGCGATTCGCCCAGACGCTTGACGGGCACCGATGCGGCGAGCGCGCGCTCCTTCTCGCTGCCGGACTCGACCACGTCGTAGAACATGTCGGTGCGGATGGGACCCGGCGCCACCACGTTCACCGTGATGCCCTCGGGCGCGAGCTCCAGGGCCCAGGTGCGGGCCATGCCCAGCATGCCGGCCTTGGTGGCGGAATAGCTGGTGCGCGTGGCCAGGCCGAGCGCCGCCCGCGACGACAGCAGCACCACGCGGCCGAAGCCCTGCGCGCGCATGGCGGGCAAGGCGCCCTGGACCAGCTGAATGGCGCAGCCCAGGTGCAGGTCGACCAGCGCGTCGAGGTCGTCGAGCTTCACGTCGGGCAACAGCGCGGCGCGAATGACGCCGGCGTTGTGCACGATCGTGGTCGGCGCAAAACGCTCGACCAGTTCGCGCACGGCGGCGCCGGTGGCCGCGCGGTCGCTCAGGTCGACCTCGATGCTGTGCAGCTTCGGGTGGTCGATGTCGGCCTTGCGGCGCGCGAGCGACACCACCTCGTAGCCCTGCGCCAGCAGGTCTTCGCAGATCGCCTTGCCGATGCCGGCACTGCCGCCGGTGACCGCCGCGACCCGGCGCGCTGCGCTCACGCCGATGCCCCAACCAGCGCGAGCACACGCAGCGGACTGCCGCTCCCCTTCTCGATCTTCAGGGGCGGGCAGATCAGCACCGCGCCCGCGGGCGGCAACAGGTCAAGGTTGCTCAGGCACTGCAGGCCGTAGCGTCCGGCACCGTGCATGTAGTAGTGGCACGGATAGGGCGGGCGCAGGTGGTAGCCCTGCCCTGCATCCGTGCCGATGGCCTCGGAACCGAAGCCGAGCACATCGCGCTGCTCCACCAGGAAGCGCACGGCCTCGGTGCTCGGCCCCGGCGTGTGCTGGCCGGTCTCGTCGAAGTTCTGGTAGGCCGCGGGGTCGCTGCGCTTGGACCAGTCGGTGCGCATCAACACCCACGCGCCTTTCGGGATGCGCCCATGGGCGGCTTCGTAGCGCTCGATGTCGGCCACGCTGAGCAGGTAGTCGTCGTTCGCCTGCACATCGGCTGAGCAGTCGATCACGCAGGCCGGGGCCACGAAGTTCTGCACGGGAATCGTGTCGACGGAGTTGTTCGGCAGGTCGCGGCCCGAGATCCAGTGGATCGGCGCATCGAAGTGCGTGCCCGTGTGCTCGCCGCAGGAAAAGTTGTTCCAGTACCAGGCCGGGCCGCGCTCGTCGTACTTCGACACCTCCTCGATGCGGAAGGGCCAGCACTGACCCATCTCGGGCGGCAGCGCGATCTGCGGGAAATCGGGCGTGAGCGTCTGCGTGAGGTCGATCACGCGGATGCGGCCGGTCGCCATCGCGCTCACCAGGCCGCCGAGGATGTCGGCGGCGGACATGAGTTCTGTGCTTGTCGTCATCGTGTCGCTCCTGTTCTCAGCCGCCATTGGCCAGTTCGCGTTCGAGTACCTTGGGGTTGTCGCGCCAGCGCTCCAGCCATTCCTGCGCCACGTCGCCCGGGTAGACGTCCTCGACGCCGTCGCGCAGCGCGTTCACGATGGCGTTGGCCAGTGCGGCCGGCGCCAGCTTGGGCGGCGGCGTGTGCTGGTTCCACTCGTCGTCGATGGGGCCCGGGAAGACGTTGATGACGCGAATGCCGGCGGGCCGCATCTCGGCGCGCAGGCATTGCGCGAGCGAATGCGCCGCGGCCTTGGATGCACTGAAGGTGCCGTGCGGCGGGAAGTTGCTCAGCGCGTAGATCGACAGCAGGTTGACCCAGGCGGTTGCGCCTGTGGCGCCATCGGCCGAGCGGCCCTTGAGCGCGGGGCCGAACTCCTGCGCCAGCCGCAGGAAGCCGAAGTAGTTGATGTCCATCTCGGCCTTGGCCACGTCGGTGCCGCGGCGCGATCCGATGCCGAAGGTGCGGTGCACCTCCGCGTTGTTGATCACGATGTCGACCTTGCCGCCGATGGAGCCCGCCAGCTCGGTCACCTGGCGGCCGTTGGTGAGGTCGAGCGGCACCAGCGTGACCTGCGGCAGCGCCGAGATGTCGTCGAGCCCGTCGCCCATCTTCTTCCAGGGTTCGGCGTGCCCGACCCAGACGATGTCGGCACCGGCCTTGACCAGCGCGCGCACGATGGCCTGGCCGGTCTCGGTCTTGCCGTCGGTCACCAGTGCCTTGCGGAACTTGGGGTCGCTGGTCATCTCGCGCAGCATCTTGTCGTCGGCCATATGGGCACTCCCTTCAATCGGAAAACCAATGAGAACGGCCTGCCCGGCACGGTCGAGCCGGGCGCCGACACGCACGCGCGTCGGCGCATCGCCGACTTCGCCATGCAGGTGGACCATGAGCGTCGGGCCTGCGTCCAGGTGCACCAAGCCCAGCCGCCAGGGCAGCCGCTCGCGAAAGAACAGGTCGTTGCTGTGATGCAGCGTGGTGCTGCCGAGCAGCGCGCCCTCGCCGCTTTGCGTGCGCCAGCGCAATGCAGCGGAGAGGCACTTGTGGCAGACCTCGCGCGGCGGGTACTGCACCGTGCCGCAGTCTTCGCAGGTCTGCAGCTCGAAGCGGCCCTCGGCCGCAGCAGCCGTGAGGCCCAGTGCGACGCGGCCGCGCGCGCCCGGCGGCAGGTTCATCTGGCGGGTGCGCAGTACCGGGTTCTTGCGCGGGGGGCGCATCATCGGCATGGTCATAGCGCCTCCGCCGGGCCGCCCCAAGGCAGGCGCGCGGCCCCCTCGGGGGGCAGTGCAGCCGCGCAGCGGCAAACGTGGGGGCAAATCATTCTTGTCTCCCCAGGATGACGGCGCCTGTGCACAGGCAGCGGTCGTAGGTCACCATGCCGAAGCCGGCGACAAGGCCCAGGCGGGCGTCGGGCACCGCGCGCGCACCGGCGTCGTCGGTCAGCTGTCGGATCGACTCGACCATGCCGAGAAAGCCACCTGCCGCACCCGCTTGTCCGGCCGAGAGCTGTCCGCCGCTGGTGTTGTTCGGGAAGCTGCCGTCGAAGGTCAGCGTGTGAGACTGCACGAAGGCCGGGCCTTCGCCCTTCTCGCAGAAGCCCAGGTCCTCGAACTGCATCATCGCGATGACGGGGTAGTCGTCGTAGGTCTGCACGAAGTCCAGGTCGCCCGGCTGCACGCCGGCCTGGGCGTACAGGTCGTCCCGGTCCTTGCGCCAGCCGCCCTGCACCATGACCGGATCTTCCGCGTAGGCGTTATGCCGCTCGATCGCGCCGCGGATGACGACATGGGCCAGTCCCAGATCGCGGGCGCGCTCCTCGCTCATGACCAGGAAGGCCTCGGCACCCGCGCAGGGCATCACGCAATCGAACAGATGGATCGGGTCAGAGATCGGGCGCGCCGCCATGTACTCGTCGAGCGTGAGCGCCTTTTTGAACATCGCGTTGGGATTGCCCAGCGCGTTGGTGCGCTGGTCCACGCAGATGCGGCCAAAATCCTCGCGCCTCGCGCCATAAGTGCGCATGTAGTTGGCGGTGATGAACGCGAAAATCGAGTTCGGTCCGCCCGAGCCATAGGGGTAGCTCGCATCGCGCGCGAAGTTGCTGAAGCTGCCCAGCGTCTGGCGGAAGGAGTCGACGTGGTTGGTGTCGGCGCCCACGCAGGCCACGATGTCGGCATCGCCCGCCTGCACGGCGCGCGCCGCGCGGCGCAGGCACATCACGCCCGAGGCGCCACCGGTGGGCACGTGGTCGAGCCAGCGCGGCGACAGACCGAGGTGCTGCGTCACGCCCACGGCAGTGTCGGGCGCCAGCGAGAAGCTGCTCAGGCACAAGCCGTCGATTTGTTCCTTGGGCACGCCGCTGGTGTGCACCAGCGCCTCCAGCGCCTGGCCGATGAACCAATGCGCGGTGCGCGTGGAGTAGCGCACATAGGGCACGGTGACGGGCACCGCGACAGCGACGCCTTCGTAGGAAAGCCGGTTGCGCCTGGTCATGCCTGCCTCTTCTTCATCGAACGGGTGTCGATGCAATGACCCTGTCCCGGCAGTGCATGCGCCAGCTCGCGCAACTGGCCGCGCTGGATCTTCTGCGACGGCGTGAGCGGCAGCGCGTCGACGAAGGCCACGTAGCCGGGCGCCTTGTAGTAGGCGAGTTGCGCCAAGGCGTGCTCGACGATGCTGGCCGCCGTTTGCGCGGGCTGGGACGCATCGGCGTCCTCGCGCATCACGATGCAGGCCAGCACTTCGTCGCCGCGCACCGCGTCCGGCGTCGCGGCCACGGCCGACGACTTCACGGCCGGGTGCTGGTTGAGCACGCTCTCGACCTCGACGGCCGAGATGTTTTCGCCGCTGCGTCGGATCACGTTCTTCTTGCGGTCGACGAAGAAGAAATTGCCTTCCGCGTCGCGGCGCACGAGGTCACCGGTGTGGAACCAGCCGTCGGCCCAGGCTTCGCGCGTGGCTTCCTCGTCCCTCAGGTAACCGGAGAAGAACCAGCGCTTCGGGTCGTCGCCGGCCGAGCGCACGAGCAGTTCGCCCGGTGCATCGGTGCCGACGTCATTGCCGTCTTCGCCCACCAGGCGGAGCTCGACGAACGCTTCCTGCCGGCCGAAGCAGCTCGTGCCCACCAGGCGCGGCTCACGGTTGGCCATGATGCAGGCGGCGGCCCCCGTCTCGGTCATGGCCCAGGCCTCGACCAGCGGGAAACCGAAGCGCGCTTCGAAGGGACCATGGTTCTTGCGGTCGACGCCGGCGCCGAAGCCCCAGCGGATCGCATGGTCGCGGTCGGCCACCGACGCGGGTGCGGAGAGCAGCATCGCGGGCATCACGCCCAGGTAGTGAACGATGGTCGCGCCGCTTTCGCGCGCGCTCGCCAGCCAGGTCTTGGGGTGGAAGCGATCGAGCTGCACCAGGCAGCCGCCCGCCACCAGCACGACCATGGTCGAGAACGCCATCGCATTCATGTGATTGAGCGGCAGCGGCGTGATCACGCGCTCGGTGTCGGGGCGGACGCTGCACACGCCATCGAGCGCGGCGTACCACTCGCCCGCGCGCAGGAAGTACGCGTTGCTCAGGATGCAGCCCTTGGGCCGGCCGGTGGTGCCCGAGGTGTAGAGCAGTCCGCATTCGGTGTCGACGCCGATGGGTTCGCCGGCGCGGGGTGCCACCGTCTTCGCGGCCGGCACGGCGTCGTCGGGCCCCATGGTTTCGAAGGCCACGCCGGCCTGCGCGGCAGCGGCCTGCAGGTCGGCAGCGCGCCCGGGCAGAGTGACGGCCAGGCCGATCTCGCTGTGGCCGATCAGGTACACCAGCTCGGCCGAGCGCATTTCGGCGTTGATCGGCACCACGCTCGCGCCCAGCGCATTCAGCGCCAGCCAATGGAAGATGAAGGCGGGCCGGTTCTCAAGCAACAGGCCGACGCGGTGGCCATGGCCGTAGCCGGCCTGGGCGTAGGCGGTGCGCAGGCGCTCGACCTCGGCTGCGGCTTTGCCCCAGTGAATGGCACCGGCTGCAATGCCATAGGCCGCAGCGGTCACCGATTCTGTGAACAGGAATTCAGCGTCCGGCGTGCGCGCCGCAGTCGCCGAAAAAACTTGATGAACGGTGGCGTGTTGCATCTCGTCCCGTCAGATGAAGAGCTGCACGGCCGGAAGTGCCGCGTCGCAGTTAAGCAAGTTCACGCGTTTGAGCGTGATGCGCAGCGCGCCGTGCTGCACCGTCAGGTGATGGAAGAAGGTGCCGACGTAGAACTGCAACTCGTCGCCCTGCGACTCGGTGTAGTGGAAGCTGGTGCGCACCACGAAACGGTTGCCCTCGGCATCGAAGGTCTCGACTACCGGTACCTGCAGCAGGTGGTGGCAGCGGCTTGGCGGCTGCTGCGAGAACGCACGCGGGCTCTTCAGGCGTTCGATGCGCAGCTCGCGCAGGAGCTTGTCTTCGTACAGGTGCGAGGTGTGGTTGAGACCGTCTTCCTGGTCAGGCACCAACGGCACCCAGTAGAAGGCGTCGTCGGTGAAGAGCGCGTTCCACGCCTCGTAGCGGCGCGTGTCGAGCAGATGCGATTCGCTCACGACGAAGTCGATCAGGTCCTGCCGGGTGATAACGGTATCGACCATCACATCGTCTCCGTCATGCGCTCGACCCAGCTGCGGTACTGGTTGCGCATCGGCAACTCGCTGGTGCCGCCGGTCGTGATCTCGCCGCCCTTCAGCTCGGAAGGGTCGTAGTCGCGGTGCAGGCTCACCCACTCGTTGCCGCTGGCCTGCAGGCCGGCCTGCATGCCGCGGTAGGCCTGCAGGTCGTCGTGGCCGACCACCGAGAACGGCGAGTTGATGAGCCGGTTGTACATGGTGGTGCGCTGAAGCAGCTCCGGCGGCGCGCCCTTCAGGCGGAAGGTCCAGCTTTCCACCAGCGTCCGGTCGACCGAGATGGGCTTGATCACGCGGATGGCCTGGATCGCGCCCTTGATCGTGAGGTTGGGGTAGTAGACGGTGTTGTGCCTTGCCATGCCCAGGATCTGCGCGGTCTTCTCTTCCCCGTAGCGCGCCTTCATCGCGTCGTCGTACGCCGGGATCGCCTTGTACTTGCTGTGGATGCTGAAGTGCACGCCCGTGAAGCTGTGGCCGTGGTCGTAGGTGCGGATGCCCATGTCCTCGAAGAACTTGTAGTCGGACATGAAGGGCACGAACTGCTCGACGGCCATGGGCTTGGGTTCGTCCTCGGGCTTGTCGGCCCACATCCGCTTGGCAGTGCCAGCCGACGACTCGTGCGCGACCATCGGATGCATCGTGTCGTTCAGGTTCTCCACGAACATCTTCCAGTTGCACTGGTGCATGAAGCGCAGGCAACCACCGGCGATCTCGAGCTCACCCTCGGGCGAGCGATCGGCCATGTTGTCGATCGAGCTGAGCGAATCGCCGAAGTACGACTCGAAGTCGGCGCCCGCGTCGTTGATCTTCACGAAGATGAAGCCGCGGTGGCTGCGCACGTGCGGGATCGTGGTCAGGCCCTTGCCCGACTCGCATTCGTGCAGCTGCGTGTTCTCGTAGCCCGTCTTCAACGGGATGGCCAGCGGCGCGCCGTCGGTCTTGAAGGTCCACGCGTGGTACGGGCAACGAAAGAACTTGCCGGTGTTGCCGCAGGGTCCGTTCACCAGCCGCGAACCCTTGTGGGCGCAGCGGTTCATCATGGCGCGCACACTGCCGTCGCCATGGCGCACGATGATCAAGGGCCGTCCCGCAATCTCGTTGGTGATCCAGTCGCCGGCCCTGGGCAGCTGGCTTTCGTGCCCGACGTAGTTCCAGGTGTTCGCGAAGAAGTGTTCCTGCTCCAGCTCGAACAGCTCCTGGCTGGTGTACAGATCGCGGTGCACGCGGTCGTTCTCGACGAGCGCGCGCACGGCGTCGGGGTTGTCGCGGTAGGAAGGCATGGTTCTTCTGGCTCCTTCTTCAGAGGTCGAGCACCAGGCGGGCGCCCTTGGCGCGCGAGATGCAGATCTGCATGACGTTGCCCTCCGCCTTCTCGCGGGCGGTCAGCACGTAGTCGCGATGGTCGATCTCGCCTTCGATGACCGGGACCGCGCACACACCGCATTCGCCGCGCTTGCAGTCGAACATCGGGTCGCAGCCGTTGTCGATCAGGCAGTCAAGGATGCTCTGGTCCGCTGCCACGGTGAAGCGCTGGCCGGACTGGGCCAGTTCCACCTCGAAGGGCTGGTCGCCTGCTTCAACGACCGGCTCTGTGAACAGCTCGAAGTGCACGCGGTCGTGCGTCCAACCGCGCACCTGCGTCCGAGCGAGTACGGCATCGAGCATGACCTTCGGCCCACACACATAGAGGCGATCGCCCGCGGGCACGTTGTCGAGCAGCGCATCGATGTCCAGCGGCGCGCCGGCCTCCGCATCGGCATGGACGTGCAGGTCAGGCCCCAACAACGCTTCCAGCTCCGGCAGGAAGGCCATCAGGTCGCGGCTGCGGCCGGCGTAATGCATGCGCACCGGCGCCTCTTCCGCGCGGCGGCGCGCCGCCATCGTGGCCAGCGGCGTGACGCCGATGCCGCCCGCGACCAGCACCGAGCCACCTGGGCCGGTGTGCAGCGGGAAGTCGTTCTTCGGCGGCTCGATGGCGAGCGTGTCGCCCTCCTTCAATCTCTCGTGCATGAAGCGCGAGCCACCGCGGCCTTCGGCTTCCTTGCGAACGGCAATCACGTACTCCGTCGGGGCGTTCGTCGCATTGCGCGCGGTATCGAAGTTGACCAGCGAATAGTGGCGCCAGTCGGTGCCGCCATCGGTCAGGGACACCTGCACGCGAATGTGCGCACCGGCCGCGAATCCGGGGAGCGCGCGGCCGTCGTCGGCGCGAAGGCGCAGCATGCGGATCAGTGGATTGAGCTCGCGCGCTTCGACGACGCGGAGGGCGAGCGTGGCGGTGGGTGCGTTCATCGGGCGTCGCCTTTTCAGACCAGTGCGTGCCGCGCCAGTGCGGCCTGCAGCTTGTGACCATGCTCGTCGGCCAGTGCCGCATCGCGCAGCTCGCGCAGGGTGGCCGGCGCCAGCGCCGTGCCGGCGCGATCGAAGGCGCGCAGCACCGAGTCGTAGTTGCGCAGGCCCCGCTCGTGCGTGTCGCTGTAGCCCTTGACCAGGCGCTGGAGCTGGGCCAGTTCGACGGCCAGCTCGGGGTGGCGCCGCGCGGTGCTGGCGATGCGCTGCAACCAGTCCTCGATGCGGCGGTTTTCATCGGCATAGCGCATCGTCGACCGGCGCCAGCGTCCGCAGGCCGCCACGGTGCGGAGCATGAGATAGCCGCGCAGCGAGCTGGTCTGGATCACGCGGCCGTGCTGCGTGAAGCGTTCGACCAGCTTCTTCGGCAGCGTCGAGCCCATGAGCCAGCGCCCGACGCCGCCGGGCAGCGTCTCGCAGATCTCCTGCAGCCGCGGATGCATGTATTCGTTGATGGCCAGCACCTGGCCGGCCTGCACCCGGGCTTCGCCGCGCACGCGTTCGAAGCGCGTCGCGCGGGTCTTGAGGGCCGCGACGCGCGCGGTGTCCTCGTAGGACATCCACAGCGCCAGATGGCGGGCGGTTTCTTTCAGCAGCCGTTCGTCGGTGCCCTGCGATGCCGCGATGGCGGCCATCCGGTCCAGGTAGAGGCCGGCGTAGGCCAGGTCCTGGTAGTCGATCAGGCGGCGCACGCCTTGGAGCAGCAGCGCGTGCGTCGCGGGCGGAAAGTCGCGCTGCACACGGGTGACGAGCGCGCGCACGGCCGGATGGCGGGGCGCGGGTACCGGGGCGGCCACGCTGGCCTCCGTTGCAGGCTCGCCATCGTCGCCTTCCCGCGCACGGTCGAAGGCGGAACCGAAGGCCTTCAGGCTCGGCTTCACCCCAACGCCGCCGCGTTCGATCGTGGCCTCGAACTGGGCGCGGCTGAATGGCAGCACGCCCGAGCCGGCGAGCGCACCGAACAGCACGGCGCTGATCACGCTGCCCGATGCCTCGGCCGCCTGCGCCATGTCGAAGCGGATGAAGCGCCGAGCCGCGCGCGCCGTGTGCGCCAGCAGTTGCGCGCTGTCGACGCGGCCGTCGCCCAGGGCACTTTTCTCGGCGATGGAGTACACGCGGTGGGTGGACGCGATCAGCGTCGTGCGGTCGCTGGTGACCAGGCCGCGCTGCACGGCGCGTCCCGCCTCCATGAGTTCCGACGCGAGCACCACATCGACATCGCCCGGCAGCGGCATCAGCGCGAGCACGGGGCGCCCGCCGTCGGCCTGGGCCTGCGCGACCGGGTACAGCTCGACGTAGTAGATGGTCGCGCCCGTGCGCTGCGCCACGCCGGGCACCGAGGTGGTCTGGGCCATGTAACCGTTGGCCTCGCCCATGTCGACGATCCAGTCGGCGAGCACGCCCCCGCCCTCCCCGCCCATGGCGAGGATCGCGATCTTGATGGGCTGAGCCTTGCGCGTCATGGTGTCAGAACGCATAGGTTTCCCGGCGGCGCGCTTCACCGCGCTGCAGCCAGCCGATCACGACGGAACGGACGCGCTCGCGCAGCTTGTCCCAGCCGCTGGGGTTGCTCACGATCTGCGCCTTGTAGAAAGACGGGCACAGCACGGCGGCATGCGAGACCTCGCCGCAGACGCCGCAGCCCACGCAGCTGTCGAGCACGGTGGCAACAGGGTCGGTGCGCAGCGGGTCGGGGTTGGGTTTGATCGAGAGCGACGGGCAGCCCGACAGGCGAATGCACGAGTGGTCGCCGGTGCAGGTGTCGGAATCGACGCCGAACTTCTCGCGCACCATGCGCTTGCCGTCGGCGATGGCCTTGCGCACCAGCGGCTTCTCGCGCCGCTGCTTGTTGAGCATGCACTCCGACTGGGCGATGAGGACCTTGGGCCCCTTCTTCGTGGTGGTGAGCGCTTCTTTCAGCGCGTCGCGCATGCCGGCCACGTCGTAGGTGCGGCGCAGCGTCTTGACCCATTCGACGCCCACGCCGCGCACAGCACGCTCGATTTCATGGCCCGTGCTGCGCGTCCTGTTGACAGCGGTCGAGGACAGGATGTCCTGCCCGCCCGTGGCCGACGTGTAGTTGTTGTCGACGACGATGGTGAGGTTGTCGCTCTTGTTGAAGACCGCGTTCGCGACGCCGCTGGTCAGGCCGTTGTGCCAGAAGCCGCCGTCGCCCATCATCGAAATCGCGCGCTTGCCGGCCGGCGCATTGAGTGCCGACGCGGCCGCGCCACCGAGGCCATAGCCCATGGTGGTGTTGCCGATGTTGAACGGCGGCAGGATAGAGAACAGGTGGCAGCCGATGTCTGCGCTGACGTGGTGCGCACCGAGCTCGCGCTCGACCAGCTTCATCGCGCTGAAGATCGGCCGCTCCGGGCAGCCCGTGCAGAAACCCGGCGGCCGGGCGTGCACCACCTCACCCAGCGTGGAGGACACGACCGCCGGCTCGGGCGCCTGGTCGACGCCGATGGCAGCCACCTCGGTCAGCGGAATCACTTTGCGCACGGGCACCGGAACCGGCAGCGGTGCGAGCCGTTCATAACGCTCGCAGAACATGCGCGCGCCCTTCAGCAGTTCGGAGGCCGTGTATTCGCCCGCGACGGGCAACATGTCCTTGCCGTGCAAGGCGGTAGTCGACCCCGCCTGGCGCAGGATGGTCGCCAGATTCTGTTCGACGAAGTTCGGCTGCCCTTCCTCGACCACCAGCACCGCGCGCTTGCTTTCGCAAAAGCGGATGACCTCGCTCTCGATCACCGGATAGGCGACGTTCATCACGTAGAGCGGCACTTGCGTGTTGCCATACACGTCGGCCAGGTCGAGGCGTTCCAGCGCACGCACCAGCGTGTTGTAGCTGCCGCCCTGCACGATGATGCCGATGTCGTCGGCGCCTTCGGCAAAGAACTCGTTGAGCTGGCGCTCTTCGATGAAGCGCACGGCGGCGGGCCAGCGGTCCTGCACCTTCTCCTGCTCGTGAACGAAGCTCGCGGGCGGCAGCACGATGCGGCTGACATCGCGCTGCGGGTTCTCGAGCGCATCCTTGAGCGTGAACTTCGCGCGCTTGTTGTCGCCCGCGATGAAGTGGCCGTGCACATGGCAGGCGCGGATGCGCAACTGCAGCATCACGGGGGTGTGGCTGGCTTCGGACAAGTCGAATCCGGTCTTCACCGCCTCAACGATGCTGGGCAGGTTGGGCCTTGGATCGAGCAGCCAGATCTGCGACTTCATCGCGAACGCGTGGCTGCGCTCCTGCATGATCGACGAGCCTTCGCCATAGTCCTCGCCCACGATGATGAGCGCGCCACCGGTGACGCCGCCCGAGGCCAGGTTGGCCAAAGCGTCCGATGCCACGTTGGTGCCGACGGTCGCCTTGAAGGTCACGGCGCCGCGCAGCGGGTAATTGACGGAGGCTGCGAGCGTGGCAGCGGCGGTGGCTTCGCTCGCGCTGTTCTCGAAGCGGATGCCGTGCTCCGAAAGAATGTCCTGCGCATCGGCCAGCACATCCATCAGGTGCGAGATGGGCGCTCCCTGGTAGCCCGCCACGTACGACACGCCAGACTCCAGCAACGCCTTGGTGACCGCCAGAATCCCCTCACCGCGGAACACCTCGCCACCGGAGAGGCGAAGCTTTTTGACTTCTTCGACGAATGAACGCTCAGCCATGTGGGTCCTTCTTCTTTCTCGTGGGACGATGCGCTTCCGGGGCCACATCACGCCTCGTATATTGTTGACAAATGAATGTATCCACAATCATGAATTACCCTAGCCGAGCAAGCTGCGTGCCTGCATCGACACCGGAGCGCACTGGTGGCTGAAAAGAAACGCGACGTGCATCGCTTCGTCGATGACTACCTGCCGGCGCTGCTGGCACAGGCGAGCCAGCTGATCTCAGCCGAGTTCCATAAAGTGGCGCGGCAGCAGGGGTTTTCGGTGTCGGAGTGGCGCGTGATGGCCTCGCTGGCCGGCAGCGAGCCGGTCAGCATCGGTCAGCTCGCGCAGGTCACGGTGACCAAGCAACCGACCGTCACGCGTCTCCTGGACCGCATGGAGTCACGTGGACAGGTCGAGCGCCTGCCCCATGAAAGTGATCGCCGCATCACGCTGGTGCGCATCACGCCCGCTGGTACGAAAGCCGTCGAACACCTCATGGAGCTCGCGCAGGAGCACGAACGTCGCGTGCTCGAACCCTTCGGCCTGCGCCGCGCGGACGACCTCAAGCAGACTCTGCGACGCATGATCGATCTGCACGTGCACGTGCCTCTGGACGAGCCGGACGAAGACTGACGCGAGCCGGTCTGTTGCGCGGCTCGCGGGCTACTAGGCCACCAGCACCGCGCGCCCGCGGTGGCCACGCTGCGCAATCCAGTCGAGTGCTGCCTCGGCCTCGGCGAGCGGGAAGCAACGCACCTCGAGGTGCAGCCGGCCGTCGGCCAGGCGCGCAAGCAGTTCCGGCGCTGCGGCGCGGCCTGCGGCCGCACGGCGGAACATGTTGAGCGGCAACAGGGCCACATCGCGCTGCAGGAAATGCGCGATGTCGAGCGCCAGCATGGAACCCGCCGTGTACCCGATCAGGACCGCACGTCCACCAGGGCGCACCGCGGGCAAAGCCGACGCGAGGATCGCACCGCCCACCGTGTCGACCAGCAGATCGACGCTGGCGACTGCAGGCGCAGTGGCTTCGGGATCGACCGCGGTCGCTATGCAGCCGGCATCGCTCGCCAGCTGCATCACCAGCGAGCCGACAGCGCCGCTGGCGCCCGTCACCAGCACGCGCTCGGCCGGCTGAAGTCGGGCGACCTCGTGCAGAGCCACCCACGCCGAGGTCGTCGGGGAAAAGAAGGCGGCGCCCAGCCGCATCGAAAGCCCCTCGGGCAAGAGGCCGATCGCTTCGTCCGGCGCATCGATGTACTCGCTCCATGTCCCGTCGAACTCGGTGCCGAGGCCGCTGCCGCGCAGCCATACACGCTGACCGACCGCATAGGGCCCGCCGGCCACCACCGTGCCTGCCGCCTCGACGCCCGGGGTGTACGGAAATGGCGGGTGGCGAAGGAACATGCCACGCCAGACCGTGCGATCGATGTGCCCAACCGTCGCGGCTTCCATGCGCACGATGGTGCGACCCGGTCGGGCCACGGGCTCGGCCACTTCGGCCAGCACGGGTGCCGCGCCGAAAGCACTCACGCGGATCGCCTTCATGGCTGCGGCGCCAGGAAATCGAGCACGGCACGCGCAAAGGCGTCTGGCATGTGGTCGGGCAAGGGCACCATGCCGCCTTCGATGTCCACCGTGCGTGCGTGCGGCAGATGGTGTTGCAGCTCGGCGGCGTGCGGCGATGCGAAGGGATCGGCGGTGGCCCGCACGATCAGCGTCGGCTGCGTGACCTGCGCGATGCGGTCTTCCATGCGGTAGGACGCGACAGCCCGATGGCCCTCTTCCACCCGGCGCCCGACCTTGAGCGCGTCCAGCACGAACGCTTCCAGAAGGTCCGGACGGCCTGCGGGGTAGAAGCCCTGTCGCTTTTGCCAGAGGGCGGCCAGGTGACTGCCGTCCTCGCTGGGCGCCACTTCATCGATTGGCGGGCGCTGCGCGCGAGCGCGCCGGAACGCTTCGTCGGTATAGGGCGTGGACGACAGCACGAGGCTGCGTACGCGATCGGGAAACGCGGCCGCCAGCTCGACGGCCACCACGCCGCCGGTGTGATGGCCCACCACATGCGTGCGCGAGATGGCCAGTGCATCGAGCAACTCGCAGGCGACGCGCGCCCATTGCGCAATGCTGGCGGGCTGTCCGCCATCGGCCGAGTCGCCGAACCCCGCCGTGTCCATCGCGATCGCGCGGTAGCGCGCACCCAGCAGCGGCAGCACATGGCGGTACTCGGTCCAGCTGCGCGGCGACTGGTGCAACAACAGCACGGGCGGAGCACCGGCATCACCGCACTCGGCGTAATGGACCTGCCCGACCGACAGCGCGGCAAAGGCCCGGCGAGGGATCATGGCAGCGTCTCGTCGGCGGGCGCGCGCCACAGCCCCGAATGCCGCAGCTCGCCGAGCGTGCGCGACAGCACTTCCTTGCGGTAGGCCGCCACGTCGCGGCCCGCGTAGTCGTAGAAGCCACTGCCGCTCTTGAGCCCCAGCCGGCCTTCCGCGACCATGCGGTTGACGATGGCCGGCGCGGTATAGCGTTCCTTGTCGATGGAGGCCGACATCTCGCGGCTGGCGTGGTGCAGGATGTCGCAGCCACCGAAGTCGATGAACTCGACCACGCCCAGCGCCGCAAAGCGCAGGCCGAGCCCGAAGCGCGTGGCCTTGTCGATTTCCTCGGCCGTGGCCGCGCCCTCCTCGATCATCCGCGCCGCCTCGTTCATGACCAGCGCCTGCAGCCGCGGGACGATGTAGCCGGGCGATGGACCGCAGACCACGGGCAACTTGCCGATCGCTTCCATCAGGGCCTTCGCGCGTGCGAGCACCGCGGCTTCGGTGCCGGCGTGGCAGCTCAGCTCGACCACGGGGATCACGTAGGCCGGATTCAGCCAGTGGATGTTGAGGAAGCGACCGGGCAGGCGCACGAGTTCGGCCAGCTGCGTCACGACGATGCTGCTGGTCGTCGAGGTCAGGATCGCATCGTCGCGGCAGTGCCGGTTGAGGTGCTCGAAGGCCTCGCGTTTGGCCGCCATCGTTTCGGGCACGCCTTCGAACACGAGCTCGGCCGCGGCCAGCGCGGCGGGTGCGGCATCGGCGCGCACGAAATCCACGCGGCCTGCGATCGCCGCGATCTGCGGCGCGGCCAGTACGCCGAGCTGCGCGAGGCCTTCGAGGCTCGCGGTGATCTCCTGCCGCGCTTCATCGCGCAAGCGCTCCCAGGCCGCGTCATCGCGCACCCGCAGGTCGATCAGCGAGATCCGATGGCCGGCATAGGCGAACGCGATGGCGATGCCGCGCCCCATCCGGCCGGCGCCGACGGCTGCGAACCGTGGCAATGTTCCCGGTTCATTCGCCATCGTGCAGCCTCTGCCGGAGCTGCGCCGCCGTGAGGTCGGCCAGGCCGAGCTGCTCGAAGGTGCGCGGGCCCTGGCGCAAATCGCGGCCGAGAAAGCCGCCCACGATGGCCAGGAGGCCGTGCGCGATCGGCGCATCGACGCCGGCATGCCGCGCGGCCGACGCGAGGAAGGCCAGGCCCAGCTCGGTGTCTTCCGTGATGTAGCGGTGCGTGTGCAGGTCGATGTTCTCGCGCCAGTCGCCCGATTTGACGAGCTGCTTGTGCGCGTCGCCGTACATCCATCGGTCGTTGTTGTAGTGGTCGGCCAGCGGGTAGTGCGGGGCCGCGTGCCCGAAGGCTTCGCGCACGGCCATGCGCTCGCGATCGAGCCGGTCGGTCACGTCGCGGACCGCCCGTTGCGTGCCCTCGTTGTGGATGTCCCAGCGCTCGAAGTGCTGCAGCGGCGCCGCATTCATCACCATCAACGGCGGGTGGATGACAGGCCCCGCGTTCATCAGCGCGCCCGACAGCGCGTCGCCGCAGCCGTGCACGGCCGGGTAGGCCTGGCGGATCACCGCGATGGCTTCGGCCTCCTTGCGCGCCGGGTACACGCCCGTGGGCAGGCGGATGGCGCGAACCGTCACGTTCACCTCACGGTCGCCGTGCTTGCGCGCCAGGTAAGGCAGGGTTCCGGTCTCTGCCCACGCCACATCGGCCGTGTTGCCGGCGCGCCGGACCTCACGGGCCATCACGTAGCTGCCGAAAGTGCCTGGCGCCAGAAACACCACCTGCCCGTCGACCAGATGAGGCGCCATGGCCTGCGCGATGTCGTGCTGCGCAATGGCCGGCGTGGGGAGCACGATCAGCTCGGCGCCACGCAGCGCAATGCCGATGTCTGAAGTGGCCAGCGCGAGCGGCACCTCGCGATGCCCATCGGCGTCCTTCAGGGTGATGCCACCAGCCTCAATGACGGGCTTCAAGGCGCCTGCGTCACGACGCCACAGCCGGACCTCGTGCCCGGCTTCGGAAAGGTCCGCCGCCGCCGCGTAGGCGCCGTGTCCGCCGCCCAGAATCGCAATTTTCATGTACGCCACCTGTCAGGAGTTGCTAGAGGGAACCCGGAGATACATTACTTTTCATCGATTTAGGTGTCAACTTCAATCTGAGATCAGCTCGATGGGCTGAAGACGTTCTCTGGAGTCGGATCACCCAAAAAAAAAACGCCGCGTCAGAGCGCGGCGTTGGCTTGCAGCTGGCGCTGCCGGCAGGAAAAATCAGCGCTCGATCGTCAGCGCCACGCCCATTCCGCCACCGATGCAAAGCGACGCGATACCCTTCTTCGCGTTCTGGCGCTGCATTTCGTGCAGCAGCGTCACCAGGATGCGGCAGCCGGACGCACCGATCGGATGGCCAATGGCAATGGCGCCGCCGTTGACGTTCACCTTGTTGATGTCCCAGCCCATTTCGCGGTTCACGGCACAGGCCTGCGCGGCGAAAGCCTCGTTGATTTCGAGCACGTCGAGGTCGGCAGCGTTCCAGCCGGCGCGCTCCAATGCCTTCTTCGATGCGCCGACCGGGCCCATGCCCATGATGGCCGGGTCGAGGCCCACGGTGGCGTAGCTCGCGATGCGGCCCAGCGGCTTGAGGCCCAGTGCGGCAGCCTTCTTGGCGGTCATCACCATCACGGCGGCGGCGCCGTCGTTCAGGCCCGAGGCATTGCCCGCGGTCACGCCGCCGGCCTTGTCGAAGGCCGGGCGCAGGCCGGCCAGGCCTTCGGCATTGGTCTTGCGGTTGATGAACTCGTCCTTGTCGAAGACGACCGGATCGCCCTTCTTCTGCGGAATGCTCACGCCGACGATCTCGTCCTTGAACTTGCCTGCGTCCTGCGCCGCCGCGGCCTTGGTCTGGCTGCCGAGTGCCAGCTCGTCCTGCGCAGCGCGGTCGATGCTGTACTTCTTGGCCACGTTCTCTGCCGTGATGCCCATGTGGTACTGGTTGTAGACGTCCCAGAGGCCGTCCACGATCATCGTGTCGACCATCTTCCAGTCACCCATGCGCTGGCCATTGCGCGAGTTCGGCACCACGTGCGGCGATGCGCTCATGTTCTCCTGCCCGCCGGCGATCACGATCTCGCTGTCGCCCGTGGCCACGGCCTGCGCCGCCAGCATCACGGCCTTCAGGCCCGAGCCGCACACGGCATTGATCGTCAGCGCCGGCGTTTCCTTGGCGCCGCCGCTCTTGAGCCACGCCTGGCGCGCCGGGTTCTGGCCCGCACCGGCGGCCAGCACCTGACCCATGATGGCTTCACCGATCTGGTCGGCCGTGAGGTTGGCGCGTGCGAGCACTTCCTTGATCACGATGGCACCCAGCTCGGTGGCGGCGATGCCCGCGAGCGAGCCGCCGAACTTGCCGACCGGCGTACGTGCGGCCGAAACGATGACGATGTCTTCCATGCTTTTCTCTCCGTTGATGTGACTGGTGAAGGTTGGATGAGGATCAGGCGACGGCGCTGGCCTTCGCCTTGACGTAGCGCCCGGGCGCGGGCTCGGTCGCCTTGTAGGTCGTGCCTTTGCCGTAGGCCTTGGGCGCGGGAATCTGCTTTCCGGCGTGGCCCTTGAGCCAGTCGGACCAATCGGTCCACCAGCTGCCCGGATGCTCGACCGAGCCGGCTTGCCATTCGGCTTGCGTCTTCGGCAGCTTGCCGTCTTCGCGGATCCAGTGGCTGCGCTTTTTCTTCGCGGGCGGGTTGATCACACCGGCGATGTGGCCCGAGGCGCCCATGACGAAGCGCTTCTTGCCGTTGAGGATTTGCGTCGATGCGTAGGCACCGCCGATGGGCACGATGTGGTCTTCGCGCGAGCCGTAGATGTACGTGGGTACGTCGATCGCCGCGAGGTCGACCTTTTCGCCGCAGACCGTGAGCGCGCCCGGCACCTTGAGCTTGTTCTCGTGGTACGTGTTGCGCAGGTACCAGGCGTAGAACGGGCCGGGCAGATTGGTCGCGTCGCTGTTCCAGTACAACAGGTCGAACGGCGGCGGCGTCTCGCCCTTGAGGTAGTTGCCCACCACGTAATTCCACACCAGGTCGTTGGGTCGCAGGAAGCTGAAGGTCGACGCGAGGTCGCCACCGGGCAGCAGGCCGCCCTTGCCCATCTGCATCTCGCGGTACTGCACCATCTGCTCGTCGATGAAGATGTCGAGGATGCCGGTGTCGCTGAAGTCGAGCAGCGTGGTGAGCAAAGTGACCGAGGCGGCCGGCTTCTCGCCGCGCGCTGCCAGCACCGCGAGCGCCGTGCTCAGGATCGTGCCGCCCACGCAGAAGCCCAGCGCGTTGATCTGCTTGCTGCCGCTGATGGCCTGCACCGTGTGGATCGCCTGGATCGCGGCGTTCTCGATGTAGTCGTCCCAGGTGGCCTTGGCGAGCGACTCGTCGGGGTTGCGCCAGCTCACCACGAACACGCGGTGGCCCTGCTCGTTCGCGTAGCGGATCAGCGAGTTCTCCGGCTGCAGGTCGAGGATGTAGAACTTGTTGATGCACGGCGGCACCAGCAGGAACGGGCGCTCGTAGACCTTGGCGGTGAGCGGCTTGTATTCGAGCAGCTGGAACAGTTCGTTCTCGAACACCACGGCGCCTTCGGTGGTGGCCACGTTGCGGCCGACCTCGAACGCGCTCTCGTCCGTCATGCTCACATGCCCCTGCTTCATGTCGTGCAGCAGGTTCTGGATGCCCTTGGCGATGCTCTCGCCTTTTGTCTCGATCGCGCGCTTCTGCGCATCGGCGTTGAAGGCGAGCGAGTTGCTGGGCGCCGCGGCGGCCATCCACTGCTCTACCGCGAAGCGCAGGCGCGATTGGGTCTTGGCATCGGCCTCGACCGCATCCACCATGTTGAGCAGGGTCCGGCCGTTGAGCAGGTACACCGCCGCAGTGAAGGAAGAGACGGGGTTGCTGCCCCAGGCTTCGCCAGCGAAACGCTTGTCGGTCGCGGCCTTGGTGCTCAGGCCCTGCTGCCACAAGGCAGCCGCTTCGGCCATGTAGTCTTTTTGCAGCTCCTGCAGCTTGTTGGCGGAAAAGCTGAACTTCGGCACGTCCCACTGCGCCCCGCCGGTCGATTTGCCCGAGCCGATGGCCTGCATCGATTCAACCGCTTTGCCCCATCCATCCGTCAGAGCCTTCTGGAAAGGGGCGAACGCGTCGGCCCCGCTGCCTTGTGGTGTCATGGTGTCTCCTGCGGCCTCGCCTTGTTCGAATGGCTTTTCAGTATGCTGCATTTCGCATCGCTCCAGCGCGCACGCGACTCCATGAAAACCATAGCTTTCGATTCTCCATGCTGATCCATCTCGTTGTCATTGCCTGGCTGTACGTCGTCCTGATGATGGCGGTGGCCGAAGCCACCAACACCACAGGCACCGTGCTGGGCGCGATCTTCACCTTCGTGATGTACGGCCTCGCCCCGGTGACGCTCGTGGTGTATCTGATGCTGGCGCCGGCGCGGCGCCGTCGGCTGAAGGAACAGGAGCTTGCGGCACAGGAGGCCGCGCGGCGTGCAGCGGCTGCGCCGCCGCCAACGCCATCAGACGCGCCAGATCAGGCTGGCGAACCGACCACTGACGCCATCGCGCCGGTGCGAGAAAAATCGTAACGGGTTGTTGACCGTGCACCACCCATCGGTGCTGTCGTTGCCGTAGATCGCGTCGATGCCCGCGGCGTGCAGCCGCTGGCGCGCCAGGGCGGGGAGGTCGGCCAGCCACTTGCCGTCCGCTGGCCCCGGCGCGAAGCAGGCGGCCGCCCCGGGGTGCGATGCGACGAACGCCTCCCTGACCTCGGTACCGACCTGGAACGCACGCGGTCCGATGCACGGCCCGAGCCATGCCAGCACGCGCACTCCGTCCATGGTGTGGGCCTGGCTTCCGCGCGCCCGCATGCCGGCCACCGTCTGTTCCAGCACCCCTGCGGCCAGTCCCCGCCAGCCGGCATGCGCTGCGGCCACACGGGACCCGGTCTCGTCCGTGAACAGGACGGGCAGGCAATCGGCCACCATCACGGTGCAGGCCACGCCGACTTCGGCCGAGATGCACGCGTCGGCGGCCGTGCCGTCCGGCGTCTGCGCGTCGAGTTCGGCCACCGCCGTGCCATGGACCTGCTGCAGGAACACCGGCCGCACGCCGATCGCGTGCTGCAGTCGCTTGCGGTTGGCGGCCACGTCCTGCGCTTCGTCAGCCACGTGATCGCCCAGGTTCAGGCTCGCGTAACGACCTTGCGAGACCCCCCCGCTGCGCGTGGTGCACAACGCGCGGACGTTCGGCGGCGCGGGCCAGTCGGGCACGAGCCAGTCGTGCAGCCCGGCCGCCTCAGGCTTCGGCATCGGGGCAGCGCGAAGGCTGCGCCTGCTGGAACGCTTCGAGCTGCATGCAGGCGTCGAACACCGCCATGGTCCGCGGCAGGCCGCTGAAGTCGCAATCGAAACGCTGGCCGTTGAAGATCTGCGGCACCAAACAGCAATCAGCCATCGTCGGCGTGTTGCCCCAGCAGTAGATGCCGGCCGGTTGCTGCGCCAGCTGGCGCTCGAACGCCAGCATGCCTTCCCGCACCCAGTGCCGGTACCACGCGTTCTTCGCGAGCTCGTCGAGCTTGAGCTCGCGCACCAGGTACTTCAGCACGCGCAGGTTGTTGAGCGGGTGGATCTCGCACGCGATCGATTCGGACAACGCGCGCACGCGCGCACGGCCCAGCGCATCCGACGGCAGCAGCGGCGGGCTCGGGTGCCTTTCCTCGAGGTATTCGATGATGGCCATCGACTGCGACAGCCGCTCGCCATCGTCTTCAAGCAGCGGCACCAGCTGGTCGGCCGAGATCGTTGCGAACGGGCCGGTGCGGTGCTCGCCGCGCGCAATGTGCACGGGCACGTAGTCGTACGCCAACCCCTTCAGATTGAGCGCGATGCGCACGCGGAACGAGGCGGAAGAACGGAAGTAGTTGTGCAGCTTCATCATCCGCAAAGCATAGCGGTCTCGCGCTGCAACCGGCAGCGGGTGCGCCCCTCTGGCACACTGCCGCTCTCCCCTCTGCCTCACTGAAAAGGATCCGACGCGATGGCCTCCGAGTTTGTCTTTGCCCCGCCTCCCACGGTATCGATTCCGGTCGTCGGCCAGCCGGCCCGCTTCCCGGTGCATCGCATCTATTGCGTGGGCCGCAACTACGAGGATCACGCGAAGGAAATGGGCTTCACAGGCCGCGAGCCGCCCTTCTTCTTCATGAAGCCGACGGACGCGCTGGTGGTGGTGGATGCCGGCCAGACCGGGACCATGGCCTACCCCACGCTCACGAAGAACCTGCACCATGAGATCGAACTGGTCGTCGCCATCGGGGTCGGCGGCAAGAACATCGCGGCCGCCGACGCCCACAAGCACGTCTACGGCTACGCCGTCGGCCTCGACATGACGCGCCGCGACCTTCAAGGCGAGGCGAAGAAGCAGGGTCGTCCGTGGGACATCGGCAAGGGCTTCGAGCAGAGCGCACCCATCGGTCCGATCGTGCCGAAGGCCCAGGCCGCCGACGCCGAAAGCGCCGAGATCTCGTTGCAGGTGAACGGCACCGATCGCCAGCGCAGCCAGGTCAGCAAGCTGATCTGGAACATTGCCGAAACCATCGAGCACCTTTCGGCTGCGTGGGAGCTGCAGCCCGGCGACCTGATCTTCTCGGGCACGCCCGAAGGCGTGGCGGCTGTGGTGGCGGGCGACACCCTGGTCGGCCAGGTGGCAGGCTTGCCCACCCTGACCGTCAAGATCGCCTGATCCGGCATCCGCGATGCTGCACGTTCCCATCAAGCACTGCAAAAACTGCGGCACCGCGGTCGTCTACCGCATCCCGGACGACGGCGACACCCGGCAGCGCGCCGTTTGCCCGGCCTGCAACACGGTCCACTACGAGAACCCGCTGAACGTCGTCGGCACCATCCCCGTGCTCGGCGATCGCGTGCTGCTGTGCAAGCGCAACATCGAGCCGCGGTGGGGCAAGTGGACGCTGCCGGCCGGTTTCATGGAGCTCGGCGAGAGCACCGCGCAGGGCGCTGCTCGCGAGACCGACGAAGAGGCCGGGGCAGCGTACGAGATGGAAGGCCTGTTCTCGGTGATCAGCGTGGTGCGCGTCGGGCAGGTGCATCTGTTCTACCGCGCCAGGCTGCTGAACGACCGCTTCGATCCCGGCCACGAAACCCTGGAAGCGCGGCTCTTCACCGAAGAGGAAATACCCTGGGACGAAATCGCCTTCCGCACGGTCCGCGAAACACTGGAGCGCTACTTTGCCGACCGCAAGCGCGGCAGCTTCGACATCGTGCACACCATCGACATCGCTTGAATATTTAGCTCCCCACATGAAGCTGTTTTCTCTCGCCTTCGCCGCTCTCCTCTGCGGCAGCGCCGTCGCCCACGCTGAAGTCGTCGGCGATGTCGACACCGCCTTCAAGCTCATCGGCCCCGACCACAAGATCGTGATCGAGGCCTACGACGACCCGAAGGTCAATGGCGTGACCTGCTACGTCTCGCGCGCCAAGACCGGCGGGATTTCCGGTGCGATCGGCTTGGCCGAAGACAAGGCGGAGGCGTCCATTGCGTGCCGCCAAGTAGGGCCCGTGTCCTTCACGGAACCGCTGAAAAAGCGCGACGAGATCTTCACCGAGCGCCAGTCGATCCTGTTCAAGCGCCTGCGCGTGGTGCGCCTGGTCGACAGCCGGCGCAATACGCTGGTCTACCTGACCTACTCCGACCTCTTGATCGACGGTTCGCCGAAGAACAGCGTCACGGCGGTGCCCATCGACCGCGGGACCGTGATTCCCGTCAAGTGAGCGCATGACGTCGCTGGCGCCCAGCCATGCGGTGCGCGCGCTGTACCGCGCGCTCTGGCGTTTTGCCGAAGGGGCACGCGGCCAGCTGGTCGGCGCCAGCGCCCTGCTCGCGGGCTCGCAGCTGATTCGCCTGACCA
This sequence comes from Variovorax sp., assembly GCA_004210915.1. Lineage (GTDB taxonomy): Bacteria > Pseudomonadota > Gammaproteobacteria > Burkholderiales > Burkholderiaceae_C > Variovorax. The sequence goes on along the minus strand of SEGS01000007.1, from coordinate 31,787 downwards.
TGCCGTGGATCGCCGCACAGGCGATCAATGCGCTGCAGCGCGGCGAGGTGACTGCATCCGGCCGCTGGATCGCCCTGCTGATGGCTGTGTACCTCGTGTCCTGGCTGCTGCACGGCCCCGGCCGCGTGCTGGAGCGCAATGTGGGCGTGCGCGTGCGGGAAAAGCTCGCCGACCAGTTGTATGCGCGCATCGCCGGCGCGCCGCTGGCCTGGCATTCGGGTCACCACTCGGGCGAACTGCAGCATCGCGTGCACCAGGCCAGCCGCGCCTTGTCGGACTTCGCGCAGAACCAGTTCGTCTATCTGCAGAACGCCGTCAATTTCGTCGGGCCGCTGATCGCGCTGGCGCTGCTGTCGGCGAGCAGCGGCGCAGTGGCGCTGGTGGGTTATGTCGTCATCGCGCTGGTGATCCTGCGCTTCGACCGGGCGCTGATGCGGCTGGCGCGCGAAGAGAACGACGCCGACCGGCGCTATGTCTCGGCGCTGCTCGACTTCATCGGCAACGCCTCGACGGTGATCGGCCTGCGGCTGCAGCAGGCCTCACGCGTGCTGCTCGGGCGCCGCATGCAGGCGGTGTCGGCACCACTCAAGCGCGCGGTGGTCATCAACGAAGGCAAGTGGTTCGCGGTCGATCTGATGGGGCTGGGGCTGACCTGGGCGCTGGTCGTTCTCTATGTGCTGCAGACGCGCACGCCCGGTCAGGCGGTCATGCTGGGGGGCGTGTTCATGGTCTACCAGTACGCGCAGCAAACAGCATCGGTGGTCGGTTCGATGGCCGCCAACTTCCAGAGCTTCGCGCGCATGCACACCGACTTTCAGAGCGCCGAGCCGATCTGGCAGGCGCCTGCGTCTCCCGGCGGCCCCGCGCAGGCCATTGATGGCGAGGCCCGGTGGCAACGCATCAGCATCGACGGTCTCTCCTGGGGCTATGCCGACAGCTCGCGCGGCGGCGGTTTGCACGATGTCGCCCTGACGCTGCGGCGCGGCGGGCGCATCGCGCTGGTCGGCCCGAGCGGCGGCGGCAAAAGCACGCTTTTGCGCGTGCTGGCGGGCCTCTATCTGCCGACGCAAGGCACCTTGCGCTTCGACGACGCGCCGCCGGGCGACTGGGCGGCGCTCCGAACGCTGAGCACGCTGATCCCGCAGGAGACCGAGGTGTTCGAGGCCAGCGTTCGCGAGAACCTGAGCTTCGGCGAGTCACACGCCGACGCGGCGGTGCAGGCCGCGCTGCACACCAGCGCCTTCGACGAGGTGCTGACGGCCATGCACGGCAATCTCGAGACCCCATTGGCGGAGCGCGGGTTCAACCTCTCGGGCGGCCAGCGGCAGCGCCTGTGCCTGGCGCGCGGCGTGCTGGCCGCCCAGGGCAGTTCGGTGCTGCTGCTGGACGAGCCCACGAGCGCGCTCGACGCCGCGACCGAGGCACGGGTGCTCGACCGGCTTGCTGCGCACTTTCCCGATGCGTGCGTGATCGCGTCGATACACCGGCTCAGCGTGCTCTCGCACTTTGACAGCATGGTGTTGATGGAGGCGGGCCGCGTGCGCGACGCCGGCCCGTGCGCCGAGGTGCTGGCGCGCCAGCCGCAGCTTCTGACCCGATTGAGCGCACCGCGCACCGAAGCGCTGCCGACCTGAGGGTCAAGGCGGCAGAATCAACAGCGACCTCTGGTACCCATCGACACCATGCCTTTCTCGACCTTCGCCTTCCGCGCCTGTGGATATCTCGTGGCCGCTGTCGCGCTCGTGGCCTGCCACACGCCGCAGCCAACCCCGGCCAAGCCGGTCGCTCCGGCGGCGGGATCGACGGGCTCGATCCCCCCTCTCAACCCGCAGGCGCGCTTCCAGCGCCCTGCAGCCGGCATCATCATCGAACGCTTCAACGGCAAGACCAACAAGGGCATCGACTTCGCCGGCCAGCGCGGGGATCCGGTCGTGGCATCGGCCGAGGGCCGTGTGGTGATCGTGAGCAGCGCGCTGCGCGCGATGGGCACGATGGTGATCGTGAAACACGACGACACCTTCCTCACGGCCTACGCACACCTTGATCGCTCGCTGGTGAAGGAGGACGATGTCGTCCGCCGGGGCCAGAAGATCGGCGAGATGGGCAAGAGCGGCACGAACCGGGTCAAGCTGCACTTCGAGCTGCGCAAACAAGGCGTCGCGGTGAACCCCGAACCGTATCTGCGCGGCCGGGTGCGGTAAGGTCTGGGGCCGGCGTCGAACGGCGCGTTTGTTGACATTCCATCGAAGCCATGAAACACCATTCCCTTGTCCTGCGTACCGGTGCGGTCGTCCTCGTTGCTGCGGGCCTCCTGGCGTGCACCACTCCGCTGCCACCGCAGCCTCCACTGCCTCGGCCGGTGCCGGGCGTGCCCACGCCGCCGCCGCAACCACAGGCGACCTTCGCACGCCCCGCCGCCGGCCCGACCATTGCGCGCTTTAACGGCAACACCGTCAAGGGCATCGACATCGCCGGCCGCGCTGGCGAACCGATCACCGCTTCGGCCGACGGGCGGGTCGTGATCGTCAGCGATGCCCTGCGCGCCTACGGCACGATGGTCATCGTGAAGCACAACGACACCTTTCTCACCGCCTACGCGCACCTGCAGAACGTGCTCGTGAAGGAGGATGAGGTCGTCCGCCAGGGCCAGACCATCGCCGAAATGGGCAGCACCGGCACCGACCGCGTGAAGTTGCGCTTCGAGATCCGCAAGGATGGCGTGGCGGTCGATCCCGAACCCTACCTGAGCGGACGGCTGCGCTAAGCGCCCCGGGTCGAGGCGCATCGGGGCGCCAACACCTGCCCGCGGTGGATCTGACTGCTGGCCGTAGCGCGCAAAGCTCTGTATAAGTTCGCTAGCGCACAAAGCCTCCGGCATTGGCGCTCCGAACTGGGCATTGGACGCTGCTGCAGTCCCATCCATCCTGAGGACAGGAGTTTCCGATGCCGAGCAACGACCCCCGACTGAACCATCTCCTCAAAGCGCTGCCCGAGGACGAGTGGCAGCGCTGGTCACCACGGCTCGAGTCGGTCGCGCTCCCGCTGGGCAAGGTGCTCTACGAATCCGGCAGCGTGCAGAGCCATGTCTACTTCCCGACCAGCGCGATCGTCTCCCTGCTCTACGTGATGGAGAACGGTGCATCGGCGGAGATTGCCGTGGTCGGCAACGATGGTGTGGTCGGCATTTCGCTTTTCATGGGTGGGGAATCGACCACCAGTCGCGCCGTGGTGCAGAGTGCCGGGCACGCGTTCAGGCTCGGTGCCGACATCCTGAAGGCCGAGTTCAACCGGGCGCCGGTGCTGCACCTGCTCCTGCGCTACACGCAGGCCCTGATCACGCAGATGGCGCAGACCGCCGTCTGCAACCGCCACCACTCGCTGGACCAGCAGCTGTGCCGCTGGCTGCTTCTGAGCCTCGACCGCTTGCAGGGCAACCAGCTGGTGATGACCCAGGAGCTGATTGCCAACATGCTCGGCGTGCGGCGCGAAGGCGTGACCGAAAGCGCGCTGAAGCTGCAGAAGGCGCAGCTCATCCGCTATGCGCGCGGGCGCATCGAGGTCCTGGACCGTGCGGGCGTGGAAGCGCGCAGTTGCGAGTGCTATGCGGTGGTCAAAAAAGAATACGACCGCCTGCTGCCGGACCGCAAAGCGAGCTGACGCCACTGTCGGCGGATCGGCGTTTGCCATCTGTGCGCTGGCAGACAGTCAACACGGGCGGTTGGGGCCAAGGTAAGCGCTCTCTCCTGGAGCAACCCTTGTCCGCCCCCCAGAACCACCTGATCGAAACCCTGCCTCCTGCGGACCGCGACCGCCTGCTGGCCCTGTGCAAGCCCGTGCAGCTGCTTTTCGGCGACGTGCTTTGCCAGCCGGGCGACACCTTGCGGCACGTGCATTTTCCGGTCGACGGCTTCATCTCCCTCCTCGCCAACACCGACGACCACCCCGGCCTGGAAGTCGGGATGGTGGGCCGGGAAGGCATGCTGGGCGTCCACATGGCGCTGGGCGTCGCACGGGCACCGCTGCATGCGCTGGTGCAGGGCGAGGGCATGGCATGGCGCGCCAGCGCCTCCGTCTTCCGCGAGGCTCTCGCGCACAGCGCGCCGCTGCGGCGCCTGGTGGGCCGGTACACCTACGTGATGATGTTGCAACAGAGCGCCTCAGCAGGCTGCCTGCGCTACCACCTCATCGCGCCGCGGCTCGCGCGGTGGCTGCTGATGACCCAGGACCGGGCGCACACCGAGCGCTTTCGCGTCACGCAGGACTTCATGGCTTACATGCTGGGCGTGCGGCGCGTCGGCGTCACGGCTGCGGCCCGCATGCTGCAGGACGGCGGCCTGATCCGCTATGCGCGCGGCGACCTGACCGTGCTCGACCGTAGCGGCCTGGAAGCCGCCGCCTGCAGTTGCTATGCCACCGACGCCGCGAGCTACGCCCGGCAGCTCCGAGACGCGGCAGCGGGATGATCGAAGGCGCGAGGCGGCGTGTCCCCTTGCGGTTGCGGCCGGCAGGGGTGGTCCTGATCATTGCCAATGCCATTCCCAGTGCCGCCCATGGCATCGCACGACGCGTCGAGCGAAGCGCCGTTCGCCACGGCCTGCCCGCGCCGGGTCACGGCCATCACGACCGCATGACCGGTGTACAGATGCCGACCCCCGACCGTCGCGATGGGCGGGATGTCCGCCTCAACAAGCCCCGCGGCCCGCAGCAACAGCACCTTGTCGATCTCCGACTGCGCCTCGATGACTTCGGGCAGCCGCATGCAGAAGAGCATTTGAAGCAAGGCGAGAGGCATTCGGCCAGTGTGTGCAGGCGGCCCCGAACGGTCTGTGCGATGCCGCACAGACCCATTGACACGCAGGGATGAAGTCACCCTTCGGCAGGCTGGATTGATTTTTAGCGTAACCTCGCGCCCGGCGGTGCCCGTTGTGCGCCGTCTCCTACGCTTACTCCCGTCGCAATGGCGGTGCGCCCGGCAAGGTTCCGGACTACCTTCGAGTCCACTGACACAGCTTGCTTTTTTGCGCATCCCGTTTGCGCAGCGGCTGCCAGGCCGTCCCAGGGGGTCTTCCATGTCCAGCTCACCGTTTTTCGCCTTGACCCCTGTCACGCTGCGCCCCGATTTCGTGGCCAGCGACATGGACGCACTCGCCGTGCACATGCGCACCTGCGCCCGTGCCCGCAGCCGCATGTCGTTGGTCAGAGGCGGATTGCAGCGCATGCACAGCGTGGCGGCGGGTCGGATCGTCACGATCGCCTTCGCCCTGGTCGTGATCGGCGTGGGTGCGATGGCCGTCGCCTGACGCGTGGCCGCTGCAAACCCGTTCGAACGCTACGACACGCTCAGCGACTACGCCCGCAAGCTGCTCGCGCGTCCGCACGCGCAAGTAGAACCCCCGATCCGCGCCGAGCTCTTCGGCGCGCAACGCTTCGAGCAACACGGGCGGAGCCTGGCGAAGGCGCAGGTGGTGCAGGACGAGCATGCCGATGCGGCACCGTTCTTTCCCCGCGTCGATGAAAACCTCGAGACACTCCGGGGCGCGTTCGACTACATCGCGTTGACGTCCCGCAGCGGCCGATATGTCTCCCCGGCCGCTGAATGGCTGCTCGACAACTTCCATCTCATCGAGGCGCAGCTCCAGCAGATCCGTGAAGGTGTGCCCCGCCGCTACTACGCGCGCTTGCCCAAGCTCGCGGTGCAACCGCTGGCGGGCTTGCCACGGATCTACGGCGTTGCCTGGGCCTACGTGGCGCACGCGGACAGCGTGCTGAACCAAGACCTCCTCACGGCGTTCCTGAATGCCTACCAGGACGTTGACGAACTCACACTTGGCGAGTTGTGGGCACTGCCGACGACCCTGCGCGTGGTCCTGCTCGAAAACCTGCGGCGCGTGGCCGAGCGCATCGCAGCCGACAAGGTCGCGAGTGAAGTGGCGCATGCCGTCTGGGACGCGGCCGGCGCCCTGTCGACAGACGAGCTCGACATGCTCTTTCGCGTGCTCCGCAGCCGCGGCCTGGAGACCAGCTACCTCACCCAGCTCTGGCAGCGACTGCCTGTAGAGCATGGCGACAACCCGCCGCCTCTTGTGCGCTGGACGGAGCAGCATTGCCAGGGCGGCCCTTCACTCGTTGGAACTGCGCACACCGAGCAGGCGGCCGCCAACCTCACCGTGGGCAACATCATCACGACACTGCGCCTTGTCGGCCAAGTCGACTGGGCCGACCTGATCGAGCCGGTGAGCCGCTCGCTGCGCGTTCTGCGCGAACTGCCGAGCTACGCGCACGAGAGTGAGCTCACGCGCCAGCAGATCACGCACGCGATGGAACAGGTCGCGCGTCAGACCCGGCGACCCGAGCGCGAGGTGGCCCAGGCCGTGCTGCGGCTCGCCTCGGCCGCACTGCCGGGGAGCGAGCCCGAGAGCACCGCGGGCTACCACCTGTTCGGCCGCGGCCGGCCGGGGCTGATCGCGGCGCTGCGTCCTGCCGGCAGGCCGGCGCTGCCGGCACGCAGCCGCTGGTCGCCGCGCGGCATGTGGCGTCTGCCGGTGTACATGGGGGCGGTGGCAGGCGCGACGCTGCTTCTCCTGGCCCTGTTCGTGCACTCGATGCACCGCGCCAGCTGGCCCGACGCGGGCTGGCTGACGGCGCTCGCCCTGCTGATGCTGTTGTGGCCGCTCTCGGAATCGGCCACGGCGCTGCTGCACCGCATCGTGGCCGAGTCCACGCGCGTGCAAGCGCTGCCGCGGCTTGAATTTCCTGCCGGCATTCCCGCCGCGCACCGCGTACTCGTCGTGGTGCCGGCGATGCTTTCCTCGGTGGCAGGCAATGCCCGTCTCGCCGATCGGCTGGCGCTGCACTGGCTCGCCAACCGGGAAACGCAGGCGCAGTTCGCACTGTTGACCGATTGGGTCGACGCGCCCCAGGCCACGTTGCCGGACGACACGGCGCTGCTTGACGACGCGCTGCAGCGGATCGCCGCACTCAACGCACGCTACCCCGCCGCCGATGGCGCGCCGCCCCGCTTCCTGCTGCTGCACCGCCCCCGCAGCTGGAGCGAGACCGAGCAACGCTGGATGGGCTGGGAGCGCAAACGCGGCAAGCTCGAGATGCTGGTGCGGTGGCTCGCGTCGGACGACGCGTCGGGCTTCGTGCCGCTGCCCGCCGGCATGGCGCTCGCGCCCGCGACACCCTACATCGTCACACTCGACAGCGACACCGGCCTGCCGCCGGGCGCGCTGCGCGAGCTGGTCGCCATCGCAGCGCACCCGCTGAACACGCCGCAGATCGACGCCACTACGCGCCGGGTCACGGGCGGCTTCGGCATCCTGCAGCCGCGCATCGTCACGCCGTTTCCCGAACGCCACGAACGCTCCGCCTTCCACTGGCTCCTTGCAGGCCAGTGCGGGCTCGACCCCTACAGCAACAGCGCATCCGACATCTACCAGGACCTGTTCGGCACCGGCTCCTTCACCGGCAAGGGCCTTCTCAACGTGCGCGCGCTGCACGCGACGCTCGACCACCGTCTGCCGGACGGCGCCGTGCTGAGCCATGACCTGCTCGAAGGCGCGGTGGCGCGTTGCGCGGTTGTCAGCGACGTCGTCCTGATCGAAGACCATCCGCACCATGCCGGCGTGGCCGCATCGCGCGTGCACCGCTGGGCGCGTGGCGACTGGCAATTGCTGCCGCTGATGCTGCGGGCGCGACACTACGGAATCGACGCGCTCGGCCTCTGGAAGATGGCCGACAACCTGCGCCGTGCGACGGTGCTGCCAGTCTCCGCGCTGCTGCTGATCGGGGTGGTTTTCACGGGCGTTCTGCCGCTGCCCTGGGTGCTGGTCGCCATCGGCAGCGCGCTCGTCCTCGGCCCGCTGCTGGGCGCGCTGGCCGGTCTGGTGCCGACACGTCGCTCGATCGAGCTGAGGCACTTCTTCGACGTGGGCTCGACCGAACTGGTGCGCGGACTGGCCGGCGCCGCCTGGCAGTTCGTCATGCTGTTCTCGCAGGCGCGGCTTCTGGTGGACGCCGCGCTGCGCGCGCTCTGGCGCATGGCGGTGAGCCGCAGGCACCTGCTCGAATGGACGACGGCCGACCAGGCCCAGTCGCAGGCGCGCTACCACCTCGCACCTTTCCTGCGCGGCGGGGCATGGACCATCGCGCTTTGCCTCACGCTGGCAGTGGCCGCGCACGGGACGCGCCACCCCTGGCTGGCGCCCGCCCTCTTCCTGCTGTGGGCCTGCGGGCCGCTGCTGGCGTGGTGGAGCAGCCGCGTGCCACAGGCCACGGCCACGGCGCGGGCGCTGGGTGACGACCACCGCGATTACCTCGCCACACTGGCCCGCGACACCTGGCGCTTCTTCGAGCACGCGGTCGGCCCCGACGACCACCACCTGCCGCCGGACAACCTGCAGCTCGAACCGCAACCCACGCTCGCGCACCGCACCTCGCCGACCAACATCGGCATGTACCTGCTCGCGGCCTGCTGCGCGCGCGAGTTCGGCTGGATCGATTCACGAACGCTGATGGCGCGGCTGAACGCCACGCTCGACACCGTCGACCGCCTCGACAAGCACCAGGGCCACCTCTACAACTGGTACGACACCCAATCGCTGCGCATGCTGCCGCCGGCCTATGTGTCGAGCGTGGACAGCGGCAACCTCGCCGGCCACCTGATCGCCGTGGCCCAAGCCTGCCGCGCCTTCGCACACGAGCCCGGGGCCGAGACTGCCGCACTGGAGATGCTCGCGCAGCGCTGCGACGCGCTGAGCGCAGGCATGGACTTCAGCGGGCTCTACGACCCGAAGCGCCACCTGTTCCACATCGGCCTGCGCGTGGACGACAACCTGCTCGACGCAAGCTACTACGACCTGCTGGCGTCCGAATCGCGCCTCTTGAGCTTCCTGGCCATTGCCAAGGGCGATGCGCCGCGGCGCCACTGGCTGGCGCTGGGGCGACCCTTCCTGTCGGTCGGTACGCAACCCAGCCTCAAGTCGTGGTCGGGCTCGATGTTCGAGTACCTGATGCCCGCGCTGGTGATGCCCGAGCCCGACGAAGGCCTGCTGCAGGTGGCCAACCGCGCGGCCGTGGCCGAGCAGCAGGCCTGGGCCGCAGGGCTGGAATTGCCCTGGGGCGTTTCCGAGTCGGCGTATTTCGCGCAGGACCATTCGCTCGCCTACCAGTACTCGCCCTTCGGCGTGCCGCGCCTGGCGCTGCGCCGCACACCGCCGACAGACCGCGTGATCGCGCCTTATGCGAGCGCGATGGCCGCATTGATGGCGCCGGCCGACGCCGTGGTCAACCTGCGCTTGCTCGAGACCTTCGGCGCGCGCGGCGAGTTCGGCTTTTTCGATGCGGTCGATTTCACCGTGTCGCGCCAGCCCGAAGGCCAGCCGTCGACCGTGGTGCGCAACGTGATGGCGCACCACCAGGGCATGTCGCTGGTCGCGTTGTGCAACGTGCTGCGCGACGACGCGCCGCGCCGCTGGTTCGCAAGCGCGCCGCTCGTCGAGGCGCACCTGTCGCTGCTGCACGAGCGCACCCCGCGCCAGATCATCGGCAGCGCCGATCCGCGGACGCCGCCGGAGCCGACCGCAGGCGAGGCCCCTCCGGTGTTCCAGCCGCGCGTGGTCGACCCGGCGGCGCCCGGCTTCCAGCCGACCCATTTGCTGTCGAATGGCCGCTACACGGTGGCGCTGCGCGCCAATGGCGCGGGCGTGAGCCGGTGGCGCGCCTTCAACGTGACGCGCTGGCGCGACGATCCGCTGCGCGATGGCTATGGCACCTTCTTCTACCTGCGCGACGCGGGAGATCAAGCCCTCACCTCTGTCACCGCGTTGCCGGCACCCGGCGTCGACTGGCGTTACCGCGCGCGCTTCCTCGCGGATCAGGTGCAGTTCGACGCGAAGGCGCCCGGGCTGCAGGTGCGCACCACGGTGCTCATCAGCCCCGAGGACGACACCGAACTGCGCACCGTCGCGATCCACAACACCGGTGATCGCACGCGCACGATGGAACTCATCTCCTACTTCGAGCCGGTGCTGTCGAACCCGAAGGCCGACGAGGCGCACCCGGCCTTCACCAACCTCTTCGTCGAGACGCGTTGGGTGCCCGAATGGCGCGCGCTGCTGCTGTCGCGCAAGCCGAGGCTGCACGGCGACCCGGTGGTGGCGGCCGCGCACTTCGTGGCCTCGGTGGACGCCAACCTGCTGTCGGTCGACTGCATGGTCGACCGCCGCGCCTTCGTCGGGCGCAACCGCACGCTCGCCACGCCAGCGCTCGATGCGCAACCGGTGGCGCCTGACGGCTCACCGGTCAACGGATTGGACGCCATCGCCTGCCTGCGTGTCCGGCTCGAGATCGCGGCCGGCGCGACCGCGCGCGTGACCTTCGCCACCGCCGCCGACGACAACGTCGAGGCGCTGGAGGCAGCCATCGACCGCTACCTGCAGCCGATGCACGTCGAGCGCGCCGCGCGCATGGCCGCCACGCTGGCCCAGGTGCGGCTGCGCGACCTGAGCATCGACCCCGCGCAGAACCTGGCGCTGCAGGACCTCACGACCATCCTGACCTACACCACGCCGCGCGTGATGAGCGACCGCGGGCTGATCGATCTCCGGCAGATCTGGCGCTTCGGCATTTCGGGTGACAAGCCGATCGTGCTGGTCCTGATCCATTCGCTCACCGGCCTGCGGCTGGTCAACACGCTGCTGCGCGCGCAACCCTGGTGGGGCTTTGGCGGTGTGGCCTGCGACCTGGTCGTGATCAACAGCGAACCCAGTTCGTACCTCATGCCCTTGCAGCGCGAGATCGAGGCGCTGCGTGCGCGCGTCGCGCAGGAAACCCAGAACAGCTTTCCGCGCAACGATGCCGCAGGCTTCTATTTGCTGCGCGACCAGGATGTGGCGCCCTCGGAAAGGGCTGCGCTCTCGAGCCTGGCGCGCGCGGTGTTCAGCGCCGATGGCCGTGCGCTGGAAGTGCAAGTCGCAGCGTTGCGCGACGCTGCAGTCACCGTGCCGGCGACAGTGCAACCACCGCGGCTGCCGCTCGCGGCCCTGCCTTCGTTCGGCCAGCTCGCCGAGTCGACCCGTGCGCCGCAAGGCGGCTTCGATGCCGGGACGGGCGAGTTCCGCTTCGAGGTCGACCTCAACCACCGCACGCCGCGACCGTGGGTCAACGTGATCGCCAACGCATCGTTCGGCTTCCAGGTCTCGGAGTCGGGCACGGGTTACACCTGGGCGGTGAACAGCCGCATGCACCAGCTCACGCCCTGGTCGAACGACCCAGTGCAGGACCCGGCCTTCGAGCACTGGCTGCTGCAGGACCTCGACTCGCGCGAGCTCATCCCGCTGACCCCGGCCGGACGCGGCGGGGGCGCCGCGAAGCACCGCGTGCGCCACGGCCAGGGCTACACCGTGTTCGAGTGCCTGCACCACAACCTCGTGCTCGAGACCACCTTCTTCGCCGACCGCGACGACGCGGTAAAGCTGGTGCATGTGAGCGTGCGGCACGAGGGCATCGGCACGCGGCGTCTGCGCGCACTCGCGATGGTCGAGTGGCAACTCGGCGACAAGCGCGGCGACCGTCGCACCATCCACACCTGGAAGCCTGAGGGCCTGCCCGCGGTGTTCGGCCAGCAGCGCGAATCGAGCGGCGGCTTCGGCGGCAGCACGGCCTTCGTGCAACTGGCCGGCCTTGATACGGCCGGCGGCGGTGTCACGCAATGGACCTGCGACCGCAGCGAGTTCTTCGCGGGCCGGGGCACGGTTGAGGTGCCCGACACGCTGGCGCAGCGCGCCGGCAGCGGGCTCGACGCGTGCGCGGCAATCGCCGGCGAATTCACGCTGACCGCAGGCGCGACGGCGCGCTTTTCTTTCATGCTGGGCCATGCGCCCGACGCCGAGGCCGCCACACAACTGGCCCGGCGCTGGCAGCATCGCGATGTGCCAAAAGCGCTTGTACAGGCGCGCGGCTTCTGGGACGACCTGCTCGGCCGGCTGCAGGTGCGCACACCCGACCCGCTGTTCGACGCAATGGTCAACCGCTGGCTGCCTTACCAGACGCTGGTGTGCCGACTGTGGTCGAAGGCCGGCTTCTACCAGGCGGGTGGCGCCTTTGGCTTCCGCGACCAGTTGCAGGACGCGATGGCCTTCGCGCTGACCGACCCGCAACGCCTGCGCGAACAGATCCTCGTCAACGCCGCACGCCAGTTCCCCGAAGGCGACGTGCAGCACTGGTGGCACATGCCAGGCGGCGCCGGCGTCCGCACGCATTTCTCGGACGACCTGCTGTGGCTGCCGTACGCGACTGCGCACTACATCGCAGTGAGTGGCGATGCCACGGTGCTCGACGCGATCGTGCCCTTCGTCGACGGCCCGGCCATTCCGGAGGGCGCCGAAGACGCCTACTACGCACCGCAGGTCACCGGCCAGGTCGCGAGCCTGTTCGAGCACGGCGCGCGCGCCATCGACCGCAGCCTGGCCATTGGCGCGCACGGCCTGCCGCTGATGGGCACCGGGGACTGGAACGACGGCATGAACCGCGTCGGCCACGAAGGCCAGGGCGAGTCGGTGTGGCTCGGCTGGTTCCTGTGCACCGTGGTCGCGGACTACCTGCCTCTGGCCGAAGCGCGCGGCGAACACGCGCGCGTGACGCGCTGGACCGAGGCGCGCCGCGGCTGGATCGCCGCGCTGCACGACGCCGGCTGGGACGGCGCCTGGTTCCGACGCGCCTTCTTCGACAACGGCGCGCCGCTCGGCTCGTCCGCGAACGACGAATGCCGCATCGACTTGATTGCGCAAGCCTGGTCGGTGCTCTCCGGCGCTTCGACACCGGAATACACGACGCCGGCGATGGCGTCGATGCGACAGCACCTGCACGATGACACGGCGGGCCTGCTCAAGCTGCTGGACCCGCCGCTGGCGAATTCGCGGAACAGCCCCGGCTACATCCAGGCCTACCCGCCCGGCGTGCGCGAGAACGGCGGCCAGTATTCGCACGCCGCCGTGTGGGGGCTGATGGCGCAGGCGCTGCATGGCGACGTCGATGCCGCCTGGAAGACTTTCGAAGGTCTGAGCCCCGCGCACCGCGCGCGCCATCCCGAGCGCGGGCCGCGCTACGAGATCGAACCCTATGTGATGCCTGGCGACGTGTATGGCGCCGTGCCCTATGTCGGTCGCGGCGGCTGGAGCTGGTACACCGGCTCGGCCGCGTGGCTGCACCGCGCGGCGATCGAGACCCTGCTGGGCCTGCAGGTCCGCGGCGGGATGCTCGCCCTCACGCCACGCATTCCGGCGCACTGGCCGGGCTTCGAGGTCGCGCTAGACCTGGACGGCCACCGGCTGCGCATCCACTGCAGCCGCGCGGCGGATCGCAGCGCCGCATCAACGGTGAGCCCGGGTGAATGGATCGCCTGGAAATCACAGGTGCCCGGTGGGGTGCTGCACGTCGGAATTTGAGGCTGCGCAGCGCCACAGCGCCATTTGGCGGGATGCCGGCCGCGAAGGGTTCGACACCGCACAGACGCAGCGCATGGCGCCGCATACCATGGCGCCGATGACCACGAGCAATCCACCCAGCGGCTGCAGCGCAGCCGTGACCGCCCGAGGAGGCGGCGCGCGCACCCAAACGCCGACGCTTCATCGCAGCCCGTCCCCGCACTGTCGCGCTGCGATCGCGACCGCCGGGGGTTGCCTGTGAGCAGCGCGCGCAACCGCACCCACCGCGAGCGCCATCGCAGCGACCGCATCGGATGGCTGCGCGCCGCCGTGCTCGGCGCGAATGACGGGATCGTCTCGACCGCGAGTCTGGTCGCCGGTGTGGCGGCGGCCCAGGCCAGCCACGGCACCATCCTCACCACGGCGATCGCCGGGCTGGTGGCCGGCGCGATGTCGATGGCGGCGGGCGAGTATGTGTCGGTGCATTCGCAGTCGGACACCGAACAGGCCGACCTCGAACGGGAGCAGACCGAGCTGCACGCCGAGCCGGCGGCCGAACATCGTGAGCTGGCGGCGATTTATGTGCATCGTGGCCTCGATCCCGCACTGGCGAAAGAGGTGGCGCAGCAGTTGATGGCGCATGACGCGCTGGGCGCGCATGCCCGCGACGAGCTCGGTCTCTCGGCGACATCCAGCGCCCGGCCGGTTCAGGCAGCGCTGGCCTCGGCCGGCAGTTTCGCGGCGGGAGCGCTGCTGCCGACGCTCGTCGTCATCGCGGCGCCGCCGCCGGCGCTCTTGCCATGGCTGTGCGGCAGCACATTGGTGTTTCTGGCGGCACTCGGTGCGCTGGCCGCGCGTGCCGGCGGCGCGGGCATGCTGGCCGGCGCCTGGCGGGTCACGTTCTGGGGTGCGCTGGCGCTCGCCGTCACATGGGGAGTGGGCACGCTGTTCGGCGCTGCGGTCTGAGACCCATCAGCGCGCTTGCGCACGCCAGCGCAAAAAGGCTCTTGACTTCACGGCTTGCCGGTCGGCTTTCCGGCTCGGACATGGCCCATCCGGCCAGGGTGCAGGGCCTCTGTGCGCTCGCGCACAGACGCACGCCGTCGCAAACCGAAGAATGCGCAATGCAAGGCACATCGCCGACATCAACGAAAGCCCGAAATGCCTGCCTTCGTCCCCGATGGCATTGGCGAGAACGCTTGGCACGAGCGCTTCGAGCCGAACCTGCAGTCCCGCAAGCAGCGGTCTGAACCGGTTACCGATGCCATCGCTGGCGGTGCGAGCCTGCGGGTCCCGCGGAGCGGCTTTCTGCTCGCGGGCTTCGATTTCGGCGCTTTGCATCGCAAGCTTGCCCCGCGCTCGTCCGTCGCGATCGTCGGCGCCAGTCCGCTGGGCCTGAGTGCGCTGTTCATGGCGCGGCTTTGCGCGCCCCTGCAGCTCATCATGATCGACCTCGATGACGGCCGACTGGCAGTCGCAGCGCGTGTGGGCGCCAGCGCGACCGTCAATTGCAACCACTGCGACGCCGCCCGGGAAGTCATGAGACTGACCGCCGGCCGCGGCGTCGATATCGCCGTCGAAGCGTCGGGCTTCTCTGCCGCCCTGCATCTTTGCGAGGAGATCATCGCAGCCAGTGGCCGCGTCGCCAGTGTGACTGCCCGGTGTGGATAGGCGATGCATAGGTTCAAAGCTCTTTCGGACACCGACCCGTCGGTGCAGACGATCGAGCACGTGCTCCAGTCCCTCGACACCCACGCCGATCAGGGCCTCGCGCCCGAAGAAGCCGCGCGCCGACTGACCGCGCACGGTTTCAATACGCTGCGCAGCGCGCCCGGGGTCGCCGCATGGCGCCGCGTGCTGGCTCAGTTCCGGGATCCGCTGGTCTACCTGTTGCTGCTGGCCATCGGCATCGCCGTCGGCGCCTGGGCCGTCGAAGGTTTCGCAGGCTGGCCGATCGACGCAATGGTGATCGCGGCGGTGGTGCTGCTCAACGGCGTGCTGGGCTTTGTGCAGCAAGCCCGTGCCGCCGACGCGGTGGCCGCGTTGGCCCGGACGACGGCCGCAACCTCGTCCGTCGTGCGCGGCGGCAAGACGCTGCGGGTGCCCAGCGCCGAGTTGGTGCCCGGCGATCTGCTCGTGCTGGCCGAGGGCGATGCGGTCGGTGCCGACGCCCGCTTGCTGTACGCCTCGTCGCTGCGAGTGCTCGAGGCTTCGCTCACGGGCGAGAGCGAAGCGGTGCTCAAGGATGCCGCAACGCTGCCCGCCGCGGCGGCGCTGGGCGACCGGCTCGACATGGTGTTCAAGGGCACGGCCATCGCGCAGGGCACCGGCCGCGCAGTCGTCACGGCCACCGGCATGCGCACCGAGATGGGCGCCATCGCCGGCATGCTCGACGCCACTGTAGAGGCGCCGACGCCGCTCAGCCTCGAGGTGGCGCGCATCGGCCGGATGCTGGGTCTTGCGGTGGTCGTCATCGCGGCGGTGGTGGTGGCGACGATCCTGCTGATCTCCGACATCCGCAGCGCAGCCGATGTGGTCGCCGTGCTGCTGCTCGGCGTGTCGCTGGCAGTGGCGGCGGTGCCCGAGGGCCTGCCGGCGATCCTGTCGGTCGTGCTGGCCATGGGCGTGCAGCGCATGGCCAAGCACAACGCCATCGTCAAGAACCTGTCGTCGGTCGAAACGCTCGGCGCGGCGTCGGTGATCTGCACCGACAAGACCGGCACGCTGACGCGCGCGGAGATGACGATCGAACGCGTGGTCACCGCCTCCGGCAGCACCCGCGTCACCGGCGCGGGCTATGCGCCGACCGGCCACATCGAACACGATGGCGCCGCCCTGCAGGCCGGACCCTTGCGCGACGAGCAGACGGTGGTGCTCGCGGGCGGCAGCCTGGCCGGCGACGCCCGACTGCATCAGGACGCAGCCGGCGCATGGGGGATTCAGGGCGATCCGACCGAGGCCGCGTTCCTCGTGGCCGAACGCAAGATGGGGCTGACCGAACGCCGCACCCAGCGCTTCGAACGCATCGCCGAGATCCCGTTCACGTCCGAGCGCAAGATGATGTCGACGATCGAGCGCGACCACGAACACGGAAACCAGCCGTTGGTCATCACCAAGGGTGCGCCCGACGTGCTGCTCGCGCGCTGCACCGGCGTGCGGATCGGCCTCGGGGTGGTGCCGCTGGACGCGGCGATGCGCGCACGGATCCTGGCCGACGTCGACACGCTGTCCGACGCGGCGCTGCGCACGCTGGCCGTGGCCTACCGCCCGCTGGGTGCAGAGGACGATGCATCGGCGGGCGAGTCGCTGGAGCAAGGCCTCGTCTTCGTCGGGACCGTGGGCATCATCGATCCGCCGCGTGCCGAAGCGGGCGAGGCAATCCGCCAGGCGCAGCGCGCCGGCATCCGCGTGATCATGATCACCGGCGACCATCCACGCACGGCGGCGCGCATCGCGCAGGACCTGGGCATCGTGCAGCCTGGCGCAACGGCCCTCACCGGGCTGCAACTCGACGCGCTGGACGACGAGGGTTTCGCTGCGGCAGTGCGCGCCACCTCGGTGTTCGCGCGGGTCGCGCCGGCCCACAAGCTGCGCATCGTGGCCGCGTTGCAGGCCGACGGCAGTGTGGTCGCCATGACCGGCGACGGCGTCAACGACGCGCCCGCGCTGAAAGCGGCCGACATCGGCATCGCCATGGGCGTGACCGGCACCGAGGTGACGCGCGAGGCGGCGCGCATGATCTTGGTGGACGACAACTTCGCGACCATCGTGGAGGCCGTGCGCCAAGGGCGCGGCATCTTCGACAGCATCCGCAAGGCCCTGCGCTACCTGCTGTCGTCGAACATAGGCGAGGTGCTCACGGTGTTCCTGGGCGTGGTCGGTGCCGGCGTGCTCGGGCTGGTTGGCCCGGGCGGCGCGGTGATGCTACCGCTGCTGGCCACGCAGATTCTCTGGATCAATCTGGTGACCGACTCGGGGCCGGCCCTGGCCATGGGCATCGACCCACCGACCGACGACGTGATGGCCCGCAAGCCGCGCGGCCGCAGTGAACGCGTGATCGATGCGCGCATGGGATGGGGTGTGCTCCAGGTCGGGCTGGTGATGGCGCTCGCCACACTGCTCACCCTCGACATCCTCCTGCCGGGCGGGCTGGTCGAAGGCGAGGAGGACCTGGGCACGGCGCGCACCGCGGCCTTCACGGTGCTGGTGCTCGCCCAGCTCTTCAATTGCTTCAACGCCCGCTCGGAAGTATCGAGCGCATTCACGCACCTGTTCGTCAACCGCTGGCTGTGGGGTGCGATCGGTGTGTCCCTGGCGCTGCAGGTGGCCGTCGTCCACGTCGGCTTCCTGAACCTGGCCTTCGGCACCGTGCCGCTGACGCTGGCGCAATGGCTCGGCTGCGCTGCCATGGCCAGCGCCGTGCTGTGGTTCAGCGAACTGCGCAAGTGGGCCGCGCGGCGGATGCGGATGAACCCACCACCCCGTTTCTTTTCAACCCACAGGAGCTCTCCATGAAAATCCTCGTTGCCACCGACGGGTCCAGGCCCGCCCTGCGCGCTGTGAAGTTCGCGGCCGACCTGATCGCGCAGCTGCGTTCCACCGAGAACGCCATCACGCTCATCAGCGTGCACGACGATGCCGGATTGCGGCATGCGCGCTCGTTTGTCGGCAGCGATGCCGTCGCCGATCATTTGCGCGCGCTCAGCGACAAGGACCTGAAGGCGGCAAGAAAGTTGCTGGACGCAGCCGGCGTCAAGCACGACATGGAGATCCGCACCGGCCCGGTGGCGCAATCCATCGTCGACGCCGCGAAGAAGGGCCGCTTCGACCTGTTGGTGCTCGGCTCCAAGGGGCGCGGCGCGGTGGCCGACCTCCTGGTCGGCTCGGTCGCCCGGCGCGTGCTGGCGACGGCGACCCGGCCGGTTGTGCTGGTCAAGTAGGCCGTGCCGCGCGACGCCATCCTCACCTTCAACCCCGGCTCGTCCTCGGTGAAGCTGGGCGTGTTCACGGTGGAGGACGGTCGCCCGCAGTTGATCGGCCGCGCCTCGGTCTCGATGGGACCGCGCACCAGCGCACTTCGGATCGATGACGCCGACCGGGCCATCGACCTTCCGGCGGCGGGCGACGCCCTGCCCGCATTTCACACGCAGATCGACCCCATTGCCCGGCACCTCTTTCGACATTTCGCGATCGACCGGTTGCGGGCGGTCGCGCATCGCGTGGTGCATGGTGGCGACCGCTTCACCGGCCCGACGCTGATCGACGCGACCGTGCGGGCCGGCATCGAGGCGCTGGCGCCGCTGGCGCCGCTGCACCAGCCGCAGAGCCTGCGCAACATCACTGCGGTGCGCCACTTGTGGCCAGACCTGCCGCAAGTAGCCTCGTTCGACACGGCATTCCATCGCACGCAGAGCGATCGGGTGCGCCGCTTCGCCCTGCCCCGGGTGCTTTTCGACGATGGCATCAAGCGCTATGGCTTCCACGGGCTCTCGTTCCAGTCGATTGCCGGCCAACTGCAGGAGCGACATCCAGCGCTGCATGCCGGACGTGTGGTGGTCGCGCACCTGGGCAGCGGCGCCAGCGTGTGCGGCCTGGTCGGTGGCGAAAGCCGGGACACCAGCATGGCGTTCTCGACACTCGACGGCGTGCCGATGGCCACGCGCCCCGGCGCGGTCGACCCCGGTGTGCTGCTCTACCTCCAGAAGGAGCGCGGCATGACGCTCGATGCGCTGGAGGACATGCTCTATCACCGCTCGGGCCTGCTCGGCCTGTCAGGCATCTCCGGCGATGCGCGCGTGCTCGCCGCGAGCGCCGCGCCGGAAGCCCGTGAAGCACTGGCGTCGATGACCTTGCGCATCGCTAGGGAGATCGCCGCGATCGCCACCACGCTCGGCGGGCTCGATGCCATCGTTTTCACCGGCGGCATCGGCGAGCACCAGCCGGACATCCGCAACGCCATTTGCCTTCATCTTGGCTGGCTGGGCGTGCAGGCCGATCCGCTCGCCCCTGCCGTACCGCCCGCGCGCATCGACGTCGCCGGCAGCAAGGTGCCCTTGCTGGTCCTGCATACCGACGAGGAGCAGGTCCTGGCCGAAGAGGCCTGCCAGGTCCACCCTCACCCGCCTTCAGGAACACCCCGATGACACATCTCCTGCACACCCGCGACCCGAACGAAGACTTCACGCTGCTCGACGCCTGGTGGCGTGCCGCCAACTACCTGTCGGTCGGCCAGATCTACCTGCTGGACAACGCGCTGCTGCGCAAGCCGCTCACACTCGCCCACATCAAGCCCCGCCTGCTCGGGCATTGGGGCACGACGCCGGGTCTCAATTTCATCTACGCGCACATGAACCGGGCTATCAAGGCGCGCGCGCTCGACGCGATCTTCATCGCCGGGCCCGGCCACGGCGGTCCGGGTGTGGTGGCCAACACGTGGCTGGAGGGCACCTACAGCGAGGTGTATCCGCAGATCGGTACCGATGAAGTGGGCGTGGCTCGGCTCTTCAAACAGTTTTCGTTCCCGGGCGGCATCTCGAGCCACGTCGGTGCCGAAACGCCCGGCTCCATCCACGAAGGCGGAGAACTCGGCTACTCGCTGCTGCATGCCTTCGGCGCCGTGTTCGACAACCCCGATCTGCTGGCTTGCTGCGTGGTGGGCGATGGCGAGGCCGAGACCGGCGCGCTCGCGGCGAGCTGGCATTCGAACAAGTTCCTGAATCCCGCCTTGGATGGCGCGGTGCTGCCGATCCTGCACCTGAACGGCTACAAGATCGCCGGGCCGACGGTGCTGGCCCGGATCGGCGACGACGAACTGACCCAGCTGATGCGTGGCAACGGCTACGAGCCACACTTCGTGTCCGGCCACGAGCCCGAAGCGATGCATCGCGCCATGGCGCTCGCGCTCGACACGGCGCTCGACGCGATCGATGCGATCCAGACGGCCGCGCGCGCCGATGGCTTCGGCGAGCGCCATCGCTGGCCGCTGATCGTGCTGCGCACGCCCAAGGGCTGGACCGGTCCGAAAGTCGTCGACGGCCTCCCGGTGGAAGGCACGCAACGCTCGCATCAGGTTCCGCTGACGGGCTTCGCTGCCACGCCGTCCCATGTGGGGCTGCTCGAAGACTGGCTGCGCAGCTATCGGCCCGGGGAGTTGTTCGATGAGGGCGGCACCCTGCGCGCCGACATCGCCGCGCTGGCCCCGGAGGGTGCGCGCCGCATGAGCGCCAACCCGCATGCGAACGGCGGCCTGCTGCTGAAAGACCTGCGAATGCCCGATTTCCGCGCCTACGCGGTGGACGTTCCGTCGCCCGGCGCCGTCAAGGCCGAGGCCACGCGCGTCACGGGCGAGTTCCTGCGTGACGTGATGAAGCGCAACGCGCAGGAGCGCAACTTTCGCGTCGTGGGCCCGGACGAGACGGCGTCCAACCGCCTGGGCGCGCTGTTCGAGGTCAGCAACCGCACCTCGACCGCGCAGATCCTGCCCGGCGACGACCACGTCGCGCCGGACGGCCGCGTGATGGAAGTGCTGAGCGAGCACCTCTGCCAGGGCTGGCTCGAAGGCTACCTGCTGACCGGACGACATGGCTTTTTCTCGTGCTACGAAGCCTTCATCCACATCGTCGACTCGATGTTCAACCAGCACGCCAAGTGGCTCAAGGTGTCACGTGCGATCGGCTGGCGGCGGCCGATCGCATCGCTGAACTACCTGTTGACGAGCCATGTCTGGCGGCAGGACCACAACGGCTTCAGTCACCAGGACCCGGGCTTCATCGACCATGTGGTCAGCAAGAAGTCGGAAGTGGTGCGGGTCTATCTGCCGCCCGACGCGAACACCCTGCTCTCGGTGGTCGACCATTGCCTGCGCAGTCGACACTATGTGAACGTGATCGTCGCCGGCAAGCAGCCCGAGGCGCAGTGGCTCGACATGGCGTCGGCGGTTCGGCACTGCAGCGTGGGCATGGGCATCTGGACCTGGGCCAGCTCCGACGCCGGCGAGTCACCGGACGTCGTGATGGCCTGCGCAGGCGACGTGCCGACACTGGAAACGCTGGCCGCGGTCGACTTGCTGCGCGCGCACCTGCCCGACCTCAAGGTGCGGGTGGTCAACGTGGTCGACCTGATGACGCTGCAGTCGCCGTCGGCGCATCCGCATGGCCTGCCCGACGCCGAGTTCGATTCGATCTTCACCGCCGATAAGCCGGTCGTCTTTGCCTTCCACGGCTACCCCTGGCTGATTCACCGGCTCACCTACCGGCGCACCAACCACGACAACTTCCACGTGCACGGCTACCAGGAAGAAGGGACCACCACCACGCCCTTCGACATGACCGTGCTGAACCAGCTGGACCGCTTCCACCTGGCCGCGGATGCGATCGACCGCGTGCCGCGCATCCGGGACGCCGCCGGCCACGTCAAGCAACTGCTGCGCGACCGCTTGCTGGCCCACCGCGCGTGGATCACAGCGCACGGCGAGGACATGCCCGAGATCCTGAACTGGCGCTGGGGTCGAGGGCGCGAAAGAACTTAGCCGGGCCGACTTGCCGGATGTGGCGGGGAAACCGGGGCGCCGGTCGGCGCGCGCACTGACACGATTTCGCGGGACTGCAGCTGACCCGCGTGCCGCGCCACGGTTCAAGCTTCGTCCGCAGAATCTCGTACCCCACCCCCTCACCACCTGAGTCTCATGACCGAACCCCTGCCCTCCCCACCTCAGGCCACCGTCACCGAAGGCGCCCCGCATCCGCTGGGCGCAACCTTCATCCGGGATGGCGTCAACTTCGCCGTGTTTTCGGCTCACGCGACCCGCGTGGACATCTGCCTGTTCGATGATGCCGGCCAGATCGAAACAGGGCGCGTGACGCTGCCGGAGTACACCGACGAGGTCTGGCACGGCTTCGTCCCCGGGCTGCAGCCTGGCACGCGTTACGGCTTGCGCGTGCACGGCCCGTACGAGCCCGAGAAGGGCCACCGGTTCAATCACCACAAGCTCCTGCTCGACCCTTACGCTAAGGCGCACATGGGCGAGCTGAGCTGGGGCCCCGAGGTGTTCGGCTACACCGTCGGTCACCCCGATGGCGACCTGAGCTTCGACGAACGCGACAGCGCGCCCTTCATGCCCAAGTGCGTGGTGGTCGACTCACGGTTCCAATGGGCACAGACCGATGCGCTGCGCGTGCCATGGAACGACACGGTGTTTTACGAGACCCATGTTCGCGGCTTCACGCAACAGCATCCCGCCATTCCCAAACAGTTTCGGGGCACCTTCGCCGGCATGGCGCGCGACGAGGTGCTCGGGCCGATCCGGGATCTGGGCGTCACCAGCGTCGAGCTGCTTCCGATCCAGATGTTCTTCAACCAGTCGAGTCTGCTGGAGAAGGGACTCACCAATTTCTGGGGCTACGACACCATCGGTTTCTTCGCGCTCGACCCGCGCTACATGGACGGGCCGAACATTGACGAGTTCAAGCACATGGTCGATCGCTTCCACGCCCACGGGCTCGAAGTCATCCTAGATGTGGTCTACAACCACACACCCGAAGGCAACGAGCTCGGCCCGACCCTGTCATTCAAGGGCATCGACAACGCCAGCTACTACCGGCTCATGCCGCCCGGTGACGACGGCAAGGGCCAGCGCTACTACATCAACGACACGGGCACCGGCAACACCGTGAACCTGAGTCATCCACGCGTCCTTCAGATGGTGATGGACAGCCTGCGCTACTGGGTCACGGAGATGCACGTCGACGGCTTCCGCTTCGACCTCGCCACCATCCTGGCGCGCGAGCCGCATGGCTTCGACGAGGGCGGCGGCTTCCTCAAGAGCTGCCGACAGGACCCGGTGCTGTCGAGCGTGAAGCTGATCGCGGAACCTTGGGACATCGGCCCGGGCGGCTACCAGGTGGGCGGCTTCCCGCCTGGCTGGGCCGAGTGGAACGACCAGTTCCGCGACACCGTGCGCGCCTTCTGGAAGGGCGATGAAGCGATGGCGCCCGCGCTGGCGCAATGCCTGACTGCGAGCAGTGACCGCTTCAACCAGCGCGGGCGCCGCCCGTGGGCCAGTGTCAACTTCATCAGCGCACACGACGGCTTCACGCTGGCCGACACGGTGAGCTACAACGAAAAGCACAACGAAGCCAACGGCGAGGACAACCGCGACGGTCACTCGGACAACCGCAGCTGGAACTGCGGCGTGGAAGGCCCGAGCGACGACTCTGCGGTGCTTGCCCTGCGCGCACGCCAGCAACGCAACCAGCTCGCCACCCTGTTTCTCGCGCAGGGCACGCCGATGCTTCTCGCGGGCGACGAGTTCGGCCGCACGCAGCAGGGCAACAACAACGCCTATTGCCAGGACAACGCGATCAGCTGGGTGGACTGGCAGCACGCCCAGCAGCCTGAGAACCAGGACTTGCAGGCCTTCGCGGCCCGTTTGCTGGCGCTGCGCAAGGCGCAGCCGGTTCTGCGACGCAATCGATTCCTCACCGGCGCCCGCCAGGGCGAGGCAGCGGGCAAAGACGCCGCCTGGTTCAGCCCCGCGGGCGACGAGATGGCCGCCGCCCATTGGGAAGACAACCAGACACGGTCGTTCGCGCTGCTGCTCAACGGTCAGGCGCCCGCATCGGCGATACCGACGCCCGCGCAAGATCCCAGCCTCCTCATCGTCATCAACGGGTGGCACGAGGCAGTGCCTTTCACCTTGCCCGAGCCCGCTGCGGACAACGCCTGGCGGCTGGTGCTCGACACCACCGATCCAGCGCTGGGCGACGGAGACATGGGGCATACCGAGTACGTAGCGACGGGGCGGTCGGTGGTTGTCTTTACGCGCAACTGAACGCAGTCCATGCCCCTGCGGTGTTGAGGGCTTGACACTGCCAGTCCGCCCCTGCACGCACCGGGCGGCTTAAAGCGGACCTGCGGTCAGTCCGTGACCATCCGCGGCGCCGTAGAGGCACGGACCACCAACTCGGGCCGGAGCACCACCGTGGAAGCGGACATGGCCAGGCCCTCGATCTCGTCGAACAGCATCTCGGCTGCGCGCCATCCCAGTTCGCGATGCGGAAGCCGGATGGTGGTGAGCGGCGGGTCGACCATGTCGACCAGCGGCATGTCGTTGTGGCCGGTCACGGAGACATCGTGGGGTATGCGCAAGCCGGCCTCGCGCAGCACGTCGTAGGCGCCCAGCGCCACCAGGTCGTTGCAGCACACGAGGGCATCGGGCAGCGGGCCCTCGGCCAGCAGCGTGCGCGTGGCCTGCGCGCCGCTCTCGCGGGTGTAGGCCTCGCAGGCGACCACGCGCGGCGCGGCCAGGCCGTGGTCCTGCATCGCCTGCTCCACGCCCTGGCGGCGGCCGACCCCGGTCGGCACATTCTGCGGACCGGCCAGATGGGCAATGCGGCGGTGGCCCAGCGCCACCAGATGATCGACCGCGAGCTTCATCGCCAGTCGGTCATCGCTGACCACGGCGGGCAGCCGCCCGCTCTCGTCGGCGCGGTTGACCATCACCGCATGCATGCCGTGGGCGCGGATGAAGTCGATCAGCGGATCGTCGCGCAAGGCGATGGCCATCACCAAGCCATCGATCTGCTGCGCCTGCATGCGCGCGAGGATGGGCTGGGCGAGTTGCGGGTCGCCCACGTTGGCCACAAATGCGAAGTAGCCGCGCGCGGCCGCGCTCGCTTCGATGCCTTGCAGGATGGGCGGAAAGACCGGGTTGGTGATGTCCGGCACGAGCACACCGATGGTGTGCGTGCGCCCCGTGCGCAATGCGGCGGCGGCGCGGTTCGGGCGGTAACCCAGGCGCGCCGCTGCAGCTTCCACGGACTTCAGGACCTCGTTGCTGATGAGCCCACGCTTGGCCGGGTTCAGAGCGCGCGAGACGGTCGACACATGCACGCCGGCCGCCTTGGCGACGTCGCGGATGGTCACGGTGCTGGGGACGACAGGACTTTTCATGCAAACGTTTGGTATCAGGATTGAATGCCCGATGACCCTTTTGTTCGAGTGGTTTGTTGTTCCTCCCCATTGTAGCTTGTGCATTTTCCGAGGAATAATGTGCAAACGTTTGCACAGCCCTTCACGTACTGCAACCCACATGAACATCGTCACTACGCCTGCCTCCGTGCTGGACATCGCGCTCGACGCGATGGCACGCACACCCGACCCGCGGCTGCGGGAAGTCATGGCGTCGCTGACGCGCCACCTCCATGCCTTCGTGCAGGAAGTCCGGCTCGGCGAAGAGGAATTCGAGCAGGCACTGGAGTTCCTCGTGGCGATTGGCCAGGCCACCGGAGAAAAGAAGAACGAAGTCGTGCTGGCCGCAGACATCCTGGGTGTGTCGACGCTGGTGGCCCTGCTGAACAACCAGGATCCGCAGGGCGAATCGCCGGCCGCCCTGCTCGGCCCGTTCTGGCGCGCCAATGCACCGGACTGCCGCTGTGGCGACTCGATCGCGCGCTCGGGAACGCCCGGCGTTCCATTGGCGGTCTCGGGCGTGGTGCGCGACGTGCAGGGCCGCCCCCTCGCGGACGCGATGGTCGACGTCTGGCAAGCCTCGCCGGTCGGCCTCTACGAAAACCAGGACCCGACGCAGGAAGAGATGAACCTGCGCGGGCGCTTCCGTACCGACGCCGACGGCCGCTATCACTTCCTGAGCGTGCGGCCGGCCGGCTATCCGGTGCCGACCGACGGCCCGTGCGGCGTGCTGTTGCGCGCGCAGCACCGCCACCCGAACCGTCCAGCCCATCTGCATTTCATGGTCAGCAAGCCAGGCCACAAGGTGCTGGTCAGCCAGGTCTATGCCGACGACGACGAAAACCTGGAAAGCGATCCGACCTTCGGCGTGACGCGGCGGCTGATCGGCAACTACGCCTTACAGGCCGACGGCGCAAGCGCGACGCTCAGCTACGACTTTGCGCTCGAGCCGGGCGAGATGAAATTTCCACGGCCTCCCATCCCCTGACCTTTTTCCAACCCCTCCAACATCCAATCCAATCATGAGCTTCGATCCCGTTTCACGGCTGGACGGCAAGGTGGCCGTCATCACCGGTGGCCTTGGCGCCATCGGCTACGCGAGCGCACGCCGCCTCGCGGCACTTGGCGCGACCTGCGTGTTGCTGCACCGCAAGGGCGACGATGCGCAGGCACGCGCCGCGCAACTGCCTGCCGACCAGGGGCAGCCACACGGCGCGCTGCGCGCCGACATCATCGACAGCGCCAGCCTCCAGGCCGCCGCGGAACAGGTCAAGGCCACCCACGGGCGCTGCGACATCCTCGTCAACAGCGCGGGCCACACCCGCCCCGTGGCGGCGGGCGACCTCGATGGCCTGACGGACGACCTGATCGACGAGCTGCTGACGGCCAACTTCCGCGGCGTCTTCGCGACGATCCGCGCCTTTGCGCCACTGCTGAAGGCGAGCGGTGACGGGCTCATCGTGAACGTGTCGTCGATCGCCGGCTTCACCGGTGTCGGCAGCAACCTGGCCTACGTCGCCGCGAAGGCCGGCCTCGACGTGGTGGGTGATGCGCTGGCCAAGGCGCTGGCACCGGCCGTGCGCGTCGTGTCTGTGTCGCCGGGCGCGGTGGAATCGGCCTTCGTGCCGGGCCGCGGAGAGGAATTCAAGGGGAAGATGGCCGCGACCACGCCGTTGGGACGGATCGGTCTGCCGGACGATGTGGCCGCCACGATCGAAGCGCTGAGCACGACGCTGCGCTTCGTCACCGGCACCCGCATCGTCGTGGACGGAGGGCGCCACCTGTGAGCAAGACACTGATCACCTGCGCCGTGACCGGCAACCTGGTCAAGCCCGAACAGACGCCGCATCTGCCCATCACGCCCACGCAAATTGCCGACGAGTGCCTGGCCGCTGCCGAGGCCGGCGCCGGCCAGGTGCACATCCACGTGCGCGACCCGGGCACCGGCAAGCCATCGATGGAGGTGGACCTGTACCGCGAGGTGGTCGAGCGCATTCGCCGCCAGGATCGCGAACTGATCATCAACCTCACGACCGGACCCGGCGGGCGCTTCATCCCCAGCGAAGACGACCCGAAGGTCTATGCGCCGGGCACTTCACTGTTGCCGCCCGAAAAGCGCGTCGAACACATCGCGCTGATCCGGCCCGACGTCTGCTCACTCGATCTCAACACCATGAACAGCGGCCCCGACGTGGTGATGAACACACCGAAGAACGTGCGCCGCATGGCGAAGGTGATCCGCGAAGCCGGCGTGAAGCCCGAACTCGAGATCTTCGACTCCGGCGACATCAACCTCGCGCTCGACCTCATCGCCGACGGCACGCTCGACGGGCCCGGCATGTGGACCTTCGTGCTGGGCGTGAAGTACGGCTTTGCGTCGACGCCCGAGACGCTGCTGTATGCCCGCAACATGCTGCCGCGCGGCGCCTTCTGGAGCGCCTTCGGCATCGGTCGCATGGAATTCCCGATCGTCGCGCAGGCCTGGCTGATGGGCGGCCACGTGCGGGTGGGCATGGAAGACAACATCTACCTGTCGCACGGCGTGCTGGCCGAGAGCAACGCACAACTGGTCGCGAAAGCGCGCGACATCATCGTGAGCCTGGGCGGTCAGGTGGCGAGCGCCACCGAAGCGCGTGCGGCGCTGGGCCTGCCCGAAGGAGGTGCACGATGAACGCGCCGAGCAGCAATTTGCCCGCACGCGCCCTGCGTGTGAACGAGAAGGCGGCCGACCTGGCATCGCTCACCCTGGACATCGTGTACCAGCCACAGCCCGACGCGGCGGCCGGCTTCGCGGTGGTGCAGGTGGGCGCCGCGGCGGTGAATCCGAGCGACGTGAAGGCCAGCCTGGGCATCATGCCGCAGGCCGTATGGCCGCGCACCCCGGGCCGGGACTTCGCCGGCACGGTGGTGGCCGGTCCGAGCGAATGGATCGGCCGCGAGGTGTACGGCTCCGGCGGCGACATCGGGATCACGCGCAACGGCTCGCATGCACGCTTCATCACGCTGCCGGTGGCGGCGCTGCGCGAGCGCCCGCGCAACATCTCGATGGACGAGGCGGGCGCCGTGGGCGTGCCCTTCGTCACGGCGTACGAAGGCTTTCGACGCAGCGGCATGCCGCAGGCCGGCCAGACGGTGCTCGTGTTCGGTGCCAATGGCAAGGTGGGCCAGGCGGCCGTGCAACTGGCCGCCCAGGCGGGCGCGAAGGTGATCGCGGTGCAGCGGCGTGCAGGACCGTTCGAGGGCTTCGCATGCAGCGCCGTGGACGTGATCGACGCAAGCGATGATTCCCGCGGCGACGTGGCGGCGCAGGTGCGCGAGCTCACCGCCGGCCGCGGTGCCCATGTGGTCTACAACACGGTCGGCAGCGCCTACTTCGACGCCGCCAACAAGTCGATGGCCAAGGGCGCGACGCAGATCTTCATCGCCACGCACGACCGCGCCGTGCCCTTCGACATCTTCGCGTTCTATCGCGGAATGCACACCTTCGTGGGCATCGACTCGCTCGCGATGGACTGCGTCGCTTCGACCGCGCAGCTCGATGCGATGCGCGAGGGCTTCGAGCGCGGCACGCTCAAGCCCTTCCCGGTGGCGCAGAGCTTCACGCTCGACGCGGCCCTGGACGCCTACCGCCTCGTGTTGTCGGGCAGCACCGACCGCGTGGTCCTGCGACCTTGAACCTGGAGCGCTCTCATGCACGTCACCCGCCTGGCCGATGCGCCCGCCTACGAGGCGCCCAACCACTTCGACATGCGCTGCCTCCGCCTGCAAGGCAAGGAGGCCGGCCCTTCCACCCAGATGTGGATGGGCATGAGCCAGATCCTGCCCGGCGGCCGCACCGGCCTGGACGGCTCGCCGATGGAGAAGCTCTACCTCGTGCTCGAAGGCCAGCTGACGCTGGTTGGTGAGCGCGACGGCGAGCGCGAGGAGCAGGAGCTCGGCCCCCACGATTCGTGCCGCTTCGCACCGGGGGAGAAACGCCAGTTGCTGAACCGGACGAACCGTCCGGTCTTGGTGGCGCTGGTCATGCCGATGGCGCCACCGACCTGAATTCAAAACCCATGGAGACAAAGAAGATGAATGCATCGCACCCCACCCGCCGCGTCCTGCTGGGCGCAGCCATTGCCGCCGCGCTGCTCGGCAGCGCCAACGTCAACGCGCAAGGTGACTGGCCCCGCGGCCAGCCGATCAAGCTGGTGGTCCCCTTCACTGCCGGCAGCGGGACGGACATC
The DNA here is from genome assembly GCA_004210915.1 of Variovorax sp. Lineage (GTDB taxonomy): Bacteria > Pseudomonadota > Gammaproteobacteria > Burkholderiales > Burkholderiaceae_C > Variovorax. The sequence continues at coordinate 2,164 of SEGS01000007.1, read as the reverse complement.
GTGGCCCGGCTGGTTGCCGAACGCCTCGGCCCGGCCCTCGCGACCAGCGTCGTGGTCGAGAACAAGCCGGGTGCCGGCGGCACGCTGGGCGCCGCACAGGTGGCCAAGGCCCCCACCGACGGGCACACCCTGCTCGTGCATTCGGCCGGCCATCTGGTCAACCCGGCGATCTACCCGAACCTTTCCTACGACACGCTCAAGGACTTCGCAGGTATCACGCCCATGGCCAGCTTGCCCAACGTGCTGGTCACGACGCCGGGCAAATTCGCCGACGTCAAGGACCTGGTTGCGCAGGTCAAGGCCAAGCCGGGTGGTTTCAACTACGCATCGGCCGGCAACGGTTCGGCGACGCACATGAACGCCGAGGTGTTCCGGCTCGCCGCCAACCTGCAGGCACAGCACGTGCCGTTTCGCGGCACACCGGAAGCCATGACCGAAATCATGGGCGGGCGTGTCGACTGGTTCTTCGCGCCCATGGTGTCGGCGCTGCCGTTGATCCGTGATGGCAAGCTCAAGGCCCTGGCGGTCGGCACCGGCAAGCGTTCGTCGGTGCAGCCCGACCTTCCCACCACGGTCGAAGCAGGCGTGGCGGGCTCCGAGTACCTGTTCTGGGTCGGCCTCTTCGCCCCGGCAAAGACGCCGAAGCCCGTGATCGACCGCGTGCAGGCGGAGGTCGCGAAGATCATGGCTTCGCCCGATCTGAAGGACCGGCTCGACAAGCTGGGCGCCGAACCCTTCACGATGCCTTCCACGCAGTTCGATCAGTTCATTGCCGCGGAGACTGCCAAGGGCGCCCGGATCGTCAAGGCGGCGGGCATCAAGGTCGACTGACGCCCCTGGCACCGCGGCGCGCGCGGTGCCAGCGCTCAGTTGGGCAAGGCGATGTTTTCGCTGCGGACCACCTTGGTCCAGTGCTCGACATCCTTGCCGAGGAAGGCCTGGGCCTCCGCCGCGGTGGTGGGCCAGGGCTCCGACGCTTGCATCTGCAGACCCTGGATGATCTCGGGCCGGCGCAGCGTGGCTTGCACCATCGCGTTGAGGCGCTCCACCACCGCCGGTGGCAGGTTCTTCGGCCCGGCCAGCGCGTACCAGGCGCTCACGTCGAAGCCGGGCAGGACCGTCTCGGCCACGGTGGGAATCGATGGGAAGCCGGAGAAACGCGTGCGCGAAGTCACCGCCAGCGGCCGCACCTTGCCGCTTTCGATGTTGCTCGACATGCCGGCCAGCGAGGTGAAGATGATGGGCACCTCGCCCCCCATGACGGCGAGGGCCGGCGCATTGCCGCCCTTGTACGGCACGTGCGTGAACTCGACCCCGGCCCGCGCCTGGAACAGCACCGCGGCCAGATGCATGCCGCTGCCGGCGCCACCCGACCCGTAATCGATCTTGCCGGGCTGAGCCTTCGCCGCAGCCACCAGTTCCTTCAGCGTCGCTGCACTGGAGCCGGGGCCGGCAATGATCGCGAAGGGGCTTCGGGCCACCATCGAGATCATGGTGAAGTCCGACACCGCGTCGAAGGGAAGCGACCGGTAGAGCCCCGGCGCTGCCGAGTGGCCCGAGGCCATCAGGAACAGCGTGTAGCCGTCGGGTTCGGCCTTGGCCACGAAGTTGGCACCGATGGTGCCGCCGGCGCCCGGCTTGCCTTCGACGATGGCCTGGTGACCGAAGGCCGCAGGGAACTGCGCCGCCAGCAAGCGGGCCAGGTTGTCGACCGGGCCGCCGGCCGTGAAGCCGTGGACGATCTTGACGGGCCTGGTCGGCCAGTCCCGCGCAGGCAAAGCTGCGGTTTGCGCCGCGACCGACGCCGCGCTCACCACCCACGCAGCAGCCACCAGGGCACGCCGAACGACAGAAGGGGTCACAGGAAGAACTCCTCGGGTTGAGGTCCACGCTGGACCGGTGTGCAGGCGTAGTTGCCCTGCTCGAACATGCGCATGCGCGAGGCCAGGAGTTCCTCCTGCAGACGAGCCAGCCGGCCCGCCTCGAAGCACAGCTGGCCATCGCGCTTGGCGAACTTGCCGGCCACCAGCACATGCTCGATGTCGGCCGTCTCGGCATACATGACCACGATGTGCGCCGCATTGCCCCCGGGCAGCGCCGGGAAGATGTTCATCCCGCGGCAGTCGAACATCACCAGGTCGGCCTGCTTGCCCGGCGTGATCGA